>CAUZCL010000028.1:0-61454 GCA_963578475.1 Acidobacteria bacterium bin61 | reverse complement strand
TCTTCCAGTCCATCGCGACTCCCCGAAGAACTGGAATACCTATCCGACAGGAAGGGCGGGTTCAACCGGCCCGCGGGGTCCGCCGAACTTGCTGACCTGATTGTCGTTCGAATATTTTGACCCTACGAGCTTAGCCGTCCTCTACTTTCGCCGCGCGCTCGAGGCGAAGCCCGATTTCGTCGATGCCGGCAACAACCTCGGCATCGCCTTGATAGGGCAGGGGAAGGTCGAGGAGGCGATCGAATCGCTCGGTTTCGGAGACGTCGAACCCGTGCGCGGTTAGGCGATCCTTCCAATAGCCTAGTGCGGATTCGGGTACCGACAGGCTTACGAAACTCACCTGTCCACTGCCTTCGGTTCCTTTGACACCGATGTGAGAGCGACAGGAAAAGTTGTGAGCAGTGTGCTCTCCTCGCCCAGATCATTTCCGTAGTAAAGATGGTAAATCGGCGTATCACCGTCGTAGAACAACGTTCGTTTTACGCATTTCAAGCCAAGGACTTTGGTGTGAAAGTCGAAATCCTCCTGCACGTTGCCGACGGCCATGGTTATGTGATGGTGTCCAGTTAGGCTGATTCCAGGTGAATCGTTTGGCACAGACGTTCTCCTCTTAGCTCAAGCGTCTAGGTGCAGAACCTGACCCTGTGTGACGTCGATAGACGAAACTGTCCCGTAGCAAGAACGAACACGTGATAGGTCGCGTCATGCGAGTGGACACGCCTCGTCGCGCCTGGCTCGGCGTAGTCTCTCAACACTCGAAACTCTGGCTCGTCAGTCACGAGCATCCATGCCATGCCCGGATCACCCGTGACGGGCCGCTGACGGCTCGAATCATGGCTGCACGTCGAGACGTACATCGGCCACGGGTGACCCTCGCTGGGCGAACCAACACGTACCTTCGTTCACCATGTCGAGCTGGACGATGTACGTGCCGGGCTTACCCGGCGCGCGGATCACGATCTCGGTCGTACACGAGTCGCCTTTCGTGAGATCGCGCGGTAGCTCCGTCCGCCCAAAATCTTGGTCGAGCATCGTGCGCTTCTCGTCGAGAAGATGCGCTCCGAGTCGAACGTATCCGCTGCCCCGTCGTCCCTCTCGCAACCACACGGTCTCGGTTCGGTTCTTCACGCGCGCGACGATCCGTGTTTCCTCGCCAACTGAAGACGAGACCTGTGAGACGACCGGACGGATCTCGGCTAGATGCGTGCGAGGGTTGAGCGATGTCACCGGGTGTGCGCCCTTTCGAAAAACGCCGATGGGGCCGGTAAGTACGGTCTTTCTCAGAAAATCCTGGGGGACGATCCAAGGCAGACCCTGCAGAAAGCTCCGCATGCGTTGCATCGGAAGCGTCAGGATCTCAGGCGGGAGAGCTGGGATAGCGAGCTCGAGTCCCTGGAACCCGGCTGCCATCGCGCTTCGATAAAACTGCTCGAGGTCGAGGTCCTGCTCGAGAATCCCGTGCTCCGCCTCTGCTATCGAGCTCTCGGATGTCGCATGCCCCGCTCCCGGCTCCGCGAAGCCGAATCGGCCGTGTGGCGAGAGCACCCGGTGGAACTCCCGAAGGATCGTCATCGGATTCGGAAAGTGATGGAAGGCGTCGAAGACCACGACGAAATCGACATCACCATCGGCAATATCGATGCCGTCCCCCGAATACGTCTCGAATGTCAGTCGCGATCGCACATCGTCCGTCAGCTCGCGCTCGGCCGCCTCGCGCCCGATGTCGAGCGCGGCAGGCGCAATGTCCATGCCCACGACCTCGGCGCCCGTGCGTGCCAGCATGATCGAAGTCCAGCCGGTCCCACATCCGAAATCGAGCACTTTGTCGCCGGGCCGGATGCCGAGTGTTGCGAGGAGCAGGCCGAACCTCTCGAGGTACTTTCCCACCGTTTCCGGATGGGAGAACGGACGGTTCAGCCAGAACTCGCGATTCTCCGGATGCTCGAAGTACTTTTCTGAATTAGCATTGATCTCCTCCGTTTCGGTTACGGGCCGATCGGTGAAGACGTCGAGCCGCGATGACCGCAGCAACCCGCCCGCTCGAAAATGCGGTGCACGGAACTTCGCAAGAGAGCGCCACGCCACCAGGTAGGTCCTCACACCGGGTAGGAGCTTCGCAAGCGATTGTTTCAGGTCGGGCAACGAGCGCCAAAGTAGCACGAGGGGATTTCGCGAAGCAAGGTGCCCGGAATACGAAGAGGCGATCGCCGCCCTTGAGCGACTTCATCAGGAGCTACGAGAGGCAATCAGTCAGCCGCGACCAGCCTCGAAGAAGGCCTCGAGGAGATGCTGACATTGCATCGACTCGGTGTGTGGGCGGTGCTTGGCCGCTCGCTGAAGACGACGAACTGCATCCAGTCCGTCAATGCGCTTGTCGAGCAACGCTCCAAAGCCGTCGTTTATTGGTGCGTCGCGCATCGATTTCATCTAAAATTGCATCCGTCAGCGCGCATCGAAAGGGATGAATGAAATCAGGGTTCGCCCACGGCCTCGCGATTCTGCTCTTCTTCCTCGGAGGTGTGACCTACCCGCTCTACCGGAACACCGCGGTTGTCGTCCTCCTCTTGTTCCTCGCGGTGGTCTACGGCTCGTTGTGGCACGCGCGCGCGCGATGGCTCGACGCGCTCGAAGCTCAGTTGCATCGTAGAAGGGCCGTCCGCAAGTACTTTCTGGCACTCGGGTCCATCGTGATCCTCTGGGGCGGTGCCGAGTACGTGGCGAGGTTTCTCGTGCAGACCGGGCTAGTCGAGATCTACTCGCCTATGGAGACGCAGCTTCCGGAAGGCGCAGAGGACTGGCGACTAGCGCACATCACAGCGGATGCGTTCCGGGAGCCCGACCCCGTGCTGTGGTGGCGACCGGTCGACCGGGCGCCGTACAACGCCCAGCGCATGAAAGGCCCCGTGGTGTCGGAGCACAAGCCACCGGGCGTCTTTCGTATCCTCTGTTACGGGGACTCGAACACCGATGGTCCAGATCATGGCGGTTGGCCCGAACGCCTCGCGTCTCTCTTGCAAGAGAGTGCGGGTGATACGGTTTACGAAGTCGTCAACGCCGGTGTGGCGGGATACTCGTCGCACCAAGGTCTTCTACGGTTCCAACGTCAGGTGGCCCGTTTCCGGCCGGACCTCGTCCTCGTCTCGTTCGGTTGGAACGATCTCGCAACGGCGCTCGGGGCATCCGACGCCACGTTCCAGCCGCCACCTCCCGTTCTCGTGGCCGTGGAGCGCTTTCTTCTGAACTACCGCTTCTATTTGGTCCTGAAGCGATACATTGTTCCGCAACGTCCCGCGGTTTCTGTAGGAAACCGGGTGCCGCTCGACGACTACCTCGCCAACATGGACGCCTTTGGCGACGTCGCGTCGGCGCATGGAGTGAAGCTCGTCTACTTGACACGTCCGTACCAGGAGAAAACCGAAGCGATGCGGCAGATCCAGAACAACTGGCGGGCGGACGTACCTCGCTACAACGATGAGCTCGTGCGTTTCGCCGCCGAGAGGAACGCTTTCGTCATCGACGTGCAGCAGGTGTTCGAAGACCAGTTTCCGAACGACTTCATCGACGAGAGCCACTTCACGCCCAAAGGGCACCAGCGCATGGCCGAGCTCCTCGTCGAGCGTCTCATGTCCGAGGGACAGCTTTAGGCGCGCGTCAAGGTCCACGCCCGACTTCACGCCAGCTAGAACGGACCAGCTTGCGACGTCGTGCGCGTCGCAATAGAAAGCGCCGTATGACGTTCGTACCGAGCAGCTTCACCCTGTCCATAGAGCTCGAACAAGGCGGCGGGAGACCGCTTCTTACCGGCCGAGCTCGTAGACGTACTCGGCGCTCCACCGCCGCCCCCGCCAGATGTTGAATGCGAATTCTTCGGGGGTTTGGCCCGGGCTCTCCCATCGGAAGCGAAGAAGGTGCTGCCGGTTGAGCTCCGCGGTCGCGGTGATCGCGTGCGAGTGCGTCTTCCATCCGGGCGAGGGGAAGCGCTCGTCGATAAAAGCCCAGTCAATGCGAAGGAACTCGACCCGATCCTCGCCTCGGGTAAAAGGCCAGGCCACCCGCCAAGGCACGCCAAAGAAGACGCGATAGGCATCGGTCACCGATCCGGCAATCTTGTCGATCGATCGAGCGAGCTCGAAGCCGAGCTGCGGCACGTTTCGCTCGCGGACTTCGGCGAGATAGAGAGCATCAACCCTACCGGCAAGCTCCTCACGCGCGGCGGAGAGCGAAAGCCGCTCCCGAAGGGCGCGAAGGCCGTCGAGGTCGTAGACGCGACGCTCGTTGTACCCGAGCTCGTTCGCGCGGCGCGTCAAGCGCAACACTTCGTCCCCGATATCGCTCGACCGTGCGAAACGAAATCGAGGGCCGAAAAAAGTAACGGCTCCACGGTAGTCGTGCGTGAACCGCTCGACGGCCGGCTGCCAGATCTGAAGCGTTCGCGCCGTCGCGACGAAGTAGCCCGCGAATCGGAAGGCTGCCCCCAGCTCGGCGAGACCTTGGGTCCTTTCGAGCCGTCCGCTAAAGCGGTCGAAGCCGAACCGGCCGTCGAGCTCGAACGCGGCGACGTTCCAGAGTGCTGAAGCCCGGGCGCGCTTTCTCGTCTGGTCGAACCCTGCCTCGGTACGGATTCGGGAGACGGACGCATCGGCCGCGAGCTCGAGGTGGTTCTCTCTCTGGTAGAGAAAACCCACGGAGCTGGATCGCAGCACTCGAGTGGGACGCCCGGGCTCTTCTAGCCGGCCGGTCTCGATGAACTCGTTGAGTGAAGGCGGGCCCCCACGGACGTCGTCGGTATCATGCTCGTAATCGACGAGAATCTCGAAGTCGGGGCTCAACCGAATGGAGCCCTCCAAAGCGACGTTCCATGTATCGTCCCGCCTCTTTTCCCCGGCCACGCGCGCACGAAAGAAAGACGCGCGGTACGACCCCTCGAGATCGAGCTCTCCGTCTTGTTCGCTCACCCCGAGCTCGAGGCGCTGGGTGTCGAAAAAAACCGCGAGTCGCTGGCCACGAACCTCCCCTCCGAAAAAAGCGGTGGCTCCGAGCCTTAGACGCGTCTCAAAGCTCGAGGTCCTCAAGCTGTCGTCGGACACACCGATTCTCAGGTCGACGAGGCGCAGAGGATCCGCCGCCGTGGTGACGGGCGGAACACCCAGCTGCCCGAGGGGGTAATCCGGGTCGACCTGCACCGGGACGAGGGCCGCCCACAATCGCAGGCCGATGAAGAGGCCGCAACGCCTCACGGGAAGAGACCTTCGGGCAGTCCAAAAGACGTCTCTTCGATGAGGCGGATGTCCTCCTGGGTCGGAAAGTAAAGAGTGATATCTGGAACGAGCTCCTCGTAGCTCGCGCGGGGTACACCAGCGCTCGCCTCTCGCACTCGCGCTTCGAGTCGTTCGATGGCGGCGACGGATTCGCGAACGGGAATGAACTCCCTCAACGGATCGCGAACGATGTCGAAAAGCCGAAACCGGTTCGGTTGCAGGTCGAAAAGAAGGAACCAGTAAATCCGCTCGACGCCGGGCATGGAGCGCCGGATGGTGTCGAACGTGGACGCGTACCAGTCGAGATGCCGCGGTGTGCCTTCGGTCCCTGACTCCGTGACCCACACTGGCTTTGCCGTGAGCGCGGCGAGCTTCTCAAGAAACCGCGTCCCGTAGACGTGAAACGCGACAACGTCACAGACGTGTTCGAGCCCCGCTTCGATCATCTTCTGAGCACGGAGGACACCTTCCGCGCTAGCCACCGGAGCCGCCGACACGATCCGAATCGTCGGGTCGTCTTCTTTGAGATGTAGGTAGGCCGGTTCGAGAAAGCTCCGCACGTAGGCGTCTGGCGAGAGGCCGTTGAAGTGCGTCGGCTCGTTCAAAATTTGAGCGGCGAAGCGGCCAGGTGCGCCAACGCTCTTCGATGCCGCAGGGACGAAATCCCCGAAAATACGCGCATAGGTCTCGAGCACCTCGGCTCGGGTCGCGGGATTCGCGATCGCTCGGACGAAGTCGTTGCCGGCGAACTCTCCGAAAATCCCCAGGACGTCGATTCCAAGCGCCCGTGCCGCACGCACGTAAGGGATTGCGGCGAGGAAGTTGGCCCCAAAGAGCTCGAACGAGATCGTGATCCGCATCTGCTCGAAGCCGAGATCGTAAAGAAGCTTCATCTGGAGATCCACGAGCTCCGGGATGATGATGGGAGGCGTGAGTTCCGCGTTCGTCACGAGACGCCTGAGGGGCGCAATGTTGATGCCGCCGTTCACTCGGGGGACGGCCTCCCGGAGGGCACTCGGCGCGAGCGCTCCCGCGGCGCCGGAAAGGCCCAATCGGAGAAATTGGCGACGTTTCATGAGAGGACGTTTTTACGACGAAACGGGGGCGAGAGTCCACTCCAGCGTAGCCCGCGCTCCGACCTGCTACATGCGTCACACCGATCAGAACGCAAGCTCCTCAATGCCTGCACATCCTCGAAGGCCACACGCACGGGCCATCAACGCCGAGGTCGAGATGTTCGTGCCGAGTCGCTTGCGTTCGAGCCGCTCCTCTTCAAGCAGAATGGGTTATGTCCAACCTAATTGCCCGAATCGGTATCGATGACAAAGACGTTCCCACCTTGCGATGCCGCGCGGAGTTGACTCTGCTAATACGACGCCTCCATGTCACTATTTGTAACCTAATTCGCCGTTCCCTTAACACCTATCTCTCTAACTAGTTAATTTTATTGGTGGGCGGTACAGGATTTGAACCTGTGACCCCCTGGGTGTAAACCAGGTACTCTCCCGCTGAGCTAACCGCCCGGTACCGGAAACCTGCAAGTATATCAAGGATAGCGCCTACGGTGAGAAGGGGTCGGTGGCTAGTGCTCGTCCTCTGTCTACCAGAGACGGGCAAGCTGCGTCTGAATCGAGCCTGCGATCATGGACTCGATCCGGACTTGGACCTCGGGCGCGACGTCGATGAAACGGACGCCCATTCCCCGGGGTATGCCGGCTCTCGGGGAATCCCCCGCTCAGTGGTCCAGATCACCTCTCCTTGCACCTCCAGCACGGCCTCGATCTGGTCGGCTCTAGCAAGATACAGGACGGGATGAGTCCCTACATCGAGCAGACGCGGCAGGGCCAAGAAAGCACCGCCAAGGCTTAGATTTTCGATGCGCGCCTCGTAACACTCCTCCTCGTTCTGCACGATGGCGAAGCCTGCCGTGGGAACGCGGAGGCGTTCGGTGAGGAGGTCTCGGATCTCGTCGAGGGTATCGGGCGATTGCTCCGTCGGAAGATACAGGCCAGGTTGTCTCATCATCATGTCGAAAAAAAACACTGAGCGCCTCCCAACGAACGTCCTCTGCTGGCGCGAGCACGCCGGCGCACCTAATTTTTCGGTCCGTCAGGTCCCCGTACTCCGCAATCAAATCGATCACCATTGCCATGCCGTCTCGCTTCAGCTCGCTTTGCGTCTCTCGCCAGAGAGGTCGGAATAGGCCTCGCTCACCCGACGAAAGAGATAGGAAAGCTTTTTCGGGCGATCTTTTTCTCCGCTATGCGCATAGCGGTCCGGATGGTAGCGGAACGCTCTCGAGTGAAAAGCGCCCTTGATGTCCGCAAGGCCCGCCCCAGGCTGCAGACCGAGCACCCTCCACTCGTCTTCGTCTTGCGCGTTTTGGTGAAGCCGACGTATCTCCTCCGGGTCGAGCCTGCCATTCTTGTTCGCCACTTCTTTTCGCGGCGAGGGCGGAGCTTTCACCGCCACAGGCCCTTGGGTAATCGTTCCACTTTCGAACTCGACAAGGCCGGTTCTGAGGAAGCGCAGAAGAGCCCGGGCGGTTTCTTCCTCTCCCAGGGGACTCACCGAGAAGATGTCTTTCGCGGTTCCAGCTTCTGCGAGGCGAGAGAAGATAAAGGCCTCCTCGCTAGTGAGACTCACGTTTCGAAAATGAAGCAACGGATTAGCGGCGAGCTTGAGAAGGCGCTCATCATCCATCAGGGCTCTCAAATGAGTCTGGATGTCGACTGTGTGGCGGGCATCTCTCATGAGTGAATCGGCGACGGAGTCCGGTGTGCCGCTCGAGGTCGGGCCCGTTGCATCGACCCGCTCCGAAATGTCAAAGAAATCTCCGCCCGGTATGCTCGTTTGGATCTTGCGGAGCGCCTGAGGAAGCTCTTCCGCGGACGCGAAACGCTCGGCTGGGTCCTTCGCGAGCGAACGTTCGAGTACCGGTTGGAGCTCTTTGGGCAGCCCGCGCTCCTCGAACTCGATTGGCGCAGGCTCTTCGCCCAGGATACGGAGGAGAACCCCGGTCAGATTCGGAGCCGAGAAAGGTTTCGTTCCTTGGAGGCATTCATATAGAACGTAACCAAGAGAGAATAGGTCGGCTCGTCCATCGACGGGGACGCCACGAGCTTGCTCCGCGACATGTAGTCGGGAGTGCCCAGGATGGTCCCGACGGTCGTAATCTCCGAAGACGATTCCGCTTTCGCCACGCCGAAGTCGGAGATTTTCGCAACGCCAGCGGTCGAAACGAGAATATTGGCCAGCTTGATATCACGATGCACGACCTTTTGCGCGTGAGCAACGGCCAGTGCATCCGCGACTTGGGACAGCAAGTGAACGGTCCGCGCAGCACCGAGTTTGTTGGACGAAGCGAACAGCTGTGCGAGCGTTCGCCCTTCGACATATTCCATAACGAGGTAGCTGGTGTCCTCGAAAGTGATCACGTCGTAGACGGAAACGATCCCGTTATGTTGGAGACGCGTGGCGACCTGCGCCTCGCGCAAGAAGCGAGCCCTGAGCTCTGAGACGTGCTCGCTCTCCCCAAGGCGATCCAAGCGGATTCGTTTGATAGCAACAACCCGGTTCAGCAGAGTGTCCTGGGCTTTGTAGACCTCGCCGCACGCACCTCTGCCCAGCCGCTCCGTTACCGAGTAGCGCCCTCTTAGCGCTTCCGAAACTTGGGCGGCCTCCGCAGCCATTTCTTCGTCGGCAAACAAAACTTCCGTCTCCAGTGTGCTGTCCGAGTTGCTCAAGTCGTCTCCCTGGAATCGGATACGGGCAAGGGACGTGCCTACTGCAAAAGAATGGACTAACACCCATAGATACAACACTTGCGAGACTCGCGAGGCTTTCGCGTGCGCCTGAGCACTGATGGGGTAGGGAAAAATAACCACGGATGGCAATACATTGTTTAAGACAACTTGCTGACAAGCGTTAATTTCATAGAGTACGGGCCGCCAGCACCGTTTTCACTCGCTCCTGTGTAAACGGCACCTCTCGGATACGGGAGCCGGTAGCATCGAAGATGGCGTTCCCTATAGCTGCGGCGGCGAGCGTGATGGTGGTCTCGCCGGCGCCCATCGCCTCCACGTCTGCACGATCGATGATCACCGTTTCCACCTGGGGCACGTCGAAGCCGAGCGGAAGGCTTCGGTAGGTTCCCCAATCCACCGACGTCACTTTCTTCTCGTCCCAAGTGACCTCTTCCAGGAGCGCGCGGCTCATTCCTTGTAACGTGCCCCCCTCGACCTGATTCCGTAGCCCATCCGGGTTCGACACGGGGCCGCAGTCGACACCGGCCACGAGACGCTTGACCGCTACGGCTCCAGTGTCCTGATCCACCTCGACCTGCGCCACCAATGCGCAATACCCGTTGTCGCCCTCGTACAGCACGCAGGCTATCCCGCGACCCGTCGCAATGCCACTCCGGGAGACGCCGCGCTTCGGGGAGGGACGGGAATCCCAATTGGCCCTCCGGGCCACCGCCTTCACGACCTCGATCAACCGCCGATCGCTCAGATGATCCAGTCGAAAGGCCACCGGATCGACACCCGCGCGTGCCGCCGCCTCGTCCATGAACGATTCGTGTGCAAACGTATTCTGGAGCCGTGACGGAGATCTCAGAGGCCCCGTGAAGAAAGCCGACCTGACATTGTGTGTCAGTGCCCGCTCGCTCCTCACGACCCCGGTGCCACCACATCGGCCGTCGACACAACCCGCAACATAGGAAGGCGCGGCGTTGCTGCGGTTTCTGTATGTGCGGGGAGTCGATGCCGGTGTTCGCGGAGTGAAGGCCGCCGGCTCAAAACCGGCCAGAAAACCCGTGACGACATTCCCCGGCGTTCCGCTGCGCGGACGGCTCCCCAATATAGGGAACCAGGCCTCGTAATCCCATGCGAGAATCCGTCCCCGGTCGTCGAGCCCTATGCGCTGATCGATGACGTAGGCATATCCAAAGTTCTCCCACGCCATTTCATCCTGTCGGCTGAGCTGCACCCGAACCGGTCGACCCGCCGCTTGCGACAATAGCGCGGCGTCATAGGACACTGTGTCGGCCCCGTTCAGCCCATAGCAACCGGATCCCATCCTGAAGATCACGTGCACCCCTTCCGGGGACATGCCGAGGATCATGGCGACCGTCTGCCTCAGCGGGTGCACGGCCTGGGTAGCCGACCAAATCGTAGCGTTCCCGCCCTGCACATCGGCGACCGCGCAGGAGCTACCCACCGACCCGTGCATTTGATAGGGATGGCGATAGGTGGCGCTGACGGTGCTGGCCGCTCTCGCGATCGTTCTGTCCACATCTTTGGAATCCACCACCAGCCTGTCACTGGTCGGGGTCTGATGTCGCAGGTAGTCGTAGAAGTCGCCGTGGCTCGGCAGTCCGACGCCCGAGCTCCATGTGCAGCTCAGTTTTTCGGCGGCCTGGATGGCCTGCCAAGTCTTGTCAGCAACCACTCCGACAAAGTCGTTCTTCACGACGACCTTAACCAGTCCGGGCATGTCTTGCACCGAACGCTCGTCGACGTCCATGAGCTTCGCGCCCACGACCGGCGGTCTGACCACTCGGCCATGCAGCATGCCGGGGACACTCACGTTGTGCACGAACTCGAAGCGGCCGGTGACCAGCTCCGGGATCTCCGAACGCGGCACTGGCTTGCCCAGCACGCGCCACTCGCTCGGGTGCCGCCGCTTGGCGCGGCCGTCCAGCGAAAGGGTGAACTTCTTCCCTCCAATCAGTTGCCCATATTCTGCGCGCGCGGATGGATCCGTCTTTGACTGGATGACACCATTTTCGACGGCCAGCTGTTCGACGGGCACCTCGAGGCGTGAAGCCGCCATACGGAACAACGCTTCGCGGGCGGTCGCTGCAGCCTGGGCCAAGTTAGTGCTATTGAAATTGGCGGGGTGTGACTGACTGCCGGACGTGGTGCCCTGATCAGGAGTTCGTGCGGTATCGCACTGAATCAGTATGACGCGATCGATAGCTACGGCCAGTTCTTCGGCGACCAATTGTGTTTGTGCCGTGTAGAGACCCTGACCAAGCTCACACTTACCGGTGTAGGCAGTCACTCTCCCCTGCCGGTCAATAGCAATCCATGAGTCGAGCTGATCTCCCAGCACTTCCGAATCTTGGGCAGGTGCGGGACCGGGTGACAGAATCCTTCCCGCCGCGCTGAAGCCGACGATCAAGCAGCCCGCTCCCTTCAACAAATCCCGGCGGGACAAAACGAGCCGGTTCAGGGTGGCCCGGGCGTCCGGGGTCAAGGACATCGTGTCCACTGCTCCGTCTGGCTGCTTCCTCATCCCGCCGCCTCCCGTGCATACCGCGTAATGGCTCGCAGCATCCGAACGTGTGCGAAGCAACGGCACAGCACCGTCGACATGGCCTGCTGAATCTGTTCGTCGCTTGCCTTCGGGTTCTCATCAAGGAAGGCTTTTGCGGTCAAAATCACGCCGCTGAGACAGAAGCCACATTGCGCGGCCTGCTCTTCGATGAAGATTCGTTGAATCGGGTGTGGGCTCTCCGCAGTGCCCAACCCTTCCAGAGTGGTTATGTCCGCGCCATCGAATCTCTCCACGGGCGTGACGCAGGAGCGGATTGCCCGACCGCCTACGATCACCGTGCAGGCTCCGCACTGCGCCAGCCCACAGCCGAACTTCGGTCCACGTAGCTCGAGGTCGTCGCTCAGAACGTAAAGCAGCGGTGTGGAAGGGTCCACATCCAGATTGTGTGAACGACCATTGACCGTCAGGGTAATCGCGCTCATGTCATCCTGCTCAGCGAAAGCGTTCTCGAGATTGTAGACAGCCGGGAAGCTTCAAGCAACGGGAAGCCAGAGAGCGATCGTCGAAGAATCCGTTGGGCTTCCAAAACGCCAAAAACTGAATAGATAGGTGTACTTGGCGATGAAGGCCCTGTCTTTGACCATCCCGCTCTCGTCGCGGAGGTCGTTGTAAACGAGGAAGATGTCCGACAGGGATCGATGGATGAGGTTGAAGCGGATATTGGCGCTCCACTCTTTGCTCAAGTTGTTGTACTGAACGAGGCCGTTCAGGAACATGTTCGTGCTGAAGTTGTAGGCGAATCGCGTCGTGATCAAATGAGTTTTGAACACCCCCTCCAGAAGCTCGACGTCGTTATAGGACCAGCCGAATTGCACCGAGATCTTTGCACCCAGCTTCGCCACGGCGCCGAGTGAGACGGCTTCCCGAGTGCCAGAGTAGAAGTCGCCCGTCGAGACGCGCGCATTGCCCGAGAACATCCGGCTCGGATCCGTGAAGACCATCCCGAAGATCTCGTTGAACGTGTAGAACCCCGGAGGGATTGTCACATCGGGGTGGATGGGAAAGTCTTCCTGCGGTTGCTCCAAATTCGTGTTCAAGCCGAACTCGAAGAACCCGCCATTTTGCATTTGGAGGGAAACATGCGCGTTGAGGTATTGGCTGACCACCACGTTTTCTGGGTCGACGAAATACTCGAACTCGAAATGCGGGTTGATCTCGCGCAGAAAACCTCGCCACCACGCGGGGCGGTAATGGTAGCCGATGAGATTGCTGCTTCGCTTCACCCCAATACGCGGCGCGAAACCCATTTCCGGGTTGAAGTTGTCTTGGAGCGTGGAGATCGCGTTTCGAAGCTGCCACAAGCGGCTGTCGTAGGTCCAAGCGAGCCGGCCCCGCGTAATCGTCGCCGGAGAGGCCTTTGGTCGAGGTTTTCACGATGTAGGCGTTGATGTCGATCTCGGGACTGATACGGAAGTTTCCGTCGATGCCGAAGCCTCGGTTGTAGTGGTCCGTGTTCATGTTCGTGCGGTTCAGGAACATCACTCCGATATCCGAATGGCCGAAGATGTTCCGGCGAACCCGCGCGACGGTAAAGTTGTCGCCGTTCGCGGAGAGCGAATCGCCGGTCAAGCCCGCCGCCTCGCCCGTCTGCATGTTGAGAAACCCAACATCGTATTGCCCCACGCGACCCGTCAGACGGCCGCCTCCAATCACGGGGGTCGGAACGCCTTCTTCCGAGAGGCCGATGCGGCGGCTGAAGAAGAAAAACATGTCGTCGCCGCGGGCCTGACCGCCTCTCAAATTGGACGGCGACGCCACCGAGCCGAACGACGCTTGAAACTGCGACACCCGCGGGTCCGTGGGCGGGCCGAAGCGAAAGATGCCGGAGTTTCCGAGAAAAAAGTCACGCTTTTCCGGGAACAGCAAGCTGAAGCGGGTCAAGTTGATCTGTTGGACATCCGCTTCTACTTGCGAGAAGTCGGTGTTCAAGGTGAGGTCCAAGCGGAGACCGCTTCCGATGGCGAGCTTGGCATCGAGCCCGCCATCGAAATGCGTGCTCGTTGCCACGTCGGCGTCTTGCAAAACATCGCCTTTGGCATAGGGTGTGACTTTGATGTCCCGTTGCCGCTTTAGACCGGAGAGACCCTGCAAGGTACCCGCGAGCGAGACCCTTGCGAAGTTGTGGATGCGGGGGAGCGGCGCCCAGTACGAGTTCTCGTTCAAGCGTCGATTACACCTCAAGAAATTGATACCCCAAACCTGGGGGGCGGCATCGTTGAAGCGAAGTGTTTTGAAGGGGATGGCGATCTCGGTGATCCAGCCAAGCTCGGTGACCCGGCTCTCGGCGTACCACACGCCGTCCCAATTCATGTTGAACTCGCGGCCTTCGTTGATGAACTGCGCGTCGAACTTCGCGCCCGCGGGGTTCGTCTGGAACATGTAGCCGTTGCGCTCGTCGTGGAAGGTGTCGAGCACGATCCCGAAGGAATCACCCGCGCGCGCATTGAAGTCGCGGGTCAGGTCGTTGATGACGAGCTTGTCCGGTTCGGCGTCATAGGCGATGGCGCCGAAATAGAGATTCTCGTCGTCATAGAGAACGCGCACTTCCGTCGCGGCGCTGGCCGGCTCGCCTTCGCGCGGATCGTTCTGGAGGAAGTCGGTGGCGAGCGGCGCATTACGCCAGTCGGCCTCGTCGAGCCTTCCGTCGATGACGATGGCGCCTGCGGTGCGTTTGGCGGTGAGACGCCGTTAGAAACGCGCCGTCTCGAAATCGATGGGTGCGCTTTCCTGCGCGCCCATACGAGCGCTAACGGATAGCAGCAGGCAGACCAGGACGACGGTTCTGCGGCACATTAACGCCGCATTCTAACGGAAACACCCGTTCGGCGCGCGCACGACTTCGTGATGCGCACCGAGCCGTCGCTCGTCCGCACCTCGAGTTTATACCCGCCGCCGTTCCAAACGCGTGCTGAGCTCGCGGTCCGAGAGCTTGCCTTCGAGCGTGACGGGCTGGTCGATCTCGATCGACCCGTCGTCAACGCGCACGTTCAACTCGACAGCGAAATGCTCGCACGTATCCAAACCATCCGCTGCCTCCTGCCCTATTCGACGTAAAGGAACACCTAGGGGTTCATGAAATCTTGCAGGTCCACGCTACCCGCTTTTGGGGCGCTCGGAGTATGGGTCCGCGCGAACCCCGCCGCGGTTTTGAGATTTGTGCTAGCCTATCCGTGTATAGACGGAGGGAGTCGAAGATATGCAGCCTTTATATGATCCAGAAGCAGTCCGCCCGATGTGGGAAGAGCTCGCGCAATGCGGCGTCGATCCGGTCAACGCAGCCGACGATGTCGACGCGGCTTTGAAAGAGCCCGGAACGACGCTCATGGTCGTGAACTCGGTCTGTGGCTGCGCCGCAGGATCTGCCCGGCCCGGCGTCACCCGTGCGCTCCAGCACGGCGTCATCCCCGATAATCTGAAGACAGTCTTCGCCGGCGTGGACCGCGAGGCCACCGAGCGGGCGCGCCACCACATGGCGGGGATCCCGCCATCTTCGCCATCCGTCGCGCTCTTCAAAGACGGCGAGCTCGTCCACGTGCTCGAGCGGCGCCATATCGAGATGATGAACGAAGAGATGGTGGCGCAAAACCTTATCGAAGCGTTCGACAAGCACTGCTCGCGCCAGGGTCCTTCGGTCTCGAAAGAGGTCTATGGCGACCTAGTCACGTCGCGTCAATGCGGCTCGACCGTCCCGCTCTTCAATCCCGTTCGATAACGTCCCGAAAGAACACTTGTCTCCGGGCGAGGACGTTCGCTCCGGTGATCTCGATCACGAGGGCGGAGCTAAGCGGAGCTAAATCGTTGCTTCGCAGCGACTTAGTAAAGTAGCACTCTGTTTGCCTATCTCCGGGATAGCAGCCGGAAAAGGAGACGGATCATGAAACAACTAGCCGCTTCAATCGTAGGTATCTTCGCACTTGGCCTCGTGCTCGGAAGCTTCGTGTCGGGGTCGGGCAGCAAGCCTGAACTGCCTGAATTGAAAATTGTCGAGCTCGAGGCCGCGCTCCAGTCCACCGCTCTCGTGGATTGCGGCGAGGGGCGGGAAGCCCTTCTGGAGCCGGTCCGCTCAAACGGTACGACGTCGTACAAAGTGCGCTGTGTGCCGACCGAGCCCGTGCGGCGCGCGCATCCCCGCGAGCGTCCCGCCGTCGGTCGTACCCACGGTAACGACCGCATCACCGTCTGCTGAAGCGCCGGCTCCGAACGCTCCCGAGGCGCCCGAGCCGAATGGGCCGAATGGGCCGACCGAAAATGACGGACGCTCTTGGAAAGAAAGCGCCGTCATCATCGGCGGCGCGGCGGGTGCCGGGGCCGGTATTGGCGCCATCGCCAAAGGCAAGAAGGGAGCCGCCGTCGGCGCCGCCATCGGTGCGGCGACCGGAGCGGCCTACGAGCTCCTCGTCCGCGGCAGCGGCAGAGGCTTCGGTATGCACCGAGGCAAGCACTGGCGCAAGCGCTGGGAGTCAAAGATGGCGCGTATGAGCCCGGAAGAACGAAAGAAGTGGAAGGAAGAAGTGGGGCGCCACACGTGCTGGAGCGGAAGCGATGATCTGGGCGACGGAAAGGCCACAGAAGGTGCTCCGATAGAAGCCAAGACCGAAGCCTGAAGGCGGCAGTCGCGCCACGACCATCAAGCGGCGAGCCACGAGTCGGTGGCCTGCACCAAATGAATACAACATCTCGCTCGAACAGCACCACGAAACCGTTTCACGGCAAGGCGGCGGCCTCGAGCCAAGCACGCACGGTATCTCGATGAGCCACTTCGAACCCGGCCGTAACCGCGGCGACGACTCGGTCTATCGCGGCGCGCCGTTCCTCCGAGGGAGGCGAGACCTTCATGGTCTCCCGGTAGCGTTGCTCCGCTTCGATTCCCTCGTACGACGAGGACTTCTTTTCGAAGCACCATAATACGCTGCAGTGGTGCTTCGAGTGTTGAGGTCCACGCGTCGAGCTCTTCTCTCGGTGGCCTCCATCGCGAGACGTTTCGGCATCACCCACCATGAAAGTCGCCGACGAACTCATTACATTTGATGGTCTTAGACATGATGATGCCACCCATTACTTCTCGAAAAACTCCGCGACCGGGATCACGCGCACGTTCTCGATGGGAAGCTCGAGCACTTCGATCACTTTGTCTTCCGCGAGCACCTCTTCGGCCGTTCCCGGTGTCTGATAGGTAATGGGGCTTTTGGCGTTGGCGCGAATCGCCTCCGCGAGAGGTCCGGTGCTCGAGGCTACCATCGCCACGTCGAAATCCCACCGGTCGAGATATTTCTTCGCCGCACGGTTGACGTCCGCCGCGGTCATGGAGCGCAGTCTGTTTTCGATCTCTTGGATGTAAGAGCCCGTCTGATAGAAGCTCGAGTCGAGCTCGTAGCCGAGCCGCCGGTCCAGGTTCTGCGCCCAGAGCTTCGAATAGCTCATGATGTACTCGCGCATCCCTTCAAAGTCTTCTTCCGACATCCCGTCTTCGACGAGGCGCCGCAAATAGAAAATGGCGCCGCGCAAAGCGAAATGCGCGTTCTCGGGCGCGACCGGTCGGATCCAGATGCTGAAATTTTGCTGCCGGCGCGGGACGTTCGGTACGGGGAAAGTGCTCCCGCCATCCTGGATGAAATTCTCGATATAGGAATAGTCGCCATAGTTCAGTCCGCGTTTGGCGCGGAGCTCGTTCATCAGCACCCCATTGAAGCTGCGGTGATCTCCTAGGTAGATATTCGCGACGAGAAGCGGATAGAAATCGTCGTCGGCCCGCGTGAGGTCGATGGGAAAGCCTAGACTTATAGCAGTGGAATCCGCCCCGTCGCGCTCGACGATGGTCACGTCGAGCCCTTTGTCGCGCGCGACATTAGGAAGCTCGGCCGCCTTTGTAGCGCCCGATGGAAGCCCTTTCTTGAAGTCTTCGCGGACCCGCTCCGGGAAGCCTTCGGGAAAATTGCCAGCGAGACCGATTTGAAGATTCCCGAAAGTATAGCGCTCGCGGTAGAACGTTTTCACATCGTCGAGTGTTAACGACTCGACGCCCTGCACCGTTCCTTGTACGGGGTGGCGGTAGGGATGGCCTTCATACATCATCCACTCGAGCGATTGCTTTCCGAGCTCTTCGTCATTGGCGCTTCGAAGGGATTTGGTGAGGAAGTTGAGCAGCTGATTCTTGTTCCGCTCGAAATCCGCCGGATCGAAGCACGGCTTTTGCAACCGCTCGCGGAAGATCGAGAAGAACGGCTCCAAGTGATCGCGATGGGCGCGCCCGATGAAGGTCGTCACTTCTTTGTCGGGCTGCGCCGAGACACCCGCAGCCATGGGGTAGAGAGCCTCCATGACCTCGGTCATAGAAAGCTCTTCCGTGCCGCCTTGGCTCAACATGAGCGATGTAAGCGCCGCGAGGCCTTCTTTTCCCGGCGGGTCCTGGCTCGAGCCGACGTGGAAGACGAAGCGGAAGCTCACGAGGGGATTCCCCGGGCTCTTCAGCAAAACGGTGTTGCGCTCTTCACCCACCGCGTGACGTCCGCTGGCAAAGACGAGAAAGGTCATGAGCAAAGCCAACCATCGCATGATCTACTCCTCGCCCTTCACTTCAGCGCTTTGTGTGAGCGTCACAATCGTCCGGTTCTCCGACCGAAGGTACTTCTTCGCTAGGCGGCGCACGTCCTCGGCCGTGACTGCATCGTAGAGCTCGTAAACCCGATTGACGGTTTCGGGATCGTTGGTCAGCGAGAGATAGTGAGCCATGGTGTTGGCTACTGAATCCGCCGTATCGAGACCCATCAAAAACTGATACTTCATGCGGCTCTTCGTCGCTTCGAGCTTGTCGCTGTCGGCGAGCTCTTCCGAGATGCGCTCCACTTCAGCGAGCAGCTTCGCGCGAACCTCTTCGAGCTTGTCCGGCTCGCGTACCCGGGTGAGGAGGGTAAAAAGCGGCGGGTCCGCCTGATCGGTCGCGCCTGCAGAGATGAAATCGACCCACTGCTTTTCGATCACGAGCTCCTGGCTGATTGGAGATGTCGAGCCGAAATGCACTTGGGAGAGCACGTCGAGGCCGGGCATGTCGATGCGGTCGGTGCTGAACGCGGGCGCGCGATAGGCAATGGCGAGAATAGGAAGCGTCGGCGCAGGCCAGGAAACGGTCGCTTCACGTGGTTTGTTCTGCTGCGGCTCTTCTGGGATGTCTGCTACGTAGCCGCCACGCTTCCAGTCGCCATACTTCTCCTCGACGTCTTTTTGAAGCTTCGCCCAGTCGTAGTCGCCCACTACGAGGAGCGTCACATATTCGGGCCGGTAGAAGTGGTCGAAGAACTCGAGGCTGTAATCGTAGAGCGTCGGCATCGCTTCGATGTCTTTCAAAAAGCCAATGACCATGTGCTGATAAGGGTGGACGTCATAGGCCGTGTCCTGGAGCTTCTCGAACAAGCCCATGAAGGGATTGGCGGCGCTCTTGTTGTACTCCCCGAGCACTGCCCCTGCCTCTTTTTGGAACTCGGCCTTCTCGTATTTCAGACGCCTAAAGCGATCGGCCTCGATCTCGATGGTTCGGGGAAGCGAGCGCGAGCTCGCGAGGATGTGATAGACGGTGCGATCCGAAGTCGTGTAAGCGTTCGAATCCGCCCCGATGGCGCGTAAGACATCGTTATATTCTTCCGCGGGAAAGGCCTCCGTGCCGCGAAACATCATGTGCTCGAAGAAATGCGCGAAGCCGCTCTTGCCTTCGTCGACTTCCTGGCGCGCCCCGACGCGCACGACGGTGTAATACGCCGCGAGCCCCGGGCTATCGAACTGGACACCTACGAGTCGCAGCCCGTTGTCGAAATCGCGCACGTCGATGGGGAAAGGAAAGACTTTCCCCTCCGCGCCCTCTTGGGGCACCCCTACCATCATGGTCATGAGCAGCATGCTCCCTAGAATGTTCATGGGTCAGCCTCAGTCCTTCTGATTGTCTTGTCTTGTTCTATCAGTCGAAATCAAACGTCTTCAGATAATAACTCAAGGCGCGCTGGCTGATATCGAACGTCTCGGCGGCGGTTTTCTTGACCCTTTCGCGCGGTCGAGCGCGCGGCGGGAATCTGTTAGCTGAATCACAAGTGACCCCTGGAGGGGACGATTCGCTCCTTGCGATTCGGCGGATGGTCCTCGAACCGTCCTGTACGCAACGCTTTACGCAAGAAAGCGTCCTTAGCATGCCTGTTGCTCTATCGAGAATAGGCGCCGAACGCGCCCGTTCGAAAAGGAGACCACAATGCGTATGGAACTTCGACCACTCAAGAGAATCGTCCTGTTTGCGGTAAGCGCGGTCCTGGTGGCCGGGATCGCCAGCGCTCAGAACAAACGCATTCGCAACTACCTTCAGGCTCTCGAAAAGAGCACCGAGAAAGAGCTGGCGGCGTTTCAAGCTTCGATGATGGAAGTCGCGACCGAGCAGCCAAACGCGACCGAAGAGACACCGGCGACGGTCGTGCGCCGCCGCGGACGGCGAGGCGAGCTCATGCGCGTCACGAGACAGACAGAGATTTCCGCCAAGCGCACCATCGAGCCTTTCGAGTGTGTCGTGATCGTGGGTGATTCGCAAGACATGGACGGACAAGACGTCGAGATCCGAATCACGATGCCCGACATGCTTGATGCGTTCATGGAGTTCGCGCCCATCGCCGCGCTCGAAGCTGCGGCTGTCCCGCACAAGTTTCCCGTCGGGTTCATCTATCTGCGCGAAGAGACGACGGACCGCATCGCGCGCGTCGCCTTCGTCGATGCCGAGCCCATCGCGGGTCGCTATCTCGCTGGTGACGAAACCGCCATCGAGGAGATGAAGGAAGCTCTGATCTGGCACTAACATGACAGCATGACCCCTCCGTCCCTTTGCATGGCCGGTTGGATACACGGATGTCGCGCTAGTAGAATCTCTCGAGCTTAGGGGCGGAGGGGGCCCACCGGTGATGACGCGAGCGATGTCCTTCTTCCGTCTCCTTTCGAGACAGCTCGCGCCGCTCACGCTCGCGGGTGCCGTCATCGCTTATCTGTACCCGCCAGCTTTTCTGGTCTTCGCCGACACCTTCCTCTGGTTCTTCGCGACCACGATGCTCGCACTCGGCGTCGTGCTCGATCCGAGCGACTTGAAACGGACCCTCGAGTCGCCGCATCGCGTTCTTCTCGGCGTCTTGACGCAGTTCACGGTCATGCCGTTGCTCGGCTTCACGGTAGCCTCGGTAGGCGGACTCTCACCTGAGCTCGCTCTCGGCTTCGTAATCGTGGGCTCGGCGCCGGGCGCGATGGCGAGCAACGTCATCGTCTATCTCGCGGGCGGCTCACTCGCGTTCTCCATCGCGATGACGACCTTGGCGACATTTCTCTCGCCGCTTCTGACCCCAAGCCTCATGAAGTGGCTCGGAGGCGCCTTCGTGCCGGTCGCGTTCTGGCCTCTCTTCGCGATGATCATCCAGACGGTGCTCGTGCCACTTCTGCTGGGGATGTGGCTCAGACGCCGCCTCGGCCAGAATGTGTCGGCGGCCGAGTCACTCTGCCCTGGGGTCGCGGCGGTCGCGATCGTGGTGATTTGCTCCTACGCCATGGCCGCGAATCAGGCGCGCATCGCGACGGTCGGCCTGCAAGTATTCGGCTACGTGGTGCTCGTCAACACGCTCGGCTATGTGGCGGGGTGGTATCTCGCCAAGCTCTACCGCTTCGACTACCCGCACCGCCTCACACTCACCATCGAGATCGGCATGCAGAACGCGGGTCTCGGTGTCGCGCTCGCGCTCGCGCATTTCACCCCGGAGACCGCGCTTCCCGGCGCGCTCTTCGCCGTTTGGTGCGTGCTCACTGCCGCCGGCGCGAGCGCATTTCTTCGCCGCTATTCTGTCTAGAGGCGTATCTTCAGATCGAACTGATCGCGGATCGCGATGAGCGCCTCAGCGTTTCCTTTGGCGTCATCGACAGGATGGTGCGTGTGACGCGTTTTTCTGAGGTGTTTGAAATTCTTGAACGTGTCGCGCACGACGCCCTTGTAGAGCGAGCCGAGGTTCGTTGAGCTGAATCCGAACGGGTTGGTCTCGAGGAAATGATGGAAGTACCAGTTCACGAACTGCCAATCGAAACCGTTATTGTCGGAGATGAACCGCGCTTGGCCGTCCGCAACGCCCGAAAGCCAGTCACGAAAGCGCACCATGACGTCTTCGGGTTCGTCGAAGTCAAGTGTTTTCTCACGGGAGAAACCGCTGACCGCTAACGCCTTCTCATTGAAGCGATCCGATATCGGTTTCAGCTGACCGTAGAACGTTCGTTCGAGAGTCGGCTCGACGACGACCGCTCCCAGGCACACCATCGAGTAATCGCCGGGGATCGGGCCATCAGCTTCGATGTCGACCATGACGTAGGTCATTCAGCATTCAGGAATATTAATCCCAGCGTTTTAATAGGTGGCCACGCCTCCGCCCGAGACCCGGCGGTCGAGGCCGCCTTCGAGCATGTCGTCTTCGTGGTTCACGACGATGACTTGCGCGACGCCTTGGCGCCCAATTTCTCTCAAGTCGTGTCCGAGCCACGTGAGGATGTTCAAGGTGTCCGGAGAGAAACCGTGATGCTCGTAGCGAATTTGATCGGGGAGCCACTGGTGGTGGATGCGTCCGGCGTCGACCGCCGCTTGGGCGTTCATGCCGTAGTCCACGACGTTCAAAATGGTCTGCAAGACCGTATTAATGATGGTGCGTCCGCCCGGGCTCCCAGTCACCATGAGAAGCTTGCCGTCTTTGGCCACGATCGTGGGGGTCATGCTCGAGAGCATGCGTTTGTGCGGCGCGGCGAGGTTTGGCGTGGTGCCGACAAGGCCGCTCTCGTTCGTTAATCCCGGCCCGCCATTGAAATCTCCCATCTCGTTGTTGAGCAAAAAACCCGCGCCGGGGACGACGATGCCGGAGCCGTAACCGTACTCGAGTGTATAAGTCACCGATACACCGTTGCGCGCCGAGTCCACCACGGAGAAGTGCGTGGTCTCGGGGCTCTCCGCAGGCCAGTTGAAGCTTTCCGGTGACGATTTCGAGGCCTTATCGGCGCGGATCGTCTTGCGGAGCTCGTCGGCATAGGCTTTCGACGTCAGCCGATCGATCGGCATGTCGGGGTTGAAGTCCGGATCGCCAAGATATTGCGCGCGATCGGAGTAGGCACGTCGCATTGCTTCGGCCATCCGGTGCATGTTGCGGGCCGAGCCGAAGCCGTCACCCGCGATGTCGTAACGTTCGAGGATATTGAGCATCTCGACGAGCACGATGCCGCCGGAGCTCGGCGGGGGCATCGAGAGGATCTCGTAGCCACGATAGGTGCCGCGGATCGGCGCACGCATTTTAGGCCGATAAGCCTTCAGGTCTTCCCGGGTGATGAGGCCGCCATTGGCCATCATCTCTTTTTCGATGAGCTCGGCCGTCTTGCCTTCGTAAAAACCCGCCACTCCTTTTTCCGCGATGCGAACGAGCGTCGCCGCGAGGTCGGGCTGCTTCAAAATGTCGCCCGCGGCATAGGGCTCGCCGTTTTTCTTGAACTGCGCTTTGGTTGCCGCATGCTTGCCGATGCGCTCCATCGTGCGATCGAGCGAGCGCGAGAGACCATCCGTCACTTCGAAGCCTTCCGTCGCGAGACGGACCGCGGGATCTACTAGACGCTCCCACGGCAAGCTTCCATGCTCCGTCCAGGCCATGTGCAGACCGGCGACGGTGCCGGGAACGCCTACCGAGAGATGGCTCAAGTGATGCCGCTCGTAGCTGTACTCGCCGCTCTCGAGCCACATCGTGTCGGTCGCTTTGGCGGGCGCCATCTCACGGAAATCGAAAGCGATGGGCTCACCCTCGGCAGGGCGGAAGACGAGAAAACCGCCTCCCCCGATATTGCCGGCCGACGGATGCGTCACGGCGAGAGCGAAAGCGGTGGCGACTGCCGCGTCCATGGCGTTTCCGCCATCCTTCAAGACGTCGACCCCAACTTGGGAGGCAATGTCGTTCTGAGAGACGACCATCCCGTTTTCCGCTCGGATCGGCACGTTCTCGGCGATGGCGTGGCTCGCGACCGCGAGAGCCAGCGCGGTGACCTTGTGGACAAGCTTCATTTGGTTCTCCTACCCTTGTTCCGGACGCCCGGATTGTACCTCAGCATTTGATACGGTAAAGCCATGCGCCGGCGCTCCCCCATTTTTCTCTTCACAAGCGTCGTGAGCCTCGCGCTCGGCATCGGCGCAGCGGTGGCCTTCCTGACCGCAGCGCATCAGTTGCTGTTCACGCCGCTGCCTTTTCCAGGAGAAGATAGGCTCGCATTCGTGAGTGAGGTCGAGCCCTCGGGAGCGGCCACAGGAGTCGCGCTTCAGAACATACTCGACTTCCGCGACGGCGCGTCCTTCGACGCCATGGCGGCCTCCGCTCCGAGAGCGAGCGCGCCGTCGTCGTCCCGGTCGGCCTCGTGACATCCGATTTCTTTCCCGCTCTCGGCGTCTTACCGGCTCTCGGCCGAAGCTTCACGGAGGAGGAAGCGCCCGTCATCGTGCTCAGCCACGAGCTCTTCGACTCGCGTTTCGGCGGCGAGTCCAAACGGCTCGATTGCTTCTGCAAACGACGCCCCTTCTCGGCAAGAGCTTCTCGCGACTGACCGCCGTCCACCCAGGCTTCGCGGCCGAAAGCGTCATCTCGTTCGGCATCGGTATTCCCGAAGCGCGCTACGACAGCAGATCCCTCCCGACGCGAGGAGTATGCGAGCTCAGATGGCAAGCTTACTCTCTTCCACAAGCAGATCGCCGAACGCAGGTCTGCCCGCGAGCGAAACCTTGAAGCCGTATGAGGCGATGGCAAGCATGACGAACGCAACGAGAACGGTGGGGTGGAAATAGCTCGATGCGACGTCGACGCCGAGCGGATAGCTCATATTGAGGTTCCACCAAAAGAGGCCAACCATGACCGCAATCCAGCCGAATCGGAAGAAAAAGAAAACCCACAGGAGGGCGTAGCTCACTATGACGACCTCACTCGGTTCGGGAAAGCCCGAGCCCCAAACGAGGATCATGAGAGCAACGAGCATGGTACCCACCACTTTCGTGCTGCGGAAGACGAAACGGAGCAGAATGAGACCCGTGATCACCCAAGAGATCGTCGTCATGGTATTGACTGCCACAGCAAAGAGTGAAGAGAGCGAGGAGTCGACGCCAGAAAGGACGAAAAGCTTCGTTGGATTCAAGGGCAGATCGGGGCGCGACGGAACGGCGCCGAGCCACGACGGAACGAGGCGTTGTAAGTAGAAGACGAGCGTGTGAAGCGTACCGAAAACGGTGCCCATGAGCAGATCCCTCCCGACGCTCGGATCCCGAAAACGTCCATGGAAGAGTCTTCTCCACGAGATCATCGTTCCTGGCCAGAGACGCCGCGCATAGGGTTCGACCGCTATGTAAAACAACCAGGCGATCCCGAAGTAGTAGAAAGCGACGGAGAGTCCACCGAGGAAAATCTCGCACTCCTGCAGGTTGGGTATGTGATGGGCCCCGAAGAGCCAACGAACCAGCTGTAGAAAAAAGAAGACGAGTCCAAGTCGAAACGCCACCCTACGGTCGCCGCGATCGAGTCGCAGGTTCCGCCACGCCAGCAGGACGAGCGTGACGAAAAGCAGAAAGTACAAGCCCGTATGGAGGTAGCGCGCATATACAGAGCTGATGGCCTCCGATGGCTGCAGCCATGGACCCACGGCCGCGCGTGGCAGCGCTGGCTCGTTCCAAGGCTCGACCACGCGAAACGAGATCGGTCGACCTAAGAACGAAGCCGCCTCAATGCGAATCGGAACCTCGGGTGCATCCGGATAGCGACCTTCCCAAGCAGCCCGCTCGTCGGCAAAGTTCTCGGGAAACCAAAGCGGCTCCGCTGGCTCGAGCTCGGCCTCATTCAACCCCGCGGCCGCGAAGAGGCGGCTCCAATCTGTTTCCACATTGCGCGTCGGCGTTTCTTCGAAATCTGGGGGAACGGCCTCGAGGCGTAGCAGTCGCCCCGAGGAATCGGTCTCCAGGAGAACCATTCCCGGCGTTGTGACGGATGGATCATCGGGTGTGACGGACAAGCCCCCCGTACCCTTGGGAATGAGCGGAACGGGACTTTCCCGATACCAGAATCGGAGAACGGCGGGTTGGGTTCGTGCGAGCAGTGCCAACCAGTCGTGGGACCGGTCCTTTTCCATTAGATCATCAATGTAGGCAACGTCACGCTTGAAACCGTAAGTCGCATCGCGCTGCGGTGTCGGCAACCCGAGCTCCTCGAGAATCCTCTGGGCATCGGCGACGAGCAGCTCGGGCGATTTGGGGAGCGGGACAATCGCACTCAGCGTCAACTTGCTTGCCATCAAGAAGGTGAGGGCAGGGCGATGACCACGAAGGCCAGGGAAGTCCATGCCTTGCCAAGCGATAACGCCCTGAACTCTCCTGACTCAGCGACGAGCTCCGGAGCAGGTGTTCGCCCGCAGCGATGGCTGCTGCAAGAGGATCGCCACCCGAAAGAGCGGCGCGCACCGCCGCGGCCGACGGAGGTCGATTGGCTGGGTCGCTTTCGAGACAGACGTGTACGCCGCGCTCGACGGCCGGCTGAATACCGTCGACCAGACTCGAGAGCTTCTTCGGACGAGACTCTTTCTGAAGACGATGGAGCTCGGCCATCGTCTTGGCCTCGAAAGCGCGCTTTCCCGCAAAGATCTCGTAGAGAACGAGCCCGAGGACATAAAGGTCACTCTGCTCCGTGACTTCCTGGCCAGCGCTCTGCTCGGGCGCCATGTAGGCGGGCGTTCCACTCCGAATATCCGCTTCCTCGATATTGTCGACGCCGACTGCTAGACCGAAGTCGGTGATGCGGGCCTCACCGCGTCCATCAACCATGATGTTTGCAGGCTTGAGATCCCGGTGAAGGACACCCTTGTCGAGCGCGGCGGCGAGGCCGGAGGCGAGCTGGCGTGCGATGTCGATAGCCTTATCTTGGGGCAGGCAGCCGATGCGCCTCAAAAGCGAGCCGAGATCTTCGCCGTCGATGTACTCCATCGTGAGGAAGTGAAGCCCCGAAACCTCACCGATATCGTAGACGCGGCAGACGTTAGGATGAGCGATCTGTCGCGCGATACGGACCTCGCGCCGAAAGCGCTTGATTCTTTCCTCGTCTCGCGAGAATTCTTTGGGGAGGAACTTCAAGGCCACGGGCTGCTCGAGCGTGAGGTCGTCAGCATGATAGACTTCGCCCATGCCACCCCTCCCGACTAGCTCGACGATACGGTAGCGGTGTGCGAGTAGCTCTCCAGGGGTGAAGCGGCCGTGCTCGCCATCTTTGGCCGGCTCCCAAGCTCGATCGCCAGCACCGCGCTCCTCCGTGAGCGCGAAAAAGAGCCCCGCAAGCGAAGTGCCGCAGGCTGAGCAGAAGCGGGTCCCCTCCACCACGAGCGCCGCACAGGAAGGGCAGGAACTCACTAGACAGGCTCCGTCATTTCTGCAAACCGATACGGCACGAGGAAGATTCTTGCTTCGGCGTTCTCGGGTTGCGAGCGAAGCGGAGGCAGAACGCTTTTCCCTTGCGCCGCTTCTTCTTCGGATAGAGACGCGTACCAGACCTCTCAACAAAGTTCGAGATTCTTGCCCTTCACTATCCTTTTGAAATGCCACAGAGGATGGAACACGTTAAAATCAAGGGGAGGCAAAATATGGCAAATCTCGCAGGGGTTTTGAAAAGCGCGTTCGATCTCGAGGTGGAGGATCGCGCCGCTCTGGCGGAACGGCTTCTCACAAGTTTGGAGGAGCTCAGCCCGGACGAAGCGGAGCGTGTTTGGGGAGTCGAGGCCGAGCGGCGCTTGGAGCAACTACGCGACGGTCGGGCGAGAACGGTCGCCGCGGAAGATGTACATAAAAAAGACGAACAACTTCTCCGGTGAAGCCGGTTCGCTATCACGAGGCTGCCGCGACTGAGCTCTTCGACGCTGTCGGTCACCTGGAACTTCAGAAGCGCGCTCTCGGCAAACGGTTTCTTGCGTAAATCAGGCGGGCCGAGTCGGTGATGGCGCGGTTCCCCAGGGCTTCCAAGGAAATTCGTCCGGGCATCCGAAAGCACGTGATGCGCAAGTTTCGCTACGCCCTCATTTATTCCTTAGAGAACGACGGTCTCGTGATTCCCGCCGTGGCCCACGCGAGTCGCCGGCCAGGCTACTGGGTTGATCGCATCTCAACTGAAGATACTTGATGCACTCCGATCTGGAATCGTCCCACCCGCGCGCTCCCGGTGCTCTCGAATGGCTCTCTCCGTTACGCCACCGCGGCAGGTAGTGTCGGCGTCCAGCAATCACAACTTTAGTTGGCAGCCGGGACGCGCTGCGCCCGCGTAGTAGAATGATCGCTATGACTTATCCCCGCTTTATCGCGGCCGCATGCTTGGCGCTCGTGGCCCTCGACGCTCGCGGCCAAGAGATCACCCAAGTCCCCGTCGAGACGTTCGAGCTCGCGAACGGGATGAAGTTTCTCGTCGTCCCGAGACCCGAGCTTACGACCGTGAGCGCCGGCTGGGTTGCGCATGTCGGCTCGGCGAACGAGCGTCCCGGCATTACCGGGTTGAGCCATTTCTTCGAGCACATGATGTTCAAAGGGAGCCACGCGATCGGCACCACCAACATCGAACGCGATCTTGAGATCATCGAAGAGCAAGAGATTCTCCAGGAGCAGATCCGCGCGATCTACCGAAAGCAGCGCGAGCGCTACCGGCTCGGTGAGATCGAAGACCCCTTCGATGCCGACGCGCGGCCGCCCGAGCTGATCGAGCTCGAGCACCGCTTCGACGAGCTCGTCGAGGCACAGCGCGAGCTCATGGTGAAGGACGAGTTCGACAAGCTCTACACCGCAGCAGGCGCTTCGGGAATGAACGCCTTTACGAGCGAGGACGTCACCGTTTACTTCATCACCGTGCCTGCGAACAAGCTCGGGCTCTGGTTCTGGATGGAGTCCACGCGCCTCTTGAAACCGGTCTTTCGCGAGTTCTACTCGGAGCGGGACGTCGTTCACGAAGAGCGGCGCTTGCGAACGGAGTCGACGCCGACGGGCAAGTTCGACGAGCTCTTCGGCGCGATGTTCTGGGAGTCCCACCCTTATAGCTGGCCTGTGGTCGGCTGGCCGTCCGATCTTCGCGTCTACAGTCTCGCGCAGGCTCGGAAATATTACGACACGTACTACGCGCCGGGAAACCTCACCGCGGCCATTGTCGGCAACTTTGATGTCACCGAAGCCAAGACGCTCGCCGAGCGTTACTTCGGCCGGCTGCCCGCGGCCGCGAGCACGCCCCCCGACGTCGTAACTTTGGAGATGCCGCAAGCCGCGGAAAAACGGATGGACGCCACTTGCGACTGCCAGCCGCAAATCGAGCTCCGCTACCACACGGTGCCGTTTCGGCATCGCGACTCTTATGCGCTCGATGTGCTCGCCAACATCCTGAACGGCCGGAGCGGTCGGCTCCACAAAGCGCTCGTGCTCGAGCAAGAGATTGCCGTCAACGCAGGTGCTGGCCAGGACTCGCGAAAGTGGGCGGGCTCGTTCTCGCTTTTGGCCGAGACCAAAGGCGACGCAACGCCCGCGGTGCTCCAGCTCGCGCTCGAAGAAGAGCTCAGGAAGGTCCGCGAAAGACCCATCCCGGAGCGCGAGATTCAGAAAGTCAAGAACCAGATCACCGCGAGCTCCTACCGGCGCCTCGCGAGCGGTTTCTTCTTGCTGCTACAGCTCCTTATCTATGACGGGCTCGGGGATTGGAACTACATAAATGAGTGGGCCGAGAAGACGCTCGCGGTCACGGTCGACGACGTGAAGCGCGTCACCACCACTTATTTCGAGCCGTCGAACCGAGCCGTCGCGCACTACTACCGCAAAGATGATTCGGCGCCGGTGGAGCTACCGACGGAGCTAGAAGGTTTGCCGCCGCAAATGCAGCAACGCATCATGAGCCAGCTCGAGCATATTCGGGCGTCCGAGAATTTGGAAGAGCTGAAAGGCATGCTGGAGCAGCTGCCGGCGCGATTCGAGCAAGGGCCACCACCCGTTCAGAAAGTCCTACCGCTCCTCGTGCGTAGCGTCGAAGAGCGCATTGCCGAGCTCGAAGGAGGCGCACGATGACGCGATGGAGCCTTGGTCTCGTTCTTCTCCTGCTGACGACTTTGGCGGGCGCGCAGCCAGTGCCCGCGGTCGACGATGATATTCCCACGCGCCCCGAAGAGCTCGTTTATGACGAGCTGAGCTTCGAGGTGCCCGACGGAAATTCGTTTCGGCACGTCTTGTCGAACGGTGTTCGAGTCTACCTAGCGGAAGACCACACCTTCCCGCTCGTGAGCCTCCGCGTGATCTTGCGCCAAGGAAGCTATCTCGAGTCGCCGGACAAAGTCGGACTCGCGAGCTTGACAGGGAGCATGATGCGCTCGGGCGGCACCGAGAAGATGGCTCCCGACATCTTTGACGAAGAGGTGGAGTTCCTCGCATCCAGCATCTCGAGCTTTGGCGGCGATTCGCAAGCTGGAGCCAATCTCCGCTGCATCACGCCTGAGCTCGACGCGTCTCTCGCTCTGTTCTTCGACGTGCTCCGAATGCCGCGCTTCGATGAAGGGCGCCTCCAAATCGAGAAGGGCAACATTCTCGAAGCGATGGGCCAGCGCAACGACGACGGGGGCGACATCCTACGGCGCGAATGGAACTTTCTGCTCTACGGCGAGGACCATTATTCGAGCCGCCGTATGACGCAAGCGCACCTCGAGAACATCACCCGTGCCGATCTCGTGGACTTTCACGAGAAGTACTGGCGGCCGGAGAACATGATTATCGCCGTGTCGGGTGACATCGACGCCGCAACGTTTCTGCCCAAGCTCGAAAGCTATCTTACCGACTGGCCAGGTGAAGGTGCCGACGCGAAGTGGCCGCCGCCTCTTCCGACCAAGAGTCCCACACCAGGCGTGTACCGTATCGAAAAAGACATTCCTCAAGGAAAGATCCTGATTGGACATCTCGTGCCGCAATGGAACGATTGGAAGAACCCCGATCGCGCGCCGATACAAGTCATGGAGCACATCCTCGGGAGCAGCGGATTCACGTCGCGCATCATGAAGCGCGTGCGCTCGGATGAAGGGCTCGCCTATTCCGCGAGCGCTCGATTCGGTTTCGATGCCATCGAGCCAGGCGTTTTCAGGATCTCGTTTCAGTCGAAAAACCCCACGGTCGCGCTCGCCGCGAAGATTGCGCTCGAGGAAATCCGGCGCATACAGAGTGAGCTCGTGAGCGAAGACGAGCTTTCGGTCGCGAAGAACTCTCTCGCGGACACATTTCCGAGGCGGTTCGAGTCCGCTCGCCAACGGGTCAACATGTTCGCGACCGACGCCTATCTCGATCGCTCCCACACCTATTGGCAAAAGTGGCGCGACCAGATCCGCGCCGTCACCGCGGAGGATGTTTTGCGGGTAGCGGCGCAGTATCTAAAACCCGACGAAGTCGTCTTTCTCGTCGTGGGCAAGTGGGACGAGATCGCGCCGGGCGATCCGGACGACCGAGCCACGATGGCAGAATTCTTCGGTGGCGAGGTCACGCATATTCCGCTTCGCGACCCGATGACGCTGAAGTAGATCGAGAGAATCACGTATGTCCCGCATCGTTCTCGAAGTCTTCTCCGACTACGTCTGACCTTGGTGCTACCTCAGTACCGTGCGTATTGACCGCATCGCCGAAACCTACGACGTCGACGTCAAGTTCACGCAGTTTCCGCTTCATCCGGAAACTCCTGACGAGGGGTCGACGCTCGAGGAGCTCTTCGCCGGCCGCAACTTCGACCTCGAGGCCGCTCACACGCGTCTCGCCGGGCTCATGAAGGCCGAAGGACTTCCCTATGGAACGCGTACCCATACGTATAACAGCAGGCTCGCCCAAGAGCTGGCCAAGTGGGCGGAGGTGCAACCGGCCGGTGCCTCTATCCACGACGCACTTTTCAAAGCCTATTTCGTCGACGGCATCAACGTGGCGGACGCGGACCGCTTGGTCGAGATCGCGGGAACTCTAGGACTCCCACCGGAAGAGGCGCGCGAGGTGATCGCAGAGCGACGCATGAAGAACGATGTCGACCGCGATTGGGCGCGCGCGGCTGAGCTCGGCGTGACAGGCGTGCCGACATTCGTCGTGGGCGACCGGGGTGTCGTAGGGGCGCAACCATACGAAGAACTGGAACAGCTCGTCACCCAGGCAGGCGCTCAGAGGCGCGGCCATTCTCAAGAAAGTTCGCGATAGCGCGGCGCGCGAAAGCGCATGACCGAGTGCCACGCTAGAAATCCGATCTTCGTCCGGTACTCGGCTATTTCTTCGAGCCGAAGAGCAACCGGAAGATCTCCGCTCGAACACGTGATGAGAGGATTCCGGGCAAGAGGTCCATAATGCGTGTTTATACCACGCGATTGCGTGGTTTGGCAGCGTATTGGGTAGTCGCGATCGTTCCTCGCTAGCCGAAACGCGTCCTCGAACGCGGATATCGAGGCATCCTTGTCTCGGCGGTCAAGCGCCTCGAAGCCCCGCCGGGTGGCATCCTGGTAGTCGTGGTCTCCCATGGGACCTCCTATACGGGCACGTCCGGAAATCGTACGGATGTGTTGTGTGAGTTTCTACCCGTCTAGCAGACGCCTACTTCTTGTAGGCGATGGCGTCGATCTCCACCCGTAGGCCCTTCATCGGAAGCGCTCCGGCCTGGACGGTCGTACGTGCCGGTTTGTGCCCATCCATCATGCGCTCGTACACGGCGTTCATCTTCGAAAACTCGTCGATATCGGCGAGGAACACGCCGCAGCGCAGAATGTGCTTCAAGTCGGAGTCGGCCGCCTTCAAGATGGTCTCGATGTTCTTGAACACTTGCTCCGTCTGAGACGCCACGTCGGGTCCCGCGAGATCGCCTGTCTTGGGGTCGACAGCGCCCTGGCCGGAAACGAAGATGAGGTCGCCGAGGGTAACGCCCGCGGAATAAGGTCCGAGAGGGCTTGGAAGGTTCTCGCTCGTTACGAGCGTGTGTTTCAAATCACTCTCACTCACTTGAATCTCTCTTTCTGTGGCGATAGACGCGGCGCTTCAATTGTTGGTTCTCCGGATCGGGCTCGAGCGGCCCCGCTTCCCAGATCGACTCATCGATCTCGGGAAAGTAGACCGCGCCCAGCGCCTCGACGCGGTCGGGCACATAGGTCAAGTCGATAAAGTCGGCAAAGCGCATCGCGTCTTCGTAGATGCGTGCACCTCCAATGAACCAGACATCGCCCTCGCAAGTCGCGAGAGCCGAAGCGATATCGGGAAAGCACTCGACACCGTCGATTTGGCGTCGCGTGATCACGACATTGCGACGATCCACGAGCGGTTTCTTCGGGAGCGACTCCCACGTGAGGCGTCCCATGATGATCGTGCTCCCGAGCGTGAGCCGTTTGAATCTTTTGAAGTCCTCGGAATAACGCCACGGAATGCGACCATCCACGCCGATGACGCCGTCGGGGGAAACGGCAGCAATGATTCCGCGGCCGTGGACGGCGCTCAAACAGCCACCTTGAATCTGATGGCGGGATGCGGGTCGTAGCCATCGAGCTCGAAATGGCGCATCACGGTAACGGTGTCTTCGTGGAGAAGCGCCTCGATGTCGTCGAGCGAGCGCAAGTCTGGCGAGATCCGAAGTCTCGGCAAAGAGCGCGGCGTGCGCGTCAGTTGCTCTTGCAGGCCCGGAACGTGGTCGTACTCAGCCATCGAGCCGTCCGCTTTCGCGGTGTAGATGTGGGCGTCGACGAGCGAGTGGCCGAAAAGGCCGCAGCGAATTCCGGTGAAGTGCGAGAAGAGCTCGAGGAGAAAGCTATAGCCGGCGATGTTATAGGGGATGCCGAGCCCGATATCGCAGCTTCGCTGCGTGAGGTGAAGATTGAGCCGGGGCTCACCGTCCGTGTGATTCTGCACATTGAACATGAAGAGGCAGTGGCAGGGGGGGAGCTGGCTCGACTGAGCGTTTCCAGGCGCCCAGGCGGAGACGACGAGGCGGCGCGACATCGGGTTTCGCTCGAGCTCAGCGAGGACCCACGCGATTTGGTCGTTGAAGCGGGCCTCTCCCAATTCGTGCACGGGAAAATGGCGCCAGAAATTGCCGTAGGCGCTCGGCACACGGCCTTCTTCATCCGCCCAAGGATCCCAGAACTTGCAGCCATGTTTCTTCAAAAGCCCGATATTGCGGTCGCCCGATAGAAACCACAAGTTCTCGACGACAATGTTCTTCCACAAGATCTTCTTCGTCGTCAGGAGCGGGAAGCCCTCGGCGAGATCGATCGCATAATTAATGTTGAACGTCGAGAGCGTATCGACCCCGGTACGATTTTCCTTGCGCGTGCCAGTCTCGAGCACTTTACGGACCGCGTCGAGATAGACCTTCATCGGATGAACGATATCTTACAAGACCTCTTCGAGCGCGGCCAACAAACGATCCGCGTCGCGTGCGTCATTGAAGACATTCGGCGTCACCCGAATCGAAGGGCCGCGTAAGCTCACGTAAACGCGGCGCGCGGCCAGCTTGGCCAACAGATCCGCCGGGAGGCCTCCGTCCATCTTCAAGCCGAGATAGTGGCTCGCGCGTTTATCCGCCGGCACGGAGTCGAGCCCCAGGGCACGCGCCCGCTCGGCGATCGTTTCCGTCAAGCCAGAAAGCGTCTCGGCGACGTTCTCGACGCCCCATTCAAGGATCTGCCGAATCCCCGCTTCGGCCGCCGGGACGAGCGCGAAATTCGAGCGTTCACCGACGTCGAAACGCACCGCGCCCGGCGTGTACTCATCCTCGTAGTCGACGAGCCGTGCGAAGTTCTCCGAGTTCTTGCGGTGGATCCAATTGTGCTCGATGGGCCGACCTTCTTCTTGCCAACGCTTCGAGACATAGAGCAGGCCGAGCGAGTACGGACCCATGAGCCATTTGTAGGTTGCCGCTGTCATGAAGTCAGGCTTTATGGTTCGAACGTCGATGGGATAGGCCCCGGCGGACTGCGTCACGTCGAGAGCGAGCCCGATGCCCTTCTCGCGGCAAACGGAAGATAGACGTTCGAGGTCGAACAAGCCGCCATCCGTCCAGTGACATTGAGGGATCGCCAGAACAGCTGTCGTGCTGTCGATGGCCGCGAGCACGGTCTCGTTCCAATTGTCGTCCATCGGCCGCTTTAGCGTGCGGACCTCGGCGCCGACTTCCTTGGCGCGCTCCCGCCAAGGATAGACGTGCGATGGGAACTGGTCCTCGACGACGATTACACTCTGCCCTTTCGAGAGCGGGAGATTCTTGGCGGCCGTGGACATCCCGTAGCTCGCGGACGGCTCGATGGCGATGTCTTCAGTCTCGGCGTGCACGAGCGACGCGAACGCGTCCCTGAGAGCGTCCGACCCGGTGTAGAAATCGCGGGACGAGATCTTCCACGGATGGCATTTGCGCGTCAGCCCGACGACGCCCGCATCCCGCACAGCATGCATCAGCGGCGACATATAGCCGCAGTTCAAGTAAGTGATGTCATCGGGGATGTCGAAGAGGTGGCGCTGACTGTCGAGTTTCATAGGCCTTCTATTCTACGCTTCGATGAGTCTCATCAGATCGTCTTTGGTCAGAGACGCAGCCTGAGAGCCCGCGGCCATTTCCGCGAGCGAGCGCTTCTCTTTTTGAAGCTCGAGGATGCGCTCTTCCACGGTGTTCGAAGCCACGAGACGATGGACGAAAACGGGTTTGTCCTGCCCTATCCGGTGCGCGCGGTCGAACGCTTGCTGCTCGACGGCCGGGTTCCACCACGGGTCGAAGAGAAACACATGATCGGCCGCGGTAAGGTTCAAACCCACTCCTCCCGCTTTGAGCGAGATGAGAAAAACCGAGACGGTGTCGTCGTTTTGAAACCGGTCCACGACGGCCCCGCGGTCCCGCGTCGAGCCGTCGAGCCGCACATAGGAAAGACCATGCGCTCTCATATGCGGCTCGAGCAAATCGAGCATCGAAGTCCACTGAGAGAACACGAGCGCCTTGTGCCCTTCAGCCGCCGCCGTCTCGAGCGTTTCGACGAGGAGCTCGGTTTTGGCAGAAGTCGAAGCTTCTTGTCCCGGAACGAGCGCGGGATGGCACGCGGCCTGTCGCAGCCGTAGAAGCGCTTCGAGAGCCGCGAGCACGTTCCCCTTCTTTCCGAGCGCAGAGAGAACATCACGGCGCGCCGCGAGGCGAACGGCCTCATAGACTTTGCGTTCGCCTTCGCTGAGCTCCGCGTGCAGCGTGATCTCGGTGCGTGGCGGAAGCTCGGGCGCGACTTCGCTCTTGAGACGGCGCAAGAAGAAAGGGCGAATGCGCTCGCGCAGCCGTGCGAGAGGCCCGGCCTCGCCGCGTTCGACCGGGCGCACATACCGCTCTTCGAAGTCGGACAACCCTCCGAGAAGCCCAGGATTGAGAAAGTGGAGCTGGCTCCACAAGTCGACGAGCCGGTTCTCGATAGGTGTTCCCGTCAAGCTGACGCGGAAGCGCGCTTCGAGGCCATAAGCAGCGCGGGCGAGCTCCGTATCCGGGTTACGGATCGCTTGGCCTTCATCGATGATGACCGTGTCCCACACCACAGCGCTGAGACGCTCGCGATCGAGGCGTAAAAGCGCATGGCTCGTAACGGTGAGGTCCGCGCTCGGGTCTAGCTCTCGGGACGGGCCATGGAAAAGGCAAACGGAGAGGTCGGAGCGGAAACGCGCCGCCTCGTCGACCCAGTTGCGTAGCACGCTCGTCGGCGCCACCACCAGGCATCGGCCGGTGAGAACGCTCAAAGCTTGGACGGTCTTGCCGAGCCCCATGTCGTCCGCGAGGAGCGCACCGAAGCCGAACTCCCGCGAGAAAGCGAGCCAGTTTGCCCCGCGCCTCTGGTAGTCACGAAGCTGCTCTCGCAGCGCTTCCGCCATGGACGCTTCGGGAAGCCCTTCAAAATCCTCGACGATTTTCCGAAGCGCGTCGAAGCCTGGAGGAGGCAGTGTGCCCAAATCGTTGCAAAGGCGTGCGAGATCGGGAAGCACCGCGCGCGGAAGCTCGCCCGACGCTTGTTTCGCCGCGAGCAAGTCCGCGACCGCATCCCCGTATTGCTCGAGCCAGTCGACGGGCAGAGGCGCGAAGCCGCCGCCCTGGAGCGGGACCAGCGAAGCACCGTCGCGCCAAGCGCGCAGAACGGCCTTTGGATCAGCGTTTCCAAAACGAAGATCAAAGCGATCGTCCTCCGCCGAGAGCTCGGCGGTTAGCGCTGGGTGCAAACGAAAGGCGGCGAGTCCGTCACCTTCGATATGGCCGTCGAACCGTACGAGGGTTTGTGCCATCTCGATGGCAGTCTCGGTATCGAGCTCCTCGCCGCGCCCTATTTTTAGACCGAGCTCGTGGTGAAATCTCTCCGCGAGCGCACGTTCCGCGTCGAGGTCGCGAATGGGAACGTCACCACCAAGCGCCACGAGCCGCTCGCCATCGACGCGCCCCATCGGCGGATCGCCGTAGACGATGCCGGGAAGCAAATAGAGACGGTCGCCATCCCGTTTGCAGACGAGTGACATCCGCGGCCGTGCGCGCACTGCGGTCGGGAGCTTCTTCGTCCGGATGTCGAGCGTCAGGCAGCCCTTCAACGACGGCAATACCGCACCGACGAGCTCACCAAGCTCGTCCGCCCGAAAGACACGTCCTTCTTCGAGCTCACGGCGTTCACGACCCGAGAGCGACGGTTCTGCCGCTGGATGCAGCACACCGTCCGCAAGAACGACGGGTTCATCGAGAACACCACGCGACGCGAGACGCAGCCTGAAGCCGCCGGGCACATCCTCGACGACAACCGAAGGGGCGACCGCATCCCCCGAGATCCGCACGGGGTCGCCATCGAGCTGAACTCGGTCCACCCGCACAAGAGCGCGAAGAACCCGCGCAACCGCGCCTCGAGGAAGGACGCCATGCCTTTGACCGTGAAGTGTGGTTTCGACCGCCATGTCCGCTGGCGTCGCGTCGACGCTCGGGCCATGAAACCGGCCGGACGCGAGCGCGTCCAGAGGCATGTCGATAATGTGAAACTCCTCACCGTCCGACACGCCGCGCTCGAAGAAGAGCCCTTCCCACGTGCGGCGAAGACGATATTCGATAGCCCGGGTCGCGCTCGTCTCGTCCGTTCCTTGCCGGAGGGCGATGAGGGTCGCCGCGACGTGCTCGCAAGCCTCGAGCGGGCTCGAGCAGTCACAATCCCACTCGACGTCCTCGGGATAAAGGGAAACCTTCGGCGTGAGCGGCGCTCCGAGAACGGCGACGCGTGCTGCAATCTCTTCGTCGTCCCGATGGTCGATCGAAACAGCGCCCGCGCGAGCAAGCGAGACCCCGCGCGACCACGCCTCCGCGGGACACTTCCCGCGGACCGCTTCGAAGAGTTTGTCTATCTCGAAGCCTCCGCCTCGGCAATCATCCTCTTGATCTCGCGGACGGCGGTCTCGACTTTTAACGCGATACCTTTCTTGCCGTACTCAGCGGAAGCTTTGCTCGGGTCGCCGCGCACGCCGCTGCCTTCGAACCCGCCGCCCGGCTTCCGCGCATCGAGGCGGATATGCTCGGGCGCCACCGCGAGGAGCTGCGACGTGTCGGAGATGCCGGCGTGACGACCGATGGACTCCGCGGTCTCGCCCTGCGATTCGAGCCATTCGCGGAAACCGTTATTCGAGTAGTAATCCGCCACGAAGAACACGCGCGTCGGCCCGCCGCGCCACTCCTCGTTGAGCACTTCCGCTACTTCCTTCATGCCGCGCTGATTGCCACCGCTATCGCCGATGAACACGATCTTCGTAAAACCGCTCGCCTTGTGGCTTCGGGCGGTGTACTCCACGACTTTCTTGAAATAGGGGTTCGGAAGCGTGATAGCGCCCTTGTAGCGCATGTGACCCGTGGGCGGATCGAGGCCGCCTTCCGGAACGTGCGTGATGACCGGCGAGACGAGCGTGTTCCCGAGCTCGCGCGCGATCTTCTCCGACGTAGCGCGGATGATGAACTTGTGCTTCCCGAGCACCATATGCGGGCCGTTTTGTTCTGTTCCCGCGGTGGCAACAATGATCGTGTCGGTACCGCTCTCGAGCTTGTCCCGGACTTCGGTCCAAGTGAACTCATCGAGAAACACCGTGTCCGGCGCCTCAGCGAGCGCCGTTGCGGCAACTACCGTCAGTAAGAGTACCAGTGCAGACTTCATGAAATCGCCTTTCATTTCGTTTCGAGATCCTCGTGATGCCCCAAGAGCGAGGATTGTAAGGGAAACCGCGATAAAAGTCATTTGAGCCGGTAGGCCGCCAGCCGCGAGACGGGTCCCGATCTCGTACGCGTCGGAAGCTTCAATGCCGGAATTCGCTGACCCTTGCGTTCGGGTCGGCCACCACAGTGTTTGTCCAAATTCGATATATATCAAAATAAGACATGACATATTTTGATATATATGCAATAATGTCACCCACAATGCTAGAGCGGTGGCTTGCGTCCGCCATCGAGGACCGCGCCCTCGACCCAAAAATGCGATTCGTCGCGGGACCGCGGCAGTCCGGCAAAACGACCCTGGCGCGTGCGATCCTCGCGCGCCAGCGGTCTCAGGATTTGCTGTTCAACTGGGACGTTCCTGAAACGCGCAAGCGTTACCGGCAAGACACGTTGTTTTATCGAGGCGCCATAAAGGGTCGTCGAAACCCCTGGCTCTGCTTCGACGAAATCCACAAACAGCGCCAGTGGAAGAATACCCTCAAGGCGATTTACGACGAGGACGGCCAACGCATGCATATCCTGGTCACCGGAAGCGCTCGCCTCGAGCTCTTTCGTCGTGCTGGCGATTCACTGGCGGGCCGCTTTTTCCTGTTCCGACTCTCGCCGATCCTGCTAGGTGAGCTGCTCGGCCGACCGGCGGCTACGGCTCCGACCGACGCTCGTAACTGGATCGAAGAGCGCCTTCACCCGACAAGGAAGGCGGCCACTAACGAGGGGGCGCAGGACGCCTTCGATCAGCTGTTTCAGTTTGGACCTTTCCCGGAGCCGCTCCTCAAAGCCAACCTTCGGTTCGGCTTATTGTGGCGCCGAAGCTACCTCGATGCCGTCGTTCGCGGCGACATTCGCGACCTGACGCGCTTGCGGGATCTCGACGTCGTCGAGGCTCTCATCGAGTTAATTCCGTGGTGCGTCGGGTCGCCGTTCTCGATCAACGCGGTCCGCGAGGATCTCGAGGTAGCCCACGCAACCGTCAAGGGCATGATGAGTCACCTCGAGCGGCTTCTGGTCACGTTCACGCTGACACCGTATGTTCGGAAACTGACACGGCCCGTCAAACGAGAGTCGAAAGTCTATCTTTACGAATGGAGCACGATCGAGGACCCCGCCGCCCGCTTCGAGAATCTCGTCGCGTCGGAGTTACTCGCTCGGACGCACTTGTGGACGGAAAGCGGCGACGTCGAGTGGGGACTCCATTTCGTGCGCACACGCGACGGCAAGGAGACCGACTTCCTCCTCACGAGGCATCGGAAGCCCTGGTGCTTGCTCGAGTGCAAACTGAGGAAGACGGCGGTGGAGCGCCACCACAAGCTTTTTGCGGCCAAGCTTGGAGGCATACCCATCGTCCAAATCGTGAAACGACACAGCGAGCTCGAGGCACAGCAGAGAGACGTCGTTTCCGTGTCGGCGTCGCGCTTCCTTTCTTCGTAGGTGGGCGTCGGCACTTCCTCTCGGCCCGGAGCGACAGCAACTGTTCCCGCTATAGAATGCGGCATGGCGAACGACACGACCGTGGAAAGCTACGCGAAGAAATATCCCGTCGTTCCCAAAGAAGTCATTCTCAAAGAAGACCTCCTGCGTCTCGGGCTGAACATCACCCGGGACGCGATGGAGCTTTCGAAAGGTTGCCGCGAGCAAGCCTATTAACCCGAAGGACGCTCACCCGACTTCGGCGAGAAGCCGTTCCACAACACGCTCGAGATCGCGAAAGCTCTTCTCGCGGAATCCTTCGACGCGGTAGCGAACGCGGCCCGTGCGATCGATGACAACGCTGGTCGGAAAGACGAGGACTTCGTAGTCGTCCGCCAGGCCGTCATCGAGAAGAACGGGATAGCTCATGCCGACCTCTTCGATGTAGGCCGGTAGGTCCTCCGGCGCATCGCCGTAGTCGGCGCCGAGCACGACGAGGCCGCGCTCGCGCAAGCGCTCATCGAGCGTAACGAGGTGCGGGATCTCCTCCCGGCAGCTCTTGCACCAGATGCCCCAGAAATTGAGCAGCACGACTTTGCCTTCGAGCTCACCGAGCGTATAAGACTTGCCGTTGACATCCTCTGCTTCGAAAGCGAAAGCGGGCTCGCCCAGAAGAGGTGCCTCGTCGACGAGCTTCGCGACGTGCACTTGCGAAGGCCCTCGGCGCTCATAGGACTCCGTCCACGTGATGTAGATCTCGTCATGGAAACGCGTCATCCGCGGAAAGCCGCTCGCACGGCCCGAAGCGGTGCGCGCGACAATGACCGCGGGCGCGGGGCCGCCCGACGGGGCGACGCGTTTCACGCGGACCTCCCCCTGGCGCTCTTCGCCCCGCTCGAGCCACGTCACCACTACGTCCTCGCCGATCCATTCGACGTCCACACGGCCCACCGGGCGGCCATCGTCGATACGGATGGGCTCGGCAAAGCTGGCACCGCCATCCTCCGAGAAGAGCAGCTGAACTTTGGGCTCGCTCGAGGAGGCGGTGAACCACGCCACCGCGAGGCGGTTGCCGAACGCCGCGACTTGCGGACCGTTGACCGGACAGCCAGGAATCTCCCAGCCGTCGTCGTGAAGTGACTTGGGCTCGGTCCATTGGCCACTGAGGCCGTCTCGGCGCACATAACTGATGTCCCGAATCTCGGTGTCCTCAGCCGAGCGATTGCGATAAGCGACGAAGAGGCCTGACTCGGTGCGTGCCATTCCGGTTTGGCAGCACTCGCATATGCGTCCATCGAGCAATACGTCCTCGGTGAAAGCCTTGCCGTCGAAGCGCGTGGTGCGGAGGGTCATCTCATTGTCGCTGGCGCCCTTCTTGAACCCGCGGCCGTCGAGCCATACCGCGGAGAATCCCGAAGCGTCATCCGCGACGAGAGAGACGAAGCCGTGCTCGTTCAAGGACCCGTCCCGATGCGGCCTTTCGGGTTTCCCCCAGCTCTTTCCGCCGTCCTCGGAAAGGGCGATGAAGACGTCGTACTCGTACGTGCCCTCGGCCGCTTTCTCGAGCCAATGGGCCGCCAGGCGGCCGTCGCCGAAGCTCAAGATCGAGCTGAAATCTGCCCAGTTCGCGAAGAAGTGGGCCGAAGTGTGGATCGTGCTCGGCGTCCCGAATCGCTCGCCGTCCCAAGTCGAGAGGCGCAAAGCGTGACCGTCCTCGACGCGCTCGAGCCAGCTCAACCACATTCCGTCCTCGGTCGCCGTCAAGAACGGGGTCATGCTTTGCTCCGGGGCCGGGGATTTCAGGGATACGACGCGGAGCGCGTCCGAAGCCATGGCGGCGTTGGCAGCGAGAATTCCTACTAGCCAAAGCGCGAGCCATTTTGCCCTATAATGAGCGCGCCTCATGACGATTGCCCTCCTGACTTTGCACATATTGACCATCGGCACTCTTGCCGTGACTGTATTCTACGGCATCCACATCCCGGACGGGGGTGGGGCCTTCGGTCAGCATTTCATGCTCGCGCTCATCTCCGTGCTCCTCGCGGTCTTCACCCACACGATGACCTATTTCTACTTCGTCGGGATGAGCGGCAATTTCAAACGCGCGGTACAGGAGCATGGACGCGGCAAAGAACGCCTCCTCGAGAGCCGGCGGATCAAGTCCAAAGTGCTCCCTTGGGCGTTTGGCGGCATGTTTCTTTTGATGGTCGCCTTCATCATGGGTGGGGGGGCCCATACGCGCGCGATCCCGAGCTGGATCCACAGTGGCTTGGGCTATCTCGCTCTCGGCTATAGCCTCGTTGCACTCCTCGTCGAAGGCTATTACCTCCTCAAGCAGAACACCGTCGTCAACGCCTTCCAGCGCGAGCTCGTCGGTCCCACAACATAAAAGCCGTAAACTACTCTTCCACTTCGACCGCGAGCGATTCGAGCTCGCGCAGAATGCTCTCGACCTTTTCGGGCGGGAGATGGTGTTTGGCGGCCACCGACTCGAGGTGTTCCATTTTGATCCGGCGCGGGGGCAGTGCGGCACCCGTTGGCGTGAAGTCCTCGTCCCGCACGCGCAAGGACACAACGTCCCAACGGCTGTAATGGCCCATGCAGTCGAAGACGTTCTTCGCGACGATCCGATCCTTCGGATCGAGCTCCGCGACCACGAGCTCTTCCTTGTGGAACACCGGCTCTTTGATATAGGCGCCGAAAGGATTCGCGATAGCACTGCCCCCCATCGCCCACTTCCACGCCGCGCTCTTCTTGTACGGAAAGTCGTCGGGAACGTCGTCCTCGGTCATGTACATCGAAGCGCTCACCACGAAGCTCTGGGTCTCGAAAGCGTATTCACGGATCGCCGAGTCTTGATCGGACAGATAGAGAGGCCGTACGTCGCCTGTCATATCGCGAATGGCGTTCCCCTTGCCGCCATAGCTCCACCAGCCGGGCCAGCACGCCGCGTGCACTTCCTCTCCTTTGACGGCCATCGCCGCTTTCAGGAGCGTCATGTGGTTCTCGAAGCAGATGAGACCGCCGAGCTTTCCGAAATGCGTGTCGAAGACGCGTAGATCCGATGCATCCCCGCGGCCCCAGAAAAAACGCTCTTGATGGGTCGGCATGAGCTTGCGGTGGCGTCCCAGGATGGTGCCATCGCGATCGATGAAGAGCATCGTGTTGTAGAGCGTCGCGGAGCCTTCGCGATCGTCTTGCTCGTTCAAACCAATGACCGCTACGATGCCAGCGCTCGCGCAGGCTTTGGCAAGCAGGTCCGTTTCTGGGCTCGGGATGCGGATGGATTGATCGTAGAACGACACGACCGTGTCCTTCCAGAGCGCGGCGCTTTCGGGCGTTGTATAGCCGAAATTGTTACGCCAGTAAGGGTAGGTAGGGATGCCTGTCTCCGGCGTGACGATCAAGTCGATGCCTTTTCGGCCCGCCTCGTGGATGCACTCGGCGTATTTTTCGACGCTATCCTTCTTCTTCATGAATACCGGACTGATTTGCGCCGCGGCGGCGACGATGGGTCGTTCCAAATTCATCTGGCGTCCTCCGATCGATTCCTAGCCGTGTGTATCCTACCGCGACGTCGTGCGCATCCAAGCAACGGGAAAGACATCGTCGTCCCGCGCGAGCTCGCCCGGCTCGATCGAGAGGTCCTCTTGACGAATGCTGGGGTCGGCCGCAGGATGCGGGCGCCATCGCACGTCGTCCCCGAGCCATCGCGTCGAGACGGCTGCGCGGGTGCGCTCGGATGTGTTGCTCGGTGCAGCGTGGATGATCCAAGCGGAAAAGGTCAGCGCATCTCCGGGCTGCATCGGCTCTGAAAAAATGTCGTGGCGATCGCGCTCCGCCTCGATATCCGGGAGGGTCTCGCCTTCCGCGTCGTGAATCCAATCACTTTTCTGGTCCGACGCGACGAATCGCCTCGGTTTGTAGCACTTGCCCCAGCGATGCGAGCCTTTCACGAGCTCGTCGTGGTCATTGGCAAGGCGGGCCGCCACATTTCACAAGAGTGCGCCTTCGACCACGTCGCCGGATATACGTGCATGAACGAAGGAACCGTGCGGGACTGGATGGGCAAAGGGACACAGAACTTGCCGGCGAAAAACTTCGACCGCTCGGGGGGCCTTGGGCCCTTCATAGTTGCCGCCGACGAAGTTCCGGACCCAACGCGTCTGCGCATCATCACCCGTCGTAACGGGCGCGTCGTGCAGGACGGAAGCACCGAGCAGATGATCTTCGATATCCCGTTCCTCATCGCGCATATCTCGAAGTTCACGCGCCTCGAGCCCGGCGACGGGGAGGTCATCGAGGTAGAGATTTCCGGAATCGGCAGGCTGGAAAATCCGAACGCCTCCGAGTAAGCCTCCCTTACTCGTAATCTTCTATGGGAGGACAGACGCAGACGAGGTTCCGGTCCCCATAGGCGTTGTCGATACGCGCCACCGGGGGCCAGAATTTGTGCTCGCGAAGCCAAGGCGCGGGATAGGCAGCTTGTTCGCGTGTGTAAGGATGATCCCACACGTTCGCTGTCATCATCGCCGCCGTGTGCGGCGCGTTCTTCAACACGTTGTCTTCGGCATCGACCTCACCATCATCGACGGCGCGCGCTTCCTTCCGGATGGAGATGAGCGCGTCGCACAACCGGTCGAGCTCTTCTTTGGACTCGCTCTCGGTGGGCTCGATCATGAGCGTCCCGGCGACGGGAAAGGACATCGTGGGCGCGTGGAAGCCGTAATCCATGAGGCGCTTCGCAATGTCCTCGTTGCTGACTTTCTCGAGCGGCCGGCAATCGAGAATGAACTCGTGGGCAACTCTTCCTTTTTCTCCGGTATAGAGAACCGGGTAGTGCTCTTCGAGACGCTTCGCCATGTAGTTCGCGCTCAAGATGGCGATACGGGTCGCGTCCGTCAAGCCTTCCGGGCCCATGAGCCGAATGTAAGACCACGAGATCGGAAGGATGCTCGGGCTCCCGTAGGGCGCGGACGAGACCGGGCCGAGCGCTTGCTCCGCCGAATGACCCGCCATTGCCGTCAATGGATGACCTGGTAGAAACGGGACGAGGCGCTCCGCGACGCCGATGGGGCCCATGCCAGGACCACCGCCGCCATGAGGGATGCAAAACGTCTTGTGCAAATTGAGATGGCAAACATCAGCGCCGATCAATCCCGGAGAGGTCAGGCCGACCTGCGCGTTCATGTTCGCGCCGTCCATGTAGATCTGTCCGCCCGCGTCATGGACGATTTGGCAAATCTCTCGGATGCGCTCCTCGAAGACACCGTGGGTCGAGGGATAGGTGATCATGAGAGCACCGAGCTCGTCCCGGTACTGCTCGGCTTTTTTCTCGAGATCCTCGACGTCGACATTTCCGCGCTCGTCGCAGGCAATGACGACGACGCGGAAACCCGCCATAACCGCACTCGCCGGATTGGTCCCGTGCGCCGAAACGGGAATGAGACACACGTTGCGCCCGCCCTCACCACGGCTCTCGTGATAGGCATGGATGACGAGAAGACCGGCATATTCCCCCTGCGAGCCCGCGTTCGGCTGCAAGCTGACGCCAGCAAATCCCGTGATCGCCTTCAGCCAGTCCTCGAGCCCTCGATAGAGCTCGCTATAGCCCTCCGTCTGATCTTCGGGTGCAAAAGGATGTATCCCGCCGATCTCGGGCCACGTCACCGGAAGCATCTCGGTCGTCGCGTTGAGCTTCATCGTGCAAGAGCCGAGCGAGATCATCGAGGTCGTCATCGAAAGATCCCGGGCTTGAAGCCGGTTGATGTAGCGCAGAAGCTCGTGCTCGGAACGGTAGCGGTGAAAGACGCCGTGCGTCATGAAATTACTCTCGCGCCGATGTGGCAAGCCCATCTCGAAATCTGAGGCTTCGGCCAAAGCGGACACGTCGACCTCGGCCCCGAACAATTTCAACAACTTGGCCACGTCGTCGATGGTCGTCGTCTCGTCGAGCGAGACCCCGACGGCACCATCGTTGTAAGCGCGGAGGTTCATCTCCTCGCGTGCCGCATCCGTGAACGCTCGCTCGCCCGGCGAAGCGACGCGGATCGTGTCGAAGAAAGGCTTGTCGCCGACGTCAAGCCCGTGTTTTCTCAGGCCCTCGGCGAGCACTTGGGTGAGACCGTGAACGCGGCGCGCGATCCGGCGAAGGCCCTCTGGGCCGTGATAAACGCCGTACATGCTCGCCATGATCGCGAGGAGGACTTGCGCGGTACAGATATTGCTCGTAGCTTTGTCGCGCCGGATGTGCTGCTCACGCGTCTGGACCGCGAGCCGAAAAGCAGCGTTTCCTCGCACGTCCTTCGAGACACCAACCAAGCGGCCGGGAATACGGCGCGAATGCTCGTCGCCAGTCGCGAGAAACGCGGCGTGGGGCCCGCCAGCCCCGAGGGATACGCCGAAGCGTTGCGAGTTTCCAATCGCGATGTCCGCGCCGATCTCGCCGGGCGGACGGAGAAGCGTGAGCGCAAGAAGATCGGTTGCCATCGTGACAACGACGCCAGCTTCCTTCGCGCGGCGGCAGAGATCTTCGTAGTCCTCGATGCGGCCATCCGTCGTCGGATAAGAGAGCAAGATGCCGAACAAATCGCCGGATTCTAGATCGATGGCCTCGACAGGACCGACGGTAAGGTCGAGACCGAGAGGCTTCGCGCGCGTTTCGAGAACCGCGATCGTTTGCGGATGGGAGTCCTCGGCCACGAAGTAGCCGTTTTTCTTGTGGCGGGTTATGGCGAGCGACATGCCCATGGCTTCGGCAGCGGCTGTGCCTTCGTCGAGGAGCGACGAGTTCGAGAGCGGTAGCCCGGTGAGGTCCGAGACCATCGTCTGGAAGTTCAAGAGCGCTTCGAGGCGACCCTGACTGATCTCCGCTTGATACGGCGTGTACTGCGTATACCAGCCGGGATTTTCCAGGATGTTTCGCTGAATGACGGGCGGCGTGATGCAGTCGTGATAGCCGAGCCCGATGAACGACTGATAGACCTTGTTCTTCGACGCGAGCTCTCGAAGCTCTCGAATGAGAGCAAATTCACCTTTCGCCTCAGGAACGTCGAGCGGCTGATTCATCAGGATGTCGTCCGGGATCGTGTCCTGAACGAGAGCATCGATGTCGCCATAGCCCAAAAATTCGAGCATCGCCTCGACGTCTTTTGGACGGGGGCCTATATGGCGCGGCGGGAAATCGTCGCTGGGACGGAGAGCTTCGAGCTTCGAGTCTCGACTCAACCTTCGCTCTCCTTGTCGATATAGGTCTGGTACTGCGCCGCGGACATCAAGCTCTCGAGCTCGGAAAGGTCGCTCATCTTCACGACGATGAGCCAGGCATCACCGTGAGGATCGGCGTTCACCATCTCCGGGCTGTCGACGACTTTCGAATTGACTTTCACCACTTCACCGGAGACCGGAGAGAAAAGCTCCGAGACAGCCTTCACGGATTCGATGTCGCCGAAGACTTTCATGGCGGTCACCGTGGCGCCGACCTCTGGAAGCTCGACATAGACGATGTCGCCGAGCTCGTCCTGCGCGTGATCGGTGATGCCAATTTTTCCGCTCTCACCGTCGACTAGGATCCATTCGTGTTCTTTCGAGTACTTGCGGTCTTCAGGAAGCATTTATGTCTCCAACGGCGCGGCCGCAGCTTTCCACGTCCTCGTGAATCCGGTGTCGGCCGCGCTATTTTTCTCGTTTGTAAAACGGCGTCGGCACGACACGCGCAGTGGCCCGCCGGCCGCGAATCTCGATCTCGAACTCCGTGCCGTCCGAGCAGGCTGCGATGGGAAGATAAGTGAGCCCGATGCTCTTCTTCAAATAGGGTGCGTGGCTCCCGCTCGTAACAGACCCGACGGCTTCGGAATCCACGAAGACAGGATCGCCGTGGCGGGCGATGCCCCGATCGACCATCTCGAATCCGACAAGCTTGCGACCGATCCCCCGTTCCTTCTGCTGTTCGAGAGCATCCCGACCGACGAAATCACCTTTCTTGAACTTCACGATCCAGCCGAGATCGGCCTCGAGCACCGTGTGCTCGTCATCAATGTCGTTCCCGTAGAGCGCCATCTTCGCCTCGAGCCGCAGCGTGTCCCGCGCGGCGAGTCCGATCGGAGCAAGACCGTGCTCCGCACCTTTTTCGAGGAGCCCGCGCGCGGTTTTCTCCGCGAGTTCGGGGGCGACCATCACCTCGAAACCGGACTCTCCGGTATAGCCCGTCCGGGAGACCATGGCTTTCTCGCCGAGCACCTCACCATAGGCAAATCGGTAGTACTTTATGTCGGTCAAATCGACGTCGGTGAGCGGCTGAAGAATCTCGGCCGAGCGAGGGCCCTGTAGCGCCAGGAGCGCGTAATCGTCGCTTGCGTTCGTGAGCTCTAGGTCCCCCTCGGCCCTCGATTCGATCCATTCGAAATCTTTCTCGATATTCGCGGCATTGACGACCATGAGATAACGCTGTTCGCCTCTGCGGTAGACGAGCACATCATCGACAAAACAACCGGTCTCGGTGGTGAGCGCAGAATATTGCGCCTGGCCGTCAGCGAGACGCGAGACGTTATTGGGCGTCAGTCTTTGTAATAGCGCCTCCGCATCCTTCCCCTCGATGAGAAACTCTCCCATGTGGCTGACGTCGAACAGACCCGCCCGCTCGCGAACGGTCAAATGTTCTTCCACGATGCCGGCGAAGCTGACCGGCATGTCCCAGCCAGCAAAATCCACCATGCGCGCGCCTTGCTCTTTGTGAAGAGCGTGGAGCGGCGTTCGCTTGGGCAACGGATGACTAGTCATGCCTTGGAAGGCTCTCGGTGAGGTTTCGCAAAATCGCCGTGAAAACTACCATGCGGGCCTCTTTAGTGTCAATGATTGCAGGGATTGCAGGGTTGGCATCGCCAGCACGAGGAGAAACTCGACGAGCCCGTAACCTCTGAGGCGGCACGGACCGGTGGGCTCGAAGCCCGCCTGACCCGTCGACGGTTCACGAGCAACCGTCTCACCGTCAATCATTCTTTCTTCTGGTTTTTTTTCGAGAGCGTCACGTAGGGTTCGAGGTTCATATAGGTCTTTTCCCCAATGCCGCGAACGTTCATGAGCTCCTCCGGAGCCGCGAAGGGTCCGTTCGCTTCACGGTATTCGAGGATCCTCTGCGCAACTTTTTCTCCAATGCCCGGGAGCTTCTGGAGCTCCATGGCACTCGCTTGATTGAGGTCCACCTTGAGCTCCTTCTGCTCGGCGTTTTGTGTGGTCGTGCCAAAGGCGGCAGCGGTCATGGGCAGAGCGAGTGCGAAGAAGATCGCGAAAAGTATGCATTTCGTTTTCATAGCTTGTTTCCTTTCGATCAATGAATGAGTCGTTTATCCGCTCGTCAAAAACCAGGCGTGTCTATTCGGTGTCCCACCTCCTTTCATGTTCACGGGTGGTCTAAGGCAAACTCCGTTCCAGCAGCGACACGGCCGTGCGAGACAGGGACAAAGCCCTCAGAGACAACAACTTGAGCCGCCGAAGCTGCAAAGGGAGCTCAAATGGGCTCGACCCAGATTGTCAACGCTGGTTGACAGTTTTCTCTCGCGCAGGCGAAGAGGGCTTTAGAGAGAACGAGATAGAACCGTCAACGGGCGTTGACGGTGATCTGTAACCCAGACAGTCTCAGGCGAGTGCTGGAGATAGCTGAACGCGGGCTCTTATGCTACCATTTAAAGTGGTGCTTGAGGTTTGTCCGTCCTCCCTGCGCTCCAGTAACGAACATTTCGTACCTCGAACAGAAACACCGCTCGACTTGACTAGCCCATGGAAGACAAAGAACGCGGGAGCCTAGACCAGAAGGCGGCGCTCGAGCTCATCCTCAAATTGTATCACGGCGGCATCACCGGCTCGCTGAAGCTCGAGCGCACCCCGCTCCAAAAAGCCGTGTACTTCCGCGACGGCGAAATCCTCTTCGCGGCATCCAATGATCCAAAGGACCAGCTCGCTTCAATCCTCGTCGAGGAAGGCAAGCTCGGCCCCGATCAAATGCAGGTGGCGCAGGCGCGCGTGTCCTCGGGGAACCCGCTCGCCAAAGTGCTCACCGAGCTCGGCTACATCTCCCAACGCGAGCTTGCCGAGGCCGCCCGAGTCAAAGTCGAGAGAATTCTCACGGACCTCTATACGTGGAGCGAGGGAACCTTCGAATTCGCCACCAAGTCCCTGCCCAAAGGGGCCATCGACCTCAATCTATCAACACCACATCTAATCACCGCGAGCCTTCGACGCATCCAAGATCGCGATTGGGTGCTCAAGGAGCTTGGAACTCTCGAAACAGTATTGACGCCGAGCGAGATCCTGGACACCTTCATCAACGAGACGAAAGCGGACGCGCAAACGATCGAAGTCCTGCGCCAAGCCGATGGCATGAAGACGGTTCAGCAAATCGCGTCGCTCTCGAGCCTCGGCGAATTCGAAGTGTGCAAGATTCTCGCAGCCGCGGTGGTTGTCGGTGCGATGTCGAAAGGCGCTAGCATCGCCGCGTCCGACGATGCGTTCGCTTTTGCGACCGAGGAGCCCGACGCGGCCCCGACGTCAGACCCCGTTCTTCCGAGCTCGACTTCCACCGAGCCGCCTGCCCCAGGCGCTCTCGAGACGGTTGGGCTCCCGACACCCCCGCCCGAGCAAACGAAAGACGATATCTTCGAGGCGCCCGACGACACGGTCTTCGAGCCGCCACCAGATCTGGAGCAAACGGTCCTCGAAACACCGCCCGCAATCGAGACCCTGGCAAACGATCCGCCCCTTGCCGACGAGCCCGAGCCAGATATTGAAGAGGACAGCTCGTTTCGGGAGCCGCCAAGGCCCAACTCTCGCCGCGGCGGCAGCGCGTCATCCCTCGATCTCGGTGGAATGCTGAAGGTCACCTCAATCGTCCTGCTTGCGGCCGCGGCGGCCTTTTCGGTCTATTACTTCGTCTTGCCTCTCGTGATGGGAGGAGGCGAAGCAACGAGTACTCAACCCGGCGCGGCAAGCAACGGGCCAACGACCAATCCGCCGCCCGGCACCCAGCCACCACCACAAGCGGCCGACCCGCGCACTGGGACCGCCAATCCCAGGCAGGATCCACGCGCGACGACGGCGCCTCCCAACACGACGTCGTCGCCGCCGCGAACCGAGCCGAGCCCTCCACCAACACAAGCGCGGGCGACACCGCCTCCGCCACAAACCCGTACGGGCTCGCCTTCGTCAGGGAACGCGCGCCAACAACTCGCAGCAGGAAACCTCAGTGGAGCCGCGCGGTCGTTTCTCGGCCAGCTGCGCACCTCTAGCACGAACAAGTTCACGATCGCCGTTGGTGTCTATTGCAACGAAGACAATGTCGGCCGCATCGTCGCAAGCGCAAGCGGATCCGAACAGATTTTCGTTCTGCCCGCGACAGTGCAAGGTCGATCCTGTTACCGCATCATGTGGGGCTTGTTCGATACGCGGCAGGCCGCCAATAGCGGCATGGGGTCGCTTCCCTCCGGAATTCGAGCAGGAGACGCAGCCGCCGTACCACTTGCCCGCCTTCTTCGCTGAGCCGCCCTGATGACGAGCGCTCCTCCGATTCGAGCCATCGCCGTCATCCTCGCGATTCTGTGCGGCTCGCTCGCGGGGTCAGAAAGCATTCTGTTTCTGACGAACAGCCGATCGATTACCGTCGAAAGATATTGGGAAGAGGTTAATCAGATCCTCTACGAGAAAAACGGTAGCACCTTCGGTTTCCCACAACACCTTCTCGAAAGGGTCCACGAGCGCTCGGCCGAGACGGCAAAGACAGACCCCGTCGAAGACGCGGAGGCGCCTACATCGCGGTTCTTGAACGCACTCATCAGCGAAGATGTCGACCAGGCACGGCAATCTGTCGCAGAAGGCGATCTCGAGAGCGCGGCCGAGCTCTTCGAGCAGGCGGTATCGAAAGCTCCCGATGATCTCGTAGTGCGCATGGAGCTCGCCAGAGTCCACTTCGCGCGCGGCGACCTACGCGCCGCACGTTCGGTGCTCGAGCAAGCGAAGCGCCTCAACCAACACAACGCCGCGATGCGGGAGCTTCTCGGAGACGTCTATGCAGGGCTCGGACGCAGCGCGCTCGCTATCCGCGAGTGGCAGCTTGCACTCAACATCGGTCCGTCCCCCGAACTGCCCTACAAATTGAAGCAGGCTCTCCGGAAAAACGATCAGGATATCGACTTCGAAGAAGTTCGGCGTCCTCACTATGTGATCCGCTTTGACGGTCACATCAACGAGACCATCGGCCACCTCGTCGTGACTTCCCTCGACAGCGAGTACGCTGCCCTTCGGCAGGAGTTTCGTTTCGAGCCAACGGACCCCATCGAAGTCACCCTTTACACCAACCGCGAGTTTCGCGACGTGACTCATGCTCCTGCCCGGGCCTCTGCCCTGAACGATGGCGAGATAAGGATACCCGTCGAGGGGCTCACCGAAATCACGCCCAAGCTTCGACGGGTCATTCGCCACGAGATCACACACAGCTTCATCAACGCCATGACGCGAGGGAATCGCCCCTCGTGGTTTCACGAAGGCCTCGCGCAGATGCGTGAAAGGAGCGACCGAATGGATCCCTATCCGAGGCTTCGCGTCGCGCAGTCAGACGGTAATCTCCTGCCGCTTTGGAGTCTCGAAGGCCTCTTCGTCAAGCAGTCGTTGGCCTCGACTACCAAGAATTCCAGACGGCATGGGAAGCGGACCTAAAGCGCTTTCGCCCGAGCGCCCGCTAGGTTCTAAAGTTCCTCTCGTCTCGCATTTTGGACTATGCTGAGACGCCATGTCGAAACTTTCTTCATACCGTACGCTGATAGCGGGTATCCTGTCTCCGGCGCTCGGGGCTGGGCTCGGCATTCTCGCTTATAGAACGCTCACGAATGCGAGCACCGACCGTGACGCCGACTTCGTCTTTCGACTCTCGATGACGACGCTCGCAATGGTCGTCCCTTTCGCGATCACGCTGTTCCTGGCGCTCGCGGATCGACGACGCACGGCCTTCAGCACGTCCGCAAAGGTAGGTCTGACCCTCGCCGTCCTGTCTCTCTTCCTCACGTGGCTTCCCATTCGCGGTGTGCTGCAGCGCCAACGTCAGGCGACGAACCTCGCCTTGAGCGGTGTCAAGGCGCCGATCCTCGATACCGTCGACATTTATGGGAAGCGTCACCGCTTGTCCGATCATGACGGCAAAGTCGTGCTCGTGAACGTCTGGGCAACCTGGTGCGGGCCGTGTCGCAGGGAGATGCCGGAGCTAGAGCGGCTTTACCAATTACGAAAAGACGACGGGCTCATGATCTTCGGGCTCTCGACCGAAGAAGTCGAAACCCAACTGACCTTCGCCAAGGAAATCAGCGTAAGCTACCCGCTGCTAACAATCCAAGGAGAGGTGCCAGAAATTCTCAGTGCCACCGCGCGTTACCCGGCGAACTTCCTTATCGACCGCGAGGGGAATCTGCGCCCGGCACCGAGCGTCGACCAGCCCTTCGCAAACCTAGAGGCCGCCGTCGACGATTTGCTCGCGAACAAAGAGGCAAGCGAGTAGCGCGTGTAAGCATTTGGCATTCGAATTGTCTAAAAGCAAGGGGAGCTGGGGATAGGAGGGGAGGTGGGGATAAAAACAAAGAAAATGATTTCGCCTTTTCTTATCCCCCCATCCCCTTCTATCCCCACCTCCCCTTGCCTTTAAAACGGCGCTTCAAGACGGCTCGATCGCGGCAATAAGCGCTACGAATCGTCGACGACGACGGCGCGGCCGGCAAGGCGAGGTGCTTCGAGCTGGCGCGCGAGTTGCTCTTTTCGGGACTCAAAATCGGCGCGATATTTCCCCGCCACCGGAGGGCCTGGGGGAAAGATTTGTGTCACAGGGTTGACCGCTTTTCCATGGTGGATGAGCCGGAAGTCGAGATGCGGTCCGGTCGCGGACCCTGTCATGCCCACATAGCCAATAACTTCTTTCTGCTCGACGCGCTGTCCCACACCCAAGCCACGCGCGAAGCGTGACAAGTGGAGATACCTCGTCGTATAGCCCATCGCGTGGCGGACCGTGACCGTGTTGCCGCCTCCTTTGGTGAAATTGCGGACCGTGACCGCGCCGGCCGCCACCGAATAGACGGGGGTGCCCGATCGCGCAGCGTAGTCCACCCCGAGATGCGGCATCCTTCTTTTGTGGATCGGATGGAGCCGAGAGTGGGAGAATCCAGAACTGATGCGCTGAAAGTCGAGCGGCGCTCTCAGAAACGCTTTTCGCATCGACTTGCCTTCCGGGTCGTAATAATCGCGATTGCCTGCTGGGTCCTCGTATAAGAAAGCGCTGAAAACGCGCTCTTTCGACGAGTAAGACACGTAGCTTGCCGCGCGCAGGTCGCCGTACCCCACAAACTCACCTTCGTGGTACAGCTTTTCGACAACGAGCGAAAACAGGTCCCCATTGCGGCTCTCAGTATGGAAGTCGAAATCCCAGGCAAATACGTTGGCGAAGGCGATCGTGAGAGGCGCGCCTTCGCCGAACCGGCTCATGCTCGCGAAAAGGTTGTCGGCGAGCACGCTGGTGAGCGAGACCGTACGTCGTGTGAGCTCGACTTCTTTGGACTCCGATTGCCAGCCGAGCTTGGAGCGCGTCAGCGCGATCTGTCGCAAGGCACTGCGATGAATCTGGATCCTGCTCGCCGCGCCTGAAACAACGTCGTAGTGGAACGCGAACTCGTCACCGGCTCGCAGGTGACGCACATCCATGACAGCGGAAAGGGCTCGTGCGATCTCGTAGACGTCTGCGCTCGAAAAACCGTTGCGCGCGAGGACGGTCGACAGCGTCTCGTCGCGACGCAGACGATCCGGAATCCCCGTCGTTGCCGGGAACAGCGAATCGGCGCGGTCCGCGGCGCGGGGCGGCACCACGGCGGGCAGCTCGCCGATATGACGAACACCCAACCACCCAGCGACGACAACCCAGCTCGCGACGGACAGAAGCAACCACAGAGCAAGGTTGCTCCATGCCTGCCGCCGTGAGCCTCGGGTCATGTCACCGGAATGTAAAAATCGAGGGTGCGTTTGAGACCTTGGCGCACATCGATTTGCGGGTCGAAGCGCAAATCACGGCGCGCCGCTGAAATATCCGCGACCGAGTGGGGAACATCCCCCGAGCGGACGGAAGTGTAGGACGGCTCGAGCTTCGAGCTCGTGAGCTCGGCCATGGTGGCCCAAAGCTCATTCACCGAAATGCTCATTTGGCATCCAATATTGTACACGCCGCCGGAGGCGGAAGCCTCGTGACATGCGGCGAAGTTGGCCTGAGCAACGTTCTCGACATAGGTAAAATCCCTCGTTTGATCGCCTTTGCCGTGAATCGTAGGCGGCGTCGAGGAAAGGATGGCGTCGATAAAACGACTGACGACGCCAGAATAGGGCGAGTTCGGATCTTGGCGGGGGCCGAACACGTTGAAATATCGAAGAGACACCGTCTCGAGACCGTAGAGCCGATGAAACACGATGCAATAATGCTCCGCGGCAAGCTTCGCCACTGCGTAGGGCGAAAGAGGTTCGGTACGCATCGTCTCGACTTTGGGAAGCTCGGGATTGGCGCCGTAGACCGACGACGAGGACGCGTAAACGAGCCGCCGAACCCCTGCCTCTTTGGCCGCGCATAGGAGGCTCAACGTTCCCGTCGCGTTAGCCTCGTGCGATTCGACCGGCTCTTCCACCGAACGCGGCACGGATGGGATAGCCGCCTCGTGGAAAACGTAGTCGACGCCCGAAACTGCCCGAGACAAGGCCGCGGGATCGTTGAGGTCGCCTTCGACTACCTCGATGCCGCTCTCGACTTCGGTCAAATTCTCGCGCTTGCCCGTTGAAAAATTGTCGAGAACGCGGACTTCTTCGTCACGATCCAACAGAAAGCGCACGAGACAGGACCCGACAAAGCCGGCGCCTCCCGTTACCAAATACAAGCTCACTAGATCTCCCTATAGCGGTTGAACAGTCCAGAATTAGTTTATTGGGGGCGAAGACAATCGTTAATCTTATCGGGCTAGCCTGTATCTGGGCTCGCGGCACGGACCCAGAATATGTTAAAATACAACGAGTTATCAGTTCTCGTCAAAACATAAGACCTAGATCTTTTACCGGAGCGACCCCCATTGCAGGGCGATCTTACCCGCGAAACGCTTGCCGACGCGATCCGCAATCTCTACGTAAACCGACGTAGCGGCATCCTGCATCTCAGCCACGAGAAGGTGAGCAAGCGGACCTATTTCCGCAAAAAGGCTCGATGAGCTTCGCAAACTCCGACGTCGAGTCCGACCGTCTCGGCGAGTTCCTCATCCGGCAAGAGGTCTTGGACCGAGCCTCCTTCGAAATGACCACCAACACGATGAAGGGCACGGGACGCCGCTTCGGAAAGACCGTTGTCAAGCTCGGCTATTGTACCGCGGAGGAGATGCAAGCGAAGGTGGTCGAACAAATCCAGACCATCATCTACTCCCTATTTGAATGGAAAGAAGGTTCCTACCGCGTCGAGCAGCACGAGAATCCCGTGGACGAGGACATCGTGCTGAACCTTTCGACGGCCGACATCATCCTCGAAGGCACGCGCCGGATGGAGGATATGGACCGGATCCGGCAAGCTCTCGGGGATGCGAGCCGGATTCTCGAGCAGAACGAAAACCCGGTGCTCTTGTATCAGAAGATGTCGACTTTGAGCCAGTCGGAATATTTCATTCTGTCTAGGGTCGACGGCATGAGCTCCATCGAAGACATCTTCGCGGTCTCACCACTTGGAGAGGACGAGACGCTGCGATGTATCTACGGTCTCATATCCGCCGGCGTGCTCGTGCTTCAGGGCGAATCGCGCGCGTCCGCCCGTGAGGAGTCAGCCGGCGCGCCAATGTCGGACGTTCCGCGCGTCGAACCGCCCCCGGTGCCTCCAAAAGCGGCAACCCCTCCCCTTCCGCGACCTCCGCCACCGGCCGCGAGTGCACCGAAGCCCCCCGCAACAGTTCCGCCTCAGGCGACCCCCCGTTCAGGCACCTCCGACTCAAGCGCCACCGACCGCCGCCGCCGCACCGCCGGGGCCGACGCCCGAAGAGATTGCCGCACGCCAGGATATCATTATTAAGCGCGCGTCGCTGGCGGACTCGACTCTTTACACTCTGCTAGAAGTGAGGCTCAACGCCAATGAGAATGAGACCAAGAAGGTCTATTACTCGATGGCGAAGAAGTACCACCCCGACCGCCATCACTCACCTCATTTGAGCGAAGTCCACGGCTTGCTCGAAGAGCTCTTCAAAAAAGTCACCCATGCCTATCAGACGCTTTCGTCGACTGCGGATCGGCATCGCTACGACCAGACGCTGAAGCATGGCGATGCCGATGAGCCTTCGGCAGCCGGAAGCGACGAGGATAATTCTCGCAAAGCGGAGCGTGCGTCGGGTGCGGCGCTCAAACGACAAGCCGAGCAGCTCTTCGGCGAGGGAAAAAGGCACTATGACGAGATGCACTTCTTTGACGCCATTCAGTCGCTGCGGGAAGCCATCCGTCTCTACCCGAAGAAAGGCCACCACAAGCTCCTCGCCCTCGTGCTGATGAAGAACCCCCTCTGGGCCAAGGAAGCGGAAGAACAATTTCGACTAGCTCTCCAGATGGATCAGTTCGACGCGGAATGTCTGTTCGGTCTCGTACAGATTTACGAAGATAGGGGCATGACGACCCGCTCTCAGAAGATGTACGAACAAGCCGCAACCTACGACCCGGAGAATGAAGAAATTCAAGCGAAGGTTGCCAGCAAGGCGAGCGATTCCGGCCGAGGCCTCGGCGGCCTAAGAAAGATCTTCGGCCGTAAGAAAGAATGAGATCAGGATCCGGGAATCTCTCAAGACTGCGTAGCAAAGCTTTAGTGCCGCAGTCATGAGAGTATCCTGAATTCTGAAAAAGCCTGCTCGAGTCGGCCGTAAGCCGAATTTTGTTCCTCTCGTCGGTCACCCTCCGAGAGGCGACGATCATTTATCTAGCCGAAACGATTGCTCGTCCGGTCGAGCGACCTACCCGGGAGCTTCGAGCGGGCCACTCTCGAACGCCCCCCTATTTGGTCTTGCTCCGTGTGGGGTTTACCCTGCCTTGGATGTCACCACCCAAGCGGTGCGCTCTTACCGCACCTTTTCACCCTTACCGCTCGTAAGCGCCAAGGCGCCAGCAAGAGGCGGTATATTTTCTGTGGCACTTTCCTTCCGGTCACCCGGACTGGTCATTAGCCAGCACATTGCCCTATGGAGTTCGGACTTTCCTCTCGCTTTCCGAAGAAAGCCAGCGACCGTCCGGCCGGCTCGAACAGGCAGGAACCATTATATAGGAGCTGTCCATCTATCTGCTGAGGGCTCGCGGGGAAGACCGGCTATCCAAGTAACGGGCTCGTCGATTAGAATCGCGTCGTTCGAGAGGAGAGCACTCGTGAAACACATTCAAGTGTGGTTGCTTTTGGTCCTCGCTGCGATGTCGAGCGCGCTTGCCCAACCCATGGTGGCGCAGCCTGACGAAAACGTGATCCGCGGGATCGAAGCCTTGGCTGAAGAATATGCCGGCATCGCGCAGCAGATTTGGGAGTATGCGGAAGTCGGTTATCTGGAGACGCGAAGCTCCGAGCTCTTGCAAAGCACACTCCGAAATGCAGGTTTCGCCGTCGAAGCAGGTGTCGCGGGGATGCCCACCGCGTTCGTGGGGACTTACGGGTCAGGCGAGCCCATCATCGGCATTCTCGCGGAGTTCGACGCGTTACCGGGAATCTCGCAGGACCGGGTGCCGGAGAGACAAACGATCGACGACAAAGGGGCCGGGCACGCCTGCGGGCATCATTTGTTCGGCACGGCCTCGGTGGCATCGGCCATCGCCGTCAAAGAGTGGCTCGATCGCTCGGGAACCTCGGGCACGATTCGGCTCTACGGCACGCCGGCCGAGGAGGGCGGCGCAGGCAAAGTGTATATGGTTCGCGAGGGCTTGTTCGACGACGTGGACGCCGTGCTTCATTGGCACGCTGGTGACAGGAATAGTGCTTCCGCGAGCAGCTCGCTCGCGAACAAGTCCGCGAAGTTTCGATTTCATGGATTGTCCGCCCATGCTGCCGGTGCGCCCGAGAGAGGCCGCTCAGCGCTCGATGGCGTGGAGGCGATGAACGCGATGGTCAACATGCTTCGCGAGCACGTGCCTCAAGAAACACGCATCCACTACGTGATCACCTCGGGTGGGGCCGCGCCAAATGTTGTCCCCGACTTTGCCGAAGTCTATTACTACGTCCGAAATCCGGATCCCAACAACGTGGTCGCGATTTTCGATCGCGTCGTGAAGGCCGCACAAGGCGCGGCGCTGGGGACAGAAACACGCATGGAGTTCGAAGTGGTCCACGGTATCTATGCGCTTTTGCCGAACGAGACGCTCGCGCGCAGGATGTACGAGAGTCTCGAGCGAGTCGGCGGCGTGGAATACACGGAAAAAGAACGCCAATTCGGCGAAGTACTCCAGCAGTCCTTCACCAATGACGTGCTCCCGCTATCCTCAGCCGCGGAAGTGCAGGAATTCTACGTTACCGACGAAGGCAGTGGCGGGTCCACGGACGTTGGAGATGTGAGCTGGGTCGTGCCCACGGCCGGGCTGCGCACGGCGACGTGGGTTCCGGGTACTCCCGCGCATTCATGGCAAGCCATCGCCGCGGGCGGAACGTCTATCGGCAACAAGGGGATGATCGTCGCGGCCAAGACATTGACGCTCACCGCTATCGATGTCTTCTCCGATCCGCAGATCGTCCAGGATGCCCATCGCGAGAGAGAGCGTCGCGTGGGGCCCGATTTTGTCTACGAATCGCTCGTCGGTGATCGCCTGCCTCCGCTCGACTACCGGAAACCCGCGACGCCATGATCGGCGAAACTCTTCATTTCTCCTGGAAGTGGAGCGCGGCGAAGGTGACGACAGAGGCTTCGTCGATGTTCCATTGCTCGTAGGAGCACACCGAGCCTTCGACCTGCCTCGTATGCATGGCTCGAAGAAACGTATAGATCGGCGCATAGCCGCACCAGTTGAGCGCGTCTCCTTCCGGGTGCACGAGCTCGTAGAATCCTTCAGCGTCACCCGCCGCAATACGCTCCAAGCGCCGCTCGTCTTGCTCGCGCACCTCGAGCATGCGTCCTTCATAGGCGCGGGCTGGCTCGTTCTCCCCGTAGCGCAGGCCGATATGCGCCATGTCGACCCCGAGAACCCATACGAGGTCGGGTCGCTTCGTCGCAAGCTCGGTGAGGGCGTGAAACACGCGCGCATTTCCGTCGAGCGTCTCCGGCGGCACAGCTCGAACCAGGCTATCGACGAACGGGCCGCACAGAATGGGAAGAATGAGGAACGGTTGGGCGAGCCGATATTGCAGAAAGAGAACTTGAAGCTCGATGGAGTGCTCGGTTCGGTGGCAGTAATCTTCTTCGACCACCGCGTCCCCGCCTCGCTCCACAAAAAACGACAGCGCGTCCCGGTCGATTTCGACCGTACCGAGCGGCGTGCGGAACGGCTTCGACGTCACACCGAACCGTTCGGGAGCGCCGTAATGCGACGTACCGAGGATTACGAACGTCTTTATGTCCTCGTCCGCGTTTTCGGGCAACGCATAGGCCGCACTGTAAGACGCGTAGCCGCCTTCCGGTGAGACGTGAGGCGCCGCGATCGCGAGCGGCCAGACTTCATCCGGCGCGCAAAGACTACGCTTGGCGGTACCGTCGATGCGTTGATCGAGCAAGCTCTCTATCGCCTCTCGCTCCAAGGGATAGGCGGAGCCCGCAAGGGTTTCCTCGCGCACCGGAGAGGCGCGAAAGGCGTCGTGCGCTCGCTCCACTCGGCGCGCGAGCGCTTCGTCGTCGAGAAATCCCCTGTCACTCAAGATCGTCACGAATTCCTGCAGCTCGCTTTGCGCTACCATTTTCCCGCCCGCGAGGCGCGTCATCACCACCTGCGCATCGAGCATCGAGTGCGCTCCGTCGAGACACCTGAGAAGAGCGACCCATGCCGGCGGGATCACGAGCACGTCGCCCGTATAGCGCAACGGATCGCGTAGCAAGAGCCCTGGTTGCTCGGCTATCGGCGAGGGCATGACATCGATGTCACGCCGTAATCGAGGAAGTGCATCATGCATGCTTTTGACGGCTCGACGGCA
>CAUZCL010000027.1:0-61597 GCA_963578475.1 Acidobacteria bacterium bin61 | reverse complement strand
AGGTGTGAGCACCTGAACTGGACGTCCCTCGTGACGCGCATACAGACCTGCAAGACGTTCCTCCAAGAAGCGGCGTTTCCACTTGCTGACAAAAGGCGCCGTACAGCCTACCGTCCGCTGGACCTCTGTGTAGCTCGCACCGTCGGCCAATAAAACCAAAGTCCGAGCAATTCGCGCGTCGTCAGCGCGACCGCTTCGGCTCGAAGCTCGTTTACCAAGCTCCTTCCGTTCCGCTCCGGTCAATACAACACTCGTTCTCTCTTCCATGAGAGATACACTATCACTAAACGTTTATATGTTACAGTCCACTAGTGCTCGAACCCGCTAATCCTGCCGGTAAATTCCGGGTCCTTTTCGACGCTGGCTGCGTTGCTCCTCCTCGGAATATCTAGATATGAAATCGTCGGAGCGCCTTGCCAGCACCAAAAAATGACCTCGGACTTTACCGACAGGATTAACGGGCTCAAGCACTAGAGGCCCAGTGGGAGCCATTTGACTCCGGGCGCGATCCCTGGTCTGATTGGCCTCTCCTCGGCGCTTGACAGACGCTACACTGGTAGACGGGCCATGGAAAAAATCAGCAAGTACAAGATTCTTCGCCGGATCGGCAAAGGCGGGATGGGGGTGGTTTACCGCGCTCTCGATACGGTCCTCGAGCGCGAGGTCGCCCTGAAGGTTCATACCATAGGTGCCGAGCCCAACGTCCAAGCCGTGGAGCGGTTTTTTAGGGAGGCGCGTGTCATCGCCTCCTTCAAGCATCCGAACATCGTCACGGTGTTCGACCTTGGCCAGGAAGACGACAAAGTTTTCATCGCGATGGAGCTACTCGAAGGCAGCGATGTAACGGCGCTAATGGCGGCGGGCGAGCACCTGACCTTCGAAACAAGACTGCGCATCGCCGAGAATATCGCCAAAGGCCTTGCCCACGCTCATCATCGAGGTGTCATCCATCGCGATGTCAAACCGCGAAACGTCTTCGTGACCCATGCCGGCGAGGTCAAACTTCTCGATTTCGGGCTCGCGCATATCGCTTTTTCCACGCTCACGGAAGTAGGGCAGATCGTGGGGACGCCATTCTATATGTCTCCCGAGCAAGTCGTCGGCGCCAAAGCGGATCCGCGGTCCGATATTTTCTCGCTCGGATCTCTCATCTATGAGCTGATGGCGGACCAGAAGGCATTCGACGGCGAGAACGTCCAGGTCGTCTTCGACGAGATCGTTCGCTGTGAACCGAAACCGATCCGGGAGCTCTTTCCCGCTATTCCAACGGAGCTGAGCCGTATCGTCTCCAAGATGATGAACAAGTCCGTTGAGCTGCGCTATCAAAACGCCGACGATCTAATTAACGACCTGACCCGTTTTCGGCGATTCCTCGGCCAATACAAGACGCAACTGCGCGAGGAAGCACGACGCACACTTTCCCAGGTCAAGGATCTCGCGCATCAAAACCGGGCGCTCTTTTCCAGGGAAGGCATCGGCTCGCCGTCGAAACGCCTCACGGATTCGCTCGAGCGCGACGATGTGAGCTACCTGTCGCTCGTCGGTCTAAAGGACGGGGCGAGCCTGCATTTGCGCCGACTCGAAAAGCTCGTGGAGAGCGCCGCTCTTGCTAGCGCAAACGACAGTGACCGTACGCTGTCGATTTACGATGCGACGTGGACTGGGATGCCCCCACTTCCGGGAGCCACGCAGCGAGACGTGGTCAGGGCCGAAGAAAAACTAGAGGCCGCCGAGACATCTTTCTCCACTGGCGATCTTGCCGGGAGTCTCCGGCTCGTGTGCGAAGCTCTCAGAATTGCGCCGGAACATCAACGGGCCGAGCAACTGGCCGAGCGTGTTCGTGTGGGTATCGTGCGTCTCGCCGACGTCCTCGCCCCGGAGCCGGGACCGTCACAAGTCGAAGTCCTCGTCGCGGCGCTCCTCGCTATCGGCGAGACGGGCGAGGAACAAGCAATGTTTCGCAGCAAATCCAGCCACGATCATCGCACCATCGCCGGCTTGAGCGACCTGTTCCTCGCAGGGCTCCCAGCCGAGCAGCCACAGAAAACGAAGTCCGACGAAAACTAGTCTGATAGAATCGTGCCTCTTCGAGAGGAGGCACCATGTTTCGTCCTAACCGCCGCGAGTTTCTCAAAAGCGTCAGCGCCGCCAGTCTTCTCCCGCTCGAGCAGACGCGCGCGGAGCTGACCCTGCACCACGGCAACATTATTACTGTCGACGACCGGCAGCCAAAGGCCGAAGCTGTCGCCATCGCCGGAGGACGTTTGTTTGCCGTGGGCTCGAACGACGGCGTGCTCAACCTTGCCACCGCCGCAACGCGGAAGATCGACCTCGAAGGAAAGACAGTCGTCCCTGGATTCATCGACGCACACACCCATCTGGGTTATTCAGGCCTTCGCCATTTGACCCGCCTCGATTGCGATCTGAGGTCCATCGAAGCGATCAAGGGCGCCATCCGTGCTTATGCCCAAGAGACCCCGGTGGGCGACTGGGTGACGGGATTCAAATATGACGACACGAAGACCGCAGAAGACCGCAGAAGGCCGCGCCCTCACACGTGAGGACCTCGACGAAGTCGCGCCCGAACATCCCGTTTTCATCGAGCACCGCTGCGGACATACCGCCTATGTGAACTCGCTCGCCCTCGAGAAAGCCGGCATTGCCGAAGACACGCCCGATTCGCAAGGCGGCCATCGCGGGCGCGACGCCTCGGGTCGGCTCAATGGAAAGCTCGAAGAGAACGCCGCGTTTACGATGGACAATTTGCTCCCTTCCGATTTCTCGCGCGAGCAAGCGCGGGAGGGCGTCAAGCTCATCACGGAGATGATGGCGCGATCGGGTGTCACCTCCGCCCATGACGCGCTCGGCTCGCCCGACGATTTGAGGTCCTATCAGAATTCCCGCGAGGCGGACGAGCTCGCTCTGCGCGTTTACGCACTCATCGATGTGCAATATCTCTACGCGATGATCGAGGCCGGGGTCCGAACGGGGCTCGGGGACGAGTGGGTCAAAGTAGGGCCGGTGAAGCTTCTTTGTGACGGCTCGATCTTGGAGCGCACGGCGCGGCTCAGCGAGCCCTTCGTCGGAAGCCTCGACGATTACGGCATCATCGTGACCGAAGAAAGCGAGCTCTATGAACAGGCGCGCAAAGCGCACGCGGCAGGCTGGCAAGTCGCCGTCCACACCAATGGGGATGTCGGGATCGAAATCACGCTGCGCGTGCTCGAGCGCGTCCAGCAGGAGCTACCTCGCGAGGATCCGTGCTTCCGCCTCGAGCACTGCACCGTCATCAACGACGACCTCATCGCGCGCATCCGCGCGCTCGGCGCAATCCCAAACCCGTTCTCGACCTACGTCTACTATCACGGTGAGAAGATGATCTACTACGGCGCCGAGCGGCTGGAGCACATGTTCGCGGTTCGGAGCTTCCTCGATGCGGGGATCAAAGTGACGCAGACTTCGGATTACCCGCCCGGGCCGTTCGAGCCGATGATGGCGCTCCAATCGAGCGTTACGCACGGACATGAACGGCACCACGTGGGGCGCGAGTCAAAAAGTGCGCGTTTTGGAAGCGATCCGCGTCGGCACACTCCACGGCGCAAATGCGTCGTACGAAGAAAACGACAAAGGCTCTCTCGAAGCCGGCAAGCTCGCCGACCTCGTGGTGCTCGGCCAAGATCCGACCGAAGTCGACCCGTCGACGCTCATCGATACCCCCGTCGAGCGAACGATGGTGGGCGGGCGCTGGGCCCACGAAGCCTGAAATCCTGACGGCCGGTTTGCCCTTGTCGTGGGCCCCGTTTTCCCCTAGGATTGAGGGGCTTTGGATCCGCACGGCTCGAAATTCACCGTTGCCGCGCAAACCCAACGACAGGAGAATTTAAAATGAGGACCCTTCTCACCCCACTCAAGGGGAGATACGGATTTTACTTGACCGCCCTTACTTGCATCTTCCTTCTTTGCCTAAGCTTCGCTTGCGCCGGTGGTGGCGAAGAAGAAGAAGCAGAAGAAGCCGGCCACGAGGCCGACATGGAACACGCTGTCGCTGAAGAGCCCGCCGAGATGGCGGAGAGCTCCGACGCACCACGCGTCTGGTTCATCACCCCGGAAGACGGGGCGACCGTCACTTCGCCGGTCGCGTTCGAGTTCGGCTCCGAGAACATCACGATCGAGCCGAAAGGTGACGTTCACGAAGGAGCGGGCCACCATCACCTCGGCCTGAACACCGAATGTCTCCCACCTGGAGAGGCCATTCCAGAAGCCGACCCCTGGGTACATTTCGGCGACGGCTCCGCGATGATCGAAATGCAGCTCGAGCCAGGCGAGCATACGATCACGATTCAGATCGGTGATGGCGAGCACGTGACGCTCGACGAGGCCGGCCTCTGCACCTCGGTCACGATTACGGTCTCCGAGTAGCCTCGGTTTCAAGCCGCCGGCGTCCTCATCGGGCGCCGGCGTTTTTCTCTCATGCTCAAAACTCGGTGCTCTCGTGTGGTTATTCGCGACCGCGCCAACGTACAACCCCTTCCTTGCGCACCATATTGAGCGAGCGGAGCACGACGAAAAACCCTATCACCGTGGCGATGGGAGCCACGAGGACGGGCCAGAGTGGGAATCCCAGACGCCAATGGACGAGGCTCTGGGCAACCAAGACGAGCCCTAGGCTCGCGCCAATCGAGCCAATCGCCCCAGCGAAGGCGAGCTCAGGATAGAGCGCCGCCAAGACGGGCCATGTGTAGGGCGTGACGCCGATCCAGAGGATCACCGGGAGCACGACGAGTGGGCCCAAGGTCGAGCGCCCGAATCCTGCATGCGCGTTCTTGGTAAAGCCTTCGACGATCTCGTAGAGCCCGTGATACATGCGGAGGCGAAGGCGGTGCGCGGCTCTCCACGTACGGGAGTCTCGGAGGAAAGCATCCCGGTGGAAAGCTCACGCCCAGCTCGCCCCTCTTCAAACGTTCGGCCCCAACGCGATAGGCCGCCACCTTGTTCTGGCGCGCGTTGTACATTGTCCAAAATTCCTCCCGGTTCGCGGCGTGGAATAACGGCGCGGGGGAGGATTTGAACGCCTTCGGTTTGTCGTGAGGTTTCTGGCGTTGAATGGCTCGAGCCCCTAGAGGCTTCGTACCGTTGGTCGTATGTGTTTGAGCGGTCTCTCGTTCAATCCTACGAACGGATGCGACCACGAATTTCTGCTGCTCGGCTACGCTTCGTTGGTTGAGGAACGGAAGTGGGCTCAAGTGCACGGTCTCGGTGCTTGGAAAAAGCTGGTACTTGCCACGCTGGGCCGCACGATACTGTGCGGTGCGGTCGTACCAGGTTCCCTGCATCGTCGCTTCGCCGCGGTAGAGCGCGCCGGTGCTCGAGAGTCCGGACCACTCGAGCGGTGAGCCAACGAGCCCTTCTTTGCAGCCGTTGGCCAGGATGTAGAGGAATCGCGCGATTTGGACTTCCTCGGCGCCGGAAACCGATGCGGAATGGTAGCGCCGACCCCAAAACTTTTCTCTCCAGTTATAGAGGCGACCAAGCTCCTTCGCTAGGTTGCCTTTGAAAAAAGCCATAAATAGAGACAATTGCTCAGGGGATAGCACCGTAGCTAGGATGTGCAGATGGTTCGATAGGAAAATGAACGCATGCAAGATCACGTCGTACCTTGCTTGCGCCTTCCCGAGCACACCGAGAATGAGATCGTTGACCCCGGGGGACGGGCGCATCAGAAACCGCCCATGCTGGGTACGCGACGTGATCTCCACGAGCCCGCTCTCGCCATGGAGCAGACGGAGTTGCCGAGACATACTACGTATAGACGAATTCTGATTTCGAAACCTCCCTCGTTGGGAGAAGAAATGCACTAAGTCTCGACGTTTCGAGGGGATCCCTGACGAGTTTGGTGGTGGTATCATCCCTACCGACTAACTTTTTTCTAATTCTCGGCGAAAAACGCAACACCCTTTCGTACCGAAGAACAAAATGGTGGCACCTCAAGACGCAGCACCTGCACCTCAGCACCTCAAGACGCAGCACCTGCACCTCAGCACCTTAGATTTCTGCGATGGTCCTCACGAACGGTTCCCGTATCGGACGCTACGAGATTCTCGCCCTGCTTGGCCTCGGCGGGATGGGCGCCGTATATCGGACGCGCGTCTAAGAAAGCAAGACACTTCTATTTGACGAGCTCAACGGCGACAACGTTCTTTCGATCCCGAAGGTAGAGGCGCGTTCCCACGAGCGTGGGTGGAGTCCAAGCATTTTCGGTCAGAAGCTCCGCGCGCGCGAGGACGTCGAGGCCTTCGGCAGTGGGCTTGGCGAGGGCGAGGTCACCTCCCTCGTCGACGATCACAAACATCCCATCGGCATAGACCATCTGAGAGCGACCAAAGGTGCGCTCCCGCCAGACTTCCTCGCCGGTGTGGATGTTCACGGCGATGAAGAACGCTGGCCCGAAATCCCCGCTCGTACCGTAGATGAGTTCGCCGACGCGGATGGCGTTTCCAAAGTGAAGCCGAAACCGGTTCGTGGACCAGAGCTCCTCGGCTGTCGTCTTGCCGCCTTCGCGAGTAAGCCGAATGACGCGGCTTCCGCCATTATAGGCGGACGAGGAAAACAACAAGTTCCCCTCACCCCAAACGGGCGTGCTGATGTTCAGGCCGTAATTCGTGGCGTGCGGATAGCTCCATAAAAGCGCGCCGTCTTCCGGGTCGAGACCGACGACGTTGTCGGGCGTAAAAACGACGAGCTGCTCTTCCCCGTCGACGTCGATCAATAGGGGTGACGCAGGCGCGAGGCGGAAATCTTGATTCTTCCAAGCGACGGCGCCGCTTTCGAGATCGAAGGCTACCACCGCCTGCCCACGACCACCAACGGGAAGAATGGCGTTGCCACCATAGGCGATAGGGCTCGGTGCGAAACCGCTATATCCCGACATGTCGAACATTTCGTCGAGGTCGTGAGACCAGAGGATCTCGCCGGAGCTCGCATCGAAAGCGTGGAACTTTCCCGTGACGCCAACCGCGTAGAGCACGCCCGACAGCAAGAGCGGCGTCGAGTACGGTCCCGCCCCGCCCTGACGGAGCCAGGTGCCATAGTTCATGTCCTCTTTGAGCGAAGCGTTGTAGCGATGCTCCCAACGCGTTTCACCCGTCGCCGCGTCGAGGGAGACGACGACTTCCGTCTCGTCGTCACGGTACATGGTGAAGAGCCGATCGCTGCTCGCAACGATGCTCGAATAGCCCTCTCCGAGCGCACGGCTCCACAGCCTTTCCGGGCCGTCCGGCCCCCATGACACGTTGAGTCCGATAGACGATACGTGAAAATTACGATTGGGTCCGCCCCACTGATTCCAGTCGTCGGCTTCGGCCATGGCCAGCCCGGTTATAAGCGCGATCACGCAAATCTTTTTCGTCATTTTCTCAGTCACCCCGCAATGCGGAATGTGATATCTTGGGCGCCTTCCCAGAGCACGAGCTTTCCAAACGTCTCCAGCTCATCGAGGCCGTCGACGACCGTGAGAAAATGATTCCCGGCAAGCTGCCCCATCTTGCTCGCGAACAGAGAGCTTCCGTAAGCGAACAACATCTCCGTTTCGCTGAAGCCGCCGGGGTAAAACAAGATATCCCCGCGCGAGGGATGGCTCGTGTGATTCTCGAATTTCAACTTCGTATCGAGCTCGCCTAGAGGGACCCAAACCGCTTCGCCGCTCCAGCGAGCGTGAATGACCTTGTTCTCAAACGGAAGAAGCTCTCGAAACCGCGCGCAGGTCTTGGGGGCCCGTTCGTCCTCGAAACGGGCTTTGAAAAGATGGGGGCCGGCTTGGATGTCGAGTAACGTCACGATTGGAACAGTCTATCAAATCGACCCTAAAGGATCGCCTCTGCCGCGCGGTCTCGAAAACTATCGATACCGCCTCGATGCCCCCGATATTCGGCCCGCCCCGTCGCGATCTCAGCGTCGTAAGCGTCGAGGAAGTTGCGATAGGCCTTTCTCGCCCGGTCCTCATCGCCGAGCGCCTGCGCGATCGCGTGCGCGAGCTGGATGCCGAGAAGATGGTTGGGCACGGATTGGCGGATCGCGTCGAGCTCGGCCTGAGCGCTATCCGTGTCACCTATGGTCACATGGAGCAAGCCGACATGGTAGTGGCCATCATCGTCGAGCACGCCGAGCTGGCCATAGGCCTGAAGTGCCATGGGCACGAACCTCTGGGCTTCACCTAAATCGCCTTGCTCAGCCGCCGTCATGATCCGATTGAAGAGCCGCTCGGCAGCTTCCGGCGGCGACAAAGACGAAATATCCGGCGGGGCGTTCGTCGCCGGGCTCGCGGCAGGGACGCTCGAAGGCGGCGGCACACTTTGGCGGTCGAGAATCAAGAACACCCCGACGGCCGCAAGCACGACTCCGACGCCTCCGGCAAACATCCACGGCGTCACAAACGCGTCTCGCGAAGAGGGAGCCACCGGCTTCTTCTTCGGCGACGCGCCCTTGAAAGACGCGCCACACTCGGGACAAAAGCGCGATTTGGCCGGCGCCTCCGTGCCGCATGCCTTGCAGACCGCATGGAGTGGCTCGCCACACTGGTTGCAAAACTTCCCGAGCGCTTCGGCGCCGCACTTCGGACAAGTGGCCCGGCTCGACATCACGCCGTCAACTTGCCTCCGCGCACCTACGGCGTGTACCAAATGGGTGCCGTGTAGGCCCGCTCTTGTGTCGACGTCGGCGCGTCCTCGGGCAAGGGAACCCCGAGCCGAAAGGCGTCATAGGTCGACCAACGGGGTGTCGGGATCTCGATCACCCGCGCGTAGTAGAAAGCTTTTTGTGCTGGGTCGAAATCGGGGTCGCTCCACACGGCGCCGAGTTCGGGAGCACCAATCGTATTCGTCCAATTCGCGTTGGCCACGTCCACGGTGTTCCCCACCGCGGGCAGCTTCCCGTCTGCACCCACCCGGCGGTCGCCCGACCAGGCGACGTCGTAGACGTTTTCGTGGGTAGCCCCTTGTGCATCCATCCAGCCTTTGATGATTTGGATGCGGTCCAAGTTTGCGCCGATCGGATCGCGCAGCGCATAGACCATGAGCGTCGGCGCGGAAGCGCCGCTTGTGCGCGCGCGAAGATCGCCGCCCATCGCGACGCCTTTGTCGTAGCCCGCAAAGGCGGGCTGGCGGCTGTTCAAATCCTGATCGGTAAACTCCCAGCCGCCGAAAAAGCGCACGCCCATGCGCGAGCCCGTCGTCGCGTAGGCTTCTTTGCGCTCCATGGCGTCGAAGATGGCCTCTCGCGTGTTCTCGGTCGCCCAGACCGCCGCGAGCCCCGAAGCAACTTGCTGCCACCCGAAGATGGTGCCCGCATCGGTCTTCATGAACGGATGGGTCATCCGATCGGCATTGGGCTCGTAGCCGGAATGCTTGCCGAAGAAGTTGTCTTCTTGCGCCGTTGCGAGTGATGTGTGGCTCTCGGTCGAGCCGATGATTCCGAACTTGTACGGGTTGATGCCGAGCTCTTTTTCGATCGCGAGCCCGCGCTTCAGCGCTTCGCGGGCATATTCCCCCGCGAGCATGTCGTTCGTCTTCGCTTCGGAAGCATCGAGGTTTCCCAAATCCCACGTTTCGTAGTCAGCGAACTCGTCATTGGGCGACAAGAACGGGTGTGCCTCGCCATCGCCTTTGATCTGGGTTGCTTCGTAAAGCGGCTCCCACTTGGCACGCTGATTGACATAGACGTCGTCGAGCACAACGCCGTCATATTGCGCTTCGAGCGGGAACATGATCCCGTTGGCAAGGTTCCCGTTATGCGCGATGGCGAGCACGTCCCCTCCGGTTTTCTCTTCGAAGTTGGCGAGCCACTTCCAGAGGTCGCGCGGGTTGGTGCTACCCATAGGCGGGATGGTCGTGAACGGTACCATCTGCCGACCTATGTCACCGTCGTCTCGATAGACGACGCGGTGCATGTTGTTGCCCCGAACGAGTGACGTCCATTCGTAACCGATGAAGGCCGTGAACTGGTCAGGGTCGTTGAACTTTTCTGCGCATCGACCGTCGCGGACCACGCCGATTTGTAGGGAGTAGAATCCGGCGTGTAGGTAAGCCGCTCCGGGAACTCGCCCTGCGAGAACAGGCCGATGAGCTCGAGCGCTACACCGACACCCTCGCCAGCCATAACGCGGTCGTACCAATCCTTACCCGTCGGATCCTCCAGAATGAAGGCTTTGCCTGCGAACAGGTCAGGAAAAAAGCCCATGTTGTCCGAGTGATCCGCGATGACGAGAAAGTCGAGCGGGCGCGAAAGCTTCGCTTTCAACCCCGTCGAGGAAGTGACCTCTTCGCCGCGCGCGAACTGATAGGCCGCGTCGAGCCGAGACGATTTCCGAAAGCACCCGCATCCATCGACAGGCTGGTGTGAAGATGCGTGTCGCCAGAAAGGGCGGCTCGGAAACCCACGGCCGGCATAAGGCGAGTAAGCGCGCCCCGGGTAGCGGTCGGACAGCGCATCGGCCCTGTCCGGCGGGGGCGGCACCTGAGCCCAGGCAACGGGAACTGCGGATAAGAGAAACAAGAACATGCAAACCCAGTAAACACTGCGTCGCATCTATTACTCCTCTGTTTTGGAACGGTTAACCTCTAACCGGTCAGAAGTGAGGATTTTGTTCGCACTTTTCTGGAGGGTGCCAGCTAAGTCACTTCGTTTCAATAGCTTTCAGGTTTACCTGGCTAGCGGTAGTTCACCATTCTGAAATCCAGAAAACGTCGACGCCGAGCACGTGCTCGATGACGGGACGGGCGACGTCGAGCCCCCATTGCCCGTTCGAGAGCACGACGACCGCCGTTCGCCCTGCACGCGAGCTTGCCGCGAGCGCTTTGAACGATCCATCGTCGCCCCACTGCCAGAACACGGTCCCGTCTTCTGTCGTTTCGACGCCCAGCCGAGCGCCCAACCCAGCTCGTCGTCGATCGTGCTGTGAGGCGCGAGCATGCGCTCTGTGGCCGTGCGGAGGACCAAAAAGGCGTTAGTACGACGAACATCGTGCGCAACATCGGCGTAGCATGACACAATTCCGCTTACCATGAACCGGCGCGAGGCACTCCACCACATAGGCGCGGTCGCCACCGGATGGATCGCTCGCGCCTCACCCATGCAAGCCTCGACGGAGATCGTGATCCGCGGCGGACGCGTGGTCAACGCGGATTCTAACCAGATCGCCGACTTGCGCTTATCGGGCGAGCTCATCGCGGAGATCGGGCCCGCGCTCGACATCCCTGCCGGCGCGCGCGTCCTCGACGCGACCGACAAGCTCGTCATCCCCGGCGGCATCGATCCGCACACGCATCTTCAAGGTTCTTTCGTCGACGACCTTACCACCGGTACTTCGGCGGCGGTGGCGGGCGGCATCACGACGGTCGGGACTTTTGCCTACCCCCAAGACGGCGAGGACGCGGTCGATGCAATGAAGCGCTGGCTCGACGAAGTCGAGAAGAGCGCGATCGGAGATGTCTTTTTCCACGCTTCGACATGGCCGCCGAGCCCGGACTTCGCGGCGCTCATGCCAGAGCTTGCGGCCTTGGGTCAGCCGAGCCACAAAGTCTTCATGACGCGGTCCGATTTCGGCGAGCACCGCGCGGCGTTCGTAACACTCCTCGAAGCCGCCCGGGATGTCGGCGTGGTCACTCTGATGCATTGCGAAGACGGCGTTTTACTGCGCTCGACGCTCGAACGCCTTCGCGCGGAAGGAAGGACCTCGCTGCGTCACTACGCCGAGAGCCGTCCGGAGATCGCAGAAGTCGCGGCCAGCGCACAAGCCGTGGCGCTATGCGAGTACACAGGCGCTCCCATGCACTTGGTGCATCTCTCATCGAGTCGCGCCCTCGACACCGCGCGCCGCAGCTCGGGCTTGCCTCTTACAATCGAAACGAGGCCGCTCTACCTCTACTTCACGGAAGAGCGGCTCAGAGGCGAGGACGGTCCGCTCTACATAGGCCAGCCGCCCCTTCGCTCGGCGACCGACGTCGACGCGATGTGGCGCGGTCTCGTGGACGGGCGGATCGATTTCCTCGCTACTGATCACGCGCCGTGGACCCGCGCGCAGAAGATGGATCCCGAGCTCGATATCGGTCGTCTCCGGCCTGGTGTGAGCGACCTTCGTTTCATGCTCCCTATTCTCTTTTCCGAGGGTGTTCGCAAGGGGCGTCTTACCGCGGAACGTTTCGTCGAGGTCACGTCGACAGCGGCCGCGCGAACCTTCGGCCTCTACCCCGAGCGAGGCGTGCTCCGCGAGGGCTCGATCGCCGATATCGCCATCCTCGACCCGAACCTCGAGCGTATCGCAAGTGCGGCGGACGACCCTTCCCGCTCAGATTACACGCCGTTCGAAGGTTGGGCCGTCAAGGGTTGGCCCGTCACGACGATCCGGCGCGGTGAGATCGTTTACGAAGAAGGGCGCGTCGTGGGAGGGCCCGGAAGTGGAAAGCCCGCATTCCGACGACCTCGGGGGCAGCGCTGAGCTTGGCACGATCGGGGCGATCGTGATAGAACTGCGTTGCGCGAAACAAGCACGAAAAGAGAGACGAAACTCATGACGAATGAGCTGACACGACGCGACATCCTCCGAGGAAGCGTTGCCGGACTAGGCGCTCTTGCCCTACCTGAATGGGCTTTCCCCGCTCTCCTTCAAGGAGAGACGCTCGTCCCGTTCACGGATTACCCAGATGGGTGGAAGACCGAACGTGGCCCGACGACCCGTTTCTACGATATCCGCAAGATCGACGGCCCCTACACTCCCGCCGCCGAGTTCTTCACGACCCAACACCATGGGCATCCGGCTATTGATGCCTCGACGTTCCACCTCAAAGTGACCGGGATGGTCGACCACCCGACGGATTTCTCGATCGACGAGCTCAAGGCTCTTGGTGAGACCGAGCTCGTCGCCGGATTCGAATGCTCCGGCAACAGCGCCCGCGCCATGCAGGCTCTCGCCTCGAACGCGCGCTGGAAAGGCGTCCGGCTTGTTGATGTCTTGAACAAAGTCGGCGTCAAAGAGAACGCTTACGAGGTGGTTTTCTTCGGCGCCGATAAAGGCACAGAGAAAGTGGAGTTTCGCGGCCGTAAATACGAAGTCGAACAGCAATATGGCCGTAGCATCACCATTGACCGAGCGATGGCGCCGGAGCCCTTCATCGCCACCGAAATGAACGGCGCGCCGCTGAGCGTCCACCAGGGCTTTCCGCTGCGCCTCATCATGCCCGGCTGGTACGGCGCCCCCAATGTGAAATGGCTCGCCAACATCCACGTGCAGCACGATCCTTATCTCGGTAAATACCAGGCACGCTGGTACCGCACGTTGCACGGCGAGATGATTGGCGGCGAAATGAAATGGAAAGAATCTGCCATCACGCACATGCGCATAAAGTCGGTCATCGCGCGCGTGAGCCGCGAGGGCGACACCTTCAAAGCGCTCGGTTTCGTCTTGAACGACGGGACGCCGCTCGAATCCGTCGAGGTCCGCGTCGATGACGGCCCGTGGCAAAAAGCGACGATGGAGCCCTCGGAGGGCAAATATGCGTGGAAGCTGTTCACGTATACGTGGACGGGCTCGAGCGCAGGAGAGCACACGTTGGTCTCGAGAGCAACGGACGTCAACGGACGCGTCCAGCCCGTCAAGGAAGACCTCGCGAACAAGAAGACGCGGCTCGAGGACAACTCCCAGCATCCGCGCACGATCATGATTTCCTGATCGACGCGGCGCGCTGCGTGTGTCGAAGAATAACAAGGCGCCCTGGATTTTTGCCGGCGTCATTGTCGGTACGGTAGGGCTCTACCTTGTGCCTTATGGGCGCTACGTCGCCTATCCGCTATTGCTCCTCTCGACCTACGCCCACGAAATGGGCCATGGGCTGACCGCCCTCGTGACAGGGGGCACGTTCGAATCGCTCGTCATGTCCGCGGACGGCTCGGGCGTCGCTTATCTGCGCATCCCCGATAGCCGGCGCGCGCAGCCACGTCCGCGGGCGGGTTGGTGGGACCTGTTTTCTCGCGGCAGTGTTTTTCTGGCTCGCCCGGCGACCCAGAACCGCCCATGCGGGCCTCATGACCTTTGGGCTCGCGAGCATCGCGGCGCTCGTCCTTGTCGTACGGAGCCCCGTCGGATGGCTACTCGTCGGCGCGCTCGGGGTGGGCTCGGTGCTCTTGGCGGTGAAGTCGAGCCCTAATGTGGCGCAAGTCGTCCTCGCGTTCATGGCCGTGCAGCTCAGCCTCAGTGTCTTTTCGCGCGGTGACTATCTCTTCACCGAATCGACGGGGGTCGGCCCGTCCGACGTCGCTCAGATGGCAGAGGCGCTCCTGCGCCCCTATTGGTTCTGGGGCATCGTCTGCGGAGCGACCTCGGTGGCCGTATTAATGATGGGCATGCGCAGCTTCTTGCGAGCCACGCCGAGCGGCTGAACTGGACTCAGCCCGCCGCACGTCCTAGTATGGACATGGGAGAGGATCTATGAAACTTGCCATTCGAAGCCTTTGTACGCTCGCATTGTTCATCGCGGCGGCCTCCGTCACACTTGCCCACATGGCGGTAACCAAAACGGCGCCCGAGGACGGGGCGATCCTGGACAAAGCGCCGGAGGCGGTGCAGGTGTGGTACACCCAGGAGCCCGACGCGGCGGTGAGCAAAGTGTCTTTGACCGGACCCAACGGAGACGTTGCTCTGCTCGTCCATCCTGGAAAAGACAAGTCGCTCATGGGCATGGTCAAGGACAAAGATCTCGCCGACGGCGAATACGTGGTGAAATGGCAGACGTCCGGCGACGACGGGCACATCCAAAAGGGCGAGTACAAGTTCACGTTGAAAAGCTCCCATTAGAAAATGGAGCCTGCCTCGTATAGCTTCGAGGCCTTCGCGCGCGCCCTCACCTACATCCCGGCGATCCTCTTACTCGGCTCCATCAGCTATCGCTGGGTCTACTTCGATTCCAAACTAGAGGAGAAGTGGCTCGGCCGCTTGGCCTTTCTGGCCGCAAGCGCGCTCGTTCTCGCGATCGGCCTGCGCGCGGTCGCGCATGACTACGTGGCCTTTGGCGAAGACGCGTGGTCTTGGGAAAGTCTCCGCTTGATCGTCATCGAAAGCCGATGGGGTCAAAGGTGGCGCTGGCAGCTGGTCGCGGCCGTCGCTTCCGTCATGAGTTTGGCGTTGGTATCTATCGTACCCAAGCTCGGTTGGGTGCTTACGAGCCTCTCCGGGCTAGGCCTCTGCTTTAGCTTGCCGCTCACGGGCCACGCGATGGTGCTCGGGACGACAATCATCATCATCCAGGCCGCACATGTCGCGGGCGCCGGCATATGGATGGGGACGCTCAGCGTTTTGGTCCTGGCGTTTCGCCGCGACCCGAATCCAGAACGGTTCCGAAGGCTCGCGCCGATCGCGACGACCGGTGCGCTGCTGGTGGGTGTGAGCGGTGTGGTCACAGCATGGCACGCTCTGCCAGATCTTGCGTCGCTTTGGCAAAGCGCGTGGGGGCGCTTATTGGCAACGAAGCTCGCGCTGGTCGTGGCGATTGGCGGTTGCGGCTTTTTCAACTGGTGGCACTTCCGCGCTCCGGAGCGAGAGGGCTCCGGCTGGGCAACCATCGAAGTGGGGCTCGCGGCGCTTCTCCTCATCGTTACCGGGTGGCTCGCTGAAACAGGCACGCCCTAGACTTCTCGACGATCCCCGGGTTGCCCACTTTGGACCGTCGTAGTAGCATCGCGCGGTCGTGTCGCTCAAATCCGGTCACCCACTCGACCACTACGAAATCCTCGAGCTCATTGGCAAGGGCGGCATGGGTGAGGTCTATCGCGCGCGAGACGGAAAGCTCGGCCGGGACGTCGCCATTAAAGTCCTTCCGGATGAGTTTGCCGACAACGATGAACGGCTCGCGCGTTTCAAGCGTGAAGCGAAGGTCCTGGCGTCGCTGAACCACCCGAACATCGCCTCGATTTACGGGTTGGAGCAGTTGGGGGCACGCACTTCCTCGTGCTCGAGCTCGTCGATGGGAGATGCTCGCGGAGCGCATCGCCCGGGGTACCATTCCGCTCACTGAAGCACTCGCGATCGCCTCGAAGATCGCGGTAGCCCTCGAGGCCGCTCACGAGCAGAGGATCATCCACCGCGACCTGAAGCCGCCAAACGTCAAGCTGACCCCGGATGACGACGTCAAGGTCCTGGATTTCGGCCTCGCGAAAATATTCGTCGACGACCAGCCCGATGCCGACAGCTCGCTGTCGCCTACGATCACCCACCGTCGCCCAAGGCTCCGGCGGACAGGCGAGAAACGCGACGCGCGTCGGCGTGGTCCTCGGCACGGTGGCCTACATGAGTCCCGAGCAAGCCAAGGGAAAGAAAGTCGACAAACGAACCGACATCTTTGCCTTCGGCGCGGTGCTCTACGAAATGCTCACGGGCAAGAAGACGTTTCCCGGTGATGATGTTTCGGAGGTGACTGGTATGGGTGAATCGAGAAGGGCAGGAGGAGTCGCTCGGGATACCCGCAGACATTTACTCCTTTCCTGACGTATCACCGGACGGGACGAAAGTAGCCCTTCAGTTGGGCGTCGCTGGCGCTGATATATGGACCTCCGATCCAGCACGAAAGACCCTCAGCAAGCTCACGACCGACCCCGCGTCCGACTTCGCCCCGCGCTGGACTCCTGATGGTCATCACGTTGTCTTTACATCCGACCGGGATCCCGACCGGGGTCTGTTCATGAAAGCAGCGGATGGAACCGGGTCCGCGGAGCGCCTCGTGACCATCGCCAACCTCGTTTGGCTTTCGCCCGACGGCTGATCACTCGACGGGAACGGGCTGGTCTTCACGTATCAAATGGCGAACCGCGGCTCGGGTGAAGCGGGTTTTTCGCTGATCGAGCTGCTGACCGCCATGGCCATCACCACAGTTGTGATGGCGTCGGTATTAGGGTTGCTTCAAAAAGGGCAAGTCGCCTTCGGTCGGGAGCCTGAAGTATCCGACGTCATCCAAAATACGCGCTGGGGAATGAACCGTATCTCCCAGGACCTCCTCGCGGCGGGTAACGGGACACCGCCAATGCTGGCAGTCATGTGGGCCGACGGCGGCGGCCTCACCCCGGACGAGATTACCATCCTTTCCCTCCAGGATGGCATTCCGACGTCGAAACCATTGCCCTGTGGCGCCACTGGCAATGGCAATGGCGGGGGCCCCTGCGGCACCATCGAGCAGTCTGCTACGCTCTTTATCGACATCGATTCCTTCGGTCCGGCTCCCGATCCAGCGCTGGTGGAGAACGTGTACCATGACCAGCAGGTCTTGTTTGCTCTCGAAATATCGGCCTGTAATGGCGATGGCCAGATGGGAATCACTCCCTTCACGGTGACGCAACCGCCCAAGCTTACGGGGTGGGACTGACCTTGAACCACAACCCTGGTCAAGGAGCGGGCTGGAACCCCCCGGGAGGATTTAACGGAGAGGTCGACTCCGACTGCGCGATTATCGGTGCATTCAATGCCATCCAGTATCGCGTTAGTCCTCTTCCCCCCACACTCGACCCCACCCTCGAGCGAAGGGACCTGACCGTAGCCACGGGCGCGGCTACGGATTGGACGCCGGTCTCCCGCAATATCGAGAACCTTCAATTCCAGTATGCGGTCGGGGCCGATCTCAACTTTGTAGATGAACCTCCAACGCCAGTGGCAGACGATCCCAACACGTGGGTCACCCGAGTCCGAATCACGGTGGCAGGGAGGAGCGACTCCGCGATGCTGCAGGGAGCGTCCGATGGGATCTTCGATCCGGGTGACACCTACCTCCGGAGAACGTTCTCCACCACCGTTAGTCCTCGCAACCAGCTCAACGCAGCGAGTGTGGACGACACTTTCTACCACTAGGACGGCGTGTGCTCACTCACGCCCATCGCCCGCGCGCCTTGCCTACGGCGTCGCGGGCGATGTTCGTTTGGAGTTCAGTAAGATTCTCGAGAGCCGACCGTGCTCAACCTTCGTAAGACACGCGCCAGATCTTTTTGCCGCCATCGTCGGTGACGAGCAGCGAGCCATCGGGAAGCTGCAAAAGGCCCACGGGGCGTCCCCAAACTTCTTTTTTGGTCGGATCGAGCATCCAGCCGCCGAGAAAATCCTCAGGACCCGAGACAGGCTTGCCATCGGCAAAAGGAATGAAGACCACTTCATAACCGCTGCGCTCGGCGCGATTCCATGAGCCGTGAAACGCCGCAAACATCCCGCCGCGATATTTCTCCGGGAACTGGTCACCCGTGTAGAAGAGGATATCGAGCACCGCCACGTGAGCGCCGAGAAGCACATCCGGGTAAAGCGTGCTCGCGACCTCGGCGGGATCGATGTCCTCGTGTCGTGGCTCCCGGTGGGGCCCGATATAGGCATTCGGCCACCCGTAGAAACCACCCTCCTGGATCTTCACAACGTAGTCCGGAACGAGGTCATCACCGAGGGCGTCGCGCTCCTGAACCGCCGCCCAGAGGTCGTCCCCTCCGGGGTACCAGCGGAGGCCAATGGTGTTGCGAAGCCCGCTCGCCACCCTTTCGTGGCCACTGCCGTCGGGGTTGTAGCGGTGGAGCGCGGCTCGAATCGGGTCTTCGTTCTGATCGATATTCGACCCTGACCCGACCGTAAGATAGAGCTTCGACTCGTCCTCGTTGAAGAGCAGCGTGCGCGTCCAGTGGCCACGGCCGTGCCCTTCGAGCGAGATGATCTCCTCCCCGGGACCCGAAACCTTCAGCGCGGCCGAGTCGTAGCGATAGCGCTTCACCGATTCCGGCTCCCCCACATAGAGCCACCCGTCGTGGAGCGCCAACCCGTAAGGGCGCGACAGGCCGTCGAGGATCCGAGTCTTCGACCCGTCCTTCAACACATAGACCGCGCCGTTCTCTTCGCGGCGAGAACCGCTGTCGCTCAACAAAATCTCACTCGAGTCCCCATGGATCATGAATCGGGGAGTGGTAAACCCGCTCATGTACTCCTCGACCTCGAACCCCGCGGGCAGGCGCAGCTCGGCACCTTCCGGCCGGGAGACGACCTCCGAGCGATTGCGCACGGATTCTGTATGGAACGGCGAGGGAAGGTCTTTCCAGTTGACGGGACGATCGTCCGCGGGCGTTTGCGCGTTAGCGCTCGTACCGAGAGCGAGCAGAGTGAGAGTGACGGCGGCGACGAAACTATTCTGGGTCATATCACCAGCATTATCGCTGCCAGCGGCGGCGGGAACAAATGGAAAAAGCCGGTCGCCCACTTGCTACACAGGCGTGAAATTCTCCATTATTTAACTCTCCTAGCCATCTCATGCCCAATACGGAAGGTGCGTGGCGTGTTCTCGAATTCTTGTAAGTGCATTCGCTCCATGCGCGCGGTCGTCGTTGTCCTCGCCATCTCGATTGCGATCGCGAGCTCGGCCAACTCCGCCGACGAACAGACAGCACGCCACTTGAAACGTGGGGACGAATATCTGGCGGAGGGCAAGCAACAAAAGCGATCATCGAGTTCCTGAATGTCCTGCAGCTCGATGAAGACGACCCCATCGCTACCTTGCGCCTCGCCGTCACGTTCTACGACACCGGTCAGTTCGGGCGCGCCTTCCGTTACCTTCAGCGCGCCGCGGAGCTCGATCCCGATGACATCGACATACGTGTAAAGCTTGCCACGGTTTATCTTTACTCGGGTCAGAGCCACGAGGCGCGACTGCAAGCGGGAGCCGTCCTCGAAACGGAACCTGGGAACCTGGATGCTCTCGCAATCTTTGCCGACACGGCCGTGACACCCGGAGAGATCGACAGGGTCATGGCACGACTCGATAACGCCCGGCACGGACACGAAGGGCAGGCCCGGTACCATCTCGCGCGCGGCGTGCGTCATAGCCGAAAACAGGAGAGCGACGAGGCGGAGGCCGCGTTTCGGGAAGCTGCCAGACGGGAGCCGGACTCACCCGATGCACACGTAGCACTCGGAATGTTCTATCTAATGACAGGTGAGCTCGAGAAAGCGGAATCGGAGCTCGATCAGGCTGCCGAAGTGGCGCCTACTCGATCGGTAGCCCAGATTCGCGTGGTGGATTTCTATCGCCTTGTCGGGAGAACGGAGGAGGCTAACAACAAGCTCGACCGCCTCGTCGAAGAGGCTCCGGATTTCCTAGCCGTGTGGCAACGCATCGCTACTTACAGCTTCGCGGACGAGGACTTCGAGCGGTGTGAAAAAGCGCTGAACCATATAATGGAGAACAACCCAAAGAACCCAGAAGCACTTCAGATCATGGCGAACGTACACCGCCTGCGCGACGAATACACGGAAACTATCGAGCGGTTCCGTGAAGCGATCGCGGTCATCCAAGACATCGTCCAGAGGCGGCCGGAAATGGCATCGGCCCAATTGCGACTCGCTCAGATGCACATTCGCCTCGGCGAGAACGAACAAGCGAGAACCACGCTCCAGACGATTCGAGAGCTCGAGCCCAATTCCTCTGCCGCCGTCCTCCTTTTAGCGGAGCTCGACATCCGCTCGGGCCGCTACGCCGTCGCGATCCAGATTCTGGAGGATTTCACTCAGAGACAGCCCTCGTCGACCGTCTTCGATTTGCTCGGCCTGGCCTATAGCGGCGAAGGGAGACACGAAGAGGCCACCGCGGCGTTTCGCTCTTTCGTCGAGGCGGCCCAGACAACGGGCGCGCGCATTTCCTGCTTGGCCGCAGCTTGGTAGCCGAAGGCAAGGACAGAGAATCCAAAACACCCCTTGCGGAATCGCTGCGTCTCGATCCCACATATATCGAGCCTCTGAGCTTACTTGCGACGCTCGATACCCAGTGGGGGCGCGTCGGTCGCGCCGTCGATAGGGTACAGCGTCAAATGAAGACAATCGAGCCCAGTGGAGCTCACTACTTCCTGTTGGGACAGCTATACACGGCCTCCAAACGGCTGGACCAAGCGGAGACGGCGCTCCTCAAGACGGTGGAGCTTCAGCCCGATTTGAACGCCGCCTACGCCCAACTCACCACCATGTTTGTCGCCAGCAACCGAGCGGGCGAAGCTCTCGAATCGCTTCAGCGTACCCTAAAGCACGACCCAAAGAACGTCTCCATCATGATGCTCAAAGGCATGGTGCAGCAAGTGTCGAACCAGGTCGGCGCGGCTCGGGACACCTATGAAACGCTTCTAGGTGTCCGTCCGCGCTTCGCACCTGCGGCAAATAACCTCGCCTATCTCTACCAGGAGGAGGAGGGGATGCTCGAGCGGGCATTCGAGCTCGCGGAAATTGCTCGGACCGAGGCGCCCGATAACCCGGACATCGCCGACACCCTCGGTTGGATAATTTACAAACGGGGTAACTATGAGAGGGCCCTAGAGCTCATCAAAGAGGCCGCGGCAGCGCGCCCCGGAAGCGGCGAGATCCTTTATCACCTGGGTTTGGCACACTACCGCCAGCGAGAATTTCAAGAGAGCGCTGAAGCCTTCCACAAGGCAATAGAGCTGGACCCCGATTCCTCACTCGCTGAAGAGGCGAACGCGATCCTACTCGAGCTCAAATAGACCGGTGCGATTGCGGCGTCCTACACCCCCCCAAATACAATCGTTTCAACCCACGCTACCTCGCTCGATAGCCTCGAGCCGGCTTCTCGCTGCCGCGAAACGGGACTCGAGCCTCCTCGAGCAACACGCCGTCTGCGAGCCGAGCGAGGGACGGCACCGGTCCGATCGTCGGATGGCTAGAGCAGACGGCCGAGCTCGGGCTGTGCGCCAAAGAGAGAAAAATATTCTCCGGACACCGCATGCCCCAGGTGTGAAGCGTTCTCGAGGGACCTTGCATCGAGACGCCAAAGAGCCGGTAGGCGACAAATTGACTAAGCGCTTGCGCTCCATCGCCTAAAGGCGATGGGTTCGGTCGCCGACTAAAGTCGGCTTGGTTTTCCGCTATTCGCTATTCGCTTACCTTGAAACTATCGTCGTCCTGGGGCACGTCACCTTGAAGCTCTATTTACTTCACTATCACCTCATCCGTCACATTGCCCGTCGTCGCCACAAAGTAACCACGGGCCCAAAGGTGCCGACCCCAGAACTCCTTGCGGATCGACCGAAAGTCGCGCATCAAACGATGTGACGACTTGCCCTTGATTAACTGCATCACACGACTCGGCGACAGACTCGGTGGTACGCTCAACAACAGGTGCACGTGCTCTGGCCGTACAGGACCCTTCACTATTTCTATCTGGTTTCGAGCACAGATCTCTCGGATAAGACCCCTCAGCCGAACCGCTACATCTCCTCTCAAGGCCAGCTTGCGGTACTTCGGGATGAATACAAAGTGATAGTTTAACTGGTACGTCGTGTGCAATGATTTCCGGTATCCTTTCATCCGGAGACCGTACCGCATGCCTCCTTAAGGCTTCTCCTAAAGGCGACGGGTTTCAACCATCCCCGAGTGAGACACTAATATCTGTCGTCAATGAGGTTGAGGGATGAACTGGACGCGTCGTCCCAGGCGAATGCGGCTTCAGACTAATGCATGGTCAGCTTGGAAGGCAAATTTCGCCAACTTGATTCGAACTCAAATATCGAGATCAAAACTGGCGGGCTTATTGGCTGGGACTACGTTCAGGAACTTCCTGCTCGTCATGCGTCGCTATCAAACCAATTTAGTTTCAGTCGAATTATTATCTGACCATTGGCTGGAGGTCGATTTACGATGAACCGAAATTCTGGGGGCGGTTTTAGGTCTTGGGTCGGGTTGCGAACTCGTCTACACAAGCTTCGATACCCGATGCCAAAGCACGTAATGGACCTCTACACGACGTACAGAAACCATCCGGATTCGCTCCATATTATTGGTGAACGTGACGCCGCAGTAATTTATAATTTGGTCCGCCGTAACCGTCCATCTCATTGTTGGGAACTCGGCGGAGGATTGGGCACGGTGACCGCTATCATAGCGACTGCGATGCGGGAAAATAGTTATGGCAGCGTCACATCGTGAGGATATCCTGAATCTAGTTGAAATCGGCGGCAAACTCACTCCTTGAGGCACTCGAGGAGGTCCTGATGCTTCACAAGTTGAAGGTCCCTGTTCTACTGCGCAAGAGCCTGCACTCGACGAATCCCATCGAAAACATGTTTTCCATGGTTCGCAGTTGCGAGCACAACATCAAACGCTACCGTAGCACCAAAATGCGCCAGCGATGGCTTGCCGCTGTGCTGCTGCACTGCGAGCAACAGTTCAAACGAGTAAAGGGGTACGCATCCATCGGCGAAGTGGTTGTGGCCATCGATGCGACCCAACGAGAGGACGAGGTGCCTGAGGCCGCGTAGGGTCAGGGGCGTAGACCTGAAATGACCAGGAGTCACTTATGACGGTTTCAACTAATTCCTTGACATCCTCTCCTGGGCGGACGGCTACGAAGAGAGTTTCGTGGGGACGTTCGACAGGCGTTCACCGGAACGCTGAGAGGTATTGAACTTCGGTGTCGGTCGCAGCAGGTCCACGCGCCGGCAGAATCCGGAGCCGACTTCGACATCGGCTTTCCGCAGGCCTACCTCCAGCTATCTCGTACGTTGCTCTTCTTCTGCAAAGAGCCTAACGATTGATGAAGTTGGGGCGTGTGCCGACGAGCCCGGCTATTTTCATCGGTGTCCCCTTTGCCCGTTCTTCTCGATCTGGAGCTCGACCGATTTGAAAGTGAGCAGCAGATATTCCATGGCGGCGCGGGTCATGGAAGCGCGAGACAGAGGCCCGAGGATTGGATTCGCCGCCACCCGGGGATGAGTGATCGTCCCGAAGCCAGTGGAGAAACCGCTTTCGCGAAAGACTCTGCGAACGTTCGCGTGAGGGCGATAGAAGGTTTTGTGAATACTGTACTGGAAATAGGCATCCACCCGCTCTCTTCGAGTCTTTTCAGCCAGCTCCGTCCAAGCCGGATCCCTTCCTGTATGTACGAAAAAGGCAATGAGCGTCTTCCGAAGCTGATTCTTGGGAAGCCAGTGAATGAAGGGCATCATCAAGTGGCCTTCGACGAACTGTTTGGCGCCGGGGTAGATGTGATAGCCAGCTCCTCCAGGGGCCGTGATGCGTTCGAGCTCCGAGGCCACGAGTCCGAGATCGCGCACGTGCTCGAAGACCTGGTTCGAGAAACTGAAGTGGAAGAAATCATCCAGATGAGTTGTCGCCCCGTCATCTTGGAGCAGGCTGAGCCAGGAGGGATCGTACCCTTTGCGGGTGAACATAAGACTTCCGTGACGGATCGGTTCAGGATCGACGTCAACCCCGTAAGCGTTGTAACCGCGTTCGCGGAGCCGCAGGACCGAGGCACCGCGCCCGCAACCCCAGTCGAGGACGTTCACCTCCGCCGGCACCAGCCCTCTCTTCCTCCGGTAGCTTTCGAGCGCGCTCTCGATCCTTTCCGGCAGAGAAAGGTTCTCCAGAACGCTGTCAGATAGGGGAGCGTGCTTGGACATGGACCCGTGATTCTCCGCCGAGGGTTGCCCCAGCGTCAAATTCCGATCTTCTATCAGCGGCACGCCGGATTTCCCTGTTGATGCGGGGCTCGATCGCTGGATCGGGCTGTCGTACGACATGCCGCTTAGATGTCTTCCCGAACTGGAACACTATCGTTAGAGCGGGACGCGGCGAGATTCAGTATTTCTACGCCAGGTCCCTTTGATTTCAATGGGCGGATAGGGCTCAGGCTGCAGGACCTGCGTATGCCCGAACGCCACTATCTCCGATTTAACGAGAACGAGCTGCTGGGGCTGGGAGAGCGTTACGGGGCGAGTCACGTTGTCTTCCGCACGCGGCGGGAGCTCGGCCTGCCTCGCCTGTATTCCAACGATAACTGGGTCGTCTATCGACTCGAGTGAGCCGCTTCGCTTCCCGCGCTTCAGATTAGCATTCCCATGTTTCCGTTTCATATGTTGTCACTTGACGTGGAACGGATCGCGGCTTGAACGAGAACAACGAGAACGTGGTATTCGTCCCAGTGGTATTCGAATACACGTCGACACCATCGGTCGGCGAGTCTTGTTTTCGACCCTGGAATCCGGGTGATGAAGACGCTCGTTCAGGAGGGGCAGATCGGTCGCATCCACAATGTACATCAGACCCGAACCAATCTGGGACCCCATCAGACCGGCCGTCGACGTGGGATTGTGACCTCGCCAATCACGATTTCTCGATTTTCAACTAGCTGATGGGCTCGGCCGTGAAGACGTCATGTTCCGTCGCCCTCGCGGTTCAAGGGTAGCGGTCCTCCCCGTAACTCGGCCAATTCCTCAACGGCTCTCCGAATCATCAGACGAGCGCTGAACGACCACGGGGCACGGCGAGTAGATACAGCGAGTAGACCCGGCTCAACATCAGGTAGGCTCAACCATCGCCTGAAGAGAGCACGACGAGCGCCGCGAAAACCCAGGAAGAGAGGTGTGCCCCACCGAGGGAGTCTTTCCGCGTAGCGGCTGCCCCGAGCGAGAGCGCCTACCAACGAGTACGCACCGAAACGCGGCTCGGTCCAGACAACGCCTCCCCACAGGGCGGCAGCGAGGACAAAGGCGGGCGAGCGACGTGCATCCGCTAAAACTCGCATCCAAATAGCAAGAAGTCGGAGTGAGAAAGGCCAACTGGGGTTGAAGCCAGAAGATTTGCGGCCAAATCGGCCCCGGAGTGAAGATGCTCAAGCGGCGGGAGGCGATAAACTGCCAGCACAAATAATACCGTCAGTCCGGCCCCAATTCCGAGCTAGTCGCTCATCTTCATCGACGAACCGGGGCCCCAATAAAGAGCCGAGGAGCAAGCGGCGTGTCGAGGGAGGTCGACGTCACCCGCTCGTACCGAGTCCTTCCAAGCCTCATCGAGTACGCGCTCCTTCGCGCCCAGGAGAACAAATACAGTTCCATGGGAAAAGTGCTCGGCGGGGATTGGGATTTGAATACGACGAAGTTCCAGGAGCTCACAATGTTTCGGGCCCTCAAAGAGAGATTTCTCGACGGAAAGCCCTGGGAAAGCACCGAGTACTATCACCGCATTTTGAACGGGATCCAAAAGGGCAAGCCGAAGCGAGGTTGTACGTCGAAGGACGAATGGGATCGATGGCTCGCCCGCCTCGACGGACTCTGGCGAGAAATCCAAGCTCACGGCTACAAGTCTCAGGAAGAGCTGGCCCCTTCCGATCGTTACCGAGCCATCGACGAGGTGACGGTCCGAATCGACCGTCATGGACGCCTTCTGTTCGAGGACGGCCGACACCGCCTAGCGATCGCCAAGCTGCTCGACCTGGATGAGATTCCTATCAAGATCACCGCCCGCCACGAGGCGTGGCGGGCGATTCCGACAGGAAGTGCTCGAGTATGCCCGCCGGAACGGAGGCAGGGTTTACAGTCCGGTGCAACACCCCGATTTGATGGATATTCCGTCCAGCTACGGGGACGAGCGTTACGAGTTGATCCGAGCAAATCTCCCACTCGAGAGCGGGAGTCTATTGGACATCGGCTCGCATTGGGGCTACTTCTGTCACAAGTTCGAGGCCGAGGGTTTCGACTGTTATGCCGCAGAAAACAACCCCGAGCACACCTACTTCCTGGAGCGCCTGAGAAAAGCCGCGAACCGACGCTTCGCAGTGATCACCGAGTCGGTCGTGGAACTTCGGGAGAGGTCCGATTTCGACGTGGTCTTGGCGTTGAATGTGTTCCATCATTTCTTGTGGACGGAGGAGACCCATCGGCAGTTGACCGAGCTACTGAAAAGACTGAAAATGCGCTTCCTCTTCGTCCAGCTCGGCACAGCGCGTTTGGGTGCCTCGATCAACTACACCTACGACGAGTTCCGCAACTTCATCGCCGAAACGGCGGAGATGCGGAACGTGGAGTACATTGGACAGACGCACAATCGTCCCATTTACCGGTTCGAAGGCGACCCCAGGCCCGTTTGAAGATTGCCCGTGCTCTAGAACGCCGAGCCGATAGGCGCAGGCCAAGCGCGGGTGCCATCCGTATCACAAGCGAACGTGGGTCAGGATGCCATCGCGCCTTAGGGATACATGAAGGCTAGTTGAAACACCTCGAGGCGTGGCATAACATGAAGCGTGCCCACACCGAATCGCACGCACCCTAACATGCGAAAGATTATAACGATGCCCGCCTATAAGGCAGGCAGGACCATCGAGCGGACCTATCGGGAGATTCCGAAAGATTGCTATGACGCGGTGCTCGTCGTGGACGACGCGAGCCCCGACGACACCGTCGCGATCGCTGAAGGACTCGGGCTTCCGACGCGGCGGCACCCCGAGAATCGCGGCTATGGCGGCAATCAGAAGACTTGCTACGACTGGGCGCTCTCGGAAGGTGCCGACATCGTGGTGCTCCTTCACCCTGACTACCAATACTCGCCCGAATGCGTGCCCGCGCTCATAGAGCCCATCGTTTTGGACCGGGCGGATTTCGTCTTCGGGTCACGGTTCAAAGACGGCGGCCGCCCCATGAATGGCGGGATGCCGCTCTATCGTTATATCGGCAACCGAATCACAACGGGCGTCGAGAATTTGTTTCTTGGGACCAACTTTAGCGAGCTTCACAGCGGCATGAAGGCCTATTCCCGAAAATTTCTCCAGCTCGTCGGCTACGAGGATTTCTCCGACGCATTCGTGTTCGATTCACAGCTTCTCATCCGCGCCGTGCTCCTGGACTTCCGCATCGAAGAAGTGGCCATCCCAACCCGCTACACGGACGAGTCCTCTTCGGTCAACATCCGGAGCTCGATCAAATACATCGTCGAGACCTTCGGGGCGCTCGGGAGCGCCCTTCGAGACCAGAAACGGATCGAGCGCGAATTCGAGGAACGTTCGAATGCCCTCAGTTCCTGAAACGCCGCTATGCCTTTTGTGCGGCCGGCGCACCGTGCTCCTCTACCGTTCGAACGTGCCGAACGGCGCACCCATCGAGAGCAGTGAGCTCGCTTGCACGAGCCCACACCTCTCCGTCCATGACGACATCTTCACCTGCCACCGCTGCGGTCTCGCCCGCGCGGAACCGCCGGGCGGGGTCGCGGAGATAGAAGAGTCCTATCGGGACGTCCACGACAACCTCTATAGGGCGTCCGAGCCCGAACGCCGCGAGGACTTTCAGCGAGCCATCGAAGGGATCGAACGTCACCCTTTCGTGAGCCCGGGATCGCTCTTAGAGATTGGAAGCTCGGTCGGTTTGTTTCTCGACGAAGCGACGAAGCGCGGATGGAAGGCGACGGGGATCGAGCCGTCGCGCTGGGCCTCGGCGCAAGCAGCGGCCACGGGCCTCACGGTTTTCAACGGCATGCTCGACGAGTTTGAAGCAGAGAGCGAAAGCTTCGACGTCGTGGCCTCGTGGGATGTGTGGGAGCACGTTCAAGATCCGCTCGACAGCTTGAAACGCGTACACGGTCTCTTGAAACCGGGCGGGCTTCTCGCGCTTACGACCGTGAACATGGGCGGGTTCATGGCGCGCATCATGCGAGGCCGCTGGCCGTGGTTCATGCGTATGCACCTTCATTACTTCACTCGGAAGAGCCTCGCGGAGATGGTACGGCGAGCCGGCTTCGACGTTCTCGGGATGTCGACACAATCGAAAACGCTCCAGCTCGGCTACATTCTGGAGCGGGCACGCAACATACTCGGGCCGCTCGGAGGCCCTGCCCACAAAGTGGCGGGTTGGGTCGGCTTGCACGGCCGCCGTGTCCGCATCAACCTTGGAGATGTCCTTCTCATCGAAGCGCGAAAGCCCGAAAGGAGCGCGTGAAGCTCTTGATCTTCACGCCACGAAAACGCGCCAAACAGCATCGCGGATGACAGAGAGCTCTTCCTCCGTGAGCTCAAAAAGCGAGCAGCCGTTCCCGGTTCACGATGCCGCGACCGCGACGGGTCTCGCGATGTACCACGTCATTAGCGCGCATCACGATTTTCTCTACCCCCATCTGGTCGCGCGGGCACCCAGACTTCAATCTATGGGATCGACCAACCCAAAAAGCTCGAACTGTCATCCTCGACCATCACCATATGTATAGAAACGTTCATTCCATTTCTGTAAAAACATAATAAATCTACACTATCATCAGATGTAATCTCTAAGTCACTGATCTTAGCGACAGTACCAAAAACTCTGTCTGGCATACCAAATAACCAGATCATCTGGTCTAACCAGTGACTTTCATCGAGCAAGGCTCCGCCCCCTAACTCACTGCTAGACATAAAAAAGTTTTGGTATCGTTCCCATGGGTGCCAATCCTCAAGATTAGCTGATACATGAATGCGTGTGAAAAACACATGTCCAATCGAACTATCATTAACCATCTTTCTCAAATAACGGAGTGCGGTCCACCATCGCCATGTATAGCCCAGCAAAAGCTGTGGGCCCGTGTCACTAGTTATTTCTTCAACTACGTTCTTTAAAACCAACGCAGTTGTTAGGTCTTTCCCAACTGGTTTTTCAAGCAATACCGATATGTTTTTGCTTAGGGCGTAAGTTGCTTGTTCAACATGCCATTTCGGCGGAGAGCATATCACTACTCCGTCATATTGACATTGCAACGAAATAGCGTCTTCAATACTTCGATATGCACCTCTGATGGGGGTTGTTGATGCCAGCTCTTGCTGTCAATCGCTTCTTGGATCGACGCAAGACACTGCACAATCTAGATTGTATAAATTCTCTGCATGTCGCTTTCCTACGCTGCCGGAACCTACTATTAGCACATGTGGACTAGCCCTTGTCGAACTCTGACTCATTTTTGAAACTCTCGACAATTACTAGAGCAATACTAGCCTCTCAAACCCAATGTCATTTGTTGGTAGTCATCGGGATCAAATACACATTCTATATAGAACGGTCCGATCTCTATCTTATATTTCGACAAAGCATCACAAAACTCGACCTCATTGGTTGCTCGTACACCACCTACACCTAGCTGGTCTACAACCCCTAACCACGAAGCGCTAGTCTTGATCAGTGGTTTTTCGTTGAGCTTATCTTCAATTGCTCTCGTCCTAACAGAACCAAAACCCCCGTCGGAAAAAAGTAGAACTAGCAGTGGTAAATTCTGCTCTACCGCAAGTCTCAGTTCTGAGATAAACATACCTATACCTCCATCCCCAACAGCTACCACCGTTGGCACATTATTGTCATAAAAACTTGCGCCTATTGCCATTGGCAGGCTGGTCCCCATATAACGAGAATTACCAGCGCAGAGAAAATAGTTACTGGAAGGCGTAGTCCAATAATGCTCAGCAATCGTACCGAAATAACCTGTGTCGACCACCAACCTAACAGAATTTCCAAATCTTCTAGTTAAATATTCAAATACGTGAGCTGGTAAAAACTCGCCACAAAATAGATCTCTCCTTAATGTATTTTTTTGTTCAAAGAGTTTTTCTAGCCCCCACTTATGCGTGGACAGCTGGTTAAATATGGCATCAACGTAGTCAGGGCATACTGTTGTGCGAAAATTAAATTCGCCCGGTCCATCTTGTATAAACAAATCAACATTCACTGATTCGCAGGGAAACGAATTTACCGAAAGGACTTCCTCACTACGTAATCCCAGCCCAATTATCAGGTCAGCATCTGTAACCATTGAATATTCGGGTGTTTTTTCTAATCCACTACCCGTGTATATCCCAGCTGCACATTCTAGATTTTCATCAACAACGCCCTTTGCAGAAACAGTAGTAAAAACAGGGATGCTAAGCTTGTTTAAGTATTCTGACCAGTTCATTCGAATTGCGAGCGACCCAGCGATCACTAATGGGCGAAAGCTTTTCTCCAACAATTTATGTAAGCCAATATCAGAATTTTGATCCATCGGTGATTGTGTTTCACATATCTGAACTTCTTTACCCTCAGCCAAATTCAATAAGACGGGGCCAGGCTTTTCACTTGAAGATAAGCTGGCACACCGATGGTAATTATTTTCCGTACTCGACAAAGCACTGACATTTTTCACTACTGCACTTGTTAAGGCAATATGGTCCATTCTCTTGTGCGTCTTGTAATTCGGAGCATTCAGCGCATACGACTCTGACAAAGCAACTAACGGCAAATGTTCAAGCGCGCAGACTGCTAATCCTGGTACCATATTTGCAAGACCTGGCCCTTTAATACAAATTGCACAGCCTGGAAGGCCTGAAAGCTTACCGATAGCTCCAGCCATAATTGCAGCCGAGCCTTCGAAATACGTTGTATGAAAATTTACATTCCTATCTAATAGCGCATCAATAATTTCAAGACTAGAGCTGCTACCTGGTATACCAAACACATGGCGAGTGCCTAACTGGGCAATTTCTAAAGCTAGCTGGTCCGATAAATCCATTTATTGTATCCGCTGAAAATAGTCGACAATTTTTTCTGCCGCCCGACGACACACTATATTGACTGCATCCGGTGAGTAACCCCCGCAATGGGGCGAAATAAGGAGATTGTCATGGGTTTTTGCATACTCAACCAACGGATTGGCACTAATATCAGGCTCTCCCGTGAGAACATCCAATCCAGCACCTCCCATTTGACCTCGATTTAGACTGTCCAGAAGAGCACATTCGTCGACAATAGCCCCGCGGGAGGTGTTAATCAATATCGTGCCACGCTTGATGGATTCCAACAATTCACGATCTATAAGGCGATCGGTATCTCTTGTGAGGTGAACATGCACAGAAATCACGTCAGAAGAAGTAACTAGTTTCTTTAATGTCTCCGGAACAATGTGACCTGGCCAAGCCTCCACGTAAGGATCGTAGCCAAGAACACGCATACCAAATGCGGTCCCATATTTAGCAACCCACTGACCAATGCGGCCACAACCTACAATTCCTAGCGTTTTTCCATTTAACATCAGACTTGGAAACTCCTCACGACGCCACAAACCCTCTGCCACATGATGAGTAGCGCCTCGTAGATTTCGGATCACACTCAATAATAATGCCCATGTATGCTCAGCAGCAGGTGTAATTGTGCGAAGCAGCTCTTTATCTTCTTTAAGGGTTCTGATCTGTATTCCGCGTCTACTTACTTCCCCTCGCTGGATGTGATCACTACCAGTCGTCGCCGTAGAAATTATCTGCAAATTGTTTGAAGCAGCTATCATCTTATCGGTAATCGGAACCGCCATTGATGCATCTATAACACCTGATGCTGACTGGAGTTTCGTGCCAAATTCTTCAGGTTCTGACGATGAATATATAAAGTCAAATCCTACAGAAAAATAGTTGGAGATAGCCCGGTAAGCAAAGCGCGGACCCAAAAACAATATTCTCGGGATATCTGCCAAGTGTTTTACTCTGCGCCCCTAACAATAATCGGTCTATAGAGGATTTCGAAAGGAAGGTCGCGCTCGCGGTAATAACTCACGATGCGCTCGAGCGTCGACCCGATACGCCCTGCCTCATTGAAGGCCGGGATGACGACAGAAAGAGCGAGCGACTTCACGACACGCCGACCCAGTACAGTTTCATCACGAAGGTAGAAGTATACTCTCCACCGTTCTCGGACTGAACTAGACAGACTAGACCTCTTGAGCAAGAGCGGAGCGCATCGATTCCATCGACTCCTCCTCCTCGTCTGGGGGTTGACTTATTTGCTCATGCTAGGCTTCAAAGTCACCGCGCTTTTTCCAATGCTTTTTCTACACGCGAAGAAAGATCTTCTCTGCGCGACCCTCGCCTGTCTTCTCGGTGGGCTAGTGCTAGTTCTTGCTTGGCTATGGACATATCGCGTTGTCTCGAAGGCATTCGTGGTCGGGCTCCTGGTCACGGCACTGGGCTCGGCGCTTCGGGATCAAGCGCTCAACCAGGATACACTCCCGGCGTGGCGACCTTCACGAAAAAGCTGCTGAAATCGTTCCTGGACGAAAGCGAATAAGGGCGGAGCCGAGAGGAGGCGTTTAAGGGGGCTCGCCGTCATCCGGCAGGCGCTGGGAACGAGCGACTAACCATAGATATCGGCGTCGATCGCACCTTCGAAGTAGTGCCCGATGACCTCCTGGTAGGAAGCCATCGGCTCGACGAAGAAAAGCTCCACATAGGGCCGGGCAACGCCTTTCAACACTCCGTCCACGTATAAGGCGTTCGCCGCGTTCAGGCCCCGGGCGCGGTGAGCGTAATCGAAACTCTGGTTTTGCGAAACCCACATTTGCATCAACCGATGTTTCTCCGACTCCACCTCGGTGATATCCACGGCGACGTTGGGGCAGATCATGCTGGTCACCTGATAAGCCCATACTTCGTGCTCGGGAAGCTGATGCTGTTGATAAGCCATCCACAGCAAGTGACTGAGCTTTCGGTGGTCATGCGGGTCCTCTAGAAAGAAAGGTATGAAAAGGCAATCGGGCCGAAAATCGGAGATCGCTTCAGCAAAGCGCGTCGCCGTCGCCTCGTTCAGGGGCAATTGGCGGCCGGGGAGATCCCAGAATATAGGAGCATTTCCGCCCATGGACATCCATATCTTTTGCGCTTCCTCGTGGCGTCGCGCGACATATCGACGTCGGTCCTCTCCCGTCAGCTTGGGAGATGCCCCATCGGTGACATATATGACCTGGATCTCCCGGCCCGCTCGCAGAGACTTCAAAAACACGCCGCCGCAGCCGATGATCTCGTCGTCTTGGTGAGGCGCGAAGACGAGAAGGCGTTGTCCCGTCGGGTGAGCCATCAGCTCCGGTCGTATGGCTTTTCTGAACCGATTTGTTTGCAATACCCTTTGCGCGAGGTCCAGGTCGCGGGTGGCTCGCAAGAGCCTCGACAAAAGATGGGCGCGGTCTTCAACGGTAGCTCGTCTCGAATGCCAACGACCTGCCAAGCGCGCAATGATCTGGTCGATCTTTTTCATCGAGTTGACCGCATGTGGGACGCCTGCCGGTCTGCTTCGCCTCTCAACGCAGGTACACCTGGTCCGGGTGACGTTGTGTGTGAGAGTAGACTTCCGTGCGGCCTTCCGTAATGGCAATCGTCTTGTTGAAGTCAATCGCGTCGGTCACGCGGTGACTGGCCACGACCAGAATAGCCTCGGGATTCAGATGCCGCTCGATGTTTTCGAAGATTTTTCGCTCCGTTTCCACGTCTACGTTGGACGTCACCTCGTCCAAGATCACGAGGCGCGAATTCTGCAGAAACAATCGCGATAAGAGCAAACGCTGACGCTGCCCTAGAGATAGGTTCCGGCCGTCCTCTCCCACCCACAGGTCGAGTTCCTCCACGGTGCTCTCCAGAAAATCCATCAAACAAGCACGGCCGAGCGCCGAACGGATCTCTTCGTCCGTGAACCGACCGCCGTAATCCACGTTCTGCCGAACCGTGGAATCGAACAAATAAAGCTCGTTGCTGCAAAAGAAGAGATCACGACGCAACCGCTCGAAATCCAAAGGTTCCTTTTCGGAACCGATCTCGAGAATCGACTCTCCGCTCGCGTGCGACAAGAAGCCCGACAACAGTTTGAGCAGAGTGGATTTGCCTTGGCCCGATGGCCCCTGAACCAGTACCCGGTCGCCCTTTTCGATGTCCAAGGACACCCCGGTAAGAACGACCTCGTCGTTGTATCCGCAATCCACGCCAGTCAATCGAATCCGGCGAGGATATTGGACTGCCGCAGCCGGTGAAGAACGACCCGGCGGCGCTGGCACTGCCGCCCCCTGCTCCAGCTCGGCCATGGTGTCCGCCACTTTTTGCACGCTCGGTCGGTATTCCTTGATCGATGCATAGGATACTTGAATGGCGGTAACGTACGTTCTCAAACGGGAGAAGATGATTAACATAGCCAAGAAGACGGCTCCCTCCACTTTCAAGAAAACCGTGCCGGTGAACACGATGAGAACAATGGCGATAACGGAGAACCCTTCCGAAATGATGTCCATCTTCGCTCGCGTCAGGGCCCGTGGCACGCGCCAGGCGAAACTCTTCTTGAATACTTTCTTACCCCTTTCCAGCACCGACTCTTCCAGCCCGTCGAACTTGATTCTTTCCGTGGCGCGCAGCAACTCCTCGAAGAACTTGATGAACTTCCGGTGGGCCTGAACTTTCACTTCACCGATATCGGAGAGAATACTGAACCTCCGATAGTTGATCAGCACGGCTGCGGTACCCAGGCCCACGGACAGCAGCACGAGGTAGGGAGAGTACACAAGCGACATTCCCGCCAGCACCAAGACGGAAAAAACGTTCCCTCCCATGTTCATAAGGTGGAAGAAATTGTGACCCGAGGCGCCGATCTCCTTTATGGCCACACTGGCTATCGCGTCCTTGTTCACCTGGGGATATCTGTGCACGGAAAGGAACAAATAATTTCTCAGAAGGGCGGAGAGTTCTTTGATGTAAACTTGGTATTTGATCCGTGCCAGCAGCGTGTTCCTCAAGTACTTGCCGCCGGCGATGATGCATGCGGCGCCGATTCCCGCCACCGCGACAATGGACTGAACCGCAACCGGATTAATTGGCAGTTCCAAACTGAGTGACCCAACGAGCTTCCCAAATGCGTCAACGATAGACGCCGGCTCCACCAAGAAATAGACCAAGCTCGCCAACAACACGTCCATCATGGGCATGACCATTGTCAGCGCCACAAAGACGGCAAGCGGCGGCTTGTGCCGGCGGAGAATTTGTAGAAAAAGCCTGTAGGGCATCCGGACCCGATCTCCTAGATGGGATCACCGTACTCCATGTGGACTATGTTGCCAAAAATATTTTCGATCATGCGATTCTTGTCGCCCAAAATCATGTCGTGCCGGGTGACCGCGTCGACGAATCCCAGATTCCAGACCGGATAATACCTCATCTTTTCATTTCCGAAAACCAAACTATAGGCCAACGTTTAGCAACAGTTCAAACGAGTAAAGGGGTACGCATCCATCGGCGAAGTGGTTGCGGCCATCGATGCGACCCAACGAGAGGACGCGGTGCCTGAGGCCGCGTAGGGTCAAGGGCGTAGATCTGAAATGACCAGGAGTCACTTATGAGACGGGTTCAACTAATGCCTTGACATCCTCCAAATTCATGACTACAGAGCACTTACAAGTACGAAACCTTACCAAGTCTTCGCCGATCTGTCAAGAAACTCAACGCCGGGCCGGCACCGAGGACTCTATGGCCAGTAGAGACTAGAGACTCCCGTCCACTTCCAGGAGAATTTTGAGACGGCGTCCCCGTCGACTTTCCTCCCAGGCCTCGAGGAACTTTTCCAGAGGCAGGACGGTCCGGGTCAGGACGCTAAGGTCGAGCCGCTCGAGAAGCTTGATGGCTGCCTGGAAGTCGTCTCGGCCACTGCCCACGGAGCCCACGATCGTCTTGTCGTAGGCCACCACATCCTCGAAGCTGAACTCTCGCTTCGCGTAGGGCAAACCCAACAGCAAGATGGCCACTCCCGGAGCGCTCTTGCGCATCATCTGGGTCAAGGAGTCGGGATCTCCCGTCGCTTCCACGAGGCCCTCGTACTCGCCCAGCGAAGGCATCGTGGATTCGGTTCGAATGCCGGTTCCACGAAAGAACTTCAAGCGCTCCGGATTTCGGTCGAACACCGTGACCTCATGGCCCTGCAAAGACAATACCCTCGCACAGAGATGACCGAGGGGGCCCCCGCCCACTACCGCGCACCGCTTGGGCATTCCGTTGGGCCAGGCGCGCTCCAAACGATGGAGGCCCTTGTTCACGACGGCGAGCGGCTCACAAAGCGCTGCCTTTTTGAGCTCCATTCCGGCCGGCAGCCGATGCACGAATCTTCCCGGAACCACCACATACTGAGCATAGCCGCCATTCCGGCCAATGACCCCCAGCTCTTGACGGTTGCTGCAAGCTACCCAGTTTCCCACCTCGCACGAGGGGCACTGACCACACGTTTGGATGCACTCCGCAACCACCGCATCGCCCCGTTCGAGGCCGTCCACATTGGACCCGAACTGCATCACCCGCCCGGAAAACTCGTGCCCTGGGACGATGGGGTACTTTCCGATCCCGGTACGGTAGTAGCCAAGCGTTCCTTCGTAGATCTCTCGATCGGTCCCGCAAACGCCCACGTAAGCGACTTTGATCAACACGTCGCCCGGCTTGACGGGCGGAACCGTGACTTCATCGAGCGAGGCGCGACGGGGCGCATGGATCCACACTGCCATTCCGACCTTGTCGAAAAAGACCGCCTGGCGGCGGGCCGGGTCGTCCATGATGGCCCCATCCCACAGCCCGGAGAGGGTTCCCATCGTCTTGTGGAACCGGAACAGAAAGATCTCTTTGCTCAACCGGACGAGCTTTCCCTCCGTGCCGGCGCGCCAGATATCGGCGATGGTGTTCTTCGCTTCCCGACCCAGGTCCAGTGGAATGCCGCGCCTCCGTTTGATCCCGATCCTCCGTGCTGCCACTCCTTCCCGATAATACCGCCGCCTAACCTGACCCCACGTTTCCCGATGAAGATGAATATGATAAATCGCGGCCCGAGGCTCGTAGACCACCCGGTATCCCTGCTCCATCCAGTGTTTCACCCAAGCGATGTCTTCCAGTCCGGGCAACGATTCATCGAAAGAGAAACGATCCCAGAGGGCTCGAGGAATCGCGGCGTTCGCGTTGCTGCCGAAAAAACGTGGTGGTTTCAAAACGAGTCGTCGGGGTCCGTAACCACGACGCAAATCCTGGGTCTCGGAAAATTTGGATTCGTTCTCCGCGCCCAATTGACGCCCGTACACCATCGCCGTCCGCCCCTCACACAAAGGCGCCACCAGTTCCTCCAACCAGTGCGCGTCCACGGGGCGAGTATGGGCAGAGACGAGCACAGCGTAGGTGGCGTCGCTGTGCCGGAGACCCACGTTGAGTGAATACCCGAAGGTTGAATCCCGACTATCGATCCGAACCACCCGGGCGCCGGCCGTCTCCGCCCACTCGGGCGTTCCGTCGTAGGAGCCGGAGTCCACCACGATGACTTCGGCGCGGCTGTATCGCTGGTCCCTGATGCCCTCGAGGAGAGCAGGAAGATACTCTCGTTCGTTGAAAGTGCGGATGATGATGGATACGTCCGCTCCGCCCATCAGGGGTTCCGTCCTACTCGCGGTGAAATCCTTCGCTTCATCCAACCGCGGGCTCACGGGGTTTGGGCTGGACGCCGAGTCCAATCAGCAGGTTATGGATGGTGTTCTCGTGGACACGGCGTCTCGCCTCAACACTATTGTTGGAGTTGTGAGGGGCGAGAAGCACATTGGAGAGGGTGCGCAACGGGCTGGACTCGGGCAGCGGCTCGATCTCGAATACGTCCAGGGCAGCTCCGGCGATCTTCCGCGTCCGAAGCGCATGGACGAGCGCCGCCTCGTCGACGATGGATCCCCGGGCGGTGTTGATCAAAATCGACGACGGACGCATGATATCAAAGGCTCCGCCGTCCATGAGATGATAGCTCGTAGCATTCAAGTCGCAGTGTAAGGTCACGAAATCCGACTGGCGGAGAAGGGAGGCTTTGTCCGTGACTTCCAGGCCGGTGCGCTCGACGAAAGCTCCCTCGATCGCCTCGATGTCGTTGCCGAGGACGCGCATTCCAAAGGCGACCGCGCGCTTAACCACCGTCTTACCAATGTGTCCGACGCCTATCACTCCCAAGTTACACTCCTTGAGGGCAAGGCAGGAGGGTTTACGCCAACGTCCCGACCGCACGTCGCCGTCCATCCAGGGCAGCTTGCGGGCAAAAGCCAGCACATAGCCAAGGGTGGAGTCGGCGACAGCATCGGTGAACGCGTCGGGCGTGCTCCCGACTTTGATGTCCAGTCGCGCCGCCGCTTTGCGGTCGATCGAGTCAATACCGGTTCCCCACTTGGAGATGATCTTGAGCCGCGGCGCGCCTTCCAGCACTCTCGCCGTGAACTCGTCGTCACCACAGATCACTCCGTCCACATCCGCGATCAAAGGCAAAAGCTCTCTCTCATCCAAACGCTCGTTAACCTGTACGACGCCCACTTCGATATCGTGCTCCTCAAGGTGACGACGATACTCCTCTGGAAAGGGGATCATGTACGGAGCGGAAACCAACACTCGCCAACGTGCCTTCATCGCCCCTCTATGCCCAGGTAGCTCTCCAGCAGCGGATCCTTCGCCATCAAAGCCTCGACCAGGGCCAGATCGGCGGGTGTGTCGACAGCTTGCGTCTCCTCTTCGATCTCTCGAAGCCGAACCCGGTGGCCGTGCTCGAGGAGGCGGAGCATGTCGATGGCTTCCGCCTTCTCCAGAGGTGTGGGCGGAAGCTGCGCATAGCGAAGCAACAGGCCGCGACGAAAAGGAATGATGCAAACCTGCTTGAAGAAAGTTACCTCGCCCCCGGCCTCCGGGAGGCGGCTCGGGATGGGCTGGCGCGAAAAATACAGCGCATCTCCGTGCAGATCTTTCACGACTTTGATGGTATTGGGGTCCTCGAGTTGCGCGGCGCTCTCGATTCTTCGGATCAAGTTGACACACTCGACGGCCGGGTCTTCTCTCAGAGGCTCGATTGCGGAGTCGATCATTTCCGGACGGGTCATGGGCTCATCGCCTTGCACCATCACGACGATCTCCGCGTCGATCCGTTCCACCGCTTCCGCAACACGCTCACTTGCCCGCTCATGGCGGGGAGAAGTCATGACCGCCCGGCCGCCAAACGATTCCACCTCCCGCCGGATCTCCTCGTCGCAGGTGGCCACGTAAACCGCGTCCAGACTCCGACAAAGCTCGGTACGCCGGTAGACGTGCTCGATCATGCTACGTCCGAGCAACTTCGCCAAGGGCTTGCCGGGAAACCGCGAGGAGCCCATCCGCGCCGGGACAATGGAGACGACCCGCTTCATCGTACCCGCCTAGGGCGATCCATCTTCCGCCAGAATGACCCTGGCCGGGGCGCCGTCACTACCCACCAGCTTGATGGGAAGGCAGATCAGCTGAAAGCGTCCGGGAGGAACATCCGGCAGCCGAACCCCCTTTAAAACGATTACCCCCGCTTCGAGCAGGAGACGGTGGGTGAGCGAATCACGGTCCCGGAAGATCTGGACAGACAAGCATAATCCATACCCACCAAGCGTAAGCCGCGATCGACCAGCCATCGAGCTGCTTCTCATGTCAACGCGACGAAAATCACGGCTGAACTCATGAGGACCCGGCTTTGCCTGAAGAGCGGAGTTTCTCGTTTTGAACAACAATCGTTCCGTTGAAGCTGGCAGGTTCGCGCGCTCCAGGGCCTCCCGCGTAATCGCCGCCGGCCCTCGAAGCCACCACCTGCGCCGACCCGATGAAGGGCTCGAGGGGCAGCTCATCGACGGCCTTGCCCCCGGGAAGTAAGTGGAGCGGCGCATCGATGTGCGTTCTCGTGTGCACTCTTGCAGGATATCTTTGGAGCTGTTGGCACGGTCACCGCTGGGACATCTGCGTGAAGAGTTCCAATAAAATTGGCGGATCTCCCGGCCAAACTGGGAGTAGGGGCTTACCAGCAAGGAGATGTCCCAGTACTTCATGTTCGCATCACGGACGGGTTTCGAGCCAAAACACTTATGTGTTCTCCCGTAGGAACCTTTGAAAGGTATCACGAACGGAGTCGCTCATTTCATAAATGAGCTGTCGAACGAACCGTGACAAGTCCTGGGGTTTTCTTCGAGGGAATTCTTCACGATGTCCACGTCCAGCTGTCCGGGAGTGCACAATTCCAGAACTTCGAAACCGGCCCGCTGCTGGCCCGTGCGACCTACCCGCCTCCCGCCAACCGAACGACCATCGACCAGGGCTACGATCCTTACATCCGTTCCGACTTGTTGATTCGGGTTCTGCTACACTACGAGGAGACGGGAAAGTTTCCGGAGCCGCAGTCTCAGCGCGCCGATCAGGGTGAAACCTTCTACATCATACATCCCGTGCTCAAGCACATTGCGATTTTGAGTACCGATGACGCTGAGAAATAATAAAAGCTCCCGATAGAGTCGGGGCCAGGAGCGCAATTCATGGCAGAGGCCGTACCGAAATTCGTGTTCATTGCCGGCACACCCCGTTCCGGCGGAAGTGTTACCCTGGGCTCTCTCGACGGCCATCCCGATATCCTGGCCTGGCCCTTTGAATTCAACTACTTCCCCTTCTTCCGCCGCTTGGCCGGCAAGAGGGCTACCGTTCCGAGCGCCGAGCTGAACCGAGGGCTCGAAGCCGAGTTCCGCCAGTACTTCTCAAAACGCCTGCGACATGGAAGAGGCGTCTACGACCAGAATAGCAAGGCCCTTCTACCCGAGGGCGAATTCAACCTGAGTGATTTCGACTACCAACTCTTTCGGCGAAACTTGGAGAAGATGGAAACGAAGGAGGTCGCAGCCACCGCCTACTTGTTGACCATCTTCGCTTGTCTGAAGAGCGCTTGCCGGTCATACCGAGACCGAGCCGTCACGTACTACCTCATCTTCACCACCGCACGGGGCTACGACTGGGACGACGAGCGCCTTTTCAGCTCCTCTCTGGTCCTCTTTTCCTACCGGGACGCCGAAGACAGCTATGCCTCGTTGAGAGAGAAATACCTCGAGCAGAAAACCCTCCCTGCTTTTTTCGACCTCAGAGGCAAGAAATCTTTTATTTACTGGCTCGAAACCTACCGGCGCATCTCCCGCTATGCGGAATCTCGGAGCGGAGCGAAGAACTTTCTCACTGTACCTCTGAAAAGTCTACAAAAGGATTCAGCATCCATCCTCAAGGAAATCTGCGCTTTTTTGAGAATCGAGCCGCATCCGGTCATCGGCAGCCTCACGATATTTGGAAGCCCGTACAAGGGTAACGCGAACGAAAGCGGCCTCAACGAGGGACAAATCGCCAAGCGCACCAGCAACACCAAGACCCCCCTGAGCAGCTTCGAGCGACGCATGTTTGCTTCGCTCGACCTCTTCGATTTCGCCGCCGCGCAAAAGCGGGAAAGGATTTCTTTCGGACCGTTGGTGATGCTGAAAGTCGCCTTTGGGAGCGCCTTTTCCGAGCTCCCGGCGGACAAGATGGTCGGGAAAGAGGGCGGTGTCGCATCCGCTGCGCTCGGAAGAATGTCGGTGTTCCTGAGATTATGCAGCAACTATCTGACCTTCAAGAGCAATCGGCTGACGCAAAAATCCATCCGAAAGGGCAACCGACACGTTTTCGACATACCGCTCTGGGAACAACTGAGTCTGCCCTAATCCTAATCCTAGCCAGGCAAACCCGAAAGCTATTGGAACAACTTTCTTCCAACGTCCTGTCCGGCGCTCGATCGTAATCTGTCTCGGGGTGAGACCGTTGAGGTAGAGCATTGATCCCGATCCACAGAGGTCAGCCAAGTATCGGACATAACTACACAGATCGTCGATGTGCTCCAGGACGCTCTCCGAAACGATGATATCGAAACGTCGGGTCGGGTTCTCCCGCCGAATCCGTCACCCGAAGCCCCTCGGCGCGGCAGCTTGCCAGTCGAACTCGGTCGATATCCACGCCCCAAGCATCGAACCGCAAGCCCCGGGCGAAGCGGAGCGTGTCGCCGAATCCACAACCATAGTCGAAAACCGCCAGCTCGTCCCCAAGAAACGGCCGTGCACTGCGGAGACGCAGTTCGACCAGGGCGAGCAAGATGTGCGCACGCGTTGCCGCATTCCGCATGGCGGCCACCTTCTTGTTGGCGGACGTCTTTTGGGCGTCGAGGTCGTACTTGCCTTTCTTCGCCTCGTTGTAGACGACGTCATAGAGCTCGGGTCGAAAGCGCGGATTGACGAAAACGTAACCGCAGCTTCTACATTTCTGGATTGAGAAAGGAGTCTGGTAATCGATAGCCAGGGAGTCCAGGCGATAGTAAGCGCGCCTTTTCGGTCCTAGGAACTCATCCGGAGTGAAGCGGAGGATTTCCCGAAAAGCCCATCCACGACAAACGGGACAAGCGATCCAGAGAAAAAAGGGATGATCGGCCTCTCGCGTCATCTCATGCGAGACGTCCACTGCTGCGGGGGTCAAAGAGGACCGGCTCACGAGTTTCTTTGCGCCAGGGCCGGCGAAGCATAGAAATGTCTGTTCTCCCGGAGCGCGTCGATGGTGTATCTGGCGAGAGTCTCAAGCTCTTCATTGCGCCTCTGGGCGGAATCGACCCCTTCCTCGTCTCCGCTATAGGCGTACGGTCGACCCAGGAGGGAGGAATAGAAGTTAACCGGCGCCGAGTGCCGCATGACCGAGGCGACGTAGGCAATCACCGCTTCTTCTCGGTAATGGTAGCTCCTCATCAGATCGTTCAGTTCATCCCCGAGCCGCTCCATGCTGTCCACACGACGGAGCATGCACTCCGGCAAGAACTCATAAGGAGTGTGACCGAAGACAACGACCGGCTTCCGCCTCAGCACGGCCTCCCAACCGATGGAGCCCGCGATGGTGGCCACCATCCGCGCATGGGTGACAAGCTGCTTCGAGTCCAGGCCAGGATGGGCGAGCACGACGTTGGGAATCTCCAGTAGCTTCTGATAGTAGCTCAAAGGCCGTTTCCCCCACGAGGCGGGATGCTCTTTGACGACCAGGGACATTCCCACAGGCAGGCTGTAGCTGAGATTCCGGATGACCTCGATCTGGTTGAGATTGTTCCGGCTGTAGACGAGGAGGGTGACCTCCGGCTCGGTGTGGAGTGGGTAGAGCACGTAGTCCAGCGAGTCGATGTGCTCGCGAGTCACCATATTCGCAGCCAGGCGCCGTTCCACCTTGCGAACCCGCATTGGGTTCAACACTTTCCGGTAAAGGAAGGGAATCAAGTGCCCCGGCTGATGGTTGTCCCACTCACTCCGGAACCGGTAGTCGTATTCAGCGCGCAAGAGCTTCAGGAAGTTCCGGGAGATGGACGAGAGGCGACGCGCGGGCGCTGGTCCGTCTCGGGGCTCGGGGCTCTTCTTCAAGACCCCTTCGTACTTCGCATGCCCCGCCCGCACGACGTCGACATAATCGCGGGCCCGCTTCGTCCATCCGTCCTCTTCGTCACTGGCCAAGTAACGCTCGTAATTGGCTTGAATGCGCCGCGACGGCTCGAAGATGGTGTCACCAAATGTCACGTAGTTCTGAATGCGCGTGGGGCGGAGATTGAGAAAAGGGATCCCACGCGATCGGGCGAAAAGATAGGCCACGTATTCTCCGTAGGTGACGCAAATGAAGGAGACAACGAAATCCGGGCGGACCTCATCGAACAGCCGCTGCATCGTGAGCAGGCTCTGCTGGAGCAAACTCAACATTTGCTCGTGATTGAAGCGGGGCCGATAATCCTGAAAGTAAGTACACTTCTTGCCGAAGTAAACCCGCCGGTCCGCCACCAGCGGTCCCCACAGGTTCGGATTCCCCAACTCGCGCTCGAGCTGTCCGATCAGATCCAAATTCGGCGTGGCATTCCGAGCCGCCCTCGTGATGTCCCATTCTTTCAAAAGGTAATAAGTCCCCGACTCTATCTCCGGAACTCTTCGGGTGAATTGTTCGAAATAGCTCTGGTCGGCAACATAGAACGCGATCTTTTCAAGCGCAAGCGGGCTCTTCAGAGCTCCCGCGAGCTCGTAAAACAGTCGGAGGCCGCCCGACTGGGTTAGAAAAAGGGCATTCATGTCTTCCACCGTGAGTGCCCGCTGTTGCTCCGACAAACGGCACTAGACGACATATTCGTCAACCTTGTAGTGGCTCAAGTTCTTGCTGATCCATTCGGCGGTTTGCTCGATGCCTTTTTCCAGGGACGTCCCGGCTTTCCAGCCGAGCAATTCATGCGCCGAGTTCGGGTCGGAGAGAAGCTGGCGGCCCTCACTTCCGTCGGGACGCACCCTTTCTTCCCGCGATCGGATCGTTGCAGAAGATCCGGTCACTTTCTTCGCTATATCCGCGAGCTCACCGATAGAGACGGCCCTCCCCGTGCCGAGCTGGACCGTCCGTCCCACCGCCGTAGTCGAAGTCCCCGCTTGCAGGAAGGCGGCGACCGTGTCCGCGACGAACGTCAAATCTCGACGAGGCCATAGGGAACCGAGACTCACCTCTTTTTTCCCGGCGAGGAGCTGCGTCAATATCGTCGGTAGAACCGCTCGTGCGGATTGACGGGGGCCGTAAGTGTTGAACGGTCGCAATACGACGACGGGCAGACCGTAGGTGTGGTGGTAGCTCTCCGCCAGCTTGTCGGCGGCGATCTTGGAAGCGGCGTAGGGTGATTGCGCCTTCAGCGCGTGCGTCTCGCGAATGGGCACGCTATCTGGTGTGCCGTAGACTTCGCTCGTCGAAGTGTGGATGACCTTCACGCTCTCCCAGCGACGGGCCGCATTCAGGACGTTCAAGGTCCCGAATCCCGACGGCGCATCAAGAACTCGACGAATTGAAGATCGATCTCATCATCGATGTCTTGGGCGCGCTCCCGCGGCACGACGAAGCCCCCCCACCGCCCCTCGTAGAGATGGGCCACCGACAGGCGATCGCGACGCCACGCGAAGACCGAGGGGCTGACGCTGTGGACGGCGGGAGCGTCTTGACGGCGTAAGACGGGCCGGGGAGGTTGCTTGACGAGTCGAAGCCGAGCGCCCTCGAGCTCGACCATGTTGAAATAAGGATTCCTCTCCGCCTCGTATATCGTGACCACCGCGTCCAAGTCGCTCCTCGAGCAAAGCAGGCCGATGGCCCCCGCGACGTCCTCCGGTGTCCGTAAGGGTACCCCGACATCCAGATCCACGACCAGATCGGGGCGGAACCCCTCTTCCTTCTCGACATATTCCGTGGCATGACGAATAGCCTCGATTTTTGCCGCCGAGTCCGTAGCCAAGAGAGCCGGTCGGCGAAAGGGCACCCTTAGATCGAGCGATTCGGCGACGCTTGCAATCTCGTCGCTATCGGTAGAGAGAACGATATGCCCGATGAGGGCACAGGCACGGGCGCAGTCGACGGTGTAGGCGAGCAGAGGCCGTCCCAAGAGCTCTCGGAAGTTCTTGCCTGGCACGCCCTTGGACCCTCCTCGGGCGCAAATCGTCGCCAGCACACGGGGAGAGACGCGACCGGTTCCCATGCCAACCCCTCAGTACGTCATCTTCTTCTGAACCAGCTCGGGGGTAATCGGTGTGGTGGCCAGAACTTCGGCAATACGGGGTCCAGCATTTCCCACCCCATAAGGGTTCTCACACGTCTGAACCTGCTTTTGGAACTCACGGTCGAACAAACATTTACCAATGGCTTTTTTTATGTGCTCCTTGTCGTAATCCACATCGAGAATGTTATCACCTCGAAGGCGTCCCTGCTGACGTCTACCCACGTTGACGGTGGGACAGTGAAACGCGGGCGTTTCCTTGATTCCGCTGGAAGAATTGCCGACGCAGGCGGCAGCCACGTTCAAGATGCCATGGTAGAAAAAACGCCCGAGACTTCGATGTACCTGAATGAACGGTACATGTTTCGCCTCGAGTCGCGAGAGCTCGGCCATGATGCGACGGCCCCCCGCGTCGTCGTTGGGATAGGTGATGAGGATCTGGCATTCCCACTCGGCACCGACTTCCTCCATGGCTTCCAATCCCGGACGTACCTGCTCGGCGACCAGTGGGGGTTGGTCGGGGCCAATGACTCGGCTACCTAGACTAAACTCCGTCATATCGCCCTTCCTCGCTCCTATTGACACTCCGGCTCTCCCAAAGATGAACGCGGTGCCGTCCTGGCACCTGCAGTGTCACTAAATTTCCCCGTGCGACGGGAGAGGCAAATACGCCGGGTTCAAAAGAAGCCCGGCTCGGAGGGGCTTGCTCGCATGAGCTTTCCCATATATCCAGATGGATGGCTCTCTCTAGGCCGGGCGAGCTTCCGACTGAGATTCTACTTCGAAAAAGGAGCTCTCTCATTACGGTTGAGTATCCATTCCACCGCCTCTCGTACCGCCCCCTCACCACCTCGTTTCGACAGTCGGACGCTAGCCGCTTCCAATACTCTGGAATCTGCGTCGGCGACCGCAAAGGAAACACCCACTTCTTTCATAGGCTCTAGGTCATTGACGTCATCACCTACATAGGCCACGTGCTTTAGCGATACGTCCAGTCTTTGGCATAACTTCCTCAATTCCGGCAACTTCTCCTTTACACCCAGGAAGACATGAGAGATTTGAAGCTTCTCCGCACGGCGCAGGACAATCTCCGTTTCTTCACCCGTCATGATGGCCACATCCACACCACTTTGACGAAGCAAGCTCAAGCCCATCCCGTCGCGAATATTGAAGCGCTTCATGTACTCTCCTTGAGCGGTGTAGTAAATGCCACCATCCGTCAAAGTGCCGTCTACATCGGTAACGAAGAGTTTTACTTCGTCGCGTGACTTGGGCATTCGTCAGCAATCTCTTTCTAAGAAAGTCAAGATTTCCTGCCCGACCTTTTGCCCGGCGCTTCCCAGGTTCGGTCCACACTCGTCGCTCATAATGCGCTGCCTCCCGGCCGCATGGAGCCCCGGATTTTGCAGGCTGCTATTGATCTGCTCAATCAACTGCTCCACGGAACGAGCCACCATGGTTCCATTCGATTTGATGATCCGCTGGTTGTGCGTCTGCACTTCATCGTATCCTATGTTGAATCGTTCTATTTTCATCCCGGGCGGTCTGCGGTGATCGAACTGAAAGGCAACGTTGACCGTAGGTTTATCCAAGATACTCGCTTCCACGTTCAAAGTTGAGAACATGTTTATTACTACATCGCTATGCTTCATAATAGATACTAACTTCGTGATCTCATCATCGGCCATGATGAGGTTGGAAGAGCCTTCCAGCATCTTCGGATAGTCAACATAAAGACAACCGGCGCCGAATCGCGCTGATAGATCCTTCCACTCCGAAAGCTCCTTGTGGAACACAAGCTCTCCGTGACGCTTGCGCAAATAGATGGGATGTAAACGGGCAATTAGACAGCAGTCTCGGTGAAGGCGCCCCTCGATGATGGCTCTACAGATCACTTGGGCGATATCCACGTTGTAGAGGTAACCGTTAGGAGACTTGGTACCGAGGAACAGAAAGTGCTTTTGAGGATCGATACCGAACAGCTCCCCTAACTCCTTCTTGCTCAAAATAGGGCGCTTCCCGTTCACGTAATAGTCGTAATGCGGCACTCCCGCTATGACGATTTTCTCTGCCGGGATCCGATGGAGCGTTGCCAGTTCTTCCTTCATAATCTCCGACCAGGCAATGACCAAACTGCTTAGATTGGTGCCCAAGCCCCGAACGGTGGGATTATCCCAGCTCAGCACATAGGAGATGACCTTTACTCCATGACGCCTGGCCTCGCGCATGACGTAGTGGTCATAATTGAAGGTCCCCAAGCTGGTTACTACTAGTGCCGCAGGCCGATACTTCTCGAAGAATTCGCTGTGCGCGGACGGTGCATCCACCCGGTTCTCTAGCTCCACAAAGAACTTCATCGCCACGGCGCTCCACCGCATCAAGTAGCTGAGGGCCTTGGTGAACGCCAGTAGAGATAACGCCACCAGCTTCGCTCGACGCCGAGCGTCCTTCCATTGCATGGCAAAAATGTCGTCAGACGTCCGGCCGTCAACCGCGAAAGATCTCATCATCCGCAGCACGGCGCCGAACCGGCCCGCCGCATGCGCACGGTAACATTCCACGTCCACCTGCTCCACCGGGACCTGGGAAAACCCTCGGTTTCGCAAATAAAGCCGAAGAGCCTCCGCATCCGAAGTGAGGATCACGAGCCTAACTTTGCCCGCAAGCAGCGTATCGAGCACCTCGGTTTGAAGTAGAACGCGAGTACTGACTTCCTGTTGAAGAAGCAAAGCAACCGTCAGCATTCGTGTGCTCGCCGGCAGTACGGTTTTTCAGCGAGGACGGTACTTGAGCTTTTCTCGCTGGGGTCTTTCAATTTCAAGAATCTCCGCCTCCTTCGAGCGTAGCGCCCCCGCTAACGCGACGGTGTCCTTTCGAACTCGCCTCAGCCCGTCTGGTTCCAGAGAGGCAGCGTGGTCTGTGCCTCGCCAGGCCCGGTCGAGTGTGAAATGTCGCTCAATGTACGTGGCGCCCAACACAAACGCCGGGCCGTCCAGACCTATTCCCGTGTAATGGGCGGAAAAGCCAAAGGCCTTGACTCTGGAACCATAGGTCTCGACAAGGCGCCGAATTCCCAGCAAGCAAATGTCGCGCGCCGGCACAGGATAACCTGACGTACAATGATAGAGCACTAGGTCTTTAAGACGCCCCTCAGCCCCGAACATCTCGACGATTCTCTGTTCCTCATCACGAGTCGTCATTCCCAAGGAAACGTGGATATCTCCGTCATAATGTTCAAGAGCGTACTTGAGGAGTTGGTAATGCGTATTCATCGCAGAGGGGAATTTGATGGAACGAGCCCCTAGCTCGACGATCTGCTTGAGCGAGGTTAAATCCCAAACCGAACAACCGTACTGAATATCTATCTTCTCACAGTACTGCTTCAACTCCGCATGTTGTTCGATGCTCAGCTCCAGGAACTCCCGATGCTCGCCATAGGTGGCGCCGTAAGCGTGATAGGGTACTGGATGGGGTGCATTATACTGTTCCTCTGACAGTAGCTCACGGACGTTCCGCTTCTGCAGCTTCACGACGTCCACATTACAAAAAACCTTGGCAATGCGGATCATTTCGCGTGCTATCTCCATCTCGCCTTTGTGATTGCAACCGATCTCCGCAATGATCACCGGCGGCTTCGCACTTTCATACTGATCTCGCATTTGCCCCTCGGATGGTCAAAAAGCAGTCCAACCGCCATCGACAACGAGGTTTGCTCCCGTCATATAGGAGGACGCCTCAGATGCCAGAAAGATCACTGCGCCGTTCAGTTCATCGGGACGCGCCATCCGCCCCAGTATCGTCCGTGCACTGTAGCGCTGCTTGAAATCTTCGCCATGATCCCGCTCCACTCCCCCCGGTGTCAAACAGTTGACCCGAATGTTTCTTCCCCGATAATAGGCGGCCAGATATCGAGTCATCCCCAGTATCGCCGCTTTCACCACTGTGTAGGTGACGGGTTTGACATACGTCGTCTCCGCGCCTGAGTTGTAGATGCGCTGATCCGGGCCGACCAGCCCATAAGTGGAGCAAATATTGATGATATTTCCAGACTCCTGCGCCTCGAAGACACCGCAGACAGCTTGGGTCAGTAGAAAGGTTCCCGTAATCCCGACTTCGAGAGAGCGGTGCCAGCTCTCCAGCTCTAGGGCGGTGAAGTGCTGAGCAGCTAATGATTCTTTGTTGTCCATCTCGAATTTCGGATCCAGCGCAGCACAGTTGATGAGCACATCGATTCGATGGTGCCTTGCCTTCGTTTCCTCCACGAAACGGCGCACGGATTGAGGATTAGAAACATCCAGCGGTTCGTAGAATATGGACTCGTCAAGGAGGCTTCCCCAAAGGCCGCCCGCAGCAGTCTCCGGTGGCGGCCGGATATCGGCGGCCACAACGCGAGCATGAAATTCCGAGAGCGCCTTCGTGAAACGGGCGCCGAGGAATCCCGTCCCACCAGAAACGACCACCACCTTCCCGGAAAGGTCAAATGGACTCACTATCGGGAGACGCTCATGCTCTCGGTGCTTCATCAGACGCTACCTGTGCTTTGATTCTCAACGCAATGGACAGCACCGCGATTCCTTCTTCCAGAGTTACGCGCGGCTTGTGACCTTGAACGGCGGCTTGGAGGAAATCGTTCATACTGGACAGAAAAAGCTCATTCCGGTCCCAGTTCTCGGGAACCGTTGACGCCTCCCGTAAACTTCCATCGACGGAAAGGCTGGCTCTTCCCTCGTGGTAGTCCCATTCGATTATCCCGTGACAGCCGATTATTTTCATCTTCCTAGACGCTGGTTGCTGCAAGTAATCCATGTGTAAGAACACCGGGACTCGCTCTCGCTCGGAAAGCAGGAAACTACTGGCGTGATCTTCGACATCGAGCTCCAGTGCCCCCGATCGCCCGCCGACACTGTTCATGGGTTTCAACTCACCAAAGAACCAGTAAAGATAATCGATCTCGTGAATCAATGTCAGGATTACTCCACCCCCCAGTTCGCGCCGCGCCGCGTAACTCTCCCGGTAGTCCTCCCAAGGATGCCAGGCGGGTAGAAACTCACCGGCATCGACCTGCGCGCCGAGAATCCGACCTACCGACCCCTGCCCAAGCCACTGCTTGATGGCAATTAGGTTGGGGTGGAAACGAAGCTGACACCCCACCATTGCCACCAGGTTCCTGCTGCGAACCGTCTCGACGAGATCGTCCGTTCCGGCAAGAGCCTGTGAAAGCGGTTTTTCAACGTAAAGGTGACTACCGCTCTCCGCAGCTCTCTGAGCGATTTGCATATGCTCGGAAGTGGGGTTACTTACTATGACAGCGTCGTATCCGGCTCCCAGTGCGTCATCCAGCTCCACGTGAACGGAGACACCAGAAAGATCGACTGGTTTATAGAGCGCCTTGTTTCGACTGCGAAGAGCCCCGAGATGCCGACAGCCCAACTGTCTGAGATTGGTGAGGTGCCGACTGCCGATGGATCCCAGGCCGACAACCAACACTCGCAAGTCACGCAGAGGCTCAGTATTCCCCATGTTGAAGAAAAATCTCAGCCAATTCCAGACTAAAAGGCTGATCAATGTCAATCACGAACTGCTCTTCCATAACGTAGGGGAGGATACGCTCCCCGGTCATCGATTTTTTGGACAGGATCGTCTGGACGCGTGCGACGTCAACGTAGCCATTCTGCCAGTAAGCCACGGGAAGCTTCTGTCGAGGTTGGTTGTACGGTTCTCGAACGTCCAGGTCTATTAGGGGCCTGAGGAACGGGTCGCCGGGTTTCCACATTTTGAAGGGATTCTGCAGCGGCAGAGAAACCGATCGGACCGAATCCGCTTCCGGCCGCTCGACCAGTCTTTCAATCGCCTCATCTATCTTCCCTGGTTTGCGCAAAGGCGTAGTGGGCCGAAGATGCACGACGATTTCGGGAGAATAGGCCTGGTTCTCTTTCAACCGTTCCAGCACGTGGATAAAAACAGGCAAGTCGGGTGTATCATCCTGGGCGAGCTCGGTCGGTCGCAAAAATGGAACCTCGGCACCGTAACGAAGGCTAATATCCCGTATTTCCTCACAGTCGGTGCTGACAACGAGTCGGGAGATATGGTGGCTCTGTTGCGCCACTTCGATACTGTACGCAATTAGCGGTTTACCTGCCAACATTGCGATGTTCTTCATTGGGATGGATTTGGATCCGCCCCGAGCCGGGATGATCGCCAGAGCCTCCATGCGGTGAAACCTCCAGAAGTGTCTTTGACTATCTCGCCTCGCCCCTCGGGTTCAGAGGAAGATGCTAATATAAAGGACGCAACCCACCGATGTCATATCGTCGAGTCCAAAAACGAACGAAGCTCTCACCGGGCGAAGCACCGTTGAAGAAGGTTCCGAAAGAAACTGGCTGAGAAGTCGTGCAAAGTACCCCCGTGCTGGCCAGTAGACAACCCGTCGACGACCCACCACAACCAGTTCGACAGGCGGCAGAGCAATGCGCTCCCCCTCGAGCGCCTCTTTCTGTCAAAGGTCAAACGCAGAATCGTCATCCAAAAGGCGGTGGCTGGCCTTGCGGCACGGCCTATCGTGCCACGAACAGAAGCGCTTTCAGGTCCCAGCAAGAAAATGACTACCAATGATTACTCTTCCAGACTTCGACAAGCAATGGGAATTCGAGAACAATTTCTATCTTACCTGCGATGTATCGAGGATAGGGAAGTTCCTCGTTCACTATGAGCTGTTTAAGATGACCAAAGATATCCCGGGAGATATCGTCGAATGTGGAGTATTCAAAGGTTTGTCACTTATTCGATTCGTCACCTTCATAAATTTGCTCGTAAAACCGCCGACGACGAAGCGCCTCATCGCCTTTGACACCTTCGATGAATTCCCCAACACCGAATTCGTCAAAGACAGGCAGAAACATGATGAGTTCGTCGGCTCCGCGGGAGGCCACAGTATCGGGAAAGAACAGCTCCAAAAGGTTTTGACACGAAAAGGAACGGTCCAGGGGGACATTTGTGAAACAGTCCCTAATTACGTCCATGAGCACCCAATCTCGAAATCTCACTCCTCAACCTGGATACCGACCTCTACTAACCGGTGATTGTGGCCCTGAACTACCTTTTTTCCAAAATTGTGATGGGAGGCCTTTTGCTCATTGATGACTACGGCGTCTTCCCGGGCGAAACGAGGGCCGTCGAGGAATATTTCCAGAACCAACCGGTGGATATCAAGAAGCTCCCTTTCGCCGATACCCCTCACTACGTTCGCAAGACATGACGTAGGAGGCTCGCTACCCTCTCCCCATCGCCGAAGGATCACTACGTTGGCCTATCCGCCGCCACTAGACGCACCAGCATGTTCCCTATGACAGTGCTGGCACATCCGCGGTTGGTCGTAATCTCCTGGTCGACTAGTCGTTTCCGCTTATCTCGGTCTATCGAGCGATCCCCTAAATACTCCTCAATGTACTTCTTCAAGTCTTCCATACTGTACGCGTTCCTGGAAGCTCCTGGTTTCAGAACCCGCTTGATGTGAGTGTAGTTTTCCAGGAAGGACGCCGGCTTTTCAGTGTCTCGGAAATTATACAAGCCAACGTTGATGACCGGGACGTCGAAAATCGACGCTTCGATCATCAGAGTTGAATACTCGGTCAGCACGACATCCGAATGATAGAGAGTCTCGGCGAGATAATACATGTCCTCGGGCGGCATGTCGATATCATCGTTGAGTACCGTCATCATCGGTAAGGTGAATTGGACTAGCGCCCCGTACCGCTCCTTTAGAGCATCCATCCTCGCTTTATAGCGGTCGATAACCTGACCATCTCTTCCCCGCTCACGGAGGAGGTATCCGGGATGGAGGCGAACGAGGAGCTGCGACGAGAAGCCTAGAGACCCGTTCTCCATGAGGTTCAACAACTGCTCGATGACGTCGAAGGTCCGACGGAACAAAACGAAGTTCGACGTCGCATAGAAAATCAGTTTTCGATCTCTCGTCAACGAGTTGGAATCGAGAAACTCTTCCTTCGAACGCGGCTTGAAGGACCCGTTGAAGTAAAAATCCCAATGGGCGATTCCACCGACCGAAATCCTGTCATTGGGAAGATCGTGAAATACGTTCACTTCCCGTTTCATGATCTCGTTCCAAGTGATGACGTGATCCGGCTCCGCCCCCCGATAGTCCTTCGTGGTCGGATTATCCCAGCTATGCACGATCGATATGACGCGGCACCGACGCCGCTTGGCGGCTCGCATCAGAAAGGGATCGATCATGTAACCTAGCGAGGAAACTATCAGCATCTGCGGACTGTATTCGTCAAAGTACCGATCATAAAGCTTGCCGGGGAACAGGCTGGACTCGATACGAACTAGACCCTTGCGAACCGCTCGAACTTTTTTGCCCAACATCGCGAGAGCTTTGACGAGCTGAAATTTGATCCGGCCTTGCAGTGTGGCCGACAACTCCTTGCCGTATTGATAGATACGGACCTGGTCGGTCGTATTCTGGTAGCCGTCCTCGGCCCCCGACATGCACTTGCGGATAAGAACGAAAAGATTGCCGAGCTGGTTAGACTTCAGTTGACGATGTGCCTTCTCGAAGAGCACCGGCTCAAAGATGATGTTCTCCCCGCCAAGGTGACGACGATAATATTCCACGTCGTTGTCTTTCACGAAGACAACAATACGCACCTTCTGCTTCTTCAGCTGGTCAAGGATCCCAGAGTAGAGGATATATCGGATGGAGAAATTGCGATAGGCGGAGACGAATACGGTTGGGAATTCTGACATCGCAAGCTCCAGAGTCAAGCGCGTCAATCCGCAGTGCGGATCTCCCGAAGAGTTTCTTCCGCTCGCTCCCAGTCTTCGAGGCTGTCCAGATTGACGGACTCGTTTCTAGGTATCACGAGCGGGCGACAATCACTACCGTATATGCTGCGGCGATCCATCAGTACGTCTCTCCGAAACGCATAGACCGTTCCGTCACGGGAATAAGCGGGGGTGACGTCTTGCCTTCGCGTGATCGTGGCGCCGTCGGGCAGAAAGTTCAATAGTCGGTCCCCTTCGATCCTCATCACGAAGTGGCTAGGCACTTTCACAACGCTCACTACGGAATCACAGCCCGTCTCCCGCAGCGTGGATACGGCTCGAACCAGGTGGTCCGGCCTCCGGAGCGGCGCGGTAGGCTGCAAGAGCACAACGATGGTGGGCGCCCAACCTTGCTGCTCGATCTCCGCACGGCGTCCTCGAGACCCGGCTGCATGGGACTGTCGTCGTGGGCTAGCTCCGCCGGCCGCATGAAGGGCACTTCGATACCGAGCGTTCGTCCCAACTCGGCGATCTCGATGGAGTCGGTGGAAAGGATCAAGCGGTCCACGACACCGGAAGCTCTCGCCGCTGCCGCCGCGTAGAAGATGAGCGGCCGGCCGGCCAACATGCGAAGGTTCTTGCCCGGAATGCTTTTCGATCCACCGCGGGCGGGAATGATCCCGAGGACGGGCTGAACGGAGATATCTGCTGTACCCACGTCCTAGCGAGGCTCGAACCGGGCGGAAACCGAGCTCATTGCGACACCTCTCGGTGGAGGAGTCTCCTGAAGATACTCGACGACGCGTATCACTTCAGTACGTCAGTTGTTTCTTGATTCGGAGCTCGCAGCTTGCCAGCAGGCCGGCAACCCGCTTGCCCGCCGTTCCTTCGCCATAGATTGGGTTGGACCGGTAACGGCCGTTCGCCACCTGTTGCGCGATAGCATTTCGTATCGAGGCCTTCTCATAGGGAACCGTGACCACGTTGTCACCCCTCTCGCGGCCGAATTGCCGGGTCCCGACGTCCACGGCGGGCACCCCAAGGAACGAGCATTCTCGAATACCGACGCTGGAATTGCCCACCACGCAGCAACTATTGTATAGCAAACGCAGAAAGTCTTCGGGCTCCAGGTTTCTGAAGAAGTGGATTCGCGCTTCGTGGTTTTTCTCCCGGAACAAACGAATACCCTTGGACGTTCCGCTCGATCCGGCATCGACGTTGGGCCAAAACCAAAACGCGGGGAGCCCGGAATCACACACCGCTTGGAGCGTCTCGTTGACCTGACGGAGAGCCTCATCGTGTTCCGTCGTCACCGGGTGCTGTGCCACGACCAAATAACCATCGTCGGTTTGGAAGGAAGGGCCGACACCTCCGTAGCTCGGGGTCTTCGGGGAGAAGGGATCGAAATTCATGGCCGGATCATCCAACACGGCCTTCGCCAAATCGATTGAGGGGCATCCGGTTACGAAAACGGCCTCGGGGTCTTCGCCCATTCGAATGACTCTTTCCGCCGCCTTTTCCGTGGAAACCAGGTGCAAGTTCGAAAGCTTGGTCACCGCGTGACGCACCTTCTCATCGATGGACCCGGTGACCTCCCCGCCCTGAACGTGGGCAAGCGGAATGTTCATGTAGGAAGCCGCAACTGCCGTCGCCATGGTCTCGTACCGGTCGGCAACCGTCACCACAACGTCCGGCCGCAAGTTGTCGAAGAGGGTGGCCAGCTCGACCAGCGCCAGTCCCGTCGACTTCGCTGCGGTAATCGGATTTTCGCCTTCCACGACCATGTAGACCTTGCCAGCGATCTCGAAACCATCGCGCTCGATGTAATCTACGGCGCTCCCATAACGCTTGAGGAGTGCGGAGCCTCCCACTATCAGCTGCAGCTCCAGATCGGAGTGGTCGGCGATGGCGACGAGTGCCGATTTGATTCTGGAGTAGCTCGGTCTTGCCGTGACCACCACCGAGACTCTTCGTTTCATCAGCCGCTCACTTCCTCCAAGTCTTCTTCACGCAAAAGCTCGTTGGTGACCATGTCTCGCTGCACCCGACGTCCGATGAGCTCCGGTAATCGACTGGCGGGGATGCCGGTGCCGGGTTTTCGCGTGGCCAGATGCTCTGTCCGCAACACCGTGCCACATTTCAGCGGGACGCGGGCCACCACACTCTTGGTAAAGGCGTCGCGTAGCGGTTGCATCGTGCCGGAAAGAGCATCCTTGTCTACCGGGTTCGCCATCGCTTTCTCGATGAAACGCACACCTTCCACGAGCCGCGCCAGCTCGGAAGCCGTCACGGAAACGGAGACGTCGGGCCCGAACATCTCGCGACTGAGCGTGACGTGAACTTCCAACACCGCCGCGCCCACTGCCGCAGCTGCCAGGCCGGCATATATCGTGCCGGAGTGGTCGGAGAGCCCTGCCGGACATTCATAGCGCTGACGGAAAAAGGTCAACAGATTGAGCCCCAGCTTCTCCGGCGGACAAGGATATTCGGAAGTGCACTGAAGCACGGCGAGGGGCAAGCCGTTTCTTTTGATCTGATTCACCGACCGATCGATCTCGTCGAGTGAGCTCATACCGGTGGACAGCAGAAACGGCAGGCGAGAAGCTGACATTCGCTCGATCATCCTCACGCTTCCGACCTCCCCGGAGGCGACCTTCCAAGCTGGGACTCCGACGCGCGCTAGCAGCTCCACCGCTTCCTCGGAAAACGGGGAACTGAGAAAGACCAGCCCCCGACGCCGAGCATGTGCAGCCAGGTCACCCCATTGTTCCTCTCGAAACTCCATTCGCTTCCAGTAGTCGTAGCGGGTGGCATCTTGGGGGCTGAACTTCACCCGCCAGGGCTCGGAAGCGGTGCTTTCCGCGGCAGCGATATGGGTTTGAAACTTGACCGCGTCGGCACCCGAATCCGCGATCACATCGATGAAGGCGTGAGCGAGCCCCAAGCTGCCGTCATGATTCTGAGCGACCTCGCCGATGATGAAACATCGTCCCTTGCCGACCAGCCGTCCCTCTATTTCGAACGTCGTCACCACTATTCCTGTTCCGTCGAGCCGATCTCGCCGAGCGAGTCGAGCAAACGCGTTGACGGGCGTATTGTGCAGGACGACGAGGACGGTCTGCAACTCCTCACCGCTCCGCTCCTCCGTCCGCGGCACCGGGTCCGGGGCCGGGCGTACTCGGGGTCACCCCCAAGTAGGCACTTACATAACGGGACTCGGTCGTATACACTCCCGCAAGGTGGTCGGGTGGCCGATGATCGAACAGAGCGAACAGAAGACCCGGACCGTCGAAACGGGTCAGGTCCGATTCACCACCGATTTCACTTGCGGAGCGGGTGAGAGCCTGAGGCAGTTGCGGCCCGATCACTTGGCTTTGAGCATCCCCGCCGATCCGGACAGCATCGAGGTCGCCAAGGGCTACGATTACTTCTTCTGCGCCTCCCTCTCCAATCGAACCCCGGAGCACCTCACCTTCACCGTGGATGCAAAGCGACCGGACGCTGCCGGCCGCGAGACGCGCTGGCAGCCGTCCCGGGTGCCGGTTTTCATAAGCGAAGATTTTCGTTCCTGGTACGTGATGGATCAATCACTCGCCTCCGAAAACCATGAAGAGTACCAGATTATCATACCCCTTCATCCCCACCAGAGTATCTACTTGTCCAACTCGCTCCCCTGTCCTTCCGCTTCCATGGCTTCCTGGTTGAAACGGATCGCCGAAGATCCTCGCCGGAAAGCGACGCTAACCCCCATCGGTCACTCGGTACAGGGACGCGAGATTCTGCTCCTCACCTTGGGGGAATCAGGTGAAGGCACCTCCGGCAAAGATCGTATCCTTGTCACTTCTGGCTTACACCCTGCGGAGGCCGATTGGCTCATCACCACCGCCATCATCGAGGAGCTATTACGAGAGAGCAGTTGGTCGGCGCGCGTGCTTCGCGAGTTCGTCATCGATATCGTCGTCCAGGCGAATCCGGATGGTTTCGACCTGGGAAAAAACGGTTGCAACGCCCGCGGGGTCAACCTGTATTGGGATTTTCGCGCCGACGACGGCGGAACGAGCCCGGAGGCGGTCTGCCTGTGGCGATGGATTCAAGACCATCCGCCGTCCATCTACTTGGACTTTCACTCCTACGTGCATCAGCTCCACAAGGACTTTCGGCCCTACATCCGGCCACTCGTCGACTATCCCCGCCCGGCCCAACCGCTCGCTCGTCGTATCAACCGCCGTTTGATCTCCCTCTGCGAAGGACGGCTGGTACGGGGCAAGTCGACGAACGAGCCGACCACGCTCGCCGCGCAGATTACGAAATCCTTCGGCACCATCACCTATACCAAGTTCCATACACATTTGAATCACGGTGTTGAGGCTTGCCGCCGACTTGGCCTCGACGTCTTTCGCGCCGTCGTCGATGAGGCATCTCGCTTCCGCCCTTTGGCCCCGCGCACGGTCCAGGCCGTGCACCGTCCCTCGTCGTGGGACCGCCTCCGCCAGCGGATCGCGCGCCATCGTATGACGTCGAAGTTGAGAAGCCTCGAGGAGCGGGTTCGCTTGAAGTTGGGTTCGATGTCTCAACTCTCGAAAGGGCTCGTTGCCACACATCGCACCGAGGGCCTGAGGGAGCACTGGCGCTCGCACCTCTGGTCCGGTCGAGACCACCTCCCACCCGTCATTGTCCTGGACGATCCGGTCGGCACTCGAAGCCGTCCCGCCAGTCCCTGAAAGAGTGGGAATCAGTGAATTCATAATGGAGCTTGGCCGACGACGGAGCCGATGGAAGCCCTGCCAAGAGGTCAAGGGCGGATGAAACTGTCCTACATCTCGCGGTCATTCATACCCTCTCGATCCGCCAACAGCGTACACGTCATGAAGATGTGTGAGGCCTTCGTAAGAAACGGCCACCAGGTCGTACTGCTCGCGCCAGATTCCAAGGACGTCGAGCCCGGGGGACACGATCCTTATAGGTTTTATGGAGTAGAGCCGTGTTTCCCGATTGAGAAGCTGCCCTGGCTCCGCTTCAAAGGCAAGGGCGGCGTCTACGGCTTTCTTGCAGCGAGAAGAGCTCGGGGCTTGAAAGTCGATCTCGTGTACAGTCGCGTATTGTCGGGATGTTTTTTTAGCACGCTTTTGGGTCAACCGGTCATTTACGAGTCCCATGAGCCCGTGGCGGCGGGCGGCTCGGTAGCTTGGATGTTCGAGCGAGTCGTCCAGCGGCCCTCTTTCCGACGGCTCGTCGTCATTTCCGAGGCGCTCCGAAAGTTATATACGGAAAGTCACGGCGCGCTGCTCGCCGATCGCATCGCCGTGGCTCATGACGCCGCCGACCCGCCCCGCCGTGACGCCGATGAGGAGATTATCGAGACCGGGAAGTTCCAAGTCGGTTATATAGGGCATCTCTTTGCAGGCAGGGGAATCGGTCTCATTTTGCAGTTGGCTGAACAGTGCCCCTGGGCCGATTTCCATTTGATCGGCGGCACGGAGTCCGATCTGGCTTACTGGCGGAATGGTGGAACCTCGCGGTCGAACGTCTATTTCCGCGGATTCGTGGCCCCGGCGGCATTGGAAAGGGAGCGTCGATCCTTCGACGTTCTGCTCGCTCCCTATCAAAGACGCGTGTCGGTATACGGAGGGACCGGCAATACGAGCCAGTGGATGTCGCCGCTGAAGATATTCGAGTATATGGCGGCGGGTAAGGCCATCCTATGCTCCAACCTTCCGGTTTTGAGGGAGGTTCTCTCACACGAGGAGACGGCCCTACTCTGCGATCCGGAGGATGTTCGTAGCTGGGTCGAAGCCTTGGAGCGCCTCCGCAATGATTCGGCATTGAGAAATGAACTTGGAAAACGCGCTGCCGACCGAGTGGAGCAATGTCACACCTGGTCTTCGAGAGCGAAGAAAGTCCTCGCCGGCGTTCTCTGTTAAAGCAACATCTTTCAGGCTCGCGTGAGAGATCCTAACGCGCGGACGGCATTCCTGATCGCTCTTCTACCGATTGCGAGCGCGCTTCTTCGAGTATCTCCATGAGAGGCTTTTTGAGCCGCGTTGCGGAGAAGAATTTCCGCGCCCGACGACGGGCCGCGGCGCCGAAGGTGCGCCGTTGCCCGGCGCTCGAAAGTAATTGGACCAGCGCTTCCGCCAGCCCATCCAGGTCCCCCGGCGGCACAAGTAGCCCGGTGATTCCGGGCTCTATGATCTCATTTGGACCGTAGCGGCAATCCGTCACCACCGCGGGCAGCCCGAGGCCCTGGGACTCGACCAGCGCGTTGGGCAAACCTTCGTAATCGCTGGCCAGCAGGAATACGTCCGACCGAGCCATCCAGGCGTATGGGTTCTTACACCAACCCACCAGGCGCACGTCGTTGGAGAGCCCCAAGCTTTTCACCAGCCGGACAATCTCGCCCCGAAGGCTGCCTTCACCACAAAGAACCAGCTCGGCGGAGATTTTCGCCCGGGCTCGGGCGAAGGCTCGAATCATGAGGTCGTACCGCTTTGGCGGCTCGAGCCGCGCCACGGAAAGGACCGTGGGCCGCGTTTTCGAGCTCGACTCGATGGGATCGAGGGCCATGCGATCCATACGGTCGAAATCCGTCGGATTCGGCAGAGTGCGAATTTTCCCTTCCGCGAAAGGGTAGATCTGCGCGAGCGCGCGCGAGACGCCGGCCGATCCGGCAAGCACTCGGTCAGCTCGTTTGTAAACTCGGGCCGCGAGGAGGCGCTGGATCCCGAGGTTATCCTTCTCCGGATTCGAAGCGGCGCGAGCGATCCAGACTGGCCGGCCACGTGTCCATCGCAGCGCTTCGCCCGTCAAGACGTTGGGAAAATGCAGAGCACTGAGCACCACG
>CAUZCL010000026.1:0-61992 GCA_963578475.1 Acidobacteria bacterium bin61 | reverse complement strand
AAACTACGAAAGTGTTTCGATGCCTCTGCGTGCAACCCGCGCGAACACAGAGGCTCGAAAAAGTCCATGTTACAAAAGCGCATGGATAAAAAAATACGAACTGCAAGACCTTCCGGATAGCGACCTGTTTCTCAAACTCGCCGATGTGTTGAAACAGTCGCGGCGCGGCGTGTCGAGTCGGTGCTCGTTGCACACATCGCCGAAGTAGATGCACGCGGACTTTTTGTGAGACAAGCGTCGTCATGTCACAATCTGGAGTTCCATCACGACGACCCTTACGGATTCGTCGGCGACCGAAGCGCCAAGAATGTCAGGCTCTCATGTCGCGCGCATAATCGTTACATGGCGGAAAAAGACTACGGCAAGGAGAAGATGGACCAGTACCGCCGACGCACCGATCGCGTCCGTGAGTCGGCGCCTTCGTTTTCACTCTTTCCGGACGGAGTACAATCGATGGGAACTTTCGTTTTGCGGAACGATTTGCGGCGAGCGCCGCGTCGAGCCGGAACTTAACTTCCCATTCTTGGCTGCCGTTGCATCCCGCTTGGCCTCCTTGTAGGGCGCGTCTATATGTATCAGACTTATATCTGGCTATGATTCGCTCCTCGCGGACCGCCGACCGGGCGCCTTTATTAGATTCGATGGGCAGCTCAGCCCACAAGCTCCAGGAGCGTACACCCGTACGAATCCTAAATTTTTTCTCACGTCCTCACGATCCATTTCAGCTTGGACGTAAATGCCTGGGACGGGTTCGAGAACTAGAGCGGCCGGTTCGGGTTCGCGATCGTGCGCCACATGTGGGATGACGGTGAATCGTCCCCACCCAGACCCTCTGCGGGCTGCTTGAAATGGCGGCCGATGATGTCGATGAAAGGCTCGATCGAGACTTTGGCCTCGCGATCGAACGAGTATTCGTCATTCATCGTAATGAGCCGCGCTTCCATGTACCACTTGTGGTCGCGAGCCTTTTTGTGGGCCGCCTGGATATGCGCATCTGGCTCGTAATCTTTGCCAAAGATGCGGTTATAGAAATCGGGATATTCGTAGCCGATTTCTGGATCGGGAAAGAAGCGGAGCGCCTGGTGGTAACGGATGCCCCAGCTCACGCGCTCGTCGACATAGGGCTCGTAAAGTTGGGCGCCCCACCATCCGTGGTCGGGCTTGATCAGGCCGAGCACAGTGTCGTGCAGTAGGCAGGCGAGCACAGTGCGTTCCGGTTGCCCGTTTTTATCGCGCGGGCCGCACTCTGGAGAACGTGCCGTGCGGGGGCGAACCGCAGCTCGAAGAAGTCCACGAGAGTCGGTTTGGCCGGCATCGGCTTCAAGTTCTTGTTCTCGGCGAAGAGCCGTCCCGTCCCGCGCGGCACCGGCCGTTCGGGATCGTAAAATGGCAGAGTCACATTGTCTTCTTCGTTGATACCTTCCGAGTTGTTCAGCTGCTCGATCATGTAGTGCTCGAGCGCCTCGGCGCGGGGGTTTGGGCTCATCGCTTGGACCGCGGCCACGCCACCCAGGCTGCCGATAAATGCTCTCCGATCAATTTCCACACTTACCTCCTTCCCCTCTGCACGGATCGTCTCTTTATGTGAAGCGGATGTCAACGCTCACAAAATGCCTTGTCGGTGGCGCTCCCGGGAGGCTACTCTGGCTCGTTGAAGGGTGGTGATCGAGAGATGAAGCACATTCTGTGGATCGGGGTTTTCCTCATGGTGGCTCAGGGGGACTCCCGGTCCCGGCTCGACGAGCCCTTTTCGCTTGCGATCGGCGAGACCGCTCGCCTGGACGATGCGGGGCTCTCGCTGGCTTTCCTTGACGTGACGCGGGACTCCTGATATCCCAAAGAGGTTTCGTGCATCGTGGCGGGGAGCGCCATTATTCGCTTTGATGCGGTCGTTGACGGTGAGAAGACCACGCTCACTTTCGAAATACCTCCGGGCGGGGAGGACGCGCAATCACTCGCCGGTCTGACGGTCACGCTCACGGCGCTCGAGCCGGAGCCCGAAGCGGGCAAAAAGATGGAGCGTTCAAGCTATGTGGCGAAGTTGGTCGTGGCCGCGACGACGCGGGGTGAAGTCAATGTGGCAAGTTCCGCCCAGCGTGGACCGACGTAGCTGCTCAACGTCTCGAGCCGGTCGTCCTTGTGTGCTGGGTGGCACATGAGCTCCGACGTGCCATCGGGAGCGGTGCCCAGGATCTCGAGCAGCTGGTCTTCGCTCACGTTATCGGAGCCGTAAAAACTCGCGAGAAAATGGTCTGCCGTCTCGACACCGTCTCGACAAATCCGCTCGCGCGTCGCGTCGTCGGGGGCGCGCACCGTCACGCCCAGCCTTGCCGCTTCTTCAAGAACCGCGGCCAAGATCCCTGGAAAGGCATGGACGTGATGATGACCGTCGATGTGGGTGGGTGCGCGTCCGACGCCTTTTTCGAACAGCTCGAGCTGAGCGCGGAGCTCACCGCGGACTTGCTCTGGCGTGGCGCGCTCATGGGCGCCGGATTCGAGCCTACGGAAACGTCCCTCGGCGTCGACGAGATCGAGAAGCGGCTCACGCGGGCCGGTGGGGCGCGCAAAAGTGAGGACGAAGTGAAGGCCGACCGCGAGAGACGTGTGGTCCCGCGCCCAGGCGAAGGCGCTCTTTGCCGCTTCGGCGCTCACCATCAAAGACGTTGCGGTCACGATGCCCTGCTCGTGGGCTTCGACGATGCCGGTGACGACCCCGGGGGTGAGCCCGAAATCGTCGGCCGTGACGATGAGACGTTTCATACGGCATTCTAGTCCGCTCTAAAACGCGCGTGGGAATTACTTGCGGGAGCGATACTTCTCACGCATGGGACTTGCTATCGAGTGCGAACGTGGCTGAATTGCCATGGTCGTGCCGCCGCCACAACGAGGGGCTTCGGCCTGGTTGTGGAGGGATGGATTGACAGCTCGTTCTACTACGCAGAGAGTGAAGTTCGCCGCGCTCTTCTGCGCGGCTTCGACAGCGCTCGCACAGGACGTTTTCGTACGCAAAGTAACGAACGACGATCCAAGGTCGATGCAATGCACCGATCCTGGCCAGCTCCCGGTGGGAAGCGCGGATTTGAACAACATGCCGCAGGGCGAGGTCATGATGGACGTGTCCCCGGCAGGAGCCCTCGCCGCAACCGCGAAGGACTACCGTTACGGGCCGATCGCGAGCACCATCTACAATGACCACGTATGGACGGGTCTGTACTGGTCGGACGATGGAGGGCGCGGTTGGCGCAACCTTCTCTATCAGAACCGTACGCCCTATCAAGGCTTGAAGACCGCGACGAGCGGGCCTGCGGGCTCGCCGCGGGGGATCCGATGACGATCACGCAACAGCCGGACCCCGCGGTCGCGTTCGACCGGGACGGAAACTTGTATACGTCCTCCGCCTCACGTCGGAAACCCAGCCCGCCAACCATCCTGTTTTCACACGCACGCGCCCGACTACTGCGAGTCTCGACTCTCTCGTCCAACAGGAGGGCTACTTGCTGGCCGCCGGCGAGGATAGACTCGCCCTTCGACAGGAAGAGCGACAAGCCGGTCCCGAACCGTATGGGTTCATTGGCGACGATATCGGTCTTGCCGCGAATGACACGTTTGCCTTCGCCGCGTGGACGGATCTACGTGACCTGGACACCCGCGTCGATATTCGCGCCGGCAGCTCATGCGACGGGCGGCGCAACCAAAACACTTACTACGCGCGGATTCTAAAATTGAATTGAGGCTGGGCAGTGCTCAGGCGGGTTGGTCGTCTGTAGCCCTCTTCGCCATCGGCATCTCTCTCTAGATCAGCGGGCGCGGGCGTCGGCCATGAGACGCTCGAGCTCTTCGTGCCAGTTCACGATGACGTGGATTCGGGTCTCGACATCGTCGGCGCTCTTCACCATGACGAACCTCTGGCCGTCCGCGGTCACGTCGTAGTTTCTGTGCACCAGCGGAGTGCCGAAATCACGCGTGAAGAGAACTCTTGGCTGCCCGAGCTTCAGCTCTGGCGTGAGCTCGGCGTCGACCGCGAGCATTTCGTCACCGCGCTGATAGAAAATCTCATCGCCCTTAGGAGACCAGCGCGGCGCGCGACCACCACCGTCGAGACCAGCACCTTGCGCCCCGGCCCAGGGTAAGGCTGGGCGTAGACCTCGACCTGTCCAGACTCGTCTGAGTTGAAAACGATATAGCTGCTGTCTGGTGAAAAGTCGGCCAAGCGTTCGTCGAACGGGCTGTTCACCACTGGAATGCGTTCGGCACCGTCCGGAGTCACAACCCAGATGTCGCCTTTCGTGTCGGGGCTGACCTCGGTCGATGCTAGAACGGAAGTGTCGGGCGCCCAGGCATCGGCCCATTTTGTGGCAGAACCGAAAACGCCGTGGCTTTTCCGGCTGAGACGTTCTGCCGATATAGTCCCTGTCCCTCGTGAGCCGAGCTGAAGACGATCTCGTCGCCATCGGGACGCCATGCTGAAACGTAGGCTGGGCCCTCGAACGTGAAGCGTGCCGTGCTGCTCCGCTCGACGTCGACGACCCAGACGAGCTGCGTCTTTTGGATGAACTTACCGCCCCCGGCACGTAGGACAGCGTTCCCGTTTTCGAGATGCTGTAGTGCGGATGGTTCGCCACGCCCGTCCCCCACGTGTCGAACGGCTTGGACGACGGAGACCGGCTCGCCCACGAGCTCGAGCCGCTCGAGGTCGAACGGTGCGGCGAGGAGCGCCCCAGCTCGAGCGAACGGGAGATATTCGGTGTTTATGGGTAGGATAGGCGCGACATGAAACGAAACTTTTGCCTGTTGGTGCTCGCCGTCTCGTTGGTTGCCTGTGCCGGATCGCGCCGCGGGGAGCACGCCACCGTCGCGGCCAAGACCTGGGTTGATGAGACCCTCGCCGGTCTTTCGCTCGAGCAGAAAGTCGGGCAGATGATTTATCCGCGCAGCGACGGCGTTTTTGTGAACGCCTCGGATCCCGAGTCGCGCACGCTCACTGAGGCTGCGCGTTCGGGGCGCATTGGCGGGGTCGTGTTCTTCAAAGGAGAGCCCTACGAAACAGCCGCCATCGTGAATCGGCTTCAGGAAGCTTCGAAGCTCCCGCTACTCATGGCGTCGGACTACGAGTGGGGAACCGCGATGCGCGTCCAAGGCGGGCGCCGCTTCCCGCGCGCCATGGCGATGGGTGCGGGCGCGAGCCTTGTGGACATGGAGTTTCAAGCCGAGGTTACCGCGCGTGAAGCGCTGGCCTACGGGATTCATCTGCTGTTGAATCCCGTCCTCGACTTGAGCACGAACCCAAAGAACCGCGTTATTACGACGCGGTCCTTCGGCCAAGATCCGGAGCGCTCGGGAGCGCTCGGCGTCGCCTTTATCGAGCGCGCCCAATCGCTCGGTGTGCTGACGACGGCGAAACACTTCCCCGGTCACGGTGCGACCGTGGTCGATTCGCATCTCGGGCTTCCAGTGCTCGATTTCGATCTCGAGAGGTTGAAACGGGTCGAGATGGCGCCTTTTCGCGCCGCCATCGACGCCGGCGTCGCGGCTATCATGCCCGGACATATAGCGGTGCCCGCGGGCGTGGACATGTTGCTCGTGCCTCCCGATGCCTTGGTGGCCTATCAATCCGTGCTCCGAGGTGTCGAGCGCGGTGATATCCCGCTCGCTCGGATCGATAGCGCGGTTAGGCGCATCCTCGAGGCGAAAGCGCGGGTGGGGCTTCATCGAACCCGAACGGTCGACCTGAAAGCGCTCGCCTTGCGCATCGCCGAACCGGGATTTGCGGATCGCCTCGACCGCGTTTTCGACAAGACGATAACACTCGTAAAGAACGAGCGCGATCTCTTGCCCTTTGCCGGTGCCGCGCCACCACGACTGCTGCTCGTGGATTTCGTTTTCTCGAACGACCGGGATTCCGAGCCCGACATCTTTGCGGAGGAGCTCGAAAGACGTGCCGCCGCGCTGTGCCGCATCCGGCTGACCCCGCGCACCGCTGCCACCCGCGCCAAGGAGATCCGACCGGAGGACGGCGAGGTTGTTCTCGTGGCAAGTTACGCGCGGACGCGATCGTTTCTCGGCCAAGGCGAGCTCGCGTCAGAATTGGGTGAAAGGCTGAGCACACTCGCGAGAAATGGCACGACTGTCGTGCTCGCGAGCCTCGGAAACCCCTACACATTGAACACGGTTCCCGACGCAGCCGTACTCGTCACGACCTATGACGGAGCGCCTGGGTCGCAGCGTGCCCTTGCGCGTGCCCTTTTCGGTGAGGTCAAAATCTCCGGGAAGCTTCCCGTTGGCCTTTCGGAGCGATATCCTCAGGGGTATGGAATTCAGGTGGATGCGCATCGCATGAAGCTCGCCGAAGTGACCCATCCGCAGGATGTCGGGATGTCGAAGAACGGACTCGAAGAGGCCGCGCGCCTCGTGGAAGAGGCTATCGAAGACGGCGCCGCGCCGGGGGCCGTCGTTCTCGTCGCGCGGCGCGGCCAGATCGTGCTCGAGAAAGCTTTCGGTCACATGAGCTATGACGACGGCGCCGAGCGGATGCGGCTCGATACGCTATTCGATCTTGCCTCGCTCACCAAGATCTTCGCTACGACGACGCTATCGATGATTTTTTACGAGCGGGGTCTCCTGGATCTCGAGAGCCCGGTCTCCTCCTACATTCCCGAGTTCCGCGGTGAAGACAAGGATCGGGTTCTGGTGAAGGATCTGCTCGCCCATTCGGGAGGGCTTCTCTGGTGGACGGACCTGTATATGAAGTTCGAAGGCCAACCGCCCGACAGAGCTCGTCGGGGCTATATCCAAACGATTTGCGAGATGCCACTCGATTACTCGCCTCGCAGCAAGACGTCCTATTCGGACCTCGGGATTCTGCTCTTGGGAGAGATTCTGGAGCGCGTGTCGGGGAAGCCGCTCGATGTGATGGCGCAGGAGGAAGTCTTCAATCCTCTCGCGATGGACGACACCATGTTTCGTCCTCCTGAGTCTCTGCTCGCGCGTATCGCGCCCATGGAGCAGGATGCGTGGCGCGGCCGCGTCGTGCACGGGGAAGTGCACGACGAAAATGCTTTCGGTCTCGGAGGTCTCGCGCCCCATGCCGGTCTTTTTTCGACGGCGTCGAGCCTGGCACCATTTCCGCAAATGTACCTGAACGGCGGTGCGTATAACGGCCGGCGCATCGTCAACGCGGAAACCATAGAGCTCTTTACGACGCGCGCCGCGCTTGCTCCCGACAGCAGCCGGGCTCTCGGATGGGATACGCCTTCTGAGCCTAGCTCTTCGGGGGCTTACTTCTCCGTGGAATCCTACGGCCATACGGGCTTCACCGGTACGTCGATGTGGATCGATCCAGAGCGCGAGCTCTTCGCCCTCCTTCTCACGAACCGTGTGCATCCGACGCGCGAGAATCGAAAGCTCTATGACGTGCGTCCCAAGTTTCACGACGCGATCATGAAAGCGATCGTCGACATGGAGATCCACCCTCGAGGAGCGAATTGATGCGGCACCTGATTCTGATGACCGCTCTCGTGATGGGAGCTTGCAACGTGCCAAGCGGGCCAGCGCCCTCCGACGCAACGACGGACGCGGATGTCGTCATCGTCGGCGCCGGGATCTCCGGCATTTCCGCTGCGCTCGAAGCGGCGCCTCCGTGCTCGTGGTGGACATGTGGTCCATTTTCGGTGGCCACGCGGTCTTCACACCCACCTATTCCTCCTGGCTCAACAAAGTCGAACTATGGTTCTCCAAGATCGAGCGCGACCTGATCCATCGCGGAGTGTTCACGTCGACCAAAGACTTGGCGCGCAGGATCATGCGCTACATTCGCAGGTACAACGATGACCCCAAGCCCGTGAAGTGGACCTACAACGATCCCTCTCGGCGCATCAAAACCACTAAACGTTCAGCTGTTACAGTCCACTAGTGCTCCGTTGGTTGCCCGAATTGGCCGGAATCGAGAATGCGCTTGAGATTATCGAGATGTGCGGTGTTGATCTCGTCGAGCGCGAGTCCGTGGGGGATTTCGATCGACGTCGCGATGCCGGGGCCGCGGGACTCGCTCCAGACAATCGTCGCGACGGCTTCGAGAACCTCGCCGCCAAAAAAACTCATGCGGAACTGGTAGCTGCTGCCCAGTCGCAAGACCGTATTCGTCATGATGCAGGCGCCGATCGCGGAGAGATTACGCACGATGCCATAGACGACCGGCACGTTGTTTTCGATTAGAGCGACGGTAACGGAAGTGGTGGGTACGGCGCGACCCGTCCGTCTGCGTACGAAATCGTTGTCATTGCTTCCCTCGCTCAAGGTGCGCTCCCGTTTGGCACCATCGAAGACGAAGCGACCTGCTAGCCTTCGAATTCTTGAAAAAGTTTTGAAATGAGACGGGACGGCAACGGGAACTGTGGTAATTTAGTGTAAAGTCTGAGGGGATGCAAGTGTGACGTTGAGTGAAACGTCGCAACAATGAAAGGCGCAAAGCAGATGACAGTGAAACGGCCCGCGGCTCCCATGAGAACATTGATGGGACCAGGCCCGCTCGACATCCATCCCAACGTTTACCGCGCACTCGCCTCCCCGGTTATCGGCCATCTCGACCCCGCTTATATCGAGGTGCTCGACCAGATTCGGGAACGTCTGCGCATGGTGTTCCAAACGGAAAACCACTTGACCCACGCCTCGCCCGGGACGGGGACCTCGGGAATGGAGATGTGTGTCGCCAACCTGTTGGAGCCGGGCGATCGCGTTCTTTGTTGTGTCCACGGTTATTTCGGCGCTCGCATCCGTCAGATGGCAGAGCGACAAGACGCGGACGTCACCGTTCTCGAAAGCGAATGGGGCATGCCTGACGATCCCGCGCGCATCGAAGCGGCGCTCAAAGATGGCGGCTACAAGGTCATCACGCTGGTGCACGCGGAGACTTCCACGGGAGTGCTGCAGCCGATGGACGATGTCGTCCGCCTGGCAAAGTTGTATGACGTCAAGATCCTCCTCGATACGGTTACGTCGCTCGGCGGAGTGGACGTCAAGATCGACGAGTGGGGCATCGACGCGGCCTATAGCTGTTCGCAGAAATGCATCGGCTCGCCGCCCGGCCTGGCGCCCATCACTTTCAGCGAACGCGCCGTCGAAGCCATGAAGCAGCGCAGCCACACCGTGCGTGCCTGGTACCTCGACGCCCAGCTTCTCGACGAGTACTGGACGGGACACAAGTACCACCACACGAGCTCGAGCACGTTGAATTACGGGCTTCTCGAAGCGCTCAACTTGATCGAAGAAGAAGGGCTTTCGAATCGCATCGATCGGCATCTGCGCAACCATCGTGCTTTCGTGGCTGGGGTCGAAGCGATGGGCCTGGAGATGTTCATAGCACCCGAATATCGATTGCCTTCACTCAGTACGGTGTGGGTGCCCGACGGCATCGACGACGCGAAGGTCCGCGGCTACTTGCTCGAGACGTTCAATCTCGAGATTGGCGGAGGGCTCGGCGCCATCGCCGGAAAGGTGTGGCGCGTCGGGCTCATGGGCTATTCATCTTCGCCGGAGCGGATTCTTTTCTTCATGTCATGCCTCAGCCACTCTCTCGCGGCGCAAGGCCACGCAACCGATCTAAAGTCGGGACTGGCGGCGGCAATGGACACGCTCGAAAAAGAACCGCTTGCCGTGAGCTGACTTTTCCACCACGGGGCCGTGCCCCGTGGTGGAGCCTCAGCTGCCGAACAGCTCAATCCCGAAAATCCGCGCCGCGATGAGGATTACCGTCATTCCGGTGAAAATCACGAGGCTTGCCCATCCAAACCACGTATCGAAGGTGTTGGGATAGAAGCGGCGGTCCTGTTTCGGGATGACGGTGAAGCAATAATAAAGATTCAACCCGAAGATAATCGGGGCTACGAAAAAAGCGAGCGCCGACGCGACGAGCACCAGCCACACCGGGCGGCCGACGCCGGCGATGATGGCGACCGACGCGATGAGGGAGTAGAACATCGTGATGCGATAGATATTGAACTCCGAGTACCACTTGCTGCGGTGCTCGTCCGTCAAGTCACCGTGAGCGATGCCGGAGAGCGCCGCGGTTTTTCGAAAGAGATTCCGGCAACAGGCCCCGACGACTCTAGGCCAGCCGTCAAAATAGTTGAACGCCGTCGAAAAGGTCGCAGCGAAAGCACCGGCGAGAAACACGATCATCATCCACGGACCGACGCTCTTTGTAAATATCTGCGCAATCTGTCCGATGACGGCGCGCCCCTCGACTTCGCTCGGATAGATCCACACTGCCGCGAGCACGAGAAAGATCGTCGCGATGACGAAGGAAATGATGTATCCAACGCGAAAGTCCCAGAGGCCTATGCGAAACCACCGCTGGCAATATTCGAGGGCATGGGGTGGGAGCTTGGATGTATCGACCGAAAGATCTTCTTTGCTCGAGCTGAAGGGGTCGAACCTTGCAACGAGGCCGCGATGCTCGAGATGGGAGCGTATGCGCCCCATACCAGCCTTTTTGGCTTTGCCCCATTCTGAAGCTTGGAGGGAGACATCCATTCCCGTGGGAAGAAGTCCTAGAAAAGCAGCGAGGATGAGCCAGGATCCTTCGGGCGTCTCGAAGATGAAAAAATGCGCCATCCCGGATAGGGGGGCCGGCGAGCGCAGAAAAACAGACACGGTCGAAAGCAGCAAAATACCCGCGCAGATCTTTGTCACGAGCTCCACGAGGCTGTAACGTCCGCTCAAGATGAGAACCACACTGAGGACGCCGATTACGAGGGCGAAGATATAAGCGTCGACCTCGATACCGAAGTAGTACAGCGAAAAGAAGTAGGCGACCGCCGCCGCCGCAGTGAGGCGTCCCGCTTGGCCGAGAGCGGCTTGCAGAATCGTCGTGATAAGCACATACCAAACCGGCCACTTGTGCCACGCCGTAGAATAAGCGTCGAGCATGCTGCGGCCTGTGGCGTTCGTAAAGCGAAACGCCATCTCGAAACCGTAATACTTGAAGATATAGGCGACCGGGATGGCCCACAGGAGCGCGAACTCGAACCGGCCGCCGGCGACCGGCGCGGTAACGAGATGACTAGTACCGATGCCGGTCATCATCAAGATCAATCCGGGGCCGAACTGCCGGGCGAGACCGACCGGCGTCATCTCGGGAAGGGGAAGAGATTCTAGAACGTCGTCCTTGTTGGTCATCGTGTGTAGGGCCTACTTGTAAATCTCACAAAAGGGGACATTTATATAGGGAATCGAGGGGCGGCGCAACGTGCATCTGATTTGCCGCGAAAACGCGTTACAATAGTTCGACGCGGGACGCTACGTTCCAACATATTGTAACGAAACAATTTAGCAGCGAGGCGAAGAAAGATGAAGACGGTTGGCGAAATCAAAATCTCCCGAACCAAGGTCTCACGGATAGCCGAGGTCGACTTCGACAACATTCCCTTTGGCCGAGTGTTCAGCGATCACATGCTCGTGGCCGACTACAGTAATGACACGTGGCAGTCGCCGGAGATCGTGCCTTACGGTACGCTGCAATTCGCACCGGCCATGCCGACGCTCCATTACGGCCAGGCCATTTTCGAAGGCATGAAAGCCTATAGAAATGCCGACGGTAAGCCGGTCTTGTTTCGCGCTCGCGACAATTTCGCGCGTATGAACCGCTCGGCGGAGCGTATGGTGATGCCGGCGATCCCAGAAGGGATCTTTCTCGACGGCATCAAAGAGCTCGTACGCCTCGACGTGGATTGGATTCCGAACCAGAAAGACAGCTCGCTCTACTTGCGTCCTCTCATGTTTGCGAGCGACGACTATATCGGCGTGAAACCGTCCGACACTTACAAGTTCGTCATCTTTACCTGTCCAGTGGGGAAGTATTACTCGGAGCCGGTCAAGCTTTGGGTCACGCGCGAATATGTTCGGGCAGCCCAGGGCGGCGTCGGCGAAGCCAAGACGGCGGGCAACTATGCCGCGAGCTACTACGCGGCGAAACAAGCGCAGGACCGTGGCTACGACAACGTGCTTTGGCTCGATGGCCAGGACCACCGCTACATCGAAGAATGCGGCACGATGAATATGTTCTTCGTCATCGACGGCGTCGCGGTAACGCCCGACTTGTCGGGAACGATTCTTCGCGGCATCACGCGCGACAGCGCCATCACGCTCCTGAAGGACATGAATGTCGAGGTACAAGAGCGACGTGTTTCCATCGATGAAATCACTGAGGCGCACGAGGCTGGCAAGCTGGACGAAGCGTTCGGTGCCGGCACAGCAGCGACGATCTCTCCCGTCATCGAGATTGGCAGCGAAGATGGCGTTCTTCAGTTGAAGCCGGATGCCGAGCGCAAAATAGGCCCGGCTCTTTTGAAGCAGCTCACAGACATCCGTCGCGGTTTGGCCGAAGATGTTCACGGATGGATTGAGCTCGTTTGATATGTGAACTGTAGTTCGTGGCGCTACCTGCTACCTGCTACCAAGGCGGCGTTGATGTTTGACGGGGTTATCCTCGCTTCGGCTCTCGTGATTCTTCCGTTCAGGGGGCTGACACTCCAGTTCTTCTCGGAGTTGATGTGCTTCGGAAGGATGGAGCGGCGATTTCGGGGCGCGTTGGGCTCATTACGAATCATACCGGGGTCGCTCGCGACGGGGTGTCCACGCTCAGTGTTTTGCGAGACGAGCTAGGCGTCGATGTCGTCGCGCTGTTTTCACCGGAGCACGGTTATCGGGGAGATGTGGCGGCGGGGGACCATGTTGGCTCTGATACGATCTCGGCGATCCCCGTTCACAGCCTCTACGGCGATACGCGCGCGCCGACTCCCGAGATGCTCGATGGGATCGATATGCTCGTCTTCGACATTCAGGACATTGGTGTCCGTTTCTACACCTATATGAGCACCATGAAGCTCGCCATGGAGGCGGCCGCGGCCACACGGATTGGCTTCGTCGTCCTCGATCGACCGAACCCGCTCGGTGGCGTTCGGGTCGAGGGTCCCGTACTACAGCCGGATTTTGAGTCCTTTGTCGGGATCGCTCCGATCCCTCTTATACATGGCATGACGGCGGGTGAGTTGGCCGGGCTGCTCGCTGCGTCTTTGACTGGGGCCGGGACGGGGCTCGAGCTAGAGGTCGTAAAGCTGCAAGGCTTCCGGCGCTCGATGCTATGGAAGGATACCGGGCTCTTGTGGAATCCTCAGTCACCGAACATTCGCACGGCCCGCGCTGCGCTGGCCTATCCGGCCTTCGGATTGATCGAGGGGATCAACGTGAACGAAGCCCGCGGTATCGAAGATACGTTCGAGCGGATCGGCGCGCCTTGGATCGATGGGGAAAAGCTAGCGGTGGCGCTTTCGCAGGCGGAGCTTCCCGGTGTTCGCTTCCGCACGACCTCGTTCACGCCCCGCGCAATCACCGCCGCGCCCCGGCCCAAATATCGCGACGAGATCTGTTACGGCGTTGCGAAGACGATCACGGATGAAGCGTGCTTCGAAGCCGTGCGGACCGGACTCACCACGATCAAAGCACTGCATCCCGAAGCGTTCGAGTGGGTGCGGCGCGGCGAGGGCTACTGGATCGACTTGCTCCTCGGCACCGATCGGCCTCGGCGGGCGCTCGATGAGGGGATGGCAGTGGACGCGATCGTCGGGCAGGAGGCTTCTGAGCTCGCGCGTTTCATTGAGCATCGGCGCGCATACTTGCTCTATTGACGCTGCTGTATAATCGGCGTTCATGGCACCTCCCAATCGGAGTCGTTCACACGATAGCTCGGAGGATGAGGAATGGTCGGAGCCCGATGAGCCCGAGCTCGAGGACGACGATCTCGACGACGATGATGAGAGTGACGACGAAGAAGAAGATGAGAGCGACGAAGAAGACGAGCAGTTGCGCGAGGATGACAGTGATTGGGACGAGGCCGACGCTACGGTCGACGATGACGACGTCGATGATTAGGACGAGGACAACGAAGACGATTGGGATGACGGCGCAGCTGACGCATAATCAGTAGCGCTCAGGTCCTGGAATACGCAGTACGAGCTAGTCCGACTCTCCATGAATCGTCGTGTCGGGGCGATAGTGCTCCCAGGCAAACCAAACCGCAAAGGTCGAGATCAAACGTTGTAGCTCCTTCCCTCGAAGCGGTTCGGAGAGGGCTTCGCCGCTTACCGGGTTCCACCGAGAGCCCGTCTGCGCGGCCATCGACTTGGCGATCGTAGGTCCGCGCTGTCGAGAAGTCTTTGTTCAGGTAGACCGCAATAGGAGCCCCTTCGAACCATTCTTCGACGAAGCGTTGGTCTGCGAGCCGCCGGAGGAGATAGGCCCGCGCGTCGACATGGCCTTCGAGCCCAACGATGAGGTCGTTGCTGCGGGCGGGCCCGGGTCCATCTTCGCGGCTTCGAAAGTCTCTTTCGTGAAACGTGAGCTGTAGGGCACGGAGCGCGACTCGGCACTCGCGGCGCTTTGGCCTGAATGGCACGAATACTGTATTAGTTGTAGTACCGAAGACGAAGCTGGCCATGAATCGAGAGAGGCCGAGAGCGACGAGCCAACCGACGGCGATGCCAGTGGCGACGGGAGTAAAGGCCTGGCGTAGCACCATCCACCCTATGTCCTTTCGCTCTGCGCCGAGCGCCAGACGCACGCCGAGCTCGCGCGAGCGCGCGGCGACGGAGTAGGACAAGACCCCAAAGATACCAGCAATTGCGAGGGCGAATGCCACGAGCGTGTCAACATAGGCAGATACGGCCTAGCATCGCGAAATGTTACAGTAGCGACCTATGCAATATCGCAATGTCGCCCAAATCGTCAGCGCGCAGGAAGCGCTCGAGGGCGCGGGTGTGCGCATTCGCCGCACCGTCGGGACCCCTTTCCTGCTTCTCGACGAGTTCAAGTCTACTGAGGGCGCCGACTACATCGCTGGCTTTCCCGATCACCCACACCGCGGTTTCGAGACCGTGACCTATATGCTTGCGGGCTCGATGCGGCATGAAGACCACAAAGGCAACCGGGGCGAGCTCGGGCCGGGAAGCGTTCAGTGGATGACAGCGGGGCGCGGCATCGTACATTCGGAGATGCCGATGCAAGAGGACGGTCTCATCTGGGGTTTTCAGCTTTGGGTGAACCTGCCTGCCGCTCACAAGGTGACCGCCCCCCGCTATCAAGACATCCCTGCCGAGGCGATACCGACAGCGACGACCAAAGAAGGCGCCACGTTGCGCGTGGTCGCGGGCACCGTGGAAGGCACCAATGGTCCCGTCGAAGGGATTGCTACGTCGCCTCTTTACGTGGACGTCGAGGTTCCGAAGGACTCCGAATGCGTCATTCCTGTGCCCCGCGAGCATAACAGTTTCGTCTATGTCTTCGAAGGCGAAGGTGTTGTCGGGGAGAAGCTTCTGCCGCCGGCCAACTCGGCGTCTTGTCCCGAGGTCAAAGTGAAGCGGTGCGTCTCGTGACAACGGCACAGCCGATGCGCCTCTTACTGCTCGCCGCCAAGCCCCTCGACGAGCCCATGGCCCGCCAGGGTCCCTTCGTCATGAACACGCGCGAAGAAATCCATGAGGCTTTCGAAGAATACAAGCGCGGGACTTTTCTCGACTGAGCCTCGTGTCCAATTACTCTCAATGGGAAGCGCTTCCGACCGAGGCGGTCCACGCCTTCAGCCGCAAGCTGGACCGGGCCTCGGAGAGCTCGATCCTCGACGCGATGGCGGAGGAAGACCATCGTGTGGTCGAAGCGGTGCGCGGCGAAGCGGCACGGATTCGGAAAGGCGCTGCCAAGTTGGCAACGGCGCTCTCCGCGGGGGGGCGCGTTTTCTATGTTGGCGCGGGCTCGAGTGGCCGCCTCGGTGTGCTCGAAGCCGCGGAGTGCCCGCCGACCTTCGGCACCTCACTGCGTGAGATCGTCGCCGTCATGGCGGGCGGAGACGAGGCGGTCTTCCATTCGAAAGAAGGCGCCGAAGATGAAGTGACTGAGGGGCAGAAGGCACTGCGCGCGCGGAGGCTGAGCAAGAAAGACGTTGTCGTCGGGATCTCCGCGGGCAGCGTGACGCCGTTCGTCGCGGGAGCTCTCCTTTATGCGAGAGAGCGCGGCGCTGCAACTGTACTCGTCACTTGCGGGCCGCGAAGGCGCGGCATCGCCGACGTGGTGGTTGTGACCGCGGTCGGACCGGAGCTTCTAGCAGGGTCCACGCGGATGAAGGCCGGTACCGCGACCAAGCTCGTGCTCAATCAGATGACGCTTCTCGCCATGATTCGGCTCAACAAAGTGTACGGCCCTTACATGGTCGACGTGAAGACGACCTCTGCGAAGCTTCGCGATCGGGCGCTCCGGATGGTCGTTGCTCTCGCCGGCGTCGATCGGGAACGTGCCGCGACGCTAATGGCAGAAGCCGGCGACCACGTAAAGACCGCGGTGGTGATGGGCCGCCTTGACGTGTCGCGCAGCGAGGCGATGCGTCGTCTCGAAGACGCCTCTTTCGATCTGCGTAAGATATTGAAGTAGCTGATAGCGGAACGCAGGACCGGATGCTAGACGTCGGACGCCAAATCCTGGATGCTAGTGCGAGGTATTCCAAATATGCTCGATGGCGAGCTGTACGGCGCGGCGGGCGGGTTCCACGGCGAGGCGGTGTACGCGCACCCACGGCGCGATCTTCTTAGCGAGCTTTTCGAAATCTTGATGGATCACGGGGACGGCTTTCCACAGGCCGCCCGAGAGAACGAGACGAAAGTTTTCGCCGGCGAGCCCGAGGCGTCCGATGACCGACTCGACCGCTCGCATGAACTCACGCACGGCGTCGTCGATGATCGTCTGCGCGGCTTCGTCCCCATGATCGGCAGCTTGTTGGACGAGAGGTGCGAGCGCGGCAATCTCCTCGCGCGCGAGCTCTTGATAGACGCGGTGAACGAGAGATTCCGAGTCCGGGATGCGCAGCTGCTCGAGCACGGCCCCTTTGAGCAACGTCGGATGTGCCCGGCCGTCATCGTCGCGGACGATGCTCTGAAGCGCGCATGCCCATCCAGTAGCCACTGCCTTTGTCGCCGAGAAGAGGCCCCCAACCTCCGGCCCGTGCGGATTCGCCCTTCCGATTTACGCCGTAGACCGCCGCCCCGGTGCCCACGATGAGCACGACGCCGAAGCGCTCCTCAGCGCCGGCAACGAGAGCAATGAGCGTGTCATGGGTAACGATGTTCTCTCGGGCGCGACCGAGCCGGTTCAGAATGCGGCGCATCGCGCGGTGGTCTCGCTCGCGACCGGCGCCAGCTATCCCGAGACAGAGAGCGTCCACCATGCCGCGATGGCCTGCGAGCACCCTCATCGTAAGATTCTCGAGTACGAACTCGATCTCGTCTTCGTCGTAGAGTTGGAAGTTCGCACCGGAGCCCCGCCCTTTAGCCAGGATGTTGCCTTGGCCGTCCGCGAGGAGACACTCGGTCTTCGTGGCCCCGGCATCGATACCCAACACGCGCATGGTTTGGTCTCAAGACTAGAGAACCGGGACAAGTCTTGTCAAACCATAGAGATGCGCTCAGAAAAACTTGACAGGCGTACCTTTCTTGAGGTAATTTACCTGTCGGTCGGTAAGTAATACTAGCGAGCTGGCTCTGAACTACTTATCCTCCGCATCCCCATGTAGAGAGAGATCGGAACGACGGAACCACAAAGAGTAACCATTTTCGATACGACCCTGCGAGACGGCGAGCAATCGCCTGGTGCGAGCATGGATCTCGAGGGCAAGCTCGCGATGGCGCGCGCGCTTGCCGAGCTCGGCGTGGATATTCTCGAGGCAGGTTTTCCGATTGCTTCGAACGGCGACTTCGAAGCTGTTCGTGAAGTGGCGCGTCGGGTGGAAGGCCCTGTCATCGCGGGCCTCGCGCGTTGCAATAGCCTCGACATCGAGCGTGCCTGGGATGCGCTCGAGGACGCACCGCAGGCGCGGCTTCACGTGTTTCTCGCGACGAGTGCGATCCATCGAGAATACAAGCTCGCGATGGCCAAGGAAGAAATCGTTCGCCGCTCTGTCGAGAGCGTCTCGATGGCGCGCGAGCTTTGCGAAGATGTCGAGTTCTCGCCCGAGGACGCCGCTCGCACGGAGCCGGACTTTCTCGCGGAGGTTGTCGAGAAAGCCATCGAAGCGGGCGCGAGCACGGTCAACATTCCCGATACGGTCGGCTACGCCATGCCGTCGGAGTTTGCGGAGCTCATCGCTTATTTGAAAAAGCACGTTAGAAACATCGACAAGGCCGTCATCAGCGTGCACTGCCACGATGATCTGGGGCTCGCCGTGGCGAACAGCCTTGCGGCGGTCGGCGCCGGAGCGCGCCAAATCGAGTGCACCATTAACGGCATCGGCGAGCGTGCGGGGAACGCGTCGCTCGAGGAAGTCGTGATGGCGATGAAGACCCGTCGTGACTTCCACGGCATCGAGACCGGCATCGACACGACGCGCATTTATCCCACGAGCCAGCTTCTCTGCCAAGTGACTGGGCTCGTCGTGCAGCGCAACAAAGCCATTGTGGGGCAGAATGCGTTCGCGCACGAAGCCGGAATCCATCAGCACGGCGTGATAAAGCATCGTTCGACCTACGAGATCATGAAACCCGAGGATATCGGTCTTGGCAACAATGCGCTCGTGCTGGGAAAGCATAGCGGCCGGCACGCGCTCAGAAAACGGGTCGAAGAGCTCGGTTATGAGCTCAGCGATGAGCGGCTAGGAACATTGTTCGTCGAGTTCAAGGCTCTCGCCGACACGAAAAAAGAAGTCTTCGACGAAGATCTCGAGACCCTCATGGGCGACGCGGAAGCCGACATCGTCGATATTTGGGAGCTCGTCGACATGCATTTGAGCTCGGGCTCTGAATCGGCCTCGACAGCGACGATTTGCTTGCGCGACCGCGCTGGACGCACGGTGAAAGAAGCCGCGTGCGGCGACGGCCCTGTCGAAGCCATCTTCCGGGCGATGGGACGCGCGAGCGGTGCCGAGCTGTCCTTGACGGATTATCAGGTGCGCGGTCTGACAGGCGGTTTGGACGGAAGAGGTGAGGTAAGCGTCGAGATCGAAGAGCTGGGAAACTGTCACCGCGGACGCGCTACGGGCGGCGACATCATGCGCGCGAGCGCCGATGCTTTTCTAAAAGTGATCAACCGCGTTTTGGCTGCCCGCGAGGAGCAAAAAGAGCTCGTCGACGTTTTCGGTCAATGACGGAGCTTCCGAGTGGAAAGCCGCTCACACTCTTCGAAAAACTGTGGGAGCGGCACCTTGTCGCGCCGGCGACCGAGGAGCGCCCGGCGGTGGTCTATATCGACCTCCACTTGATTCACGAAGTTACATCGCCCCAGGCCTTTGATGAGCTCAGAAGCCGGGGACTCGCTGTGCGTCGGCCCGAGCGCACTTTTGCGACGATGGACCATTCCATCCCGACGCTCTTCGATGGGGGCGAGCCTCTTTTCGCCGACGAAAAGACGCGCAACCAAGTCGACACGCTTCAAAAAAATTGCGACGAGTTCGGAATTACTCTCTACCCGATGGGTGATGCGCGTCAGGGTATCGTGCACGTGATCGGGCCGGAGCTCGGGCTCACCCAGCCTGGGCGCAGCATCGTTTGCGGGGATAGCCACACGAGCACGCACGGCGCGTTCGGCGCTTGGGCGTTCGGCATTGGGACGACCGAAGTCGGACATGTTTTTGCCACGCAGTGTTTGTTGCAGCGACAGCCGAAAGTTCTCGAGGTGCGTATCGACGGAGCGCTCGCGCGAGGCGTGACCGCAAAGGACCTCATACTCGCCATCATCCGCGAGGTCGGCGTCGACGGTGGCCTCGGGCACGTTATCGAATATACGGGCTCTTGCATCGCTTCGCTCTCGATGGAGGAGCGGATGACGATTTGCAACATGTCGATCGAGGCGGGAGCGCGTGCCGGACTCATGGCGCCGGACGAAACGACGTTCTCTTATCTCGAAGGCCGCGAGTTCTCGCCGAAAGCCTGGGACGAAGCCGTCGCGGATTGGCGCACGCTCCCGAGTGATCCGGGCGCGCGGTACGACAAAGCGGTGGCGATTGATGCCTCGAAAGTCGAGCCCATGGTGACTTACGGGACCAACCCGGGTATGTCGATGGCTATCGGAGCGTCGATCCCCGACGACGCGGAGGAGCAGCCTCTCGCTTATATGAAGATGAAGCGAGGCGATGCGCTCGTCGGGACGCCCATCGACGTCGTCTTCATCGGAAGCTGTACGAATGCGCGCCTCGAAGACCTACGTATGGCGGCCGAAGTTCTAAAGGGGCGCAAAGTCGCGGAAGGAGTGCGTGTTCTCGTCGTGCCCGGATCGCAAGAGGTCAAACATCTCGCGATTGCCGAAGGGCTCGATCGCGTCTTCCGTGACGCCGGTGCCGAGTGGCGCGAGCCCGGCTGCTCGATGTGCCTGGCGATGAACGGGGATGGTGTCGCGGAAGGCCAGCTCGCCGTCAGCACGAGCAATCGTAACTTCGAGGGCCGGCAGGGCAAAGGCAGCCGAACGATCCTCGCGAGCCCGCTGACGGCCGCCGCCGCCGCCGTTTCCGGGACGATCACGGACCCCCGAAAGCTCATGGACTAGAATAGGAAATGGAGCCATTCAAGACACTCGAATCGAGGACCGTCGTCCTTGCTCTAGACAATGTAGATACCGACCAGATCATCCCTGCGCGGTTTCTCACAGTGACGACGCGGAGCGGCATGGGCAAGAATCTTTTTGCCGACTGGCGTCTCAACCCGGATTTCGTGTTGAACCAGCCCGCATCCGCCGGCGCTTCGATCCTCGTTGCCGGAGAGAACTTCGGGTGCGGCTCCTCGCGGGAGCACGCCCCTTGGGCTTTGGTCGATTACGGATTCCGTACCGTAGTGAGCACGTCCATCGCCGACATATTCAAGAACAATGCAGTCAAGAACGGGCTTCTTCCCATCGAAGTTGACGCAAAAACTCATCGAGAGCTCGTAGGGAGCCCGGGCGCCTCGGTTGTCATCGACCTCGAGAAAAAAACGCTTTCGCTCCCCGATGGCCGTGCTGTCAGCTTTCCTCTAGACGGCTTCGCGCATCATTGCCTTCTCGATGGGATAGACCAACTTGATTTCCTGATGCAACGAGAAGACGCCATCCGAGCCTTCGAGAACTCTTCCCCCGCTAAACGCGCTTGACACGACTTGCCCGGTCCCGCTCCCGCTAAGGTGTGCCGCCAAGACAGGAAAAATATTTCTGTCTCTCGCGGCGTTGGGGTCGTACATCGAAGAGCGCGGGAGGGGTCCTTTGTCCGAGGTGTCGCCGAGTGGGCTAGCTTCGTTTTCTCTCAGGGAAAGACTCTGGAACGACTATCGGCACGTGCGTTCAGAAACGGAGGTTGTCGCTTCGTCGATTGCGCCCGAAGAGTCGCAGGTCCAATCGATGGACGATGCGAGCCCGACCAAATGGCATCTAGGTCATACGAGCTGGTTTTTCGAGACGTTCCTTTTTCAATTCGACGCCGGGTATCGTTCGCCGCGTGAAGAGTTCAAGGTACTCTTCAATTCGCACTACAACGCTGTCGGCGAGCAGCATCCGCGCCCACGACGCGGGATGCTTGGCCGTCCCGCGCTCGATGAAGTCGTCGATTACCGTCATGCGACGGATGCGGCATGCGGGCGCTTCTCGACAATTTGAGCGACGAGACTCTCGAGGAGTGCTCCGGCACCGTCCGTGTCGGTATCCACCATGAGCAGCAGCATCAGGAGCTCATGTTGACCGATATTCTTCACGTGCATTGGAGCAACCCGTTGAGGCCGCTTATCGCGAGTCGGGGCCGTCGAGCTGTGCGGTCGCGCAGCCACTCGAGTGGTTCCCTTATGCCGAGGGCGTGCATCGCATCGGCCATGACGGCGCGGGCTTTGCTTTCGACAATGAATATCCGCGCCACCGCGTTTTTGTGCACCCCTTCGAGCTTGCATCTAGACTCGTCACCGCGGGTGAGTTCATGGAGTTGAGGGCGGGCGGCTATCATCGGCCGGAATTTTGGTTGAGCGATGGCTGGACGCGGGGTCAAAGCGAAGGGTGGGAAGCCCTCTTTATTGGGAGCGCGAGCAGGGGACGTGGTGGCGCATGACACTTCACGGCATGCTGCCCGTCGACCCCAACGCTCCCATCTGTCATGTGAGCTATTACGAAGCCGACGCCTATGCGCGCTTCCGAGGGCAGCGTCTTCCGACCGAAGACGAGTGGGAGCTCGCGGCCTCGACCGTCCCCATCGAAGGCAACTTGCAAGAGAGCGACGATCTCGTGCCGATGGACGCGGCATCGAGCACCTACCTGCCCCACATGCCTCGCATAGAAGTTCCGCGGCAGCTCTATGGCGACGCGTGGGAGTGGACGCAAAGCGCCTACCTTCCATATCCGGGCTACCGAACGAGTGAAGGCGCTCTCGGCGAATATAGCGAGAAATTCATGTGTAATCAGATGGTGCTTCTCGGCGGCTCTTTCGCGACCCCCGCGGACCACATTCGACCGAGTTATCGCAATTTCTTCTACCCGCAGGACCGTTGGCAGTTCTCGGGCATTCGTCTTGCCAGGGACGTATGACGCCGCGCAAGCGCTGCGCTTGGTGCGAGTCGGGCAACGACCTCTACATCGCCTATCACGACGAAGAGTGGGGCGTGCCGGTTCACGATGATCGCAAACATTTCGAATTTCTCATTCTCGAAGGCGCCCAAGCCGGGCTCTCCTGGTCGACGATCCTGAACAAGCGCGAAGGCTATCGCAGGGCTTTTGCGGGGTTCGATCCCGTGAAGGTGGCTCGCTTCAGCGACAAGAAAATCGCGAAGCTGCTCCAAAATCCAGGCATCGTACGGAACCGACTCAAAGTGCACAGTGCTGTCAGGAACGCGCAAGCCTTTCTCGCCATTCAGAAAGAGTTCGGAAGCTTTGACGCTTACGTATGGCCTTTTGTCGGCGGTAAGTCGAAAGTGAACCGCAGACGGAGAATGAAGGACATCCCCGCGAAGACGAAAGAGTCCGATGCCGTGAGCGCCGATCTCAAGAAACGCGGGTTCAACTTCGTGGGAAGCACCATTCTGTATGCCCACATGCAAGCCGTCGGCATGGTCAACGATCATGTCATCCGCTGTTTCCGCTACGAGCCCTGCGCCCGCCTCGCGTGACGCGCGAGCAACTGGGCGTTTCTAAAAAGCAAAGGGGGGTGTGGGGATAGGAGGGGATGTGGGTATGGCGGCGTCGTACAGAACGACCGAGGAGAGCAGGACGTCGTCTCGATCGAAGCCCGGGACCTCGAACATGCTGACACGGCTGCGATGTGTTCCGGATTCTTCATCCAGCACGCCGATAAGCGCCCTATACTCTCCCGGCGGTATTTGCAGAGGGATCTCGTAACGCACGTGGTCCCCTGCTTCGAGCTCCGCGCGCTCCTCGAAACGCTGCACGACCTCGCCTTTCGCATTCTAGAGCGCGCCGAAGAAGCTCACGTCGACGCGACCATCAGAGCTTGCAAGCGTGCTTCCGTCCAGCTCGATCAAAAGAGGTACGTAGGTGGTTCCATGATCGGATCGGAAGAAACTGGGTAACATGCGAAACGGCAACGCGTCGCTTGCGGTCTTCGTCGCGATCAATTTCTCGAGAAGCTCGGTGGCGACGCCGCCCTCGGGCGGGATGGCGGGTGGCAGCAAATTCCCGGCGGCATCGAGGTCATAAGTAATATAGGGATTGGCTATGAACGACTGGCGCCGGCTCTCGAGCACTGGGATCGTGAACCACAGGATGACTCGGGAAACGATGCCCGCCGCGATGACGTGCGACAAAGCAGGGGACCCGAAACGGAGGATCGCCGCGAAAAGACCGAATTGCAGACTATAGAGGGCGAGCCACGGAGCGAAGCGGCTCGACTCCGGGTCGAGGTAGAAGTAGCCCGCGTTCGTCGCGATGAAGATGCCGAGCAGCACGCTCCCCGTCAAGCGACGCCGCTCCGTGGCCACGACGGGCTACACGGTCGCTCTTCGCACCTTGTGCTTCAGGCGCTTGATATTGAGCCGAGCTCGCTTGAGCTGGGTAGCGTCATGTGCGGCGACCGCGGCGTCGCGTCTTACCTTCAAGACGGCGATTTGGGCTTTGATCTTCATTTTGTCAAGCCCTACCACATTGTGCTGCTCGTGGGCTTCGATGCCAAGCGCACCACAGAGTAGCTTGACGAGATCCGGCTTGTGCAGGGACTTGTGGCCCTCGACTTTCTCGTGGTCCAGGCCGTCCGCGATCTCGCGCAGCTGCGCCACGGTTTTCTTGCTGAGCTCATCGAAAGTGTGTTCCATAGATTGTGTCCTCCAAGTATATAAATCTAACCGATCCACCCCGCGGAGCGCGACAGTCTGCCCTCTGGCGCTCAGGTTGACTTCCGCACGACCCATGTGGTCATGCAACGTTGGTTCTGGACGACGGTGGTCTTGAGCGGGTCGACCAGCGTGGCGCCGAGCGTTTCGGTCGCGCGCATCAAGAAAGTCTCGTCAACCAGGTAGCGCTCGGATCCATCGGGAAGCAAGAAACGACGACCCTCAAGGCGCTTGAAGCGCTCCTCCGGCATACCGATCGTTGACGCGAGGCGGCAGAAGAACAGACCGCTCGGCTTCAAGACTCGCCACGCATCCCGAAGCATCGCGTCGAACTGATCGTCGTTCAGAGCAAAGTGCAGCACCGCATTCAGGATGACGACATCGGCTGTCGAATCGTCGAAAGTCATAGCCTCGATGGGCTCCGCGCGGAAGTTGGATTCCGGGATCCCGGGCGCGAGCTCTCGCACCATCGCTCGGGTTGCGGCTACGGCGGGCGGGTCCCGGTCGACGCCGAAGATCTCGTAGCCCGCTCGCGCGAGGTAGTGGAGGTTCCGGCCCGAACCACAGCCCGCATCGAGGATGCGCATTCCCGGCTGGATGCGACCGCGCAGAAGCTGGTCGAAGAGATAGATGTCGATCGACGCGAACTCAGCGGCAAGTGCTTCGGATGAGCTCATCTGTCGCCCAGATTGAGTGGTTCACTCACGCTGCTGAGCGCGGCATGGATTTTCCGTGCGAGAGTCACCTTCGAGAACGGTTTCTCCATGTGCTCGACATACGGATCCAAGCGGTCGTCGTGAGCAATCTTTTCTCGTGTATAACCCGACGTGAAAAGCACGAGCAGGCTTGGTCGGTGGGCCTGAGCTTCACGGGCGAGCTCGGCCCCGCTCATTCCACGAGGCAAGACGACGTCCGTAAAAAGCAGCACCGTGTCTTGCTCCTTCGAAAGGAAGGTGAGCGCTTCCGCGCCGTCGCTCGCTTCCGATGTGCGGTAGCCGAGATCGCGTAAGAGCTCCACGGTGAGCTCACGCACACTGGGCTCGTCTTCGACGACGAGAACACGCTCACCATGACCTAAGGGGACCTCGGCCCGATCGTGCGAGGGTTCAGCCACGGGTCCTGGCGGGTCCGTGTGCGTCCGTGGCAAATAAAGGTGGACTGTTGTGCCTTTGCCGAGCTCGGTAAGAATTTGCACCATGCCCTCCTGTTTGCTTCCAGAAGCCGTACACCATGCTCAAGCCGAGGTTGCTGCCATCGCCGACATCCTTCGTCGTGAAGAACGGATCATAGGCCTGCTCGACCACTTCGTGGGACATCCCCGTCCCCGAATCGGTAAAGCTCAGCGTGACAAAGTCTCCGGCGGCCACTTGATCCATGTCGCCTGGCACGTGGTCTTGGGCTACTCGGGCGTTCGCGCACGCGACGAGCAAGCTGCCACCCTCGGGCATGGCATCGCGAGCGTTGAACGCAAGGTTCAGCATCACGTTCTCGAGCTGTGAGAGGTCGGCCTGGCAGCGCCATCGTCCCTTTCCGGAGCGGGTTTAGAGTACCACCGTCTCGCCGAGTGCGCCTTGCAGCAAAACGCGCATCCCTGCTACCAGCTTTTTCAGATCCAAGGCCTCCGGTCTCAAGGTCTGCTTGCGCGCATAGGCGAGCAGACGTTCCGTGAGCGTGGCGCTCGGTTGGCGGCCTCGAGTGCTTTGGTCGCGAGCCTCTGTTGCGCGTGATCGGGGCCGAGCTTGGCCGATAATAGGTCGAGATTGCCCAGGATGACGGTGAGGTAGTTGTTGAAGTGGTGAGAGATTCCACCGGTGAGCTCGCCTATCACTTGCATCTTCTGAGATCGCCGAAGCAGCTCCTCCATCTTGTTCGCGTCTGTCGTGTCAGCCGAGATGAGAATGACGCGGTCGACCTCTCCGCTCTTCAAGGTGGGACCGAGCCGTGACGTGAACCAATGCTCTTCCCCGCCTGGCCCTCTGGCGCGGCATTTGATCGAACGAATCTCGCCGGTCTCAAAAACGAAGTCGATCGCTCGACTCAAGCCCTTGGCATCTTCTGTGTCCACAAATTGTTCGCCGCGCGCGCCTAGTACCTGCGCCATTGTGTAGCCGATGGCGGTTCGGTTCATGAACCGCACACGGTGGTCTCGGTCCACTATGGAGATTAAGTCAGGAGCGTTCTCGACGACGGACCGCCACTCGGTTTCGCTAGCGCGGAGCGCGAGCTCTGCGCGCGCGTTCACGTTGCTCCTCCTCGAGGTCACGGAGCGCCTTTTTAACGTCCGAAAGACTCTTCGAGAGACGGCTCATGACCGCGGACACTCCGAGAGCGATTGCGGCGGAAAGAACCGTGTAGGTGAATGCGTAGCGGATGCCGGTCGCGAGGTGGTGCGGATCGAGGAGGGTTTCGGATTGTGGTAGGTCGAGATAGTCTCCTGCCAAAAGAAATGCGCTCGCGACAAAGCCCAGCGTTGAGATGAGCCACGCGCTAACGGCTCAGCGAAGGCTCAGGAGGAGGCCACAGGCGAACACCGCGAGCGTTCCCATCATGAATGCGCTGGGCGCAAGAGACCGATAGAGCGTGGCCAACATTTGGAAGCCGAACATGGCCAGAACACACGCGAGCACGCGGTCCGTGTATGGAGCTGCGCGCCACACCGCCGCGATGGCCACAACCGTCACGAGCAGGTTCAGCATCGTCCGCAGCGAAGACGGGGCGAGATTGAGCTGGGAAACAACGAGGAAGGTGGCAACTGCGAAAATCGCACTGCCCCAGTTGAGAGTCTGGAGGCGCCACACGTCGGCTCGAGGCGAAATGGCGCGCGTCGCGGTCATGTCGAGAGATCCGCCATCCGCATAGTGTAATCGACACCGAGATCCCACGGCTTGTCTCCGAGCAACGAGATAGAATGGTGTGTATGGCCCCCGCAACGAGCTTCGACGATACCCGGCTGGCGCAACTGAAGGCGCCTGGACGAAGCCACGCCGAGCGCCCGCTTCCGATGTCCGTCGAGGAGATGCGCGTGCGGGGATGGGAGCGCGTCGATGTCGTGTTCGTGACCGGCGACGCCTATATCGACCATCCGAGCTTCGCGATGGCTCTCCTCGGCCGGGTGCTCGAAGCGGCGGGCTTTCGCGTCGGTATCTTGTCGCAACCCGACTGGCGGTCGTGCGAAGACTGGCGGCGCTTCGGCCCACCGCGCCTCTTCTATGCTATCAGCGCGGGCAACATGGATTCGATGATCAATCACTACACGGCGAATCGCAAAGTGCGGAACGATGATGCCTATTCGCCGGGCGCCCGCATTGGAAGGCGACCCGACCGCGCGACGCTCGCTTATTGTCAGCGGGCCCGTGAAGCGGCAAAAGGTGTTCCCGTCATCGCCGGAGGCGTCGAGGCCTCTTTGAGGCGGCTGGGTCACTACGACTACTGGAGCGATAAAGTTCGCCGCTCGATCCTGCTCGATTGCAAAGCCGACCTGCTCGTCTACGGTATGGGCGAGTCTTCTATCCTCGAAATTGCGAAACGGCTAGAGGCGGGAGAGACGGTCAAGGACCTCAGGGATATGCGAGGCGTCGTCCACGTGTTGGGCGCCTCGGAGTCGCTGGCCGATGATCTTGCCACGCGAGAGCTCCCGAGCTTCGAAGAAATTAAGCGCGACAAGCACGCCTTCGCCGAGGCCACCAGGATCATTCACAACGAGACCAACCCCTTCAACGCCCGTCGCTTGGTGCAGCGGCACGATCGTCGGACCGTGGTCTGCAACCCGCCTCCTCTGCCGATCTCGTCCGGCGCAATGGATGCGATTTACGGATTGCGGTATACACGCAAGCCACATCCGAGCTACAAAGAGTCCATTCCCGCGTTCGAAATGATCCAGGACTCGGTCACCATCATGCGCGGCTGCTTCGGTGGCTGCACCTTTTGCTCTATCACCACCCATCAAGGTCGGATCATTCAGTCACGCAGCAAGAAATCGATCCTCGACGAAGTGCGCGCCATGGCGCGCGACCCTAAATTCAAGGGGGTCGTCAGCGATGTCGGTGGGCCGACCGCGAATATGTATCGCATGCGGTGCACGCGGCCGGAGGTCGAAGCCATTTGCCGGCGCCAGTCCTGCGTGCACCCAACGATTTGCAAGCTGCTCGGCACCGATCACGAGCCGCTGATACAGATCATGAACGAGACCCGCGAGGCTCCGGGCGTCAAGAAGGTTCTCGTAGCAAGCGGTATTCGGATGGACCTGGCGCGGCTGTCGCCGCGCTATATGAAGACCCTCACACGCCATCATGTCGGCGGCCATCTCAAAGTGGCGCCCGAGCATACCGATCCGTCGGTGCTCGGTCTGATGCGCAAGCCGCGCAACGACGACTTCGAGAAGTTCGCGAAGGTATTCGAAAAAGAATCGAAGAAGGCTGGCAAGAAGCAATACATCGTTCCCTATTTCATTGCTAGCCATCCGGGAAGTGATCTGAACGCGATGATTGACTTGGCGGTGTTCTTGAAGCGCAACGGCTACAAGCCGGACCAAGTGCAGGATTTCATCCCGGCCCCCTTCGACGTCGCTACTGCGATGTATTACACCGGCATCGATCCGTTTACGAAGAAGCCCGTCCACATCGCGAAACATTTGCGCGATCGCAAACTGCAGCGCGCGTTGATGCAGTTTTTCAAACCCGAGAACTATTTCGAAGTACGAAAAGCACTGCTCGAGGCTGGCCGCCGCGACCTGATCGGTCAGGGGTGCGACGCGTTGATCGCGGAAAAGCCTCCTAGAGAAGCCCTCGAGCGCCGACGTATCGACGCGAACCGGCGCTTCGCGGGGGACTACGTGCACGGTCTGGAGAGCGAAAAAAAGAAACGATCGCAGAAGCGATCTCGCCACGATACCCAGCCCGGCTATCGGCCGAAGAGAAAGAGCACGAGCTAGTTGATCTCGGCAGCCTGCTCAGGTAGCGGGACTTATTTTAGCCCGAGCTTCTCCCCAGCCGCCAACAGGCTGACTGTCTCGCGAAGACGTTTCTCCCTCGTTTCCACGCGCTTGGCCGAATGGATCCAAGCGACATAGGCCCGTCCATAGGACGGAGCCAAGTGTTCGAAAAACTGCCAAGCACGTGGATTCGCCTTTAGCACCTTCGTGATGTAGGACGGAATGGTCGACAAGGTCAGTTTGGGGGTGTCGCCGCTGCGATTTGTTGGCGGACGCTTCAACCCGGGTGGCGCCAATAGCCCCCGTGATTCGAGGCTTTTATATCGGCGCCGATTCACAATCTACCACTTGCTGTCTGCCTTTCGTGGGGTGAACTTCCGGGCGTAGCGGGCGTCATCCAGGCGCCGGATGATGCTGTCGATCCAGCCGAAACAAAGGGCCTCCTCGACGGCATCCTCGTATTTGACGGACGCCACGCTCGTGTGGCGTTTGTGAAACACGAGCCAGATCTCGGACAAGGAGTCGTGGTACTTTCTCAGCCACTTCCGGAAGTCTCGACGGTTCCGTACATCCAGCGTGTCGAGCCGCTTCGCGGGCATCGGTGCTCAGCCGGTCAGGCTGACGCGCGGTTTTTTTCGAGGCGCGCGTCGACCAAGGTCACGACCTCATCGAGAGCCTCGGACTCCATTCCGTGTTGACGTGCAATGCGACGCACGAGGCAGTCGACGCGCTCGATGCGCTCGGCACCTCCGAAAAGAGCGCGCGCCGCCGAGGACGGCTTGCCTAGGCCCTGAGCGGCTTTGGCGTATTTCTCAAACGGGACTAAGTCGGCATCGCTGGCGCCGAGGCGAACGCATAATTGCCGGACCCAGTCATAGATCTCCGCGGACGTTTCGACGTCGCCATGGACCGCGTCTCTGATGGAGATCATCTCGTCGCGCTGGACGCATCGGTAATTGCCCGTGATCAACATGAGCCATTTCGCGAGGGGCACGAACACGGAGTCGTGTACCCTCAGCTTCACGGGCAGCTCGATGGCGCCCGTGCCATCAGCCGGATCGAAACGGATCGCGTTGATGTCGGCCTCCAGGTTTCGCAGCATCGTGGTGTGCTCGTCGGATTCGAATCGGGCCGTTTTGAAGTTTGTCGGAAGGCCGACTTGAAGGACATTCTTCGCCTCGCCTTGTGGGCGATAGGCTTGCGGGTCGGGGCTCGCAAGCGTGACCACACCCGGCTCGAAACCTTCCCAGACACCGGGATCCATGTAGCACTCGGTCAGCGTCTCGGTTGCGAGGCCAGGAATCCGCTCGAGATAGGGAAGGGGCGGCATATTCATGATCGCCAACGACGGCGTATGCACGTCCGCGAGCCGCCCCATCAGCTCCCTAACGTCGTCCGAGCCGTATTGCGGCTCCTGCATGGCCAGTACGACCAGATCGAACTTTCCGGGATCGGCGGAGTCGGGAGCGCTCGCGGAGAGCGTACCCTCGAGTCCTTTGGAGGCGACCTCGACAGGTGTTTCGCGCCCACGGATCGGAAGCCGCACCACCGTGCCTTCGCGGTTGATGATCTCCGCCGTGGGTGGGGTACAGACAAGCGTCGCCGAATGTCCCGCCAATAGCAACTTCGTACTGAACAGGGAGCCATAGGAAGCTCCCAGAATGAGAACGTCATATTTGGGATTCACGAATGCTCCTGTCAGATAGCACCTTGCTCGCGGGCTTCTTTGATCTCGTTGTCGTCCAGACCTAGTACGGTCTTGAGCACTTCCTCCGTGTGCTCACCGAGAAGCGGTGAGCGCACGACGTCAGAAGGTGAATCCGAGAGCTTGATCGGGTTGCCGACGGTCAAGTATTTGCCGCGTTCCGGATGGTCGACCTCGACGACGGTTCCTGTCGCGCGGAGCGACGGCTCTTCGGCGATCTCCTTCATCGACAGGATCGGGCCGCAAGGCACTAATAACGGGTTGAGAATATTCATGACCTCGAGCTTGTCCTTGGTCATCGTCCATTTCTCGATCTCATCGAACATCGTGTCGAGCTTCCCGAGCCGCGCCTTGGCCGTGTTCCACTCCGGATCCTCGAGCCAGTCCTTGTGGCCTATTGTCTTAGCTAGCCCGTCAAAGGCTGCCGCTTGCGTGATGACATAAGCGTAAGCGTCTGGATCGGTCTCCCATCCTTTGCATTTGACGATCCAGCCCGGCTGGCCACCGCCCGAGGCATTGCCCGCGCGCGGCACGGCGTCGCCAAACGTGCCGTTTGGGTATTGGGGAAATTCCGTCAGTGGTCCGTGGGCGAGACGCTGCTGGTCGCGGAGCTTCACCCGGCAAAGGTTGAGCACCGCGTCCTGCATCGCGCATACGACCCTCTGGCCTTTGCCGCTCTTCTCCCGGTGCAAGAGCGCCGCTAGAATTCCAGCGACGAAGTGTATTCCGGTACCGGAATCGCCGACCTGAGCGCCCGTCACCATTGGAAAGCCATCGATCTCTCCTGTTGTCGACGCCGCTCCGCCAGTGCACTGCGCGATGTTCTCGTAAACCTTGCAATCTTCGTATGGGCCAGGGCCGAATCCCTTGACCGAAGCGTAGATGATGCGTGGGTTGATTTCCTGAATCGTCTCCCAAGGAAAGCCCATCCGATCGATGGCGCCAGGCGCGAAATTCTCCGCCAGCACATCGCATTCTTCGATAAGCCGCGTAAAGATTTTTTTGCCTGCCTCGGTCTTCGGATTCAGGGTGATGCTCCGCTTGTTGTGATTAAGCATCGTAAAATAAAGGCTATCGACGTCGGGGACGTCACGCAGCTGGCCGCGAGTCGCATCGCCTTTACCGGGCCGTTCCACCTTGATGACATCGGCGCCGAACCAAGCTAGAATTTGCGTGCCTGTCGGCCCCGATTGCACGTGGGTCATATCAAGGATGCGAACACCCTCCAAAGCTTTTCCCATGATTCCCCTTTTTATCCTTCCACTGGTGTTTGACAACTGGTAAGGATAGGCAATCTCACAGGTATCAAGCAAGCGTGGCCGCGTTTTGCCGCGGCGGGTCGTTAGGCTACGATGCCTCCGCCCGAGCATGAAAACTTCTGACCGACCCGTTCTCGTCCTTGCCGCCGTCGGCATTCTGCTCGTGCTTGTGCCCTTTTTTCTGCGGCTTCCTCTCATCGAGACACGCGGCTACAACCCGGACGAGCTCGAGCATTTGCACTGGTCTTGGTGCGTTTGGCGAGGCCTCCTTCCTTACATAGACTATTTCGACCATCACACTCCGTGGTTTCATTTTTTTCTCGCACAGTTCTTCGATTTCTACGACGTCGAGCGGCTTCCTGAAGATGCACTCGGCTTCACGTTCATGGCTCGGCGCCTCATGTGGCTCGCAGCCGGGGCGATCCTGGGTCTCACCTTTCTTCTCGGACGGTCCTGGCGTGACACGCGGACCGGTCTCGTCGCAGCTTTGCTTCTCGGCAACACGGCGTTCTTTCTCACGAAGAGCTTCGAGATCCGGCCCGCCGTCCCGACTGCCGTGCTTCTTCTTTTGTCGGTGTGGCTCTTGCTCCTCGGCACGCGACGCGCGGTCGCCGATGAACGGGGAGGACCGGCACGTTTGCTCGCGTCGGGTCTCGCGCTCGGCGCAGCCACGATGATCACCCAGAAGGTCGCTTTCGTGGGGCCTGGCTATGCAGCCATCGTGTTCTGGCTTCTTCTCGACCGGCGGCTCGAGCTTCCTCGCGCGACACGCTTCGGCCTCGTCTCGGTGCTTTTCGCCGGCTTCGCACTTCCCGTGGTCGGGACACTCGGATATTTCGCGCTTCACGGTGCGGCTTGGGCGTTCATCGATTCCAACTTCATCGTCAACACGCGCTGGCCCGGTCTGCCGGCGGGACCCTTTCTCGTCGAGCTTGCACGGCAGGACCCGCTCTTCGTCCTGTTCATGGTGGTGGGGGTTCTCTTCGGTGCGAAGCGCGCGTTCGCGCGCGACGCCGTCCTTCGCGGGGAGCCTGTCGTGACGTTCGCGACGCTCTCGGTCGCGACCACCATAGCTGCGCATCCGGCGATGTCCTATCAGCATTTTCTGCTGGTTCTTCCTCTGGCCTCGCTGTATAGCGCCCGCGGCCTTCTTCGAGCCGTAGAGACCGTCACGGACCGTGTTCACGGCAAGGCGCTTCTTTTGGCTGCAACACTTGTGCTGGGGGCACTCGGCGTCTATGGGCTTCGTAGCCTAGCGCCCCCGGACCTCGTCTTGCCTTCGTTTGCGCCGTTCGTGATCGGCCTGCTGACATTGGCCCTCGGTGTTTGTCTCTGGCGGGGCTCGCGAGAAGCAACTCTCATCGTCATCGTCGTTCTTCTGAGCGCCTATCCGCTCACACGCCTTCGCAACACGTTCGATCGTGGCAATTGGGGAACGACGCAAGCGATCGAATATGTGTTGCGGAACAGCGCGCCTTGGGAGACGACGTTCGACGGTTTCACCGGTCTGGGGATGTTCCGGCCTCAAGTTTTCTTCCACCACTTCCAGTATCCGCACGTGTTCATGCTTCAGTCGAAAGAAGAGCACGGGGAGATGTATCAGGCCCTTCGCAGCGGACGTGCGATGCCCAAGTTCATTTTCTGGAGCCACTATTTGCGCGATGCCGTCACTCCCGAGATCTCGGCGTTTCTCGAAGAGCACTACGTTCCTACGGGGCTCGAGCCCATTCGAGTGCGCCCGTTCGATAACGGCGCGGGCTGGTGGTCGGACGAGAAGACGCGCTATATCGGCTGGGTGCTGGACGAAGACGAGGCACCGCACGTTCTCTTCGATGACGGATGGCGCCCTCCGAGCGAAGAGTTCGGCTTGCCGATCCGCCGGACACGAACACGCCGTTCGACGCTGACGGTGCCCATTCGCTACCCGCGCGATTTCACCGTGACGATCCGCGCCCATGCGGACCCTCAATCCCTGCCGTTCGGCGTGGAGCTCGTGGTGAATGGAAGCACTGCGGGTCTCGTCGACGCGGTACCGCGGTGGCAGGACTACGCCTTTCCGGTCACGGTGCATCAACTGCGTCCCGGTTTCAACGAGCTCGAGCTGCATTTCAATCTCAGTGCCGAGAACGACGATCCGTCCAAGCGGTTGGAGCTCGCGGTCCATTCTCTGAAGCTCACCGCGATCGAGCGAGAGGGAGAGGAAGCGCCGTGAGCGTCGAGCGCTCACCAGACGGCGAGACGGCCGCGGCGTTTGCCGGCTCTTGGAATCGGCAGCGCGAGTGCTCCGTTTACACGCGCGAACAGTTTCTGGATTGGTTCACGCCGCTCCAGCCGGAGGTCTTCTCGGGGAAGTCGGTTCTCGAGCTCGGGTTCGGCAACGGCTCGCTCCTGTACCACATGGCGGCGTGCCAACCATCGCGGTTATCCGGTGTCGAGCTCGGAGACACGTTCGAGCGAACGAAAGCCAATCTCGGCGAGGCGCTCGCGACCGAGCTCGATCTGCACCAAGCTGATCTTACAACGGTCGATCTCGGTCTCTTCGATTTTGTTTACTGCATTGGCGTGCTCCATCATCTGAAAGAGCCTGCGGAAGGATTTCGAGCGGTGCTTCGGCACACCCGCGCTCGCGGCGGGTTCCATTGCTGGGTCTATGCGCGTGAGGGAAACGCCGTCATCCGCTACCTCGTCGATCCGCTGCGCCGGGTGACGTCGCGGCTCCCTTGGTGGCTGACAAAATACGCTGTCGCGCTCCCGGCTGCGGCCAAGTACTTCCTTTACGCGAAACTCCTTCGTGCTCTTGCCGCGGTCTTTGGCGAGTCGGTCATCCGTCGTTTGCCTCTCGGAGCCTACAGCCTCTGGATCGCGAAGCGGGGCTTTTCGTTCTTCCACCACGTCGTTTTCGACCAGCTCGTGACGCCGACGACGCAATATATCGACCGGGCGACGGTCGAGCGGTGGCTCGAGGATCCGGCTGTGGAGCCGGACTCGCGCTACGTCGTCTTTCGTAACGGGAACTCGTGGAAGTTTGGGGGCTGCATGAGATGAGATTCTTGGACCTCGTTGCTTTCGACCCGCTTGTGTTAGGCGAAATCGTCCTTCCCGGCCGGGTTGTCGCGCGTTATCGATCGTCTTAGAATCTACCTCCTGATCCCCTTGCCCGTTCGAACGCGACTAGGTGATTACGAGATCGTCTCTTGGATTGGTGCTGGCGGGATGGGCGCCGACTACCGAAGAGCTTTCCATCGCTGTCGTTCCGTTCAGACATTGAGCACGGACGGGTCCTTCGAGTACCTTCACGGTGATGAGCGGTTCCAACGGCTCATTGAGCGAGCACGGGAAAAGGCCGCCGCGTTCGTCGAGTAGAGGTCGCACTTTTCTAATCGGTGCCAAGATCAGCTCATGTAGCGTTCGTACCAGAGCTCGAAGACGAGGAGCGTCCAAAGCTGCTTGCGGTTGTCATGCGTGCCTTCGGCGTGCTGCGCGAGAAGCTTCTGCACGTAATCCGCATTCAAGAAACCTTCGCGCTTCAGCTTGGCCGGCGCGAACTGATCTTGGACGAGCTCTTTCAAGTCGCGGTTGAGCCAATAGGCCACCGGCACGTTGAAGCCTTTCTTCTTGCGTGTGAGCACTTCGTTCGGAAGGATGCCTTCCATGGCTTTCTTGAGGATGAACTTCGACGACTTCGATGTCAGTCCGTGCAGTTTGAGCTCTTGGGGCACTTCGGCGACCCATTCGGTGAGGCGATGATTCAATAGCGGCACGCGCACCTCGAGCGAGTTGGCCATGCTGGCGCGGTCGACTTTTGTCAGGATGTCGCCCTCGAGGTAGAGCTTCGTGTCCATGTACAGGATCTGGTTGAAGGTCTGGGCGGCGTCGCATCTCCGCTGGTGCTCGTAGGCGACCTCGTAAGTATCGACTTCCTCTTGCACGAGCTCGGGGACGAGGAGATCTGCTTTCTGCTCGGGCGTGAACGAGCCGAGCCATCGATGGTGCCTGCTCGCGACCGGAACGCCTCGGCCGGAAATGAAACGGCGCGCTTTGAAGTCCAAGCTGATGTTGTCTTTCGAAACGGGAAGTGCGTCGATTAGGCGTGGCACGACGCTCGCGCGCATGAAAAACGGGACCCAGCGCTCGTAATATTCGATGAGTCGGTGGGCTTGGAGCGTTGGGTAACCGGCGAACATCTCGTCGCCGCCGTCACCGCCGAGCGCGACCTTGACCTTTTCTCGCGTGAATCGGGACAGAAAATAAGTCGGCACGATCGAGGAATCGCCGAAGGGCTCGTCGAGAAAATCCATGAGCTTCGGCACGAGGTCGAGCATCATGCTGGACGTGACGGTGAGCTCGTGGTGCTCCGTGCCGATCTTGTCAGCTACCATCCGGGCGTAGCGCGACTCGTCGAAGGACTTCTCTTCGAAGGCGATGGAGAAGCTCTTGACGGCGCCCGGTTCTATCTGCGCCATCATCGCGGCTACGGCGCTCGAGTCGATACCGCCGCTCAAGAGGACGCCAACCGGGACGTCGCTCAGCATTTCTTTTTTGACCGCCTGTTTGAGCTTGACACGCAGCTGGTCTTTGAAATCGCGCCAGCTCACCGGGGGTCGTCGCTCGCTCTTCGCTAGGCTCATGTCCCAGTAGCGCTTCACGTTGACGCCGGAGTCGTCGGCTACGAGCACGTGTCCCGGTTCTAGCCGGTGAATGCCTTTGAAGATGGTCCGTGGTGAGGGCACGTATTCGAAGGAGAGATATTCGTTGAACGCGACAAAATCAATCCGGCGCTCCACCGCGGGGTGCTTCAAAATGGATTTGAGCTCCGAGCCGAAAACGAGCGCCTTGTCGACGAGCGTGTAATAGAGCGGCTTGATGCCGAAGCGGTCTCGCGCGACGAACAGCCTGCGCCGAGGACGGTCCCAGATGGCGAAAGCGAACATTCCGTTGAGATATTTGACGCATTCGTCGCCGAATTCTTCATAGGCATGGACGACAGTCTCGGTGTCCGTACGCGTGTAGAAGCGGTGACCCAGCTTCTCCAGAAGTGCTTGGAGCTGGCGGCAGTTGTAGATTTCGCCGTTGAAAACGATCCATATAGAGGAATCCTCGTTGTGGATCGGCTGGTGGCCGCCTTCCACGTCGAGGATCGAGAGACGTCGCGCACCGAGTCCGACGCCGCGATCGAAGAACGTGCCGCCGTCATCGGGGCCGCGATGGGTTAGGGCTCGATTCATCTCTTCGATGAGAGATGGCTCGGGCTTGGTTTCCGCTTCTCTGTCAAAAATACCGCAAATTCCACACATCTTCTGTTCAAGGCTCGCGAAGTGTTAGTGTTACGACTGGCGTGAGCGGCCAAGCATACCTCACTAGGTTGAACGCGGGCAGATGGGGCGACGTTGTCGTCGCACTCGTCGTGCTGACTTTGACTGTGTTTTTCACGGGAAGGGGACGCTCGGGCGACAACGCGATTCTTTTTCAGCTCGGCCCGAACGACGCGTCCTACCTCTCGGGCTTTGCACCGTATTATGAGATCACGGACGGCGTCTCCGCGTCCCGCTGGACAAGCTACAAGGCTTCTATAGAGCTTCCTGTCTCTGTAGAAGGAGGGCCCCTCGAGATTTCCTACCGGTTTTGGCGCGTGTTTCCGGAAACTGCTATCTCCGAAGTCTATCTCGACGACCAGCTCATCGACACGTTCGAAAGTCGGGGCGGCCAGACGCGCCTCAGGCATGTGACGCTCGCGGCCGTCTCGGAATCGCCGGTCTCGATCCACTTCAAAGTGGACTCTCACGAGCGCCAGAATCTCGGCCTGAGGCTCGACTGGGTGTCTCTCGAGACCGGAGAGCGCGCGCGGATCCGCGCGCGTGGTTGGGCCCTTTGGCTTCCGGGGATTCTCGCGACGTTTCTCTTCGTTCTCTTTCGTGCCGCTCGCTTCGAGTGGCTGCTCGCGCTCGTTCTCGTGCTTCCCTGGGTCGTAACGACAGCTATCTGGGCGCGTCTCGACCCTTTCAGCTTCGCCGTCGTCATCCAGAAGATCGCTGCTGCCGCCATCGTGTTGTCGTTGTTCGCGGCTTGGTGGTTACGGAAGCGAGAGTCTGGCCGGTGGGTTCTCGCGATTTTCGTGCTCGGCTTCTTGGTGAAGGGCGCGGGCCTTTTCCATCCGATCACCTTCTACCCCGACGTGGCCAACATGCGCCGCTACGTCGACATCTATCCGGAGATGACGGGAACCATAGCGGAGCGCGGGGTCGCCACGCAGGAGCGGACGGGGGTTGGCTATCCGCGCACCGTCGGCGGTAAGGACTACGCCTTTCCTTATTCACCGCTTTATTTTTTTCCTTTCACGTTCCTGCCGACACCGGGCGCTGTCGAAGACGGCGTGCGCCTGTTCGGTCTCGCCACCGCGTCGCTCCAGATTCTTGCCGTTTTTTGGCTCGCGACAACGCTTTTCGATGCGCGCGTTGCGTTTACCGCGGCGTTCCTCTCGGCCTTCTTACCGCCTTTGTTCAGTCGACTCGTCCTCGCGCTACACGCTACCTTGGTTGGGCACTTTCTCGACCTCGTTGTGATGTCGGCGGTGCTCCTTCTTTCCTTGAGACCAGAGAGCTCTAAACGCTTCGCCGCCGTGAGTGGCGCCACGTTTGTGAGCTTTCTCGAATATACGTCGAGCTATTTCAGCCTTACGGCTTTTATGGGCCTCTTTGCGCTTTTCGACTGGCGGCTTACGTTTCGCTTGCTCGGCGTGCTTCTCGTGACGGGCACTATCACTATTCTCGGCCTCTATTGGCCATTCGTTTGGGCGTTCGCGACGGAGATGATCCCTGCGATGATGGCCGGTAGCGCGGAAGTGAGCGCATCGGGATCGGCAACGCCGCCACTCGCGGCGCTGTCACGTATCCCTTTGTTTTACGGCTATGTGTATCCCGCACTCGCTCTCGTCGGTCTTGCCCTTGCGCGGCAGCGCGCGACGATGGTGGGATATCGCTTCCTCGTCGTTTACGGACTCGCTTTCGTCTTGCTGCTGAGCTTGAGGGCGTTTGGCGGAGGAACGTTCAACGACCTGAAGGAGATCACCTTCATCGGGCCTTGGATTGCGATGCTTTCGGGGCTCACTCTGGCCGAACTCTCCCGTCGCGGCCGCGCCGGTCTCATCGCGGCGCTGGTGTTGAGTATGAGCCTTGGCGTCTTTGGCGTTAACAAGTACAGAAGTTATTTGGAAACCTACGCTTCACCTCTGATGGTGCCCGATCGCTCCGGCCAACCGTGATTGCAGCTATCGGTATCTCACGAGACGGATCTTCACGCGGATCCGAGCGCTTCATCTAGAGCCTGGGAGCATTCCTCTCGTAACAGCGTGAAGAGCTCATCCATATGCTCGAGACGGGTGCGGAAGTTGACGGGGTTGACGCGAAAACACCACTGGTCTTTGAGTATCGTCGTCGAGATCCAGAACCGTCCCGCGGACTCGATGCGCGTCGCGACATGTTTGTGGAGGTGCTTCATGGCCTTTTCGTCGAGCCGGCTCGATGCTCTCTCGTAACGCAGGCAGATCGCCGACATACGTGGACGAAACATGGGCTTGAAGTCCTCGCTCGCCTCTGCAAGCGAGTAGAGGTGCTCCGCCTGTGCCACGTTCGCATCTACCCATTCGCCGATGGCCTTCGTCCCGTAACGCTTCAAGCTCATCCAGACTTTGAGGGCGCGCAGCCTTCGAGACTGCTCGAATCCGTGGACGTAGAATTGAAAGCGGTCTTCTCCGGTATCCCGGTTGTCGATAAGGTAAGGCGGCTCGAGGCCGAAAGACGTCTTCAAGCGGGAAGCATCTCGAACGAGGATGGCGCCGACGTCGAGGGGCGCGTAGAACCATTTGTGCGGGTCGATCGTGATCGAGTCCGCGAGCTTGAGCGCCTCGATCCCGGGACGCTTTCGAGATACGAGCATGCCTCCGCCGTAAGCCGCGTCGACGTGTAGCCACATGCGCTCCCGGTCGGCGATTACTCGGAGCTCGGCCAGTGGATCGGTAGCGCCGGTATTCGTCGTTCCGGCAGTGCCGACGAGGCACATCGGCTTTCGCCCGGCATCCTTGTCTTCGGCGATGGCGACTTCTAGTGCCTCGATCCGCAGGCTGAAATCGTCATCCGTCGGCAGCACGCGGAGTGCTTTGCGGCCACAGCCGATGGCGTCGACAGCCTTGTCGACCGAGACATGGTGCTCCTCCGAGGTGTAGACGACAAAGCGATCGCGAACGCCGTCGTGCTGGGCACGGTCGCCGGAAGCCCAATCGCGGGCGAGCTTGAGCCCGATGAAATTTGCCATCATGCCGCCGCTCGTCAAGTTGCCACCCGCGCGTTCGTCATATCCCGCGAGATCGGCGAGCCAGCGCACGGTGCGCAGCTCCATCGCTACGCCGCTCGGGCCGATGCTGTAAGCGCCGATGTTCTGGTTCAAGGCGGAAGCGATGAAGTCTCCGAGAATGCCGATGGGCGTCGGCGTCGACGTGATCAGACCCAGATAGCCTGGATGGTTGACCGCGGTCGAGTGCCGCAGAAGTTTTTCGCGCACTTCACGGAGAACGTCTTCCGCTGACATGGGCTCTTTGGGCACGGGCTCGTCGAACAGCTCGTCGAGACGCGCCGGCTCGATGTTGGGAAAAAGAGCGCTGTCTTCTACACCCACGAGATAGTCGGTGAGTAGATCAACGACCTTGTGTCCGAGGCGTCGCAGCTCCTCGGGATCCGGTTGTGCCATGAAATTACGATGCTCGACGAGACCAGGTGTAGTCGTTCCAGACCAGCTTGCCGCGTCCCTGGGCTTTTGCTGCGTAGAGGCTGTCATCGGCCCGTTTCATGAGCCGCTCTGCATCGTCGCCCGCGACGAATATCGTTCCGCCCATGCTTGCGCTGGGCTCGATACGGATGTCGTCTGAGCAGACGAGCGAGAGGTCCGAGAGGGAGCGGTGGATCTCGGCTGCCCGAAACGCGGCCTCGTCGCCAGCGACTTCGGGCAGGAGCACCACGAACTCGTTGCCACCGACGCGGCAAGGGAGGTCCGTGCGGCGCACGATGTTGCCCAAGTGAGATCCTACGAGCGCCAGTAGCCTGTCGCCCACGCTGTGGCCATGCGCATCGTTCACGGCCTTGAAATGATCGAGGTCGATGACGAGCGCCGCCAGCCCGGAATTGGTCTCACGTGCCCTTTCGACGAACTTGGCGAGCTGGTCGTTCAGACAACGACGGTTGTAGAGGCCAGTGAGCTCCTCGGTATGCGCGAGCACGTGCGTTGCCTCTCGCTCCTCGCGCGTACGCCTGAGGTAGTCGATAGCGCGTATGAGCTCTTCGTCGCGTGCTCTGACGTCGCCGGCGAGAGCCTGCTCCGAGGCGACGAGATAAGCACAGGTCTCCTGCAGAAGCGAACATAGCAGTTGCGGATGCTCCTGCTTCAGACGCGTCGTTGTCGCGGACCCGACCTCTTTGAGGCGGTGTCGTGGCGGTTGCCGTCCGATGGCTTCCGCGAGCCAGAAGCGAGATTTCGCCGAAGAATTGCCGGGAACGCAGGATCTTTGGCTCCTTGCCTTCCGGAAATGAAAGCCGATTACGCCCTCGTCGATCACGTACATGCTGTCGCCGAGGTCGCCCACGCGAAAGAGTACTCCGCCCACTTCGAGGTCGGAGGATACGTGCGCCCTCGGTCAAGACGCTTCGCTCGCGAGTATCGAGCACGGCGATAGGCTCCGGCGTTCGTCAGTTCGTAGACAAGTTCTGTAGTTTTCCTAACTCGAGTCTATCTCCTATCTTACTGGATGCGCTCGTAGACTGCGTGGGAGACGGTCTCGTTACCGCCCTCGTCGACGTTGCGGTACTCGTTCTTGATGGTGTTCCCGTCCTCCGAGAGCACGTTGATGATCACGTTCACGCGGTCGCCCGTCTTGTTCATGATTTTGTTGGTCCACTCGTCGACGATCTCGACGGCGGATAGCTCCGTACTCGAGTCACCGGTAACCGGGTGGTACTTGCCGTCGAAGAATGTCACATAGCCCCACGTTCTCTTCTCGCCCTTGGCGTTCGTGGCCTCGACCGTGATGCGCATGCCGCCGTCGCCATAAGGCTCGTAGGTCATGATGTTGAGATAGGGCGCCGGCCGATCCGACTTGAGCTTCCACTTGCCGAATCGCGGGTTCAGGCTCTCTTGCGCGGCCGCGGCGGTCATCGTCGCGGCGACAACGGCCCCGACCATCCATAGAAGGTTTGTCTTTCGCATTTATCTAGACTCCTATTGTTTCGAGAATCACTTCGTTCGATACGTCTTCGATGAAGAATGGAAACTAGCGCGCGGGTACCACAGGTGTGTGTGCGTGGACCATCGACGAGACGTCGCGGAAAAACCCGAGCTCGCGCAGGAGTGTTTCGTGGGGTCCCTTCGCCGCGGCATTGTCGTGGATGGTGTCGATCCGCAGCCTCCCTTATCCATATACAGAACGAGACTACCTTTATAACGGAGTCTTGTCCAGCCTGGCCCACCTATTCGAGGTGATGCCGGCGCGACGTTCATGGCAATCCATGCGCCCAAAGGACTAAACTAGGAAATTGCCTGGTCGCTCGTTGGTCCGTAGGCCTCGATCATGATTAGCCAATCGAAAAAGATGACCCCGAGTGAAATCCGGAGCAGAATTCGTCGTGGCGAGTGGACGGTTACGACATCCGGTCTTTGCCCCGGCTATGTGCAAGCGAATCTGGTTATTCTGCCTGCGGAGCTCGCAGCCGCCTTCCGTGAGTTTTGCAAGCGCAACCCGCAACCGTGCCCGCTCATCGAACAGACAAAGCCCGGGGCGATCGCGCCTTTGAGCGCGCCGGATGCCGATATCCGGAGGGACGTCCCGCGCTATCGCGTGTACCGGAGGGGCGTGCTCGTGAGCGAAACGTCGGACTTGAGGTCGTTGTGGCGAGCCGATCTTGTGAGCTTTCTCCTCGGCTGCAGCTTTACCTTTGAAGCGGCCCTTGGACGAGCCGGCATAAGCCTGCGGCATCAAGAGGCCGGAACCGTGGTGCCGATGTTCGTGACCGATCGTGCTTGCACGCCCGCGGCACCTTTCGAAGGTCCTCTCGTCGTATCGATGCGACCCATCCCGGCGGCGCGCGTGGACGAGGCACGTGCCATCTCCGCGAGGTTTCCCGAATCACACGGGGCGCCGGTCCACGCTGGCGATCCGGCAGTGCTCGGGATCGAAAATCTGAGTGTTCCGGACTACGGTGACGCTGTCGAGATCCGGCCGGGCGAGATCCCGGTATTCTGGGCGTGTGGGGTGACGCCCCAAGCGGTTGTCGAGCGAGCAAGACCCGAGCTCATGGTGAGCCATGCCCCCGGACACATGTTTCTCACGGACCTGTGGGCTGAGACAGGACCACGTTCCGCGGAAGAGGAAAGGGCGGGCTCATGAGATCGCCGCCGACATCGATGACGCGTAGCAGCTCGAGCGTTTCCGCGTCGTAAACTTTCATCGCGTCGCCGGACCCCGGTGAGTAAGCGCTTTTGAAACGGAGGACATGATGGGAAACGGAAAAATCAAGGCGGCGCCGAACGGGCCCTACCTCGTCGAGAACGCACCCCGGCTCGAGAACTCGAAGGGCGAGACGCTCGAGTCCAAAGAAATGACGGCGCTCTGCCGTTGCGGGAGATCGGAGAACAAGCCTTATTGCGACGGCGCGCATGCGAAGGTTGGCATTCTCGGGAGCACGCGAGAGGGACGGCTCGAAGGACGGACCGGCCTCCTACGAGGGTCGCGCGATAACGATCCATGACGATCGCACCATCTGCGCGCACGCGGCGATTTGTACCGAGGGGCTCGCGTCGGTTTTCAAGTATGGTGAGGAGCCTTGGATCGACCCAGATGCGCCGAAGTCGAGGCAATCAAAAAGCAAGTCGCCGCCTGTCCGTCGGGTGCCTTGAGCTACAGCGTGGAGGGCGTCGAGCATCATGACTTCGGCGCGGATCCGGTGATCTACATTTCGAAAAACGGACCTTATGCAGTGAGGGGCGGCGTCGAGTTCGACGATCCGGTCACAGGGCAGAAACCACAGACGCCCAGCCAATACACGCTTTGTCGTTGTGGGCGCTCGAAGAACAAACCCTTTTGTGACGGCGCGCACTGACAGGGCTTCGTCGACGACAACAACTAGCGCTAGCGAGGTAAACTTGAAATCATTTTGAGCCGAGACGATTCTTCCTTTTCGTCCCCACGTCCCCGCTTTTATCCCCACATCCCCATTGCCTTTAACTGCTTCAAAAAGCAAGGAGAGGTGGGGATAAGAAAGAAGCTAGTATTGATCTTGCGGGGCGTCGGGGTCGGCGTCGGTGTCGGGGTAGAGGAGCTTCAGGAACGTGTCGCCGTATTTTGCGAGCTTTGCTTCGCCGATACCGACGATTAAGGCCATCGCCTCTTGGGTTCGTGGTCGGTCTTTGGCCATCTCGATGAGTGTTCGGTCATGGAAGATGACGTAAGGCGGGACGCTTTGGGCGCGTGCTAGCTCGAGCCGTTTCGCGCGCAACAGGTCGAAGAGCTCGCGCTCATTTTCTGAGCCCAATACCAGTTCGACGGAGCGTCCGCCAGTGGGTTTCGCCTTGCCTCGGGCTCGGACGGGTTTGGGGTCGCGTCGTAGCCGGATCGTCTCTTCTCCTTTGAGAAGTGGCCACGCCGTTTTTGAAAGCGATAGACCTCCGTGGTCCGGGTTCACGTCGAGACGGCCCGCGGCAACGAGCTGCCTGTAGACGCTGAGCCAGCTGTTGCGATCGCGTTTAGCGCCGATGCCAAACGTCGAGATTTGCTCGTGGCGGTTTTGGCGAATGCGCCCGTCGGACGCCCCCAACAAAACGTCTGCGAGGTAGGTGGTGCCGAAGCGCTGGCCAGTGCGGTAGACATTCGATAAAGCTTTTCGAGCTTCCGTCGTGCCGTCATAGGTCTCGACAGGGTTCGAGCACGTATCGCAGTTCCCGCAGCGCTCACTTACGGTGTCGCCAAGATATCGTAACATCAACGCCCGACGGCACTCCGCGCTTTCGCAAAAACCTAATAGAGCATTCAACTTGCGGTGCTCGAGCCGCTTGCGCTCGAGCGGGGTATCGGAGCGCTCCACGAGCTGACGAATCAGGACCGCGTCGCCGTAGCCATAGGTGAGCCAGGCATCGGATGGCAGCCCGTCCCGTCCGGCGCGGCCCGTCTCCTGGTAATACGCCTCCAAGCTTTTCGGAAGATCGAGATGGGCGACGAAACGGACGTCGGGCTTGTCGATTCCCATGCCGAAAGCGATGGTCGCCACGATGACGAGGCCCTCTTCCTTGATGAAGCGCTCCTGATGGGTGCTGCGGACCCGCTTGTCCAGCCCGGCGTGATAGGGAAGGGCCTCGACGCCCTGGGTCCCAAGCCACGCCGCGGTGTCTTCGACTTTCTTGCGGCTCATGCAATAGACGATGCCGCTTTCTTCGCTGTGCCGCGAGCGGATGAAACGTAGAAGCTGCTGGCGCGCACTGGCTTTCGCGACGACCTCGTAGCGAATGTTGGGCCGGTCGAAACCCGAGATGAAAACACCCGACTTGGGAATCGCGAGATGGGTCTGGATCTCGTCCCTCGTGGGCGCATCGGCCGTCGCGGTGAGCGCGACCCGCGGGACCGAGGGGTAGCGCGACTCGAGGATGTCGAGTCGCCGATATTCCGGGCGAAAGTCGTGGCCCCATTGGCTCACGCAGTGGGCCTCGTCGATCGCGAAAAGAGCGAGCTTCGTCTGATCGAGACGCTCGAGAAACGGCTCGGTCGTGAGGCGCTCGGGTGCGACATAGATGAGGTCGAAACGGCCGGCGACCATGCCGGACTCGCGCTCACGCGCCGTCTCATAATCGAGCGTCGAATTGATGAACGCAGCTCGCACGCCGGCCTGACGGAGCGACGCGATTTGATCCTGCATGAGAGCTATCAGGGGCGATACCACGATGGCGACACCGTCGCGCACCAGTGCCGGGATTTGGTAACACAGGCTCTTTCCGCCGCCCGTGGGCATGAGCACGAGGGCGGAATTCCCCGCGAGCAGATGCTCTATGATCTGCTGCTGCTGACCGCGAAAGCTCGTATAGCCGAAGACTTTTCGCAGGCGCGCGTTCAGATTGTCGTTTTTTTCTCTGTCCACCATTCTCGCATACGTTTCGTTGCTGTAGGTCCTTGCACTTCATCCATTGCGGCGATGAACTCCTCGACGGGACGCCCGTCGCCGAGCTCGAAGAGATCCTGAACGAAGGTGACGTCGTCATTCAGCCGCTGCGGCAGCCACTCCAGATGGTACGGGGTCATTCTTTTTTTGGCGCGTCGCTCGCGCCGCTCGAATAGAGTCTACTCGAGAGCAAGGCCTATCGTGCGCGGATCCGTCCAAGCGGCGCGATGGATGATGGTGCCGCCGGGGTTGATGATGTAAGTCATGTTGGGGAGGCGCCCATAGGCGTGGTGCACTATTCCTTCGAGTTCGTCGACGAGCATGGGCCGCGCGAACCCTAGTTGCTTGGCCAGGGTTCGGGCAACGGATGTTTTTTGCTCGAAGCTCCCATGTCCGGGATAACGGTCACTCGGATGGGCCTCACGCGTGTAAACGAAAAGGAACTGGCCGTCATGCTCGGCATATTCCGCGGCCATATTATCCAGAGCAGGTCCCGCCAGCGCGCAATAAGGTCACGTAAAGGACCCGAACTCGATGACGGTGACCCCTCTGCGAAAGTACTCGGACAAACGGACCGACCGGCCATCGCGCCCGTCGACCAGCTCCCCATCCGGCGCTTTGCTCCCCACACGCGGCCCCTCGGGAAACGCGGCGAAATCCTGCATGTCAGCGTCAAGGGGAAAGTTTATATAGTTATAGACACTCATGATGGGGATCTATAGCACGAAGCCCGACTACCCAAGATAAGCGCGGTCGTGCTCTCTTAGATTAGAACGATTTCCACTCGGAGAACCCGCCCAGCTCCTGAAAACAATTTTTTTTCGGAGGGGGCTAGCTGCGGGCCTGCCACTTTACTTCGGCGAGGTACTCTTCGAGCTCCTTAGCGATGCGGGTGACTTCCGCGCGATCGCTGCGCAGTTCAGGGCGACAAAAGCGCCGGAGCTGCACCCACTGGCCTGGTAGATAGCCTGTGCCACGAGCTCTTTGCCGGTGCCGCTCTCGCCGTGGACTAGAATGGTGATGTCGCTCGCGGCCACGCGGTCCATCTGCCGGTAGAGCTCTTTCATTGGGCGAGACTCTCCGATGATATTGGCGTAGCCTTCGCCTTCGATTTCACGTTCGAGCTGCCGGAGCCGCATCGACATGCGGTAGTGGTTGACAGCGTTGCCGATGGTCGTGATGAGCTTGGTGCGATCGATGGGCTTGACGATGTAGTCATAGGCTCCGCGCTGCATCGCGTCCACTACGCTCGCGACCGCATGGTCAGCCGTGAGAATGATAACGGGAAGCTGTTCCTGGCGATCTTTGATGAGCTCCAGTGTGGAGGCCGCCAATTCCGGGCATGCTCAAGTCTAGGCAGATGGCGTCGGCATTATCGTGCCGAGAGTGGCAAGGAAGGTCTCGCCGTCATGGAAGATTTGGACACGATGGCCGGCGCGCTCGAGAAAACGCTCCACGAGATCGCACAGATTGCGATCGTCGTCCACGAGCACGACGAGGCTTTGGCGCTCGTCCCGCGTTTTTTGTGGGTTGCTGGTGAGGCTCGTGCTGCTCATGTGGACGTCCGACTGGGAGCGAATGCTCCCAGTCGGTGCTTCAGTATACCAGCCGTCGAAAGCCCTAGCGAGAGCGGGGTCTGGAGATCTTTTGCGATAACGAAAAAAAGCGGGAGCCGGCAGCACCGACCCCCGCCCGCAGGAGGGGGGCCTCCTCTGAAGTCTCGGTGAAGAGGATAAGACTTCAGCGGAGGCTGTTCGGGCCGAGGGGGTCGTCTCGGTCCCGAGGCTCTTAGTTTCCAATCACGAGATTCGAATACCTCACACCGGTAATGGATTCACCGCGCTCGCCGATCCCGAGCTCGATGAAGTGGACGTTCGGGGTGTAAGCCCGGCTATAGGAAATTTGGATCATCAAGGCGCCGTCGAGGTACAGGCGGGCACTATTCGAAGAGCCATCCGGCCCCCATTCGAGACGCCAACGATAAGTGTGGCTCGGATCCCACGCGAAAAACTTGGCCCCGTCGTCGTGCTGCTGTCCGTTCGCGATCCACCGTAACCGGAGATAGGGCGGGTTGTGCGGGTTCGGATGAAGCTTTTGGATATTGACGCGGAACGGATTCGCCCGGAACGGTCCGGCCGTGGGGTCCCACATTCCGAAGAGCATGAACTGGTTATGTGCAGGGTTCTCAGGCCGGAGGCCGCTCGTCTCGAACTCGACCCAACCGCGAGCCATCGGAGGCACTTCGTAGCGAATGAAGTTCCCCGGCGAGCTCACGACCCAGCCACCGTTGGTGAAGCTTCCGCCGTGAACTTCGCCTATGCTTCCCCCAATCAGAGGATCTGCGATGATGCTGCCGGACGGGGTGGGGCCGGGCGGAGGGTTTGGCGACGACGGCGGCGGCGGGCTCGAAACACTGCCCCCGCTAACGTTAAGCTGAGCGGTCGCCGAGAACGCGCTTTCCGTGGCGCCTGAGCGTGCTCGTACGCGCCAGGAATAGTCGCCATCGGGAAGGGCGCGGTTCACTGTCCATGTAGTTCTGCCGCTTGCGTTCTCGTCGATTTGCGCCGACTGCGCGATCAACGTCACGAAGCTCGATTCCGTCGAGACTTGATAGAGATAGGTTGGGGTCGTGCCGCCTTGGTGAGCGGAGTTGAGCACCGTGAGCGAAGGCTGCGGGTCCGAAACCGTGCCCCCCGAGAGCGGATCCGCGATAATGGGCGCCGTGACGCCAAAAGCACCATTGCCGCTGGCAGCGATGCTGGCGGCCCCGCTGACAGCATCCGACCCAGTTTCACCCGTTGGAAGCAGGGTATCCTCGAGCGTGCACCCGGTTAGGCAAAAAGTGAGGGCCAGGAGCGACGCGAGAAGAATGGGTCTCGATGGTCCGTCCTGGCCCTGCATTAACTTCGTCCTGGTGAGATTGGTATTTCTTCCTGCGGAAAGGTTGAGTCGCGCAAGAAGCGTTTCAGTGGAGTGCGACCCCTCCCATCCGTACGAAGGAATGTACACGGAAAATCACTATTTTGCAACTGTTTTTATGCAAGATCCTAAGATTTTACTTTAGCTCTTTACTCGTATCGCGCCTACAGGGCTTGATATGTGTAAAATGTTGTGACATAAGGATTTATGGAGAATAAAGTGGAAAAAGTGGTAGCGGCTTTGGACCAGGGTACGACGAGCACGCGGTGTCTGCTGGTGAACCATGGAGGGGAAGTGGTCGCTTCCCACCAAATCGAGCACGGTCAGATTTACCCCAAGCCCGGCTGGGTGGAGCACGATCCGGGCGAGATCTGGCAGAAAACGCAAGACGTCGTCCGGCTCGCCCTAGAGAAAGCGGGGGCTACGCCTCAGGCTGTGGCCGCGGTGGGGATCACGAACCAGCGGGAGACCACCGTGATATGGGATGGGAAGACGGGCGAGCCGTTCCATCCAGCCATCGTGTGGCAGGACATGCGGACGGACAAGATTTGCCGTCAGCTTGCCGAGGACGGGGGCCAAGACCGATTTCGGGCGCAAACCGGCCTGCCACTGGCGACATATTTTTCGGGACCCAAGATTCGCTGGCTGCTCAATGAGGTCGATGGGTTGCGCGCGGCCGCCGAGCGCGGCGACGCGCTGTTCGGCAACATGGACACGTGGCTCATCTGGAACCTGACGGGTGGCCCGGATGGCGGAGCGCACGTCACTGATGTCACCAATGCGAGCCGTACCCAGCTGATGAACCTCGAAACGCTGCACTGGGATCCGGAGATCTTATCGATCATGGAAATCCCGGAAGCGATGTTGCCGGAGATACGGCCATCCTCAGACCCAAGTTACTATGGTTCGACGCGCGCCGATGGACCGTTTGGCGGTGTCGTACCCGTCTGTGGAGACCTTGGGGATCAGCAAGCGGCGCTATACGGCCAGACCTGTTTTGCCTCCGGGGAGGCGAAGAACACGTATGGGACCGGATGTTTCTTGCTCATGAATACGGGAGAGGAGATCGTTGCATCGCGCTCGGGACTCTTGACGACGGTGGCGTATCAGATAGGAGAGAGAGCACCCGTCTACGCGCTCGAAGGCTCCGTCGCGATCGCCGGGGCTCTGGTGCAGTGGCTTCGCGACAACCTTCAGCTCATCTCGAGCGCGCCGGAGGTCGAGGCGCTCGCCCGAAACGTGGAGGACAATGGCGGGATGTATCTCGTGCCGGCCTTTTCCGGCCTCTTCGCACCGCACTGGCGCAGCGACGCGCGCGGGGTCATGGTGGGCTTGACACGGTTCATCCGCAAGGAGCACGTGGCTCGCGCGAGCCTCGAGGCGACGGTCTACCAAACGAAGGATGTCCTCGACGCGATGCGCAAAGACTCGAACGTGGAACTGACGGCGCTCAAAGTCGATGGCGGCATGGTCGTGAACGAGCTTCTCATGCAGTTTCAGTCCGATATGCTCGACGTGCCGGTCGTGCGGCCCAAGGTGAGCGAGACGACGTCGCTCGGGGCGGCCTACGCCGCCGGGCTCGCGGTGGGTTTTTGGACGAGTGAGGACGAGCTTCGGGATAACTGGGCGGTGGACAAGGAATGGGCTCCGAAAATGGCGGCAGACGAGCGCGCGCGTCTCTATAGCGGCTGGGAGAAGGCCGTAGAGCGAACGCTCGGGTGGGTGGAGGAGTAAGGGGGCGACGACGTGGTTGTCTGCAGAGCCTCAGCATCCTAAGGTCGTCGCGCCGTGTTGCTTGAAAATGGTCAGAAGCTCGCGCACTACGTGATCCGCGAGTCCATTGGCAAAGGCGGAATGGGTGAGGTCTATCTAGCCGGTGACCGTTTAATTGAGAGACATGGGGGACGCGCGGTTCGATCTCGAAGAGCTACACGATGGACTACTTCGCCGTTCCGATTCGGACGAAGCCGACGTTCCAGGCAGGGGCACCACGGAAGTTGTTTGCCGGTAATTACGTGCGCGGAGGTGGCCGTCAGTACGACATCAGTCCCGACGGCAAGCGTTTCCTCATGATTCGCAGGAGCGAGAACGCGGAGGCCGCCGAAATCCATGTCGTCCTCAACTGGACCGAAGAGCTCAAACGGTTGGTGCCCACGCACTGACCTCGAAGAGGAACTGTCCAGAAAAAGCGCCTCCTGAGTATTTCGAGCTAACCGAGTGGCGCGCCCGAGCGTCCAGCCTCCCAAGGGAGACTTATGTCGAAAGCTTTTTTGGATGCTATGGGTCTCGGGCCAGCTCGTGTCCGAGTCTCGGTTCGATGAGCATGTTGCCCGGCTAGCTTCGGACGCGATGGAAGGCCGCGCCCCCGGGACCGAGGGAGGCGATCGGGCCGCACGTTATATCTTCGAGCAGCTGCGCGAGGCCGGTCTTGCTCCTGAGCTCCATGAAGTTCCGCTCGTGGCGCGAGCGGCTCCAGAGGAGGCTTCGCTGAAAGTCCTCGCGGCCGACAGGCGCGCGTAGTCCTGGCCGAGGCGTTCAGGCTATCGAGCGAGACCGCGAACGAGATGGTGGAGTTGAAAGCACCTGTCGTCTTCGAAAAAATTGAAGATGCCGCCGGCGCCATCATCGCGCTGAGGCTTGGAGACCGGCACGAGGACATCGTGCTCGCCCGAGCGCGTGAGCTCGGCGCTCGGGGCGTTGTTCTTATTGTCGACGAGCCACCGTCTTGACCAGACGAGCCGCGTTGGGCGCCGGATTGGGAGGCCGCGCGCGGGCTCGAGGTTGTCGCGCGCGTCGAGGCTTCTCGTGGCGTCCTCGACCCGACGGAGGACGTCGAGCTCGAAATACGGCTTCGCTCGCGTGTTCGGCGCTTCTCCTCGCCAAACGTCGTCGCAACCCTTGCGGGGAAGGATCCAAACGCTGGCGCGGTCCTGCTCATCGCCTATTACGACGCCTATGGTATCGGCGAGCCGGACGCGTCAGGCGACCCCATCTACAACGGAGCACTCGATAACGCGATGGGCGTGAGTGCCCTCATCGAGCTCGCCGCGCATTTTGCCGCGAGCGATGCGCCCCTCGATAGAACACTCGTCTTCGTCGCCACCACGGCGGAAGAACACGGAGCGTTAGGTGCCCGCTTCTATGCCGTCCATCCGCTCGTGCCGCTCGGCGACACCGCTATAGTGCTCAATATCGACGGTATCAACCCGGTGGCGCCCACCGATGATTTCATCGTTTTTCCGAGCCAGGGAATCGAGGTGAGCGAAGCTTTGTCCGTAATCGGCAAACGCGTGGCGATGCATCTCGTGAGCGAGTCGTGGCAGGAAGGAATGCACTTTGCGTTCGACACCGCACCGTTTCTCGTGCGCGGCCTCGTCGGGATCACCTTGTGGCAAGGTCCGTCCTATCGTGGGCTTTCGAGAAACGAGGCCACGAAGCGACGTAAGCGCTTCGGCAACATCCACACCCCGGGAGATGAGTGGCCGGGACGCTCGGATCGCGATGCGGTCGCCCAACACTTGGGTCTCTACATCGCGGCGGTCGAGCATTTCGTTGACGGGTCCACGCCGCGGTCGCGGGTGAGCACGTCCGGTCCGTTCGCGCCCTGATGGGCATTTCTGCGGCTTAGGTTGCCTCCGCAAGCACTTCGAGCGGCGGGGCGTCGTTCGGTTGTCAGGCGAGAAAGTCAGCGATATTTTGTTCGCGAACCTGGTCGTCGGATAGCATATATGTCTTGTGGGTCGAGTCGAAATCGACAAGCTACTGGCAGAGCAGGAGCTGAATCTGTCGGGCATGGTCGGCGTCGGGCGGGCCACACAATTGGGACAGTTGACTGGCGCCAAATTTTGATCAGCGGTTCCGTCATGGAGGCGGACACCTCGCTCCATATCGTCGCAAGAATCATCGGCACCGAGACGAGCCGCGTTCTTGGCGCAAGCGTGCAACGGCGAAGCTCCGATGAGGTTACGCCCCTGGTCGAGGAGTTAGCTTAAAAGATCGCGCGCACCATCGCGGAGCGCTCGGACGAGCTCGTTGCGAAGAAGTCACCGTCAGGGGTCGGATCGCGGCGCTGCGCGAGGTCCTGGGCGATGGTCGACGGCCGACGATGGCCGCGCACAGCCATCTACGGGTCCCGAGATGGATCGCTAGGCAAGCTCGGCGCGAGTGATGAGCGCCGAGTGGTCGAGCTCATCGAGCCCGGGATTCTCGGCGTCCCGATCGGACAACAGGGGCTCGGAAATAGGCCAATCGATCGCGAGCCGCGTGTCGTTCCAGAGAATGCCGCCTTCTTCCTCCGGCCGATAGATGTCGGTCGTCTTGTACCAAACGTCCGCTTCGTCAGAGAGAACACAGAACCCGTGCGCAAACCCCGGGGGAACGTAGAGCTGCCAATGGTTGCTCGCGCTCAGTTGACTTCCAACCCATTGGCCGAAGCGCTCCGAGTCGGGGCGAATGTCCACGGCGACATCGAAGACCTCTCCTCGGACCACACTGATGAGCTTTCCCTCGTGCCTTTGGAAGTGCAGCCCGCGCAGCACGTGCTTTGTCGAATGAGAAAAATTGTCCTGGACGAAGCGGGCGTCGACCCCGGCGTCGCGGTATCGGCCTTCTCGAAAAGTCTCGAGGAAGAATCCGCGCGCGTCCTCGTAACATCTGGGCTCGAAGAGCAGAACCTCTGGTAGAGCTGTCGTCGTGACCTTCACAGCGAGCTGTCCTGATCGACAATGGAGATCAAATATTGCCCGTACTCGCTTTCGGCGCGGGCCTCACCGAGCTTGCGGAGCGCCTTCTTGTCGATAAACCCCATGCGATAGGCGCTTTCTTCCGGGCAACAGATCTTGAGCCCCTGGCGCTGCTCGATGGACTCGATGAACATCGCGGCCTGAAGGAGCGACTCCTTGGTTCCGGTATCGAGCCATGCGTAACCGCGGCCGAGAGTCTCGACATGTAGCTCGCCCGTGTCCAGATAAAGCTGATTCAAGTCCGTGATCTCGAGCTCGCCGCGTGGGGACGGTTTCAGCGCCGAGGCATAATTCACCACCCGCTCGTCGTAGAAATAGAGCCCGGTGACGGCGAAGTTCGACGCGGGGTTCTTGGGTTTTTCTTCGAGGCTTATGGCTCGCCCGTCGCCGTCGAACGTGACCACACCGTATCGCTCCGGATCACGAACCCGATAGGCGAAGACGGTCGCGCCCGAGCTGCGCTCCGCCGCCGAGCGCAAGTTGTTCGTGAGCTCGTGGCCGTAGAACAGATTGTCTCCGAGAATGAGGGCGGCGCCTTGGCCGTCTATGAAATCCGCGCCGATGATGAAGGCTTGGGCTAACCCCTCAGGCTTCGGCTGCGCGGCATAACGGATCTGAATGCCTAGCTGGCTTCCGTCTGCGAGCAAGCTCTCGAACAGAGACTGATCCCGCGGGGTCGTGATGACGAGAATGTCGCGAATCCCCGTGAGCATCAGTGTGCTCAGCGGGAAATAGATCATGGGCTTGTCGTAGACGGGGAGGAGCTGTTTGCTCACCACCGTCGTCATGGGATAGAGACGGCTCCCCGAGCCTCCGGCTAGGATGATGCCTTTGGTTATCATCGCGGTCCTTGCCGTGCCGGTGTCAGTCTTGCGCGATTACCGAAAAAATCGCGTTAATCTCGGTCTTGGCTCGCGTCGCCGTAGGGACCTTCGATTTGAATGCCCCGAAGCGTTTTGGGCTCTAAATCGGTCTCTCCGGCAGGTAGCCCGTTCAATTTGAAAAAGTAAGAGATGATGTCGGTATATTCTCGACGCTTGAGCCGGCCGGGGTTGTCCTCGGGCATGGTCGAGCGCACGAACTCCACGAAGTCATTGACGGACTGTCCGGACCAGCCTTCCATGTAACCGCCGTCGCTGAACTCCTCCGGCTGGTGACACACCATACATGCTTCGCCGAAAAATTTCTCGCCTCGTTCGGCCTGGGCGTCCGTATAGACGCCGGCTTGCACCGAGGTCGGGCCGTCCTGGGCTGTGAGCACTTGGGCCACAACGATGACGGCAAAAACGGATAGGAAACCAAAAAGTCGCTTCATTTTCTTGCTCCAACAAGTTGCCCCGCGAAGAATATCACAACAGGCGTCAGCAGAGCCTGCTTACGGTTGCACGGTCACTCGAGCAGGCTCTCGGCAATCTCCGAGAGGTTGACGACCATGGTCGCGTCTTCCTCGAGCTGAGAGAGGAGCCACTCGCCATCGATGCGGACCATGAGCACGTATTGCCGGGTTTGGGCGACACGGCGGTTGCCGAACGCTCCCTTTCGCTGCTCTTCTGGAAATGAACTGCCTCGAGGACGACGAGCCTCACTGTGTCCTCATCGGGTCGCTCCGACGATTCGAGCTTGTGGCTGACTTTGACGATGTTCCCCTCGATGTGGCGGAAAGACCTTCTTCTTGCCGCGCTCGAGCGCCTGTTTGTGTGCCTCCTCCCGATAAGCCCGAAACGCCGCGGCCATCGGCCCAAAATAGTCGACCGCTTCCCGTACAGTCGTTGCGGCGGCAAAGATAACGAACAACCAGAGCAGCTTCTTCACGCGACAACGTTTCCTGTTCTATGCAATGATCGCTACGTAACGCGGCGCTTGAGCTCTGCACGACGTCCCGGACGTGGCGAACATGCTGCGAGAGCTCTTCCATGCATTGATTCGCGTCGTTCATGTGACCGGCCGTACGGCCGACGATGACGTTCACTTCGTCCGTCGTGCGGCTCACGCTTTCGAGCGTCGCCGATTGTTCCTCGGAAGCCGCAGCGATGCTCGTGACGAGCTGCGCACTTTCGGTGGCGCTGTCGCGGATGACCCGAAGCGCCTCGGCAGCGTCCTCTGCGAGCTCCGAGCTCTTCGAGACGGCTTCCGCGGTGTGCTTCATGGTCGCGACGTTCCGCCGCGTCTCCTCTTGTATCTGCCGCACAGCCCGGTCGACTTCTTGCGTCGCGTCAACGGTTTTTTCGGCAAGCTTGCGGACCTCGTCGGCGACGACGGCAAAACCGCGCCCAGCGTCACCGGCTCTCGCCGCTTCGATGGCGGCATTCAGGGCAAGAAGGTTGGTTTGGTCGGCGATGTCCTGGATGACCGCCATGATCCGTCCGATGCCTTCCGCGTGGGTGCCGAGCTCGTTGAGACCCTCCGTCGTGCGCGCTGCGCTCTCCCGCAGCTTGTTGATCGCATCCGCCATCTCGCTCACGACGAGCTCGCCCGTCTGGCCTCGAGCCGGGCTTTGTCAGCCGTATCCGAGGTCCGTCCTGCGTGGCGCGCAATCTCGGAAGCGGCGAGAGTCATTTGCTCCATTGCGGCCGCCGTTTCCTGCATCCGCTCGCGCTGAGATGCGGCGCCGCCGCTGACCGCATCGACTTTGTCCTTGAGATCATCACGCGCCGGAAGGAAAGCGGACTGAAAATTGCCTTCGCTGTCCTCGTAATTTTCGAATGTGAGCTCTTCGTTGATGATGGCGTTCTTGAGCTCGTCGCTCGCTTCGTCATAGGGCATTCCGAAATCCGCGATGACGGCGTCCGGGCGGTCTCCAAAACTCGAGCTCGTGAAATACACCTCTCCGTCCTTCTCCATCATCGTGTAGGCATAGGTGAGGCTGCGATCGCGGCACAGCGCGTTCAAGCGCTCCTGGAGCTCGTAATAGGCATCGGGGTCGAGCGCGTTGCTGGCATCGGAGCTGTGGTGCTGCTCGGATGCGAGAAACAAGGCGGTGCGTGCTCCGGCGACGAGACGATCGTCCACGTCTTGCAGCAGCACACCCTTCGTCGAGAAATAGGTGGCGGTGCAATACACGAGGACGCTTACCAGGTAGAACGCCGCACAAAAGGGGACGCCTTTGTCTTTGATCTTCAGGATGAGTCTCCATAGAGACTGGAAGTAGATTGTAGTTTTGTTAGTCGAAGATCGCATATGGGTGGGCTGACGTTAAAGAGGCCCGCGGCTTTCGGCGAGAGCTGCGCTTGGCTCTGGATCGAGATTTTGCTGCGGCTTGTCGTGCTGTGTTAGCCTCGCGACGAGATGACCCGTTGGCTCCTCGTGCTTATGGCTTTATTGGGTGGTTGCCAGGCTCCGGAGCCAACGCCACCCACTCCACGGGAGCCCGCCCCAGATGTTACCGAGAGCCGGCCCCTGAAACAGGGATTCACGCAAAGGCCGTCGCCAGACACGCCTGGTCTCCCGCCGCAGATAGCGCCGCTTCTGGATGAGGCGGAGGCCACCGCGGCCGCCGCCCGTGCCGAGGCGCTCGGTCCTGGGGTTTTCCTCGCGGCGCAGCGCGAGTTAGACGTTCTCGTGAAGGCATTCGAAAAACGCCCCGATCCTGACGCCGCGGCTCGCATCCGGGAGCGCGCAACCGAGCTCGCGCGGGACGGCGAGCTTCCGTATCGCGACGTCGAGGTGCTCTACGCCGAGTACCTCTTCCCGAATGTGACGGCTGAGATAGACGCCAAGTACAAAGGCAAGCTCGTGCTTCTAGAAGGGACCGTCGCCCCGGCCAACATGAAAGACTTCGCGGACGGTTTCAAGCTCGTCGACCAAGACCCCTATGTCCACGAACCGCTTCTCCTTTCCATCGACTACGAGCTCTCCTTCGTGGAATGTAGCCTCGCCCAGCCGTCCGTTCGACCGGTGCGAGATTGGGAGCCTATACACCTCATCGTCGAGGTGGTTGGCAAGCGATACAGCGATTTGATGCTGCGGCGCTGCGTGATTCTCTAGCCTCTAGTAGCCGAGGTTTGGGCCTATGAAGCGCTCGACGGCGTCCAAGGTCTCACCCTTACGCTGAGCGTAATCCTCGACTTGGTCGCGTCCAATCTTGCCGACGCTGAAATAGTGGGCGTCGGGGTGATTGAAGTAAAGACCGCTCACGGAGGCTGCTGGGAGCATCGCATAGGTCTCGGTCAAGCACACGCCAGTTGCCCTCTTGGCGCCGAGGAGCTCGAACAAGAGTCCTTTTTCGCTGTGATCGGGCGATGCGGGATAGCCGGGTGCGGGGCGGATGCCGCGATAGCGCTCGCGGACGAGCTCCTGTTCCGTGAGGTTCTCATCGCGACCGAAGCCGCAGTCCCGCCGTGCCTGCTCGTGTACTTTTTCGGCGAGCGCTTCGGCGAGCCGGTCGGCGAGGGCTTTGACCATGATGGCGTTGTAGTCGTCGTTGTCGCTCTCGTATTTCTTGGCGAGCGTCTCCGCCCCGATTCCCGCGGTCACGACGAATCCGCCGAAATAATCCGGATGGCCCAAAGGAGCGAGAAAATCCGCGAGGGCGAGATAGGGTTTGTCGCTCTTTTTTTCCTGCTGCTGCCTCAACGTGTGGAAGCGCGCTTTCTCGATGCTGCGCGTCTCGTCTACATAAACAATAAAGTCGTCGCCGTCCCGGTTTGCGGGGAAAAAGCCGTAGACCGCGCGCGCCGTGAGCTTTTTGCCGTCGACAATCTCGCCCAGCAACGTCTGGGCATTCTCGAATAGCTCGCGGGCCGCCTCGCCAACATCCGGTTTGTCGAGAATGTCCGGATAGACTCCGCGGAGCTCCCAGGCATTGAAAAAAGGCGTCCAGTCGATATAGTCAACGATGCCCGCGAGCGGTATGGGGTCGAGGACGCGGGTGCCGAGAAAATCAGGCTTTGCGATCGTCTCCGAATTCCACACGAGATCGGGCCTTTCATCGCGGACCGTTCCGTAGGCGAGAAGCTTCAGGTCGCGTTCCTCGAAGCTCTTCCGGAGACGTTCCTGTTCGCTGCGATTATCGGCGATGAACGCAGCACGCGCGTCGGCGCTCAGGAGACTGCTCACCGCGGTCACGGCCCGAGACGCGTCGAGCACGTGCAGTGTGTCCCGGCTGTAGCGCGGCGCGATTTTTACGGCGGTGTGCATGCGCGACGTGGTGGCGCCACCGATGAGGAGAGGTACTTTGAGATCACGCCGCTCAAGCTCGGTGGCGACGTGCACCATCTCGTCGAGCGACGGCGTGATTAGCCCTGAGAGCCCGACGAAATCGACCTTTTCTTTCTCCGCGCAGTCGAGAATTTTCTCCGCTGGCACCATGACGCCGAGATCGATGATCTCATAGCCGTTGCAAGCGAGCACGACGCCGACGATGTTTTTGCCGATGTCGTGAACGTCGCCCTTGACGGTGGCCATGACGAGCTTCGCTTTGCTCGTCGTCTGGCCGGTCCGCTTTTTTTCTTCTTCCATGAACGGTTCGAGATAGGCGACAGCCTTTTTCATTACCCGCGCGCTCTTCACGACTTGGGGCAAGAACATCTTCCCCGCGCCGAACAGATCTCCGACGACGTTCATGCCGTCCATCAAGGGGCCTTCGATGACCTTCAAAGGACGGTCGTATTTTTGCCGCGCCTCCTCGGCGTCGGCTTCGATGTGGTCCACGACCCCGCGGACGAGCGCGTGCTTCAGCCGCTCTTCGACCGTGCCCTCGCGCCACAATTCGTCTTTTTCCTGTTTTTTGCCCGGGCCCGCATGGTCTTGAGCGAAGGTAATGAGCTTTTCGGTAGCGTCGGGATGGCGGTTGAAGAGCACGTCCTCGATGAGCTCGCGAAAATCGGGCTTGATCTCGTCATAGACCGTGAGCTGCCCCGCGTTGACGATACCCATATCGAGCCCGGCGCGGATCGCGTGGTAAAGAAACGCGGAGTTCATCGCTTCACGCACAAAGTCGTTGCCGCGAAACGAGAACGAGAGATTGCTGATGCCGCCCGAAATCTTGGCCCCGGGACATTTTTCGTGAATTTTGCTCGCGGCCTCGATGAAGGCGAGCGCGTAGCCGTTGTGCTCCTCCATTCCGGTGGCGACGGTGAGGATGTTAGGGTCGAAGACGATGTCCTGAGGCGGGAAACCGACCTCTTCCGTCAGGATGCGATAGGCGCGCTCGCAAATCGCGACTTTGCGATCCGTTTCCGTCGCTTGCCCTTGTTCGTCGAACGCCATCACGACGACGGCCGCGCCGTATCGGCGAACGGTCCGCGCTTGCTCCGTAAAGACCTCCTCGCCTTCTTTGAGGCTCAGCGAGTTGACGATCCCTTTCCCTTGGATGCAGCGGAGTCCGGCCTCGATCACCGAGAACTTCGAGCTGTCCACCATGATCGGCAGCCGCGCGATATCGGGCTCCGAAGCGATGAGGTTGAGAAACGTCGTCATCTCTTTTTCGGAGTCGAGGAGACCCTCATCCATGTTGACGTCGAGGATGTTGGCGCCGCCTTCGACTTGATGGCGGGCGACTTCGAGAGCTTCTTCGAGCGCGCCGCTCTTGACGAGGCGGGCAAATTTTCGCGAGCCGGTCACGTTGGTTCTCTCGCCGATGAGAATGAAGTTCGAATCGGGCCGGATGGTCAAGGGCTCGAAGCCCGATAGCTGGGTAAAGCTCGACCGCTCGGATCGTCTATGCGGCGCGTATCGGGCGACCCCTTCGGCGATGGCGGCGATGTGCTCGGGGGTAGTGCCGCAACAGCCGCCGGCGAAGTTGAGCCAGCCTTCGCTCGCGAACTCCGAGAGCGTCGCCGCCATTTGCTCGGGACTCTCATCGTAGCCGCCGAAGGCGTTGGGAAGGCCGGCATTCGGGACGCAGGCAACGAAACGATCTGAGACCGTCGCGAGCTCCTCGACATAGGGGCGCATCGTGGACGGTCCTAGCGCGCAGTTGATCCCTACAGCCAAGAGCGGCGCGTGTGAGACCGAGATCCAGAAGGCTTCGGGCGTCTGGCCCGAGAGGTTTCTGCCGCTCTCGTCCACGATGGTGACTGACGCTATGACCGGGAGCAGAATCGCGCGCTCGTCGAGCAGCTGCTGGATGCCGGCGAGCGCGGCTTTGATGTTCAGCGTGTCGAACGCCGTCTCCGCAAGCAAGACGTCTGCGCCGCCATCGACGAGCCCGCGCGCTTGCTCGTAATAGGCCTCTTTCAGCTGCTCGAACGTGATCGCGCGAAAGGCCGGGTCGGAGACGTCGGGTGAGATCGAAGCGGTGCGGTTGGTGGGGCCCATCGAACCTGCGACGAAGCGCGGTTTATCGGGAGTCTTCTCGGAAACGGCGTCGGCGGCGCGGCGGGCGACCTTCGCGGCTTGCCGGTTGATCTCGTAGACGTGAGGCTCGAGGTCGTAATCGGCCATGGCGATGGACGTGCTGTTGAAGCTATTGGTCTCGATGATGTCAGCGCCCGCGTCGAGAAAGCGGTGGTGGATCTCTTCGATGAGCGCGGGCTTGGTGAGCGACAAGAGATCGTTGGCGCCTTTGAGAGATTTCGGGTGATCGCGAAAGCTGTCGCCGCGAAAAGCGTCTTCGTCGAGGCCGTAGCTTTGGATCATCGTTCCCATAGCACCGTCGAAGACGAGGATACGCTCCTGGGCGAGCGCCTGAAGCTTTCCGAGTGCGGCCGAGACCTTTTTCTCTTTCATAGCTGTTTCTAAGTTGATAGCAACTTCGCCCTCGGGACGCAAGCTCTGTGCGCGCAACGGTTTGGTTGGCCCCTCCGTTGGCCCTTCCGTCGAGGCCAACGGGCGCCTCCCATTGGGTCGAACGTTTGCGTGGTCAACCCAGATCCTGCCGTTTAGTGTCTCACTCGGGGATGGTTGAAACCCCTCGCCTTTAGGAGAAGCCTTAAGGAGGCATGCGGTACGGTCTCCGGATGAAAGGATACCGGAAATCATTGCACACGACGTACCAGTTAAACTAT
>CAUZCL010000025.1:0-63016 GCA_963578475.1 Acidobacteria bacterium bin61 | reverse complement strand
TGCCGACGCTCGAAATCCGAACGAAGCTGTGGAACGAGCTGCTCTCCTGGATAGAGAGGGCAGAAACTCCTTACATTGACAATTGGTTCGAGAACTCCGCGACCTCGGAGATCCAGGCGTGGAATCACGTGCACGGTTTGGGCGCGTCTAACAATGACCGCGAGAGCGGCAAGCGCAACGTCTTCGACCTATCCGCATCCAAACCAAAAAATAGACTGCGATAGAGGCATCAGTCGGTTTTTGCGGGCTCGAGCTTCTTCCCGGGACGCAACGCATCTCGGTACATGATGTCGTAGTTCATACCGGGCGGTGTCGGGAGCTTCCGGACCATGCGCTCGTACTCCTCGAGCACCTTCGGCACATAGTCCCGCGTCTCCGCCGACGCCCGATGGCTGCGGGCACGATAGAAGCGGGCATTGACGGGGCCTCCGTTATATTCCGCGCGCGCCATTCCTACATCGTTGTAGGTCGTCATGAGCACGTCTAGATAGAGCGCCGCCATCTCGGTATTTCGGCGGGAGTCGTGCAGCATCTCGTCGGTATACTCAGCCAAGCATGCCCGCCAGCATCCGACCGTTGACGGCCAAAATCTGGTAGGGCCACGCGCATCGGTGTGACTGCGAGCATCCGTCTGAAACCGACTCTCTACAACGCCCAGCGAGAGAAGAAGCACCGGACCCACGGACGGATATTTTTCCGTAGCCGCGAGCAAGAGCTCCGCGTAGTTATAGGCTTAGCCAAGACTGATCTCTTCGTTCACGCGCAAGATCTCGTCGCGAATCCCGAGTAGAAGCTGTTGGCGCGTCGAGTCGAAATGAATGCTGGCCTTGAGCTCCTGCAAACCCGCTTGCATCTCTCCGACGCTGTCCCGCAGACGATCTTCGAGAACGATGGCGCGCTGGAAGGCGTAGAACGCCAGACCGATCGCCGCAACAAAGCGCACGCACAGGCTAAACAAAGCCGTCGACTGCCAGGCCGTGCTTCGTGGCGGCAGGCGCCTCGGGAGCGGTGGCGGCTTTCGGCGCTCCGGTCGGACTCTTGCTTTTTTCCAACTAGGTCGAGCACATCTCCCCGCGGTTCGTTCAGGTCAAGCATTGGGAAACCTCCCTCTAATTGACGCGATAAAACAGATTTTTTCTATCCGATCGGTATGCGGGGCAGGGCCAAAACGTGCAACTCACCGGGGATAGATTCCGTTCGCGACCAGAACCCGATATGCGGGAAACATCATGGAAGTGTTCCCCACCAATCGACCGCCGAAAAGAGCCAAAACGGCACCAACAACACCGACCATATCCAGCACGCGGATGGTGAGGAACAAGAGGCCCACGATGGCGGTGACCTCGATGAGGGTCGCCATGGTGACCGGGCGCGTATAGCGGCCGAAGACCAGGATGGAACGTTGGAACGCCAGCAGCACCGAGAAGAACGGGACCAAACAGAACAATCGCAATGGGCGCACCGACAGCTCGACGAGCTCTTTCGAGAGGCCCGAAACCGTTTGGAACCAGACGCCTGCGAGCGGCGTAAACGCGATGACGACAAGGCCCACTGTCGCGGACACCCCAAGCACGAACGCGAAGCGCGCGATGAGGCGATAGTTCTCGCGCGTGCCGTCGAGCAAAGTGATCGCCACTTCCTGATACGAAAGCGCCATGCTGCGAAAGATGAAGGTGAGGGCGGTGACCACCGGATAGACGGCGAGCGATTCGAGCGGCAACCGGCTCTGTCCGAGGGAGAACGTCACCATCGGATGTACGACGAGCGAGATCACGGACGTCAAGGCCAAAGGCCAATAGAAGTCAGCGATACGCCGATAGGTCAAAACGTCCCGGCTAGGTTCGAGCGCTCGGATGCGGTCGGGAATGCTGAGCGCCATGAACCTCGTCGCCACCGACTCGAAGACGACCCCCGAGGAGAGCGACGCTGCGCCCACGAGCGCTCCCGGAAGTCGGAATTGAACGTAGAGCACGACGGCCGTCGTGGCCATGGTGACGACCCGAACCGCCGTGCCATAGGCGACTCGCCGCGTCATCTCGTGACGGATGAGAAGCCCCTGGTAGAAGCGCCTATAGCCGATCGCAGCGGGCCACGGAAGCAGGAGCACCAGAGACTGATGCGTCAAGACCCGAACCTCGGTCGGGAGCACAAGGACGTCGACCGCGAGCCAGTCGAACACCGGCGGCCAAATCACGACGAACATGAGAAGCGTGATCAGAAGATTGAGCACATAGGTGAAGTTCCGCAGCTTTCGGAACGAGTCCCAGTCCTTGACGAGCGCCGTCGCCGCGCTCAGGATCATGATGATCGGCGCTTCGACGACGATGGCGAGCGCAAAGGCGACGCCATAAGCCGCGAGATTGAAGGTGGGCTCGTCCAGGCGCGCGATCACCGCGGCAAGGAACGGTCCTTCCGCCGCCATCATCAACCAGGTGGCTGCGAGCGGCACCCAGAGACGAAAAATTCTTTCGTACGTTAGAGGGATGGGTGCTGGCATCGGTCGTGGGGGAGCTGGAGCTCGAACGCGCTCGCGAGGCTGTCTGCAACCGCGAGACCATCGATGGTAGGCGAGAGACGGCGGCCCTCGATCTCCACGAGACCTTCATCCGAGAGCCGGCTCACGAGCTCGCGATTCGTCTCGAGGAGGTCGACGCCGAACCTCGTCTCGAGGGTCTCTAAATCGACACCCTCCCGCGTCCGGAAGCGGAGCATGAGTACCTCGAGGAGAAGGTCTTCTTCACCGAGCACTTCCCTCCCCTCGACCGGGCTTTCGTCTCGGTCGAGATGCTTCTCCCATGCGAAGAACGAGCGCACGTTCCACGAACGGCTCCTCCGCCCGTCGAACGCGTGCGCCGACGGCCCTACGCCGAGATAGGGCGTGTGGTTCCAGTACTTCTCGTTGTGACGCGAGCGATGCTCGGGGCCACGCGCGAAGCTCGACACCTCGTAGCCGTTATAACCCGCAGCACCAAGCACATGATGGGATTCGCGAAAGAGCTCCCCTTGCATCGTGTCATCCAACTCGACGAGGCGGCCCTCTCTCTTTCGGCGCCCGAACATGGTCTTTGCGTGGAACGTAAGCTGGTAGCAGCTGACATGATCGGGCTCGAGCGCGACCGTGTCTTCGAGCTCCCGCTGCCAATCAGAGAGCCTCTGCCCGGGCCATCCAAAAATCAAGTCGATCGAGACGGTATCAAAAGAAGCCGCCTTCGCGACCTCGAGCGCACGGCGCGACGCATCCGCGGAATGGCGTCGTCCGAGCAGGTCGAGCACCTTGTCCTGAAAGGACTGGATCCCGAGCGCGAGCGTATCGACACCGAGCTCCTTCCACCCCGCAACCGCATCATCGTCAACGTCCTCAGGATTGGCCTCGAGAAACACCCGCGCCCCCGAAGTGAGCTGTGCTGCGCTCAGGATCGCGCCGAGCCCATCGGGCTCCAAAAGCGAAGGCGTTCCGCCTCCAAAATAAAGCGTGTCATAGACAGCGGGCCCTTGCCGCGTCTCGAGCTCCCGCAGAAGGCTTTTCGTGTAGCGCTCGCGCCGGTTCGGGGTGGTATCCGTCACGACGGCAAAGTCACAATAGGGGCAGATGGCCGAGCAAAACGGAATGTGTACGTAGAGCCCGGGCTCACTCATCCGACTTGAGCACAGCGACGAAGGCCAATTGGGGGATCTCGACCGCGCCCACCATCTTCATGCGCTTCTTTCCCTCTTTTTGCTTCTCGATCAGCTTTCTCTTTCGAGTGATGTCACCGCCATAGCATTTCGCGGTGACGTCTTTGCGATAGGCGTTGATCGTCTTGCGCGCGATGATCTTGCCGCCAATCGCACCTTGGATGGCGATTTTGAACTGCTGCCTGGGGATCGTCTCAGCAAGGCGCTCGCAATAGCGGAGCGCACGCGCACGCGCCTTGTCTTCGTGCACGAGCTGCGACAAAGCGTCGACCTTCTCGCTATTGACAAGGATGTCGACTTTCACAATATTGGTCTCGCGATAGTCGAGCAACTCGTAGTCGAACGAGCCATAGCCCTGAGTGACGGTCTTGAGACGATCGTAGAAATCGAAGAGCACTTCCGCGAGCGGAAGCTCGGAGGTGAGCTCGACCCGCCCGACGGATAGATAGTTGAACGTCGAGCTCGTGCCACGCCGATCGCGGCAGAGCTCCATGATAACGCCGACATAGCGCTCTGGCATCATGATCGAAGCTTTGATGAAAGGTTCTTCGGTCCGGGAAATCTTCATCGGGTCAGGATAATCGCTCGGGTTATCGATCATGATCGTCGCGCCATCCTCAAGCGTGATGCGATAGCGGACCGAGGGCGCCGAGAGCAGAAGCGACAGGTCGTATTCTCGCCGCAAGCGCTCCTGGATGACGTCGAGATGCAAGAGACCCAAAAAACCGCAGCGAAAGCCGAACCCGAGGGCCGCCGAGGAGTCTTTCTCGAAAGTCAACGCGGGATCGTTCAGCGCGAGCTTGTCGAGCGCTTTCGTCAAGTCTGCGTAGTCGTCCGTCGACATCGGATAGATCGACGAGAAAACGACGGGCTGCGCTTCTTTGTAGCCCGGCAGCGGATCCGCGGCTGGGTTTTTAGCGTCGGTGATGGTATCTCCAATCGCGATGTCGCGGATGGTCTTGATATTGGCGATCACATAGCCCACCGCGCCCGCTGCGAGCTCCTTCGTCTTGACCCGTTTGAGCTGCAACAAGCCGACTTCTTCGATGTCGTACTCCTTTCCTGTGTGCATCAAGCGGATGGTCTGTTTTGGTGCGAGCGTGCCTTCTTTGACACGGCACAGCACAACGACGCCGCGATAAGCGTCATATTGAGCGTCGAAGATCAACGCTTGCGTCGGGGTTTCCGAGTCCCCCGAGGGTGCTGGGAGCTTCTCCACGATGGCTTCGAGAAGCTCGTCGATCCCCTGCCCTAGCTTGGCAGAGACCGAAACGGCCTCGAAAGGGTCCAGCCCCAAATCCGCATCAATCTCTTCACGCGCGCGGTCGATATCAGCAGCCGGCAGGTCGATCTTATTGATGACTGGAAGTATTTTTAGCTCGTACTCCATGGCCAAGTAGAGATTCGCGACCGTTTGCGCTTCCACGCCCTGTGAGGCATCGACCAGGATGAGCGCGCCTTCACACGACATGAGAGAGCGCCGGACTTCGTGCGAGAAGTCCACGTGACCGGGAGTATCGATGAGATTGAGCTGGTACTGCTGGCCATCCTTGGCGTCATACATGAGCGTGACGGTGTTGCTCTTGATGGTGATGCCCCGCTCGCGCTCGATATCCATCGAGTCGAGAATCTGGTCCCGGAACTCACGTTCTGAGACGCCCCCGCAGCGCTGAATGAGCCGATCGGCGAGGGTCGACTTTCCGTGGTCGATATGCGCGATGATGCAGAGATTGCGTACTTGTATGAGTGACATGGTCGGCTAAACCCTTTATTTTAGCACGGATAAGTCTTTACCCTTGACGAAAGCTGTCTTCCCGTACTAAACAAAGTCAGGCGTTGCACTTATTTTCTGAAAATGGGAGGCATCAGTGGATAGTTTTCGGTAAATTCTAGGGGATTATTTACGCAGCACTTCGGATTGTGAGCGGGCTGATGTTCGCTCAGCACGGCGCCCAAAAGATCCTCGGGATGTTCGGTGGTATGGGCCAGGACGGCGGCACAGCGCCTCTCTTCGGTCTCATGTTCTTCGCGGGCCTCATCGAGCTCGTTGGAGGTCTCTTGGTCGCGGTGGGCTTCAAAACGAGCTGGGTCGCGTTTTTCGCGAGCGGTGAAATGGCCGTTGCTTACTTTATGTAGCATGCGTCGCGAGCCCTCATGCCCATCGAGAACCGCGGCGAGTCCGCAGTGATCTACGCTTTCCTTTTCTTGTATATCGCCGCCCACGGCGCCGGGATGTTCTGCATCGACGCGGTATACGGGACTTCGAAAAAGCCGGAGGAAGCATCCGCCACGGCTTGACCCCTATGCTGACGAGGCCGGTCTTAATAAGCATCAAGCGTCCGATAGGCCGGCCTCCCTATGCGTAATCGTCACACCTTTCTCCTATAGCTCTGAGACGATCGCGGCAAAGCGGTCCCCGAGAAAGATCTCCTCGGGGAACAACACGCCGCGCGTCGTTATCGAGCCCGACGCAATGCTTCGCGACGCGCAAGCGGCGGTGAACCCCGTCGTGCGCGCCATCGCCGTATTTCCCATCGCGGGATCGAAGAAATCGACGAGTTCGAAAGTATGGGCCCGCCTCTCCCTATCCTTCTGACCCTGAACGAGCAGCTTCAAGACAAGAATGTCAGCTGCTGGCCTGAGCTTCAAACGCTCCTCGAGCACTTTTTGCAAGAGCACGACGGGAGGAACGCTCGCGCCGCCCACGTCGATGGGGCGGCGCTCGAAAAGGCCGCATGCCCGAAGCAGCTGGATAGCCGCGGCATGCCCCGAATAGCGGAGGGTCTTCTCGTAGAAATCGCCCTGCACGCGGTCCCCGACCGTGATGGGAAGCGAGCCGAGACCGTCCATGTAGAAAGCCTCGAGCACGCCGACGGGTTCCGGGAACTCGAGCTCCTCGAGACCGGTCAGAGCCTCGACTTCAACGTGTTCGCCACCAAGACGGATGGTCGCCGGGCGCTGGTAAACGCCGCGAACACTTTCGAGTAGATACACCGTCTCGTAGTAGAGCGGCGGTCGCGGCTCGCGCGGTATGCCTCCGACAAAGATGACGGCGCGATCGGTCTCGTCGAGAGCGCGTCTCTTTTCGCAAGCCTCCCCTACGAGATCGACGAGTGACGTTCCGGAGGCCACCGCGGCTTGACGAGGAGCAAACTCAGCGCATGCGGCAGTGCCCCCACGGCGGCGTCGTGTCCTGCCATCGCACGCTTCGTCGCTTCACGATCCGTGGCGTCGACGCGCGCGACGCGAGGGCGGTCACTCCCGATCGCGGCGGAAGCTTCTACCAAGAGCTCCTCGCTGAAGTCGAGGAGTGTGACGTGAGCGTCCGGCTCCGAGCCGATCAAATCGTTCGCGACCACGCGTCCCATCATCCCTGCGCCGAACACGGCATATCGCCTTGTCATGACGTCATGATGCGGCTATGAATCCAACGATCAAATAGAGCACCGAGGCGACCACGGCCACAACGAGCGCATAGGGAAGCTGCGTCTCGACATGATCGATGTGATCGCAGGCCGCCCCGAGCGACGAAAGCACCGTCGTATCCGAAAGCGGCGAGACATGGTCCCCGAAGACGCCTCCGCCGGCCACCGCGGCAAACGACGCCACCACGAGCGTGCTCATCACGTCCCCGCTCATTTGATAGGCCAAGGGAAGCGCAATCGGCACCATGATGGCGTAGGTCCCCCAAGACGTTCCCGTCGCGAAGCTGACAACGGCAGAGACCAGAAACATGAGAACGGCAGCATAACGGGTGACATCCAGCTCTCCGTAACAGAAATGATGTACTGCGCCGTCCCCATCTCCCTGGTTACCGTGTTGATGCAGTAAGCGAGCGCCAGAATAATGACCGCGGGCATCACGCCTTCCATCCCCACATAGACGCTCGCCATAATCCCGTTCCAATCATCGACCTTCTGAATCCAGAGAACGACTGCAAGTACGCTCACCGCTAGCATGAAGCTTTCGAGCACCGCGGCGCTTCCGCGGAAGACGAAGGAGCCGATATTCGTCCCAACGATGAGCATCACGGGCAGCAAGAAATTCCAAAATAGCCCCGTTCGCGCCGATACGACCGGCTCGAGCTCCGTGAGCTCGCGCCCCATCATTGGCACCGCACCTTCCTGCATCACGCGCCCGGTCTCGAGAGCCCGGCGCTCCGCTTTTTTCATGGGACCGACTTCCGGTACGAGCCCGATAGACACGAAGAGGACCATAAAAACCGCGAGGAACGCGAAGAAGTTGTACGGGATGGCCCGGATAAAAAGAGCCATCGCTTCTTGTTTGTCGCCGACCGCGGCTACGCCCGCCGCGATGCCCGTGAGATAAGCGGCCCAGCCGCTGAACGACATCAAGACGATCAACGGGGCTGACGTTGAATCTGCGATATAGGCCAGCTTCTCACGCGAGATGCGGTACTTGTTGTCAGGTCACGCATCACGGGTCCGACGAATAACTGGCTGAAATAGTCGCTGAAAAATATAAAGAGCCCCAACCCCCAGCCGAGAACACTCACCTGCTTGCGCGTCCTCACCCACTGCCCGGAGCGTGCGGTGAATATCCCGACGGCGCCGCTCCTTTGGAAAAACGCGACGAGGACGCCAATGCAGAACTCGATGGCACAGACCCAAATGAAGCCTTCGGTCCCGAGTGCGCGGGTCACGAGCCCTGGAAAGCCCTGCAATCCGAGGCCCATCAGGAGCGTGCCGGCAAAACAGCCATGGCAAGGCTCGTCGCGGCGTCGCGCGTGATGAACGCCAAGCCCACGGCCAGAACAGGGGGGAGGACGGAGATCCAGCTCGGCGACATGAGAGCGACAGTCTACTGATGAAACCGCGTCGTTGCTCTAGTACATTACGGTCGGATAGCTGCACTCACCAAGGGAGAGGAAACCGATGGCAAGGAAAAGCAAGCCCCCCCCAGGAGATGGTCGCCGCTTTGATCCAGAGCATGCCCTCTCGGACAGGTAAGTCTATCGCGCAATGGATCCGGATCGTGAAATCCAAGGGACCCAAGACGCGCAAGGAACGGATAGCCTGGCTTCGCTCGACCCACGGGATTGGCCTTCCTACCGCCATGGTGATTGCGTCCGAGACCGAAGGAAAAAACCTGGCCGCGCTCTACGACGATCACGACGGCGTCGTCGACGCCATGTACCAAGGCAAGGAGAACCTCCGTCCGATCTACGACATCGTCGCGAAATCCGTAAAAAAACTGGGGAAGGACGTCGGACTCATGGCACGCAAAGGTTACGTCACGGTGGCGCGAAAGCGGCAATTTGCCGCGCTTCAACTGTCGACGAAATCGCGCCTGAATTTAGGGCTCGTACTCCCGGGCGTCCCAGCCAAGGGCGCCCTCCTAGCGAGCAAGAACGTCGGCGGCGGGCGGGTCACGCACCGGATTGCTCTCGAGAAGAAGTCGGACTTCAACGCCGAAGCGAAAAAGTGGTTGAAGACCGCTTTTGACGGGGACGCCTGAAGCGTAGATAGTACCCGCCGGAGGTATTAATGAAGCGATATGTAATCGAGCGCGACATTCCAGACATAGGCAGTGCCGATCGCGACGCGCTACGCGAAGCGGCCAAAAAATCGAACCGCGCTCTAGCCGAGCTCGCTCCCAACATCCAGTGGATCGAGTCCTACGTGGCGAGTGACAAGACGTTTTGCGTGTACATGGCCGAGGACGAGGAGGTCATCCTCGAACATGCGCGCCGAAGTGGATTCCCAGCGACAAAGATTACGGAAATCCGTAAAATGATCGACCCCACGACCGAACACGCATAGCAAGATCCGCGCAACGCGGAGGTTTGGCAGAGCAAGAGAGTCTACTTGCGCGCTCGCGGGGTTAGCGTTATTTCCTTACGTTCTCCGTCTCGCTGGTAAACAACCTTGATCCGCTCGCCGATTTTCACCACGTCGAGAGCGAAGGTGTAATCGTAAATATTCGTGATCGTTTGTTCTGCGAACTCGATGATGACATCACCGGCGCGAAGCCCCGCTTCCTCGGCGGGCCCGCCTTCGATCACGCCGCTCAAGAGCAATCCCTGCACTTCGGTGGCGTAGTCGGGAATGGTTCCCGTGAAGGCACGCACGGTGTCGCGGCTACCGCCCTCTTGCTGTGTGCGGGTGACCTTGACGAACACGGGGCGCTCGTCGAGATTGGCAAGCTTCTCGGTGAGAATCGCGCCAAACTGCGCGACCCTTTCCAAATCTTCGAAATTGATGAGCTCCGCGCGGTCCGCTGGCCGGTGATATTCCTTGTGAGAGCCGGTAAAGAAGTTGATGCTCGGGACCTCGGCCTGGTTGAAGCTCATCACGTCCGTGGGTAAATAAGGATCGTCACTCGCCTTAATATCAAAGCCCACAGGCACGTTGGTCTGCTCGATGAGGTGAGGCCAGATCGAGCTCGTTCCAATGGCTTGGAGGACGAGCTTATTGTCGCGCATCCTGCCTACCATGTCGTAGTTCACATAAGCGATGAGCGCCTCGGGAGCGATCGCTTTCGACGCGACGAAAGCACCGGAGCCGAGGAGGCCCATCTCCTCGCCGGACCAGAACGCGAAGGCGATGGATGCTTTCCGCGCGCGCGTCCTCAGACGTTGCGCGGCGGCGAGGACGGCCGCGACACCCGACGCGTTATCGTCGGCGCCACCATGCGTCTCGCCTGTTTCGTGTTTGCCCGCGAGGGAGTTTCCTTGCCGGCCTCGTCCCAGATGATCGTAATGCGCCCCGAGAAGCACAAACGCCCCCGCGTCGCCTTCATCGTCACTCGGAGGAAAGTAGCCGGCCGCGTTGTAGCCCGTCCCTGTCTTGCGCTCGAGCTGGACGTTCAGGCGCAAGGTCACGTCCGGGATCGCGAACCCCGCAACGTGAGGCTTGGCAGTGTCGAGGTCGGCTTGTGCTTGCTCGAACGTCTTGTCGGCGACATTCTCGAACAATTTGGCGGCTACCTCACCCGTGATGCTCGCAGCCACGATCCCGGACCCGGCGGCAGCGCTATCGAAGTTCAGAGGCGCGAGCTCCCCCGCGTTCGGCGACCGCGGCCCCGTAACCACCAGAAGGCCTTTCGCCCCGCGCTCGCGCGCGTTGAGCGCTTTGTAACGAAGCCCCGAATAGCGGGCAAGGACAGTCTTGACCTCCGCCGAAGCATCTTCTGGAAAATAGCGGAGCACCAGCACTAACTTGTCTTCGACGTCGAGGCCGAAATAACTGTCGTAACCGAAGTCCTGGCTCTCGGGAACGGTGATGCCGTATCCGGCAAAAACCACCGGACCTTCGACTTCGCCCGTCTCCGAGAACGAGAGCCCGCGAAGCGCGTCTCCGGGAGCGGGCCACTCGCCCAGGGCCAAGGCTAAGGAAAGCGACGAGCCTGTGTCGCGCACACCGGCAGTGAACTCGAAAGGCAGTTGGAACGAGCTTTGGCCAGGTAGTGGCAAAGCACCGAGACGCTCGAGTTCTTTAATAATGTAGTCGGCCGCCATCCGGGCGCCGTCCGAGCCCGTGAGCCGTCCGCCCATGGCCTCGGAAGCGAGGGTCATCACGTGGGTCTTGATGTCCTCGGCGGTGGATGCCGACGCGGTCAGCAAACACAAAGCGATAACGATTGGTCTCATCATTAATCAGTCGTCCTTCGAGGCGCGAGGAGGTGCCGCCTTTAACGCATCGAGCGCCTTTTCGTGGTTCCAGCTTGCAAGATAGATCTGCCCGCCGCCACCACCATCGCGGTTTGACGTCCATGCGAGCCGGGTCCCGTCCGGCGAAGGCACGGGAAGCCCATCGAAGCCGTCGGTAAAGTGATTCGAACGGGCTCTTTCGTTCCTTCAAAATCGACCATGAAGAACTCGAAATTCGCAAAGCCGAGCTTGTTGGTCGCTAAGAGGATGTACTCACCGGACGGATGGGTATAGGGTGCCCAGCTCATCGAGCTGAAGCTCGTGATCTGTTGCAGCTCGGTACCGTCCGGCTTCATCGTCCAGATATCGGCAATGAGCTCTTCCTCGTCGAACCGACGCCACACGATGTGCTCATATCGCCCAGTAGACAATACCTATAGTTGTCATATAAGTTCAACTATAGGTATTATATCGGAGCGTCCTACCGAATTGCGGCCTTGACTCCAAAGGCTTAGAGACAAACAATCTCGCTGCACGATGAGTTACAAGAGCTTACGCGACGCGCTCGACGACCTCGAACGACACGGCCGGCTCGTCCGAGTCAAGGAGGAGGTCGACTCGTACCTGGAGATGGCCGAGGTCCAAAGACGCGCCTACGTTGCTGAAGCACCCGCCATCCTCTTCGAGAACGTGAAGGGCTCGCCCTTCCAAGCTGTGTCCAATCTTTTCGGCACTCTCGAGCGCGCTCGATTCTTGTTCCGAGACACGCTTGCGCGCGTCCAGAAAGTCATCCAGCTCAAAGCCGATCCGACGCAGGCGTTGCGCCACCCCTTCGCCTACGCGTCCGCACCACTGACCGGGCTCTCTTCTCTGCCGAAATCGGTGTCGAGCGGCCCCGTTCTGCAAAACCGCACCGACATCGCGTCGCTTCCAGCCATTCAAAGTTGGCCGGATGACGGAGGTCCGTTCGTAACACTCCCCCAGGTCTACACGGAGGATCCGGACAGCCGAGGCGTGATGCGCTCGAATATCGGTATGTATCGCGTGCAACTTGCCGGCAACGACTACGAGCCGCAAAAAGAAGTCGGCCTTCACTATCAAATCCATCGCGGCATCGGTGTTCACCACGCGGCCGCGCTTCGTCGCGGCGAGCCGCTCGACGTCAGCATCTTCGTCGGAGGGCCCCCGGCGCATACGCTCGCGGCCGTCATGCCCCTCCCCGAAGGCTTGAGCGAGCTTCTCTTCGGGGGCATGTTGAACGGGCGGCGTTTCAGGATCGCGCGACGTGATGGCTTTGCGATTTCGACCGAAGCGGACTTCGTCATCACTGGGCGCGTCGGAATCAATCCGGAGCATACGCTGCCCGAAGGCCCATTCGGAGATCACCTCGGTTATTACAGCCTCACCCACAACTTCCCTGTTCTCGACGTGGCGTCCGTCTATCACCGCAAAGACGCCGTCTGGCCGTTCACCGTCGTGGGACGGCCACCGCAAGAAGACACGACCTTTGGCCAGCTCATCCACGAGATCACCGCACCCATGGTGCCCGTCGAGCTTCCAGGTGTGAAGGCCATACACGCCGTGGACGCCACGGGTGTCCATCCCCTTCTGCTCGCCATTGGGAGCGAGCGCTACGTTCCGTACGGCGAGCGCGTCCCTCAGGAGATTCTCACGAACGCCAACTCCATTCTTGGTTTTGGCCAAGCATCGCTCGCCAAATATTTGATGGTCGTCGCGAAAGAGGACGATCCGGAATTGGACGTGGATGACATCGAGCGGTTTCTGATTCACCTTTTGGAACGCGTCGATTTCCGGCGTGATCTGCATTTCCAGACGCGCACGACGATCGATACCCTCGACTATTCCGGGACGGACCTCAACGTGGGCTCCAAGCTCGTCATTGCCGCCGCAGGTGCGAAAAAGCGAAGCCTTGCGCGCAAGCTGCCCGAGCTTTCGTTGCCGGCCTCAGTTCGTGACGCGGCCTTGGTCCTGCCTGGCGTACTCGCGCTCGAGGTGGCTCCGTTCCCAGGCTACGACGCGATCGCACGCGAGATGACGAAGCTCGCCGCCCATCTTGCATACCAGCCGCTCGACGAGCTTCCGCTCATCGTGCTCGTCGACGACGCCGCCTTCACCGCGGCTAATTCGAGAAATTTCTTGTGGGTGACCTTTACACGATCGAACCCGTCGCACGATGTGCACGGCGTCGAGAGCTTCACCGCGCACAAACATTGGGGCTGTAAGAAGTCGTTGATCATCGACGCGCGATTGAAGCCGCATCACGCCCCGCCTTTGCTCGAGGACCCCAAGGTCACGAAACGCGTTGACGAGCTCGCGGCGCCGGGAAGAAGCTTGCACGGCGTCCTGTAATCCATACACTTATGCACGGAGGTCACCCATGAACGTTCGAATTCTGACCACCTTGTCGCTCCTCGCCATCGGGAGCGCCGCCTTTGCCGCGTCCGAGACGAACCGCCTTACCGTCGATCGCTATCTCAATTGGGAAGACGTGGCGCGTCCAGCACTTTCGCCCGACGGCGCCCAAATCCTCTACGAACGACGTTGGGTCGACGCTGTTTACGACCGCTGGGAATCGTCGCTTTGGATCATGGACGCCGACGGTTCGCGGAATCGCTTCCTTATCAAAGGCGCGTCCCCACGCTGGTCGCCCGACGGGACACGCATCGCCTTTCTGGCAGAAGACAAGCCCGAGGGCACGCAGATTTACGTGCGCTGGATGGATGCCGAAGGCGCGGTGAGCCAGGTGACCCGCGTGCGCGAGACACCATCCAACATTTCGTGGTCGCCCGACGGAAGCTCCCTCGCGTTCCAGATGGTCGTGCCCCCCGCGAAGGACGGCCGGTGGGACATCGACATGCCGTCGCCGCCCGAGGACGCCGAGTGGACGGGTCCTCCCAAGATAGTCGAGCGGCTCGATTACCGTCGCGACCGCATCGGCTACTTCCCTGCCGGGTTCCGGCACCTCTTTGTTGTCGACGCCGATGGCGGCACGCCACACGCCGTCACCAGCGGCAACTGGCATCACGACGACTATCGCTTCATGCCGGACGGACGATCGCTCGTCTTCCGCTCGCTGCGCGTCGAGGATGCCGAGCATCAGTGGCGCGAGTCCGAAATATACACGGCTGACATCGCGACGGGTGCAATCCAGCAACTGACGCGACGCGCCGGACCCGATCGCGACCCTGTGCCCTCACCGGACGGCAAGCACATCGCCTATCTCGGGTACGACATGTCGGACGACACATATACCGAGGAAGGCCTCTATGTCATGGCTTCGGATGGGTCCGGGCCTCACGTCATCGCGTCCGAGATGGGGCGGCGTCCGGGCAATCTCGAATGGGCAGAAGACGGAAGCGGTATCTATTTCACTGCCCAGGTTCAAGGGACGTCGAATTTGTATTTCGCGTCTCTCGACGGAACACCGCGAGAAATCACGAGCGGCAACCACATGATGAGCGTGACCGACATCGAGGCCGGCCGCGCTGTAGGAACGCTGAGCAGCTACACCGTGCCCAAGAACCTCATCACATTCGAGCTCGAGAGCCCCGCCGAGCTCACGACACTTCACGTGACGAATCGCGGCGCGCTCGCTGAAGTGAAGCTCGGAGAAGTCAAAGAGCTCTGGTATGACTCGGTCGACGGACTTCGGATCCAGGGATGGATTGTCAAACCGCCCGATTTCGATCCGAACAAGAAGTACCCGCTCATCCTTCGCATCCATGGCGGCCCGCACTCCATGTACCACGCGGGCTTCGATTTCAAGAATCAGAACCACGCGGCCAACGGCTACGTCGTGCTCTATACCAATCCCCGTGGAAGCTCCGGCTACGGCAGCCCGTTCGGCAATGCCATCGAGAACGCTTATCCCGACAAGGACTATGACGACCTGATGGCCGGCGTCGACGAGATCCTCAGCCGTGGCTACATCGACGAGCGCAACCTTTTCGTTTACGGCGGAAGCGGTGGCGGTGTCCTCACTTCCTGGATCGTCGGTCACACGAGCCGGTTCACCGCGGCGGTCGCCAAAGCGCCCGTGACAAATTGGCTCAGCTTTGTCGGAACGACGGACGGCTCATCGTGGTACCACAACTTCGACGCAATGCCGTGGGACGATCCGAGCGAGCACTTGAGACGCTCCCCACTGATGTATGTCGGCAACGTCACCACGCCGACCCTTCTTATCACGGGCGAGAAAGACCTGAGGACGCCCATGGAGCAGACCGAGCAATATTATCGGGCGCTCAAGATGCGCAAGATACCCACCGCCATGATCCGGCTCACCGACGGGTGGCACAGCCGAAGCCTCCCGCCGACCAACTTCATGAGGGTCCAGCTCTATCTGAGGAACTGGTTCGAACGCTTCAAGGTCACGGAGGCCGCTTCCACCGAGCAACCATAGCTTCAAGAGGAACATTCTGAACACGGGTACGCTACTCGGCGCATTGTTGCTATGCGCCACGTTCGCGCACGCTGGTCAACGTGTCGACGATGAAGCTCTCAAGAAGCTTCCTCAAGCCGAGAGAGTCGCGATTCTCAACTCGCAGAGATGGGAGATCACGGCGGCGCCGGTCGAAGGCGAGCTCGTCATCGACGGGCGCGTCTCGGACGAGGCGTGGAGCTGGGCGGAGCCGATCCAGAGTCTGTACCAACGCGAGACTTTTGAGGGTCTTCCCGCGACTGAGCCGACGCACGTGTGGGTTCTTTTCGACGAAACGAACCTCTACATCGGATTGCGCTGCTTCGACAGCGATCCCACCCGCCCATTGGCTCGAGGGATGTTCCGCGACGAGGGCATTGGCTCCGACGACGCCGTCGGCATCATGATCGACGCTTACAACGATCGCCGAAGCGGGGTCTTTCTCGCGACCAATGCCAACGGGATCGTTTTCGACATGGTACAAAATGGCGAGGATAGCCGTTCGCGGAATCTGAACTGGGACACGGTTTGGCACTCCCGTGGAAGCCAGACCGAGACGGGTTGGGAAGCCGAGATCGTCGTCCCGTTCAAATCTCTGCGGTTCGCCCCGCCCGAAGACGGCCGCGAGGTCCTGTTCGGCATCGGCTTCAAACGCAACCTTCCTCGAAAAAACGAAGAAACCTATTGGCCCTTCGTCGGGAACGACTCGACATGGTACAGACCCGCGGAGTTAGGGACGCTCCGCGGTCTGAAGAACATCCGTCCTGGACGCTCGCTGGAGCTCCGGCCCTACGTCCTCGGTGGCGTCGACCGGGCGGTCGAGCTCAACGAAACGTCGTCGCGGCAAGAGATCGGCGCCGACGCGAAATGGGGCGTGACGACCGGACTAACCGCCGATTTCACCGTTAACACAGACTTTGCCCAGGAGGAAGCCGACGTCCAACAAATCAACCTCACGCGTTTCTCGCTGTTCTTTCCCGAGAAGCGTCAGATTTTCCTCGAAAGCGAGCGGAGCTTCATCTTTGGCGTGAAACGCGAAGCGGACCTCATTTTTACGCGGCGTATCGGCCTGTCGTCGAGCGGCGGAATCATCCCGATCCTCGGTGGAGCCCGCCTCTCTGGGCGTCAGGGACGCTACAACCTAGGCATCATGAACATGCAGACCGACGATGTTCTCGCTGGAACGGTCGCCGCCGAGAACTTCACGGTGATGCGTTTCCGCCGCGATCTCTTCGAGCGCTCGAACGTGGGGGTCGTGTTCACGAACCGCCAAGGGGGTGGAACATATAATCGAGTTTACGGCGCCGACCTGAATTTGTTCCTCGGCCGAGCGTGGTCGTTCGAAAGCTACTTTGCCGTACTGGACAACGACGAGCCCGATACCGCCGGTACCGCACAGTCAGGCTTCGCCAAACTCGAATATCGGACAGACCGCTACGGTGCCCTTTATCGCTATCTCGGTATCGGCGAGAATTTCATCCCCGGGATCGGTTTCGTCCGACGACCGAACAGTCATCAGAACCGGGGCGTTCTACGCTTCAGCCCAAGACCCTCGATGGCGCTCCTACGGCAGCTCCACTTCACCGGCACGCTCGACTACATCCCAAACCAACAAGGGCTTCTCGAGACCAAATGGTTGACGGGCGAGCTCCAAACGGTGTTCGAGTCCGGTGACTCCATCACGCTTCGCTACGTGGACACCTACGAGTTTTTGGAGCAAGGTTTCCGTTTGCGCCCCGACATCACCATCAACCCGGAAAGCTACTCCTTCTCGACGATTACGGTCCAACTGAATACTTTCGGTCGACGCCACGCGCGCGCGCGCATCGGCTATACGACGGGAGGCTTCTGGGACGGCACGCGTGACACATTGGGACTAAATGCCAACTACCGCATCAACAAACATTTTGACATCTCCGGGAGCTACGATGTCAACTGGGTAGACCTGCCCTCCGGCAAGTTCACGACGCACCTCGTCTCGTCTCGGATACAACTGGCCCTACGCACCGACGTGATCCTCATGGCGCTTTTGCAGTACAACCACGAGACGCAGCAGCTCGCGAGTAATGTTCGCTTCAACTGGATCCCGAAACCGGGCTCGGATTTCTTCGTCGTCTATAACGAGCTCGACGAGTGGGGTCAGGTGTTCGGCGTAAAGAACCGCTCGTTGAACGTGAAGCTCAACTATCTCTTCGCCTTTTGACCTCGGTAGCTCTTCAGCAAGTCCACCATGTCTTGATAGCTGCCGGGTCGGTCTTCGTTCATGATCTCCGCAATGGTGATGGCGCTTATCTTCGGATCGCCTACGGAATCGCCTACGTCGCTCGGATCCGCACCGAGCTCGAGCAACATCGCAGCACTTTCCGTAAATCCGAACTTCACGAGTATTTCGACTACGCGCCCGCGCCGGTGCCTCCGCAGGGGCGATGGCGGATCGACGGTCTCGGTCTAGAGGACGGGATCTTGAAGAAAGTCTATCGAGATAACGCCGCCCGCCTTCTCGCGCTCTAAAGGAAAAGCGTCCGGACGCAGTCTAACCCGCCACGTCCAGGTAGTTACGTTCAATAGCCGTCTCCAGCGCCTGAGACGCAGTCACCAACTCCTCGTAGCGAACCCTTTGTTCTTTCAACCCCGCAATCCGCTCCGTTGATGGCAGGAGATCGGGGAACTCGTCGGCAACCTCAAACAAAACCTTCAAACAACTTGCCCGCGCTCTAGCAACTAAATTGATAACCGGTTTGACACCACCAATCTTCAATTCTCAAATGCCGGATTGACCGTCTCGCAGTTGATATCCCCGCAACGATTGTTCCAGCGCCAGCAATAAATGTTTATTATCCGAGCCCATCATAGCCTCCAAAAATAGTTATTTAGCCACAGGGTGAAATTCTTTCCAGCCTACAATCCCCTGGCCCGTCCTCTACCATTCTGACCCCCGGCTCATCAACAGTCTATAGCAGAGCCTATTTAACTCTAGCGCTCTGAGTTGAGCGTGTCGCGCTAGAATAAGCTTTTCATCATCCGCCATGAGGCGGCGGAGCACACTAACGGTTAGGCAGGAGGTTCGACTTTGCGTTCGATGACGATTTGGCTTCTGGGAGTTTTATTGATAGCCGCTTGCGGCGACAGCACAACGAGCATGTCGGCCTCCCCATCCGCGGGCGTCCCATTCACGATCACGGATCTTGTTGTTGGCAGCGGTGCGCAAGCCACGCCCGGAAGTCGACCCGTCGTCAATTATTCGGGCTGGCTCTACGACGCCAGTGCAACCGATAACAAAGGGCAGCAGTTCGACAGCGGCCAGGGTTTTACTTTCACGCTCGGCGTTGGGCAGGTCATCGCGGGATGGGATCAAGGCGTAAACGGCATGCGTGTCGGCGGCTTTCGGCGTCTCATCATTACCCCGGAACTGGGCTACGGCTCGACAGGGTCCGGCCCCATTCCACCAAACGCGACTCTCGTTTTCGATGTCGAGCTCGTCAGCTTGTCTTGAGGTTTCCCGAGCCTGCTTCTACGTTCAGAGCGCCGATGCGATCGGGAATCGGAAACAGACCGATTTTCTAAATGCCTACCTCAAGACGAAAATCTTGCTCAATCCAACTCCGACGGTTGGCCTTCCGGATAGAAACGGCTACCTGTCTAGGCTCGGGGAGACCTGACAGCCCGCGGGCAATATGTCATGAATGAAAGATTGTTGGATATCATCACGTGCCCCAATTGCGAAGACTCGCAACGACTGGACATCGCTGACGATCACCTGAGTTGTTCGGCCTGCGGCAGCAAGTACAAGACGATACAGGGCAAACCGGTTCTCTGCCCCATCCCTAGTGAGCAGGTCTCGGACAATCCTCCCAAATCCACGGGTACTGGGAGCTTCTGGCGCAAACAGAATTGGGAATTCGCCGAAAGGTTTTCACGTGATATCTCCGGGGAACAGGTTATGCTTGAGGTGGGTACGGGCAGCGGATACTACAAGCCTCTTTTCCCTGGGAGCTACATAGGTACGGATCTCCGGCTTACCAACAGCGTGGACTTCGCCTGCAACCTTGCAGAGCAGCAGGCTATCAGACCGTCAAGCCTCGACATGGTCTTGCTTTCTAACCTGTTGGAGCACGTATTCGAGTTCGAAACGCTGTTGCGCAACGTTGTGATCGGCTTGAAACCGAATGGCTTGCTGCTGATCATGGTGCCATGGGGCGGTCTGCACTATGTCCCCCGCGACTTTTTCCGCTATACACAGTGGGCGCTTGCCGCGATGGCCGGCAAATTCGGCCTCGAACTGGTCAGCCTGGAGGGCGTCTATCAGCCATTTACCGTTGTTTATAATGCGATCGCAAATCTGGAGAAATCCATACCCCGCGGTGGTGGCATCAGGAATTCTCTCGCGAGGGTTATCGCTCGCTTTACCCGACGAATCATTGTGGCTAAGGCGCTAGCCTATCTGATCAGAGACCCCCGACCTATGGGGGTCGTCGACGACTTGAACATGAACCCTGAACACAAGAGGGAAGTGAGTCAGTTTCCCCTCGGCTACCATGCTGCATACCGCAAGCTATAGGGTGCGAATGCTATGGCATCTGAACCGCAGGTAGTCGCCCTGATCCCGGCCCGCGGGGGGTCCAAGTCGACCCCCATGAAGAACATCGCCCTACTGGCCGGCAGGCCCCTCATCGCCCACGAAGTGCTTCTTCGGCACCAGAGCCCCGGCCGACACCCCGCCAGCACACCATTCTGATTTGGGTCCGTCAAGAGGGCACCACCTAAACCGCTGTAACGACGTAGGTTGCGCCGTATCAAGACAGCGTCACATCTACACACACCAAAGTGGTCGTTCTCGGAGGGGGAAGCTTCGAGCTCAAGTTTGACGACGGTTTGGAGTACTACGTAGCCGAGGTAGCCCTTGAAGGACGCCAACTCGGCGCAACAGGGACCATCACCGCAAAGCTAGGGAGCGCAAGCGCAACGTGCAATTTGGTTGTTGCTCGCGATGACGGCGGTCCGTCGCTGCATATCGAGGTGCGCGACAGGAAGGTAGCCCGACACGATCGCGACCGTGAGCAGCACGGTGAAGGAGATTATCCACGTGACAGGATCCCACGGCGACAGCTGAAAGAGCCGGTCCGGCTCGCGCACGGGTAAGTAACGCAGCAAGACCTGGTCCATCAAGGTGAAGATGGAGCTGTTGGCGCCGATACCCATCGCGAGCGTCAGGACGACGATAGCCTTGAACCCGGGGTTCGAGCGGAAAGAACCCAGCGCCTCACGAAAATCCTGCGCGATGGAGCTCGAGAGCTCACGGCTCGGTCGCGGCGTGTCATTGTTAGTGTTTTTGTTAATGTCAATGTACGCCAAGCGCGACCTTTTCAGAACCCCTCGAAGCGTCGGTTCAGCGTGCAACAGCGCAAAGCGATGCTCGCGTCAAAGCCAGCGACAACTCGTCATGGCGTTCGCTCGCCCACGGCTGTGCGAAGTCGGCCCCGGCGTCATAGATTGGACTTGGACACGTCCGAGAGGTGCTGTTTTGGCGTGGAAGCGGTCGACGATCTGAACCGCATCGGGCAAGTACGCGGCGGCGAGGTTCCAGATCCAGATGGCCCCATCGCCGAGAACGGCCCGGCGCGTCGCGCACGGGCGTGCTTTCTTTGTCCCGTTCCTCGGCGCTCCAGATCCTGACGAGCTTGATCTCTCGCGTCTTCGACGAGCCGTCGGGCTGCTTGCCCGGGCGATCTACCAACTTTTTTCCCGTTACTGGCGTAATGCTAGTACGGCCCGTGACGAGCATCCTCCTGGTCGGCGCACACGCAGCCGCCCTGATGCACTGCACTTAACGCCGGCCGGCGCTTTTCTCTGTGCCTCGTGGCCATTCCCTTCTTTGGTTCCGGCTCCGCCGCATTAGGTGCGTTGATTCTCGTTCTTACGCTCCGAATGCCGAGGCCCGCGCAAGGACACTTGTCTTGAACCGCCGGCGGAGCCGCTCTTCTTGTCTGCAGTGGGCTTCCGACCTTTGACGAACCAGGAGCAGCCGAACGCCCAAAGGGCGAGGGTCTCGAGCGCGAGAACAGGCTTTCACCGGGAGATGGCGACCAACCACCCGGGCTGGGGACGGTCATCCGGATACAGTCAGTTGACGCCCCCCCATACGCCCATGAGCAATATGCTCACGACGATCGCAACGCCGGACCAGTAGTAGACCCTGTTCCGCGATTGCTTAATCCCTACTCCCCTCTCTGGCTCCCTGAATCGGAGTATTTCGGGCCGGTCTTCCTCATTCGTCTTCCGGAAGACACAGAGGCAAAAAACAGCCAACATCGCAAACATTCCGAATGCGAACACGAAATGTACAACGTCTGTCTCGGTTTTGGTCGCGGGAAACAAGGCCACTCCGAAGGCGCAGAGACATGCCACATCACCTACCACGTCATCCATCGTTTCGTGTCCCCGGTAGGAGAACAAGAACCACCCGATCGTGAACAGGACCCCGACGAACACGTCGCCCATGCAGATGCCGTAGTAGTCGCTGATCGATTTCAGAGGTACGAGGCTTTGAGTCTGCCAAGAGACGCCGAGCCACAAGACAGGGGGTAACGCGACGCCGAGAACTCCGACGACCTTCCTAAGCGTGTAATAGGACGCGATCGACCGTTCTTCTCCCTCTTCTCCATAGAGTAAGACGCGAACCCACCGGGGGTCCCAAAATCTTAGAGTTCGCTCGTCTTTTGTCAACGCTTACCTCCCGTTCGCATCGGCTTCTTTTCTCTCACGTAACCGTGGACAGCGACTCCATGATCCGCGTGCTCATGTTCTGGTACGCAACAATTTCGCTGAGACTCAACACATTTTCCTCGGACAATCCCTCCCCTCGCAGAAGCTCGACGTCCCTCGAACTGCACGCGTTCGGGGATCGAGTCACTTTCACAGCGAAGTCCGCAATGGCTCTCTCCCGCGACGACAGGTCGGCCTTCGTGTAGTCCACCTTCACTTGCTCTGCCAAATCTTCGTTCCGGGCCGCTCGACCGAGGGCCTTCTGATGGCTAGCGGTTCAGTGAACGCAGCCGATAAACGCCGATGTGACGAGAGCCGCGATCTCTTTTTCCCGCAGCGTCAACCCCTTGGCCGAATTAACTGCCCGACCGAGGTCATGGATCAGCTTGGCCACTTCCGGCGTGCGACTCGTGATTCGAACAAGAACCGAAACGTCGCCGTTCAGCCCTGGGTCTCGCGAACAAATTGCCGAGCTTCCTCACGGTCTGACTCCTCGTTCTCGGTCTCAATCCAGGGTATCCAGGCCATCATCCACCTTCGCAAAGTGTAACGGGCTCACGTCAGTGGCGACCGCCGTCGGCGTCGAGCATAACCCAGCACCCGTCAAAGTTTATGTTAGTGTCCCGCCATGATTCTTGTTCTCACGCTCCTTCTACAATGGAACTCGAGCTACGAGCTTCTCCTCGTCGAGGATGCACGCGGCGACGCCAAAGCACTCGTCGAGGCGCTCGAAACGGGTGATGCCGACGTCAAACGTCAGGCGATCCGCGCGCTCGGACGCTTCGAGCGTCCCGACCTTGCCGAGCACATCGTCCCGTTCCTCGACGCTCGTATGGCCGAAACACGGGGCGAAGCCGCGAACGCGCTCGCGCAAATGAAGGCAGATGCACTACCGCTCACAGACCGGCTCGAGAAAGAGCGGGTACTGGCTGTACGCGCCGCGCTTTACGAGGCGCTCGGACGCATCCCCAAAAGCACCCAAAAGCAACTCGTCGCCGGCCTCGGCGAAGACGAGCGCGCACGCGCCGGTGCCGTCAAAGGGCTCGAGCATCTCCTGCGAACCGTGGACCAACCCGCCACCCCGGCAACTGTCCTCGCTCTCCGCAAGGCGGTCGCGGATTCACGCTCGGCTGAAATTCGGGAGCTCGCCCTTCTCGCGCTTAAACGCGCGGGCGACCGGGACACGGAGACTTTGGAGATCGCGTGGCGCGACCCGAGCCCGCTCGTCCGGCGCTTGGCCGTACTCGGGCTCGAAGAATGGCGAGAGGATCCGTCTCATATCGTCCGCTATGCGGGGCTGAAGGCGGCCCCGACCTGTGCGCGCGCCGAGGCGGCCCTTGACGACCCAAGCGAGCACGTGGCCCTTTTGGCTATCGATCTACTCGGCGAGCACTGCAGCTCCATCCCCGCGAGCTTGCTGGAGCGTGATTGGCGCCGCGCGTCACGCACCCTCGTTTCGCTCGCGCGTGTACGACCCAACGAAGCCAAAGCGTACTTGCAGCGCTTCGCAAGCCACGATGTCTGGCAGGCGCGCGTCTACACGGCGCGGGCGGCCCGCATTCTCGAAGATGAGGCGACGCTAGAAACACTTCGCGCCGACAGCCACCCAAACGTTGTCGGCGCCGCGCTCGTCACGCCGGCGCACGCGCTCGTGGCGCTCGCAAGCGACCATTATGGGCTTCTCGTGAGAGCGCTCGCGCTTCTCGAAGGAACCGTCGCCCGCTCTGACATCCCGACCTTGCTCTCCGCGTTGAAGCGAGTCACCAACGAGGGCCGGGCGACGTCGCGCGACCTGAGGCGCTTGATGCTCGAGCGGCTAGGCGAGCTAGGCGTCGCGAACGAGCTCGAACCCCTTCTCTCGGACTTCGATCCGTTCATCGCCGAGCTCGCCGCGAGCATCATGAGCAAGAACGGCGAAACAGCTGCGCCGAAGACGACAGGTTTCGCACCCACACCTGCGCCTTCGGAGACTTTCTTCCAACAGCTCGCGGGGGCGAAAGCGCGCATCCGCATGAAGGAAGCAGGCAGCTTCGTGGTCGCGCTATTGCCCGAGGCCGCGCCGTTCACGGTGGCGCAATTCGTCAAGCTCGCCGAGGCCGGCTACTACGACGGTCTCACCTTCCATCGCATCGTGCCGAACTTCGTCCTTCAGGGCGGAAGCCCTGGCGCCAACGAGTTCGTGGGAACGGACGGCTACATTCGCGACGAGGTCGGCCGTTTGTCGCACGAGCGCGGGACGCTCGGCATCTCGACACGCGGGCGCGACACCGGAGACAGCCAGCTCTTTATCAACCTCGTCGACAACTATCGGCTCGATCACAACTATACGGTCTTCGCACGCGTCGTCGAAGGACTCGACAACGTCGACAAAGTACAAGAGGGCGACGTGATGATCTCGGTGACTATCGAGCGTTGAAGGCTAAGCCGCGGATTGCATCCAGCGTAAGCCTTTTTCCATCTCCGCCCGCATGCGCTCACGCTCGAAGTGGCACCGCCGACCGTGTCCGGGAAGGATCCACTCGAAATCATAGGCGCGCAGAAGCTCGGCAGAGCGCACGAGCTCACTCCAGTCGTACCAGGACACGCTGCGGAACGCATAGATATGGCCCCTCGTGGCGCTCCACGCGATGTGGTCTCCGGTGAAAAAGAATTTGTCCCGGTAGAGCAAACAAGACGAGCCTGACGTGTGGCCCGGCGTGGGTATGACGAGCGTATCCTCGTTGAGGAGCACCGGCTCGAAGCCGGAGATGGGCCGTTCTATGTCACGCGTGTCCCGGCCTATCTCGTCTTTGTGCAAGACGCTCACAGCCGAAGTGCTCGCGAAACTTGGCGTGGTCCGCCACGTCGTCTTTATGTGTCAAGGACATCGTGCGGACGCCACCGAGCGCTTCGATCCGGCGGACGAGCGGACGGTTGAAGCGCGGAGAATCCACGAGGATGTTCCCCGCTTCGCGGACGATAAGGTAGCTCGTGGCCCCGTAACTCGACTCGGAATGGTAGCCGCAGTGATAGACGCCCTCGGCGATGCGGTCCGGAAGCGCCGCACTGGGTTCGGTGACGTCGTGCTTCTGCTCGGCACCGATCGAGGCCGTGGGACAGGCCAGCAAAGCCATGAGTGCCCGCAACCGTTCCTCGCGGCTCTCGGGCTGGCGATGAACACTCGCCTGCCCATCGCGCTGCGTGAACGTTTCGGGCGCCATCCACCGGCAGGTATCACAGTCGATGCAGCCCGCATCGACGAAGAAATCTCCCGAGGCGTTATGTTCTAGCCGGCGCTCCAACTGGGCCATGCCCCAGTATAACTTGGCGTCAAACCATGCCGCGGATAAAGCGCAACAGAAAGAGAAGAATCAGCGGCGAAAAATCGAGCCCGCCCATGGGGGGCAGAAGCTTCCGAATCGGCGCAAGGAAAGGCTCCGTCAACATCCTCGAATAGTGCACGATTGGGTTTCCGGGCGGAAGCTGCATCCAACCCGTAATGACCGCGACGAGCACCACGAGAAAGTAGAGGTCGAGAAACTGCGCGAAGGGACTAACGCCGCCGGACACGCCCAGATGCTAACACATGCTCAGCGCGAGCTCAGCTCCATCTTTACGGGAAGCTCGAAAAGAGCCGCCTCGGCGTCGTTACGCACCAGAAGGTAGCGCCCGGCAAGCGTCGGGGGGTTCCATATCTTCCCATCCAGGGCCCGAAAGCGCGTAAGCTCCCGAAGCTCGTCGGGCGATGGCTCGACGAGCATGATCTCGCCGTGCTCACCTTGCACGATGATTAAGCCATCATCTTCGGCCTGCGCCCGCACGAGAAGAAGTTGCCCGTGCCCATATCGACCTCTCTTCCACTTCCGCCGCCCGTGCTCCGGGTCGATGCAAACCATGATGCCGTCGTCGATTCCGTAGACGAATCCGTCGTAATAGACGAAGTTGGCGAACTTGGATTTCAATCCCAGGCTCTCCCAAACAACTTCCGCCACGAATGACTCGTCCGATCGCTGTTCGACGTGGAAGAGCTTCGCGCCCACGCCGTATCCGGCCGATACCAAGAGCCGGTCTCCTGGAAGTAGAAGCGGCTGGGCAACGTTGGGTTGTCGCCGGGGCCATGCCTGCGTCCACAAAACGTGCCCCGTTCGAATGTCGTGCCCCGTCAAGCTCGCGCCGCCCCACGCAACGATCTGCTCGACGCCGGCGAGGGTCGCAACGAGGGGTGAAGCGTAGCCCGCGCCGTCGTCGCCGACACGCCAGACCTGCTCCCCGTTCTGCGCGTCGTAAGCGACCATCGTCGCGGACTTGCCTCCGGTGACGATCACGCGTCCGTCCAAAACGAGCGGAGAGTCGCTCTTTCCCCAAACCTGAATGCCGGAAGCGCTGTCTCGAATCACGTCTCGCTTCCAAAGCGTCTTTCCCGAATCGAGATCGATAGCCGTCAGCAATCCCGACCCGCCCATCGCGTAGACGCGCCCGCCGTGAATCGTCGGGGTCGCCCGAGGTCCTTCGCCCGCAAGCGCGTTTTGATAGTGGGCGACTTCGCGCGTCGCCCACTCTACCCTTCCGGTCGACAGCTCGTAGCGCACGACACGTTCTTCAGCGCTATGTTGTTCCTGCGTGACGGCCGCATTGCCCGAAACGGCGAACCCGGACCAACCGCGTCCGACGGGCCGTCGCCACAAGAGCTTTGGCGGCTCGGCCGTCCAATCTCGGGAAAGACGGACGCCTTCGATCTCGCCGTTACGGTCCGGTCCAAGGAATTGCGGGTAGTCGGCAACACCAGGAAGCAACGCCTTGTCGTCGGCGAGGTTCGCGGCGCTCGAGCGAAATCGTAGCTCGAATCGCGGGACGAGATCGCCAGTCACGCCGCGGTACTCGAAAAGCCCAAAAAAGGCGACTAGAAGAGAGAAAAGGCTTCCGACAAGTAGCACACGAGAGCGCCGCGGCAGCCGAGAAAAGAAGACGCCCCAGAGGAGCAGGAGCAAGGACGCCAGAAGGAGGACGACCGCGGTCATGATGACTTTGTCCTGTCGAATCCGCTCACTGGAATCCGTTGCCCCCATCCACGTCACTGCGACGAGCACGAAGGCGAGAATTCCGATCAGATAAACAGGCCACCAACGGGGACCTTCGGCACGCGGTTCCGGCATATAAGGATTAGCGTAGCCCATCGGGACGATCCGGTCCAGACGATTGCTACAATAGGCTCGATGGAGTCGCCCCCGGTTCAACACCCAAACGTATACCCCAAGCACTCGCGATGGCCGCTGGCCTTCACGGTGCTCGGACTCGGTGTCCTCGGTCTCGCCGGCTATTTTTTCCAGAGCATGCGCAGCCTGCCCGGAGACTTCATCGAGCAGGCACGCTCTCTCCTCGGCGACGCCCGCTCGGTGGCGGAGGGATTCAGGAAGGGCACCGTCACGACGCGCTTCATCAGCTACGCCGACGAGATGAGCGGCAGCAACTATCTGCAGTTCGCCACCCTCAAAGAAATCGAGATTTTCGAGCGCAAAGATTCGGCCACGGTTTTGTGGGGTCAGCTCGCCCTACCGGATATCGTCGTGCGCGCGGAAGCTCCAGTCGAGTACACGTATTATCTCGACCTCGACAAGCCGTGGGAGCTCGTGCTCGAGGGGCACGCCGTCATCGTGCGCGCGCCCGCGATCCGCTACAACACACCCGCGATAGACGTCTCCCATATCCGCTATGAAGTGGCCAAACGAAGTTTCTTACGTGACGAAGAAGAGGCGCTCGAGAATCTGCGACAAGGGCTTTCCCAGCTGTCGAAGCAGCGAGCTCGGGAGAATGTAACTCTCGTCCGGGAGCTTGGGCGCAAGCAAACCGCCGAGTTCATCCGCACCTGGCTCATGGCGTCCTACGACGACGCCGACGCTTACCGCATCGACGTGATCTTCGCGGATGAGGCAGGGTCCGAGCCCGCCTTCACCGAGCCTCCGCGCTGAGCGCGCCTCACTCTTGTAGCGGCTCGACTTTGACGTTCTTGTAGCGTGACAGCGTCACTTTACCCGCCGGAAGCCCGCGCGGCTTGCTCACGTCCTTGACCCGGGCCACATGCACAGCCACCTTCCCCGCGTTCTTGGCCTTGGAATAGCGGGCCGCGAGCGCAGCTGCATATCGGAGTGTTTCCCGTGGAAGTGCTTTGAGTCCGTCGGGGTTCCGGACCACAACGTGTGAGCCGGACTCGCCCGCGACGTGCATCCAAAAATCTTTCTGCGCCGCGATCTTGAAGGTCAAGACGTCGTTATCCGAAGCGGTTCTGCCCACAAGGATTTCCATCCCGTCGGGCGAGTCGAACCGCCGCGCCACATCATCTACGTTTTTCGCCATCGCCATCACAAGCGGTTGGGATCACAGTGGAAGAGGCGCCGAGGTTTCCCTCAGCGCCTCGTCGATTCAGAGGCAACCGTTAACGATCTTCCGTCGCTGGCGTGCCGGCGAGAATCACCGGAGGAAGATTCAACCCGGAAACGAGCTGGTTGAACGCCATCAAGTCACCTGCGACGACTTCGTCGAACTGGGCCTTCAGGCTCGCGAGATCGGGCCTCAAGTCGTCGAAGCGCTCATAGGCCCCCGCGGTCGGCGGGTAGTCCGCCATCACGACGTAGCTGTAGAGGGTCGTGAGCTGGTTGTCGATCATCGGTGGAAAGTTGATGGGATCCTGCCCCGACTTGCTCTTCACCTGCGTGATTTGTTCTTCGATCTCGGTGAGCTTTTCGTCAAGAGCTTCCGCGGCGTCTGCAATCTCCTCGTTCTCCTCGCCAGCTTTCTTCATACGGGCGACGATGTCTTGTGACTGCGCTTTTACGTCGCGAAGATCTCCGAGCGTTCCGAACAACGATTCGATCGCTGCAGCGACTTCCGTCGCCAACTTGTGCTGCTCTTCGAGCTCGGCCACGGTCGTGCTGACGTTGGGACTGAGGCGTACTTCGAGCGGGCGGGTCTCGGTCCATTCGGCTGCGCTCAGACGCACTTGAAACGTACCCGGCACGACTTGCATGCCGGGGGTTCCGCCCCAATGAACGACGCCTTTGGGGATCTCGGGGCCTTCCTCCCGGAGACTCCAATTGAAGCGATTGAGTCCTTTCTTCACCGGAAGACGCGTTTTCTTCCCACCGAACAAACGCGCGAAGAATCCTCCCTCGTTGCTCGGCTCCTCGTCGTCGGCTTTGCCTTTGAACGTCTGGATAACGTTGTCACTGCTATCGAGAACTTCGAGCGTGAGTTCTTCTTCGGGCACGTCCTTGAAGTAGTAGTCAATGGTAGCGCCACTCAGGGATCCGCCACGATAGGCCGTCCGCGGCGCATAGAGCCACATACCGGCCGATTCGACCTCCTCCGTTATTTGATGGAGCGGGGTCACATTGTCGAGCACCCAGAACGAGCGCCCTTGTGTCGAGACGACCAGGTCTTTCCGGTGAACCCGAAGATCGGTCACGGGTGTCACCGGTAAGTTGAGCTGGAAGCGCTGCCAATGCGCCCCGTCATCGACCGAGAGATACAAGCCAAACTCGGTCCCCGCATAGAGCAGGCCTTTCCGATCCGGATCCTCGCGTATCGCGCGCGTAAAGTGCGTGCTCGGGATCCCGTTGGTGCCATCGGTCAGCAGATCCCATTTCTTCCCGTAATCGTTCGTTCGAAAGATGTAGGGATTGAAATCGTCCTCTCGGTAACGATACACCGCGATGAATGCGCGTCCAGGCGCCTGCGTCGAGAGCTCGACAACGTTGACGGTGCCGCCTTCCGGCATCCCGCCCGGCGTGATCTCTTCCCAGCTGCCCCCGCGGTCACGCGAGATGTGCACGCGACCATCATCCGAGCCTGCCCAGAGCTCGCCCGACATGTGGGGCGACTCTGAGAGCGCGAAGACGGTGTTGTAGACTTCGACACCCGTGCTGTCATGAGTGATCGGGCCGCCCGCATAGTCTTGATGCTCGAGATTATTGGTGGTCAGGTCGGGGCTGATGACGCTCCAGCTCTGGCCATGATCGCGCGACATGTGGACGACCTGGGAGGCGTGATAGAGGATGTCGGGATCGTGCGGCGATAGCAGGATAGGCGCGTTCCACTGAAAACGGTAGGACAGGTCGCGCGCCGCCGCTCCCAGCTGCAGCTGTGGGTAAGCGAGAATCTCGCGGTACTCTCCCGTCTTGCGATTGACTCTCGAAATGCTGCCGCCGTAGCAGCCGGCATAAATAATATCGGGCTCGCGCGGGTCCACCGCAATGTGGCCGCTCTCGCACCCGCCGACGGAGTACCAATCGGGAACGATTTGGCGGAAGCCCGCGCCGCCGCGGCTCGGGACAGAGATTGTACTGTTGTCCTGCTGGGAGCCATAGATGCGGTAGGGCCACTGGTCGTCGACGAAGACGCGGTAGATCTCGGACGTTTCCTGATTCCGCTGCGTCGACCACGAGCCACCGCCGTCGAAGGATACGTTCGCGCCGCCGTCATTGGCGTTGATGATGTTCTTTGGGTTGTCAGGGTTGAGCCACAAGTCGTGGTTGTCACCGTGCGGGACACGGATGCGTTGCTCGAAGGTCTTGCCGCCATCGATCGATTTGTAAAAGGCGGTGTTCAACGCGTAGACCGTGTTCTCGTCCTTCGGGTCGGCGAAGATGTGGATGTAGTACCACGGACGCTGGCGGAGATTCGCGTCTCCGTTGATGCGCGTCCAGCTATCGCCCGCATCGTCCGAACGGTAGACGCCGCCCTTCTCACCTTCAGCCTCGAGAAGAACCCAAACGCGGTCTGAGTTCGCGGGCGACACGGCAACGCTCGTGCGGCCGACCATGCCTTCGGGAAGCCCACCCTTTAGATGGTCCCAGGTGTCGCCGCCGTCGGTCGTGCGATAGATACCGCCGGCCTCGCTTCCAGAGATCAACGACCACGGCTTGCGCTCGGCGGCCCAGGCACCCGCGTAGATAATGCGCGGGTTGTTGGCATCCATCGAGAGATCGACGACGCCCGTCCGGTCATCGATGAAGAGGACCTTTTCCCATGTCTCACCGCCATCGGTAGAGCGGAAGACGCCCCGCTCTTCATTGGGGCCGAACATATGGCCAAGCGCAGCGACATAGACATGATCGGGGTCGTCTGGATGGACGCGGATCTTGCCAATTTGTCCCGCGTCGCGAAGGCCGATGTGCTTCCACGTCTTTCCCGTATCCGTCGAGCGGTAAATGCCGTCACCGGCGGAGATATTGCCTCGGGGACAGGCGGAACCCGTCCCAACATAGACGACGTTCGGATCCGACGGAGCGACGGCAATAGCACCCACGGAGCCCACGCCGAGAAACCCATCCGTCACGTTGGTCCAGTTATTCCCGGCATCGGTCGTCTTGAACACGCCGCCGCCGGTGCCGCCAAAATAATAGACGAGCGGCTGTCCGGAAACTCCCGTCGCCGCGGTCGATCGTCCCCCGCGGGAGAAACCCACCGCTCGGAACTCCATCCCTTCGAAAAGGGCATGGTCCACTTGGACGTTCTCCGCGTTTTCTTCGTAGTCGTTATAGCTACCTTGCGCTACGGCGAGCGCCACGCTCGCGACGAGCGTGCAAAGTGTTAGAAAAACCAATCGTTTCATTTTGTACTCTCCATTTTGATCGAATCCCCTCGGCCAGCCGAAGTCTATTTCACGGCGAGAAGCGTAGCAACGACGTCACCGGAGCGCCGGAGCCGGTGACCACGATATAGAGGCGGTCATGCTCGTCGACCGCGATGTCCGTGCCGGGCTCGCCGCCAATGAGACCGACGAGTCGGGGCGTCGTGTTGCTGTGGCCGACGACGAGGATGCGACCTTCCGCAGCCCGGAGCTTGGTCGCGAGGGCCTCGAGATCTCCCAGATCGTAGAGCTCGAGCTCAAGCCCGAGCAGCTCCGCAAGCGGGCCCGCCGTATCTCGCGTCCGGTTGTAATCAGAGCTGTAAATCTTGTCGACCTTCATGTCTTTGAGAAGCCCCGCGAGCACCCCGGCGCGCGCGCGACCTGTCTCCGAAAGCTCTGCATCACGGCTGTCGTCAACTTTTTCCGCGTGGCGCACGAGCACGATGACGTTGTCGATCGCGGCGGCGGTGCACGTAAGCGCCAGCCAGGTGAGCAGAACCCATGCGAATCTCATCGGTTGACTCCTTGTCACGACGGGTTGAGAATGCCCTATGTTCGCCATCATTCTACCGCTTCTCCTCTCCGCCCAAGCGGGTCCGACATCATTATCAAGAACGGCACTGTCATAGACGGCTCCGGAGCCGTTGACACGGTGATGCAATGGGCCTACATTCGCGCGGCTCACCAAGCGGCGAACTCCGCTCGCACAATCGTCCACCAATAATTCCGGACCGAAAGGATTGGTAGATGAGGCGTTTTTGGATCTTTTCACTTTCTACATGGGCACATCGGGCGGCGGCGTTTGGAAGACGTCGAACCTGAGCCACTTTCAAATAGACAAATGGTGATCACGCAATGTCATCGACTGCCCGCGTTTTAGTCAGCCTCGTTTCTGGACTGGTCGCCGGAATTCTGGTGTCGATTTTGGACATCCCAGTCCTCGACGGGATCGCGGCGATAGTAGAGCCTGTCGGCACGCTGTGGGTGAACGCGATCCGAATGACAGTGGTGCCACTCATCGTTTCCCTGTTGATCGTGGCGATAGCCCGCGGTCAGCAAGACGGTCTGGTCGCGACACTCGGCGCCAAAACAATTGGTTTATTCGTGGCGTTTGTCACAGCTGCTTGCGTTTATACCGCGCTGACGGCGCCGGCACTTCTGTCTCTGCTACCCATCGACCCGGAATCGGCCGCCGCGCTGAGAGCGATGACGGGCTCCGAGGCGAGTCGCGTGACGGAATTGCCGCCATTTCATGACTGGCTGGTAGCGCTAATTCCAGTGAACCCAATCAAGGCCGCGGCGGACGGCGCCATTCTACCCTTGATCATTTTTACGGCGTTGTTTGCTGCTGCCATTAGGCGCATTCCCGAGCCAGGACGGGGCACCATCCTGCGATTTTTTACGGCCATCAAAGATGCCATGTTCACCCTGATCGAGTGGATCATGTTCGTTGCTCCAGTCGGCGTGTTTGCCTTGGTTTTTCCATTAGCGGCCGGTATGGGTGCGTCCGCCGCCGGCGCCATCGCTTTCTACTTGTTCGTCACTGGAACGCTCATCACGATCGCCGTAGGATTGCTGTATCCACTGGTCGCCATCGTCGGACGCGTACCCGCGACCGATTTTGCCAAGGCATGCGCGCCGACTCAGGCGGTCGGATTCAGCACGCGTTCTTCCCTTGCGGCGCTTCCAACACAACTCACGGCAACCGACACCCTCGAGCTGTCTCCGTCCGTTGCCGGCGTGGTGTTGCCGATCGCCGTATCGTTATTCAAATTCGCCTCCGCAATCGGGCGTACGGTAGGAGCTTATTTTGTCGCGCGGCTATACGGGATGGAGCTCTGTCCCTCGGAGATCATAGTGATCGCCGCCGCGGTCGGGCTGTTGAGCTTTTATTCGCCGGGCATCCCCAGCGGCGGCCTAATGATTATGGCGCCGGTGTTCGTGTCCGTGGGATTACCGGTACAGGGGCTTGGGATCCTGATCGCGCTCGACCTGGTCGTGGACATGTTCATCACCATGGGGAATGTGAGCGCAAACGTGGCCGTGGTGACAATCCTGACGCGCGCAGATCGCTAGTGCTGAGCTCTCAAGCTCAGATTTGTTGACGCTCGCGAAGCTCTCTGGCGATGGTCGCACCCGTGCGCCGGGCGGCGTCTTCCATCGCCGCAAAGAGCGACTTCAAAACAACGCGGCTCAGCCAGCGGCGTTCTCGGACTTGAGATAAAGAAGATTCTCCGCGAGATCGTCGTCGCTCACATCCTTATAAACATAGAGAAGCGACATCTGGATCCGATCGCACGTTTTCGCGGCAAATTGTGGGCGCGCCTGCTCGACCACGGTTGCGGCGACCGAGGCCGGCGTTTCCAAACCTTCGAGAAGCGCCCCCATCATCGCCGCTTGGATCTCGACCGCGGCCTCGCTCGTGCCGGAGGCGAGGTCGAGACACTGAACGAGCTCGAGCCGCGCTCGCGAAGGTGGGTTCTTGATTGTGGCCGCCTCGAAACTCTCGCGCGTCTCCCGCGCTTCAGCTTCGGAGACTCTTTTTCGGCGCGCAAGCGGCGAGCGCAGCCACACGAGCGCGTCGCTTAGCTGCAATCGAGACACTTTCGAGCGAAACGCCTTCTCGGCGACTTCGTAGAGTCGGTCGGCACGAAACCCTTGCGACGTCGCCAAAGCAAGCACCTCCCGCGAGAAGGAAGCGTGCTTCACGCCGCGCGGAACTCCTTGTGCGGAAGTGGCAATCTCAGCGGTGAGACGTCGAAGTCCTACGAGCTCGGCGGCTTCGGCGACCATGGCTACGCTGGCGGCAGTCGCGAGGTTTCGGAAAGCAAAAAGCGGCTCTGCTCCTGCGTCGCTTCGAGATCCACGTAGGCGCGCGGCAGAGACCAAAGCTTCCCGTCAGGGGTGACGAAGACCACGACGTCGTCGTGCACTTCGGAGCGTATGACTTCGAGTGCGCCGCCATCGGTGAGAAAAACGGTCTCGGCGGTCGCGGTGCCGAGACCGGCAAGGAGCAGGAGCATCGGGGTTGTGGGTTTCATGGCGTATCCAACGGAAAGCTCAGCACATCACGAATCGACGTCGCGCTCGCCGCAATCATGACGAGACGATCGAAGCCAAGCGCCACGCCCGCGCTTTTAGGCAGGCCAGCCTCGAGGGCATCGAGAAACGGTCCGTCCTCGTGCACGGCCGCGAGACCCAAAGCCTCGCGCCGTTTTCGGTCGTCCTCGAAGCGGGCACGCTGCTCACGGAGATCCGTGAGCTCGTGATATCCGTTTGCAAGTTCCATTCCGCGGTAGTAAAGCTCGAATCGCTCTGCCACAGGCGGCGTTTCGTCACGGAGGCGCGCGAGGGCTTTCAAACAAACCGGGTAGTCGTACACGAAAAACGGACGATCTTGGCCGAGCTGCGGCTCTATCACCCTCGCCATCAACAGGTTGAGCCAATCGTCCACCTCTAGCTCGGATGCGGCAAAAGGTGCCTCCCCGACTACCCTTGCGACGCGCTCGAGCGCATTCCGATCCGCGGTGTGAGGGTCGAGCCCCACATAACGTAGGAAAAGAGCCCCAAAAGTTTCGCGTTCCGCACTCTCGGCTTCGAGGACTTCCTGAATCAAAAGGTCCACTTCATCCATCAACGCGTGATGGTCGTATCCGGGCTGGTACCACTCGAGCATAGTGAACTCGGGGTTGTGCCTCGTCCCCGCTTCGCCGGCACGAAACGCTTTGCAGATCTGGAAGATGGGCCCCGAGCCAGCAGCAAGCAGACGCTTCATCGCGAGCTCAGGCGACGTTTGCAGATAGAGCTCCCCGCTGCGGAGGCTTTCGATAAACGGGTCCGTGACCCCCGCGTGGCCAAGGACCGGCGTCTCGACTTCGAGCACGCCCCGCGCTTCGAAAAAGTTACGGATCCTTGCGAGGAGTCTCGCCCGCAGACGTAAAACCTCGAGCGAGGCTTGCGGCTTCCAGGTCATCTACTCGACACCCGCTCTTGGATCGGCGCCGACTAGTGCTCGAACCCGCTAAACCTTGACCCGCCCGACATACTCGCCGGTTCGGGTGTCGAGCTTGAGTTTTTCGCCCAGTTGAACGAAGAGCGGCACGCGCACGACGGTCCCAGTCTCGAGCTTCGCGGTCTTGCCACCCGTCCCGGCCGTGTCTCCGCGGATTCCGGGCTCGGTCTCGATGACCTCGAGCTCGACGAACATCGGCGGGGTGACCTGGATGATCACGTTGTTGTAGAGAGTCACAGAGCACTGCATTTCTTCCTTCAACCACTTCGACGCGTCCCCCACGGCCGCCGCGTCGGCTTGATATTGCTCATAGCTGTTCGGATCCATGTAGTGCCAAAACTCGCCGTCGCTATAGAGATATTGCATCTCGGTCTCGAGGACGTCCGCCCCTTCGATGCTCTCGCCCGATTTCACTGTCTTCTCGAGCATCCGGCCGGTTTTCAGATTTCGAAATTTCACGCGCGTGAATGCCTGGCCTTTGCCGGGTTTCACGAGGTCTAAGTCGATGATCACGCACGGAGCGTTGTCCACAAGAATCTTGAGCCCGGTACGGAGCTGGTTAATACCATAGGACGATGCCATGTTTCTTTCTGAATCTCCTTCGTTTCGCCGCGGCGTTTACGAGAGCCCAGCCAGAAGTGACCCGCGTTTCTCTGCACCCTCTTCGGGCGCGCGTAATCTTATCGCCTCTCGAGCCGAAGCTCCACTGTCTGTCCGTGATTTCGGCGGTGGGACGAGCTCCGCGAGTTTCTCGACCATGCCACGGAGGCCCATATCCGCGCGGCGCTCGCGGCAACGAACGGGCGGCGCGCCGAAGCTGCAGAGCGGCTCGGCGTCGATCGCGTCACACTCTATCGGTTGATGCGGAATTTTCCTTGCCGTAACTCGCTCCCCTTGACATTCTACAGGTAAGTGGGATAGATCTGTAATATGACCAGAGCTAAGAATAAAGACAAGAGTGACCTGCTTCAGGGGACGCTCGGCATGCTGATCCTCAAGACCGTTTCGCTCGAGCAAATGCACGGCTGGGGAATCTCGCAGCGGATTCGACAGATCTCGAGGGACCTGCTTCAAGTCAACCAAGGCTCGCTTTATCCCGCGCTGCACCGTTTGGAGCTCCAAGGTTGGATCCGGTCGAGCTGGGGAGCTTCGGAGAACAATCGGCGCGCGAAGTTCTACGAGATGACCGCGGCGGGCCAAAAGCAGCTTCGCGAAGAGACCGAGAACTGGGATCGTCTCTCCGGCGCCGTCATACGCATATTGCAAACTTCGTAGCGCCATGTGGGACGGAGTGGTCGGCCGGCTGAGCTCTCTCTTCCAGCGCGGTCGCTTCGGGCAAGAGCTCGACGAAGAGCTGCGCTTCCATCTGGAGGAAGAGCTGCGCTTCCATCTGGAGATGGAGTCGCAGAAAAATATCGAGCTCGGTATGTCTCCTCGTAAAGCGCGCAATCAGGCGCGACGCACCTTCGGTGGATTCTCCCAAACGAAAGAGGACGTACGGCAACTTCGCGGGATCGAGGTCATCGACACGATTTCCCAGGACGCGCGCTACCCGTGGCGCTCTCTCACGAACCGCTCCGGCTTCACGGCCGCAATCATCCTGACGCTCGCGCTCGGCATCGGCGCGAACACAGCCATCTTCAGCGCGATCTATGGCGTATTCCTCTGCCCACTCCCCTACGAAGACGATAATCGCCTCGTGCTCGTTACCCAACAGGCGCCCCGTGCCGAGCTCGATAACATTGCGTTCTCCATGAAAGAGATCGCGGATTACCGCGCTCTCAATCAAACGCTCGAAGCCCTTGTCGAGTACCAGAGCATGCCGTTCATCCTTCTCGGCGGTAAGGATGACGAGCCTGAGCGGGTCCAGACGGGTGTTGTCTCTGCCGATTGTTTCGCCGTTTTCAAAGTCGAGCCCCATCTCGGCCGCACCTTTCTCCCCGGGGAGGACACTCTCGACGCCAAACCTGTTCTCGTTTTGAGCTACGACTACTGGGAGCGGAACCACGGCAAGGATCCGAGCATGGTGGGGTCCATGCTTGAGATGAACGACCGCGCGCACCGGGTCGTCGGTGTCTTGCCTCCCTTCCCGCATTCCCCGACGAGAACGACGTCTACATGCCGATCTCGTCTTGCCCGTTTCATGCGGACCCGGACTTCATGGCGAATCGCAGTGCGAGGATGATGAGCGTCTTCGGGAAAATGAAAGAAGGCGTCACGCTCGAGGAAGCCGCGCGCGATCTCGACCTGGTCGCTGAAACGGTCCGTCAGGCGAACCCGTCTTCTTATCCCGACAGCCTCGGCTACGCGGTCGAGACGGCGCTCTTGAGCAACGCGCTCACCCGAAACGCCCGACCGACATTTCTGCTTCTGCTCGCGAGGGCGAGCTTCGTGTTTCTCATCGCCTGCGCCAACGTCGCGAACATCAACTTGTCACGCCTCGTCAAACGCCAACGCGAGCTCGCCCTGCGCGCCGCCATCGGAGCGAGCCGACGCCGCCTCGTTCACCAGCTCCTCACCGATAGCACGCTTCTCGCGATGCTCGGCGGCATCCTCGGGCTCGTGCTCGCTTGGGGGCTTCTCGATCTCATTGTCGCTTTCGCGGCACGTTTCACCCCTCTCGCGCAGTAGATCGCTCTCGACGGGCATGTGCTTCCCTTTACTCTGGCGCTGTCCGTTCTGACGGGACTCGTCTTCGGTGCGCTACCAGCCGCGCTCACGAGCCGAACGCTCGTTCCCGGAGCGAGTGACGGCATCACGATCGGCGGCCGCAAAATGCGCCACGCGCTCGTGACCGTCCAAATGGCTGTATCGCTCATCTTGCTCGTCGGCGCAGGCCTCATGATCCGGAGCCTCTATCGGCTTCAGCAAGTGGACGGAGGCTTTCAGACCGAGCGGGTCATGACGATGCTGCTCGATCTCAACTGGGCGAAGTACAACGAATCGGAGCCAGTACGTACTTTTCACAAAACGCTGCTCGAGCAGTTATAGCGCCATCCCGGCGTGACGACAGCTGCAATTGGACGAACATTCCCGCTCGCGCGCGGCGAACTTCCTTCCGAGGCACGCTTCCGCATCGAAGGACGGATCGGGATTGTCGAGCCGCCCCCGTTCTCGACTTTCACGCAGTGAGCAGCGATTACCTCCACACCATCGGCGTCTCGATCTTCGAAGGCCGTGACTTATCGCCGGCGAACAACGCTGACGCGCCCGCCGTGGCACTCGTGAACCTCTCGGCGGCGAAACGCTACTGGCCCGACAAGTCTCCCATCGGCCACGCGATAAAAGGCAGCAACGGCGTTTCGGTGTCTATCGTCGGCGTGGTCGGCGACGTGAGACAGTACGGCTCGACTCCGAGGCCACGCCGGAGGCCTATGTCACGATCGCGCAGTTCCCGCTACGTGTGGCGAATCTTCTCGTCCGTACAACCATCGCGCCAGAGCGCATGGAACGGGAGCTCGTCGAGGCCGTCTATGCCATCGACCCGGACCAAGCGGTCGCGGAGATCCAAACGCTCGAGCAGGCGCGGCGCGAATCACTCGCTCCGCCGCGGCTGACAAACACACTGCTCTCGCTTTTCGCTGGGCTCGCGCTCCTGATCACCGCCGCCGGAGTGAGCGGCGTGCTCGCGTTGACCGTGAGCCAGAGGACGAACGAGATCGGAATCCGCATGGCACTCGGCGCCAGCCCGTCGGGCGTCGCCCGCGGGGTGCTGCTCGAAGGGCTGAAGCTGGTCGTGGCCGGCCTTGCCATCGGGATCGTTGGCTCCGTGGCTTTCAGCGGCTTGCTGACAGAACCTCTCTTTCAAATCGAGCCGACCGACCCTATTACTCTCGTCACAGTTTCGGTCATCCTCCTCGCCGTCGCCGCGCTTGCATGTTGGCTCCCAGCGCGCCGGGCGACCAGCATCGATCCGCTCGAAGCGCTCCGCCCGGAGTAACGCTCAAAGCGAGACCCAAGCAAGCTTCAAAGGTGGCTCTCCGTCACGCGACGGAAAATCTTCTTCCGGCTCGAAGAGCTCGAGTGACGCAAAGGGACGGCCAAACTTCTCCGCGGTCCGGCGCAGGATCGCAACCCAGTCCTCTCGACCGACACGCGCCGCGTTATGCGTCAATAGAAGGCTTCCGCCTGGCGCCGTGGCGAGAAGCGCGGGCTTCAGAAGACTCGGGTAGTCGCGCACGATATCGATCGCACCGAACGGCCCCTTCGCCCAGCGCGGCGGATCGAGAACGACGAGATCGAACCGCCGTGGCTCGAAGCTCTGAAAGGAGCGCTTTTGCACGCCGCGGCCTTTCACCTGAAGCCCGGCGAGCTGGCGGAGCACCGGTACGACGTCTTCTCGAACCATGCGGACGCGGTCCCCACTGAGGCCGTTCAACACGAGATTCTTCTCGGCCCATGCGAGCGACGAGCGCGCAAAATCGACGTTCCAAACCTCGTCGGCGCCGCCTTTGAGAGCGCAAAGCCCGACCCCGCCGGTATAGGCGAAGAGATTGAGAACGCTCTTCCCTCGGGCGTAGTCGCGCACGCGCCGGCGCCCCGCACGCAGGTCGAGGAACAAGAGCGGGTCCTGCCCGCGATGACGCGGCGTAACGTGATAGCGCAGGACGAGCTCACGCCCGATGGGCTCGGCTTCGAGCCCGGTGCCTTCGGAAGGAGGCTCCGCTACAGGGTCCCGACCGCGATGGTTCCAGGTCGGTGTGAGGTCGAGGCCACACGACTCCCGAACGGTCCGGCCACAGCACTCGACTTCCGCGGGCGTGAGCGGCTCGCGCCACGTCTGCAGCAAGAGCACCGGCCCATAGCGATCGATGGTGAGGCCCGGTTGTCCTTCGGCCACGCCGTGAAACAGACGATAGCAGTCGGTCCCCTCCGCGTGCAGCCGCTCGAGCAGCGCACGGCGCCTCTCGATCGCTCCGACAAGAAGTTCCTCAAGAGACTCGGGCACGGAGTCAGGTGCCGGGCCAGTCGGGATGGTACCGGACCGCGGTGACTGGATAGGCGAACCCGTTATCATCCGTCAAATCCGCGAGAAGCCGCGCGGGTCTCGAAGAGTTGGGAGACACATAGTGTCGCACGAGCACGAGCTCCGAGTTGCCGGCGACCCGGTTCGAACCACGCTCGGCCGAGATGTTTCCGGAGCCCCATTCCCGCACGGCGTTGTTCGAGCAAGTGAGTCGCAAGAAATTCAGCCGCGAGGCCACGCCGTTCGACTCCGTCAGCGTGATGCGCAAATCCGCCTCGTCGTCGCTCGATACCTCACCGAGCACCCGCGCCGAGAGCTCGAACTCGGCGCGTGCGGTGGACGGCGTGGCCGTCGGCACGCTCGTCGGAAGAATGGGTGCGTCCGAATTACTGCACGCCGCCGCGTAGACGAGAGCGCTCATGAGCAAGACTATACGCATAAGCATTAGGCCCGGACGAGCCCCGAGTGACGTAGAAGTGCTTCGGTCGAAGGCTCCCGTCCGCGAAAGCGCTTGAAGACTTCCATCGGCGACTCGCTCCCTCCGAGCGAAAGGATCGTGTCGCGGAAGCGCTTTCCCGTGAGTTCGATCGCGCCCGGCTCGTCGAGCCCGGCCTCTTCGAAAGCACCGAAGGCGTCGGCCGAAAGCACCTCCGCCCATTTGTAGGAGTAGTAGCCCGCGGAATAGCCGCCTTGAAAAATGTGCGAGAAGCCGCACAAGAAACGATCTTCGGGAATCGGCGGAAGCACTGTCGTCTTGTCGGCCACCCGCCGTTGAACGTCGAAGATCGTTTCGTCAGCGTCCGGCCCACTTGGATCGAAGCGGTGATGCAGCTCTAAATCGAGGACTCCAAAATTCAGTTGACGCAGCATGTGACTCGCGGATCGGAACGTGCGGGCTGCGAGAATCTTATCGAACAACCAATCGGGTAGTTTCTCCTTCGTCTCGACATTCTCCGACAAACCGACCAACGTCTCGCGGTGATAGCACCAGTTTTCCATGAACTGGCTCGGAAGCTCCACCGCGTCCCACTCCACGTTCCGGATACCGGCGGCGAGCCCGTAATCGACGCGCGTCAGCATGTGCTGAAGCGTGTGGCCGAACTCGTGAAAGAGAGTCTCTATTTCCCGGAACGTCATGAGAGACGGCTTGCCGTCGACGGGTGGCGAGCCGTTACATACGAGATAGGCCACGGGAAGCCGCGCGTCGCCGCTCGCCCGGGGAAAAAGACGGCTTCGGCCGACGACCTCGTTCATCCACGCGCCGCCGCGCTTTTCCGCCGGCCGGCTATACGGGTCCATGTAGAAGGCCGCGAGATCCTCGCCGCCCTGCGCACGCACGCGGAAAAAGCGCACGTCTTCGTGCCACACGGGCGCTTCGCCATCCGCGGCGACAACGTCGATGTCGAAGAGTTTCTTCGCGAGCGCGAACAGACCGTCGAGCACGTGCGGAAGCGGAAAGTACGGCCGGAGCTTTTCCTCGCTGAAGTCGAACCGCGCTTCTCGCAAACGCTCGCTCCAAAAGGCGATATCCCACGGCTTGGTGTCGTCGGCCGTTTCGTCAGCACCGTGCTCCCGCATGAAGTCACAGAGCTCGTCGAGATCGTTCTGCGCGGCGTCATAAGAAACGACCCGCAGCTCTTCGAGAAGCTTCTCCGCGCGCTCCACCGACCCCGCCATCTTTCGGGAAAGCGAAAGCTCCGCGTAAGTCTCAAAACCCAGGAGCTTCGATTCTTCGCGTCGAAGTTTCAAGATCGCGTCAATGAGAGGGAGGTTATCGAGCTCGCCTTCGCTCGCACGGCTCACGAGAGCGCGGTAGAGAGTCTCGCGCAAGTCCCGCCGCGCACTGTGGTTCATGAAACCGAGAAAGCTCGGCGCGTCCAGCGAGACCCGCCACGGTCCGGATTCCGCGGTAGCGTCTTGTGTGCCCGCGTCGCGTGCGCTTTGCGCCGCCAACTTCAAGTAGCTCTCCGGCAAGCCTTCGATCTCTTCTCGGGTCAAAAGCAGCAAGTGGAACGCTTTGGTCGCATCGAGAAGGTGGTTTCCGAAATGCGTCGAAAGCTCCGCGAGCTCGAGCTTTAACGCCTGAAACCGCTCACGCTCGTTACCTTCGAGGCCAACACCCGCGAGGTCGGCCGCTTGGATGAGCTTTTCCAAGATGCGCTCTTGCGCCGCGTCGAGCTTTCCGGCTTCGCTCTTGTCTCGAATGTCCCGAAGGCCTGTGAGCCGTCGGTAGATCTCCTGGCTCTGAGCAATCTTCATCGAGAGCTTCACTACTTCCGGCTCCATGGTTTCGTAGGCTTCGCGCAACGCGTCGCTGTTCTTGACGCTCATCAAATGCTCGACGAGGCCCCAGCCAAATCCGCGGCGGTCATGCATCCGCTCGATCGGCTCGACGATGCCCTCCCAGCTCGACGTCCCGTTCGCTTCGAGCTCTGCGAGCATGGCCTCGACCTCCGCCAAGAGCGCGCGGATACCTGGCTCTATGTGCGCGGGCTCGATGACATCGAAGGGCGGGACGGTCGAGGCGTCTTGCAACAGGGGGTTTGGTTTCGACTCACTCGTCATGTTTAGTCTCTCTGGTCTATTCTACAAATCTAAATCGATTTGTACCGGTACATGATCCGAGGGTAGCTTCCATCCGCGAACCCTGTCGAGGACGTTCACCGCGAGCACGCGCTCCCGAAGCTTGGCCGTCACCCAGGCGTGGTCGAGCCGCCTGCCTTTGTTAGCGCGCTTCCAATCGGGAGCGCGATAGCTCCACCACGTATAAAGTTTCTCGGACGCGGGAACGAAAAGCCGCCCCGCATCAACCCAGTCCGCCGACGCACGCAGTTTCTCGAACGCCGCAATCTCGACCGGCGTGTGGGTGACGACACGCAAAAGCTGTTTGTGAGACCAAACGTCATTCGGAAGCGGCGCGATGTTGAGGTCCCCAACGAGGATACCGCCGGTGCCGTTCACACCTCGCCGGCGAAACCACCGCGTCATCTCGCGAAAGAACTGAAGCTTGTGCGCAAACTTTGGGTTCTTGTCGGGATCGGGCAAGTCTCCGCCGGCTGGCGCGTAGACGTTATGAAGCTCGATGCCGCCCGGAAGCGTCGCGAAGACGTGCCGGCAATCGGAGCGCTGGCACCACGCTTTCACTCGGGTCTCACCGAGCGGGATTCGAGACACGATAGCGACGCCGTGATAGGCCTTCTGCCCCGAAATGAGCTGATGCACGTAGCCGAGTTTGCGAAAACCCTCCGACGGAAAGAGCTCGTTGACACATTTGATCTCCTGCAGGCAAAGGACATCCGGCTGATGCTGGCTGAGAACCCGTGAAACCGACCGGATCCGAAGGCGCACCGAGTTGATATTCCAGCTGATGATCCGCATGACAAAGACAGATTATGTGGCGGAGGCGTTAATTTCGAAAGAAAAAGTTCGAGATGGAAAAACACACGTCCCTAAGTGCTCGTTCAGAAGCACGTTACGAGCACGCTATTTAGCCCTTCCACATCTATTTCGTCTGTATCTTACACTCACAGAGGGACTTAGCGCATAGGAAATTTGACATATTCTCGATATTCCTTACTCTCAATGTCACTATGTTGATTCGTAAGGATTACGGACTCAAATTCAATTGCGTTAACAAAGGAGGCCGAGCGATGAGCTCAGGTGAAAAGTGTTTGCTCACTAAAAAAGAGCTCGAATTGGAGCGAGGCTTGAAAGCCCTGGAGATTCACGACCGGCTCGTCGTTCTCGCTCGTCTCGATCGACGGGTCGAATTAGCGTTGTGTTTCTATCTTCTATGAGGTCGATGAGCGGCAGCTCTATATCGACTATGGGCATGCCGCCACCGTCGACTACGCGCGCGAGTGTCTTGGCTTCGAGGATCGAACATTGCTTCACTTGGCCCGTCGTTTCGAGGAGCTGCCGAAGATGAACGAGGCCTTTGGCCGGGGCGAAATCCCCTACACCGAAGCCAGGGAGCCGGTAAAAATCGCCACCGCCGCGAACGAGGACGAGTGGATCCAGCAATGTATGACCCTCAGCAACCGGCAGCTCGAACAAGCGGTAAAAAAAGAGCTACCGCCTGAAAAGAAGCGCACCCTCGTCCTCGTTCTGGACGAAGAGCGCATCGAGACATGGTAGCGAACGCGCGAGGCGATGGAGAGACTCGCGGGCAAGACGCTCACCAACATCGAAGTGCACGATCTCTCGTGTGCAGAGACGCTCTGCACGCACGACCTCACCCCGCCCCTGGGGGACCCCGAGGCACCGATCGGCGGGTATGTCGCCAAAGTCATCGAGCGCGATGGATTCCGCTGCCAACGACCAGGCTGCAGCAACCGGACGGCGCTGACTGGCAGTCACGTGAAATCGCGCGGGCGCGGTGGCTCCGAGGAGCCTGAGAATATTCTCACTCTCTGTATGGTGTGCCACACCACAATCGAACGGGGCCTGCTGAAGACGACCGGCCACGCCCCAGATCAGATCCAGTGGGAGGGGCCTTTGGGAATCATCGAATGGCCACTCGAAGCCGCGAGCAGGAACGTCAGCTCCGGCGGCGCGCGGTACAAAGAACCAATCGATGAGGACCCGGTCGCACCTTTGGCAAGAGAGACTTCGCCGGACTACTGTGACCCGACCTATGACTCACGTGAGTCATCGCTATCAATTCCAGGGTTGAGCGCGGGGCCTTTCGGTGGCCCGCGTGATTCGATCGCATGCGTGAGGCTGAATGAGCTCTCCGGGAAAGACGGCGGTAGCGCAAACGAGGGTAGCGCACGTTACGAAGAAACACGCGCGAGGGCGCTGTCGCATCGTTGGCAACAGAATCGTGGCCGCAATACGGTGACCCGATCCATGACTCACGTGAGTCATCACCGCCGATTCCACAGGTGAGCGCGGGGCCTGTCGGTGCCTCGCGTGACTCGATCGCATATGAGAGGCTGAATGAGACTCCGGAGAGACGGAGGTTGCGCAAGTGAGAACGTCAGCGCGGATGGCGCGCGTTACGAAGAAGCAAGCGATGGGGGCCGGTCTCACCGTCAGCAAGAGAATCATCGCCAGATTACTGTGATCCAACCCATGACCACGTGAGTCATCGCTAACGATTTCACGGCTGAGCGCTGGGCCTGTCGAGGCCTCGCGTGATTCGAGCGCATGTGTACATCTCCCGGGAACACGGCGGGTAGCGCGAGCGGACGGAAAGAGACACCGGATACGGGCATGCCTCACATGAGCCATCCCTCCCCCAGGCAAGAAACAGCCGCCACCGCTCGAGCTCAAATGAACATCCGAATTCCTCCGGACCCATGAACTGGTTGTCCGCCCGCAAAGCGCGCTCGATCGATTACGGAACACCCAAATACCCGACGGCCTTCCACGAGCCGGGACCGAAACTGGAGTACAATCCGGCCCATGGCACTCGAGCCCGGCGCCAAACTCGCGCATTGCGAATCTTAGAGCCCCATAGCAAAGGTAGGATGGGCGTGGTGGTATCGTGCTCGGGACGGCAAGCTCGGTGGGATATCGCGACTAAGGTGTTGCGCGATGGGTTAGCCGAAACCAAAGGGAGGCTAGCGCGATTCAAACGCGAAGCTAAAGTGCTCGCGTTGCTGAATCACCCTGGCATCGCTGCCATTCGCGGGCCGCCCCCAAAAACTCTTCGAGCTCCGCCATACGCGATACGACGTAACCTCCGACGGATCATGCTTCGTCACGATTGACGCGAGCGGATCGGCACCAGCCCCTACCGAAATCACTGTCATACAAAACTGGTTCGCGGAGCTAGAGCGACTGCTCCCAACCGACAACTGATTAGGATTTTCGCGTACCTATCCCCGCGAGCTCACGAACATCTACGGCAGGGCTGACAGAATCGAAGAAGAGCTCTTCGGTGACTCCGCGGGCCTACGACTCGGAAAAAACCCACTCACCGGAACCATGATTTTCGGGCCCCGCGTGGTCAAGGTCTCCTTCACTTCCCGCCTCGCTTCGGACGTGTACGTACGCTTCGCTCGCAGGTCGAGCACCCATACGTACGAGACCCGAAGCAAAGATAATCGTCGATGCGCTCTTGCGTCTCCGTCATTCGATCGTCCTTCGACAGAATCTCGTTGCAAAGAAACGGAGGTCGGGTGAGGATCTGCTCGTTCGGTTCCTCTCCGGCAACAGCACAGACATCTGGAACACGGAAGCGCGTCGGTTTGACTTGAACCCGCTGTTCCGGAAACACATGGATACCGTACTCGTCGCGCCGGTTGTAGAAAAAGGCGCTCAAGCCCATCTGAAATCTGCTGTGGTCTTGAGTACCCAAGTTGCGCCGAACGAGTGCGCCGTCGACATACTCCCGGTCCGGACGGTAACTCGTGCCAAGATACTCCTCGACCGAAAGAAACAAGCTGTAACCACACCCCTATCGCGCGAAAAGAACCGAACGGCGAATCACGCCCTGCCCCCTGAATATGCTGAATGCTGACTGAGCTATACTCGGCCTCCGATGACCGCGGAAGAAGAATCCACACCCATCCATATCGCCCGAGGCGCCATCGGCGGCCTCCTGATGGGCCTCGCCAACCTCGTTCCCGGCATTAGCGGCGGCACGATGTTGCTCTCCGTCGGCGTCTACCCGCAGTTCATCGGCGCGATCGCCGAAATCACCACCCTGCGCTTCAAGCTGCGCTCCATACTCCTACTTGGAAGCGTCGTCCCCACCGCCGCCATCGCCATCTTGCTCTTCGCGGGCCCCGTCAAAAACCTGGTCGTCGACCACCGATGGACCATGTACAGCTTGTTCATCGGCCTCACGCTCGGCGGCATCCCCATCGTATGGAAGCTCGCCAAACCGATGAGCTCCAGTCTTCTTGTGGGCGCCACCGCCGGCTTCGTCGTCATGCTTCTCATGGCCCTTGGCCAGCCAGCCTCGAGCGCTTCTGCCGGACCGTCCTCTGGACTTCTCTTCTTTGCCGGGCTCGCGTGTGCGAGCGCCATGATCCTCCCTGGCGTGAGCGGCGGCTACCTCCTCTTGCTCCTCGGACAATACGTGCCGATCCTGAGCGCTGTCAGCAATTTCAAACAAGGCTTGACGAGCTCCCCTCGCGACTGGGATCTTGTCATCGAAGCGATGAGAACAGGCGTCCCTGTCGGCATCGGCGTTGTCGCCGGCGTCGTAGGCGTCAGCAATCTCTTGCGCTATTTCCTCGAGCGCTACCGAAAACCAACACTTGGCGCTCTCCTGGGCCTCCTTCTCGGCGCCATCATCGGCATCTGGCCCTTCCAACAAGCGGTCGCGCCCGTGCCCGGCCAAACAATCAAAGGCACGGTCGTCACCTTGGAGAACGCCGACAGCTTCGACGCTGAAGACTGGCCAACCGAGCACTTCACACCGAGCAGCACGCAAGTACTCGCCTCGCTCGCGCTCATCGGACTCGGCTTGGCTGCGGCGCAGGGCGTAAGCCGGTTCGGAAAAAGGCCTAACGGTCTTTGACCAGGCTACAACTATTGCCATAACTACGCCTAAAACCACGAGAATTTGACGGCTTCATTGGAGAGCTGTAATATTATTTTGATCGAACGATTTCGAGTGAAGGAGTAAGAATTTTGACGAAATCCGCAACCGTTTCAGAGGCCACGTTCATGGATACGGGCCTCCCGCTTTTCAACGACCTGCCGTACAAAGTCGCTGACCTCTCACCCGAGACGGTCGCTTTCGGTCGAAAAGAAATCGAGCTTGCCGAGCACGAAATGCCCGGCCTCATGGCGTTTCGCGAGAAATATCGCGCCGAGCAACCTCTCGCCGGCGCGCGCATTCTCGGCTCGCTCCACATGACGATCCAAACGGCTGTGCTCATCGAGACGCTGCGCGATATCGGGGCGGAAGTTCGTTGGGTGAGCTGCAATATTTTTTCGACCCAGGATCACGCCGCTGCAGCGGTCGTGGTGGGCCGCGACGGAACTCCCGAAGATCCCAAGGGGCCCGCCGTCTACGCATGGAAAGGCGAGTCGCTCTCCGAATATTGGTGGTGCACCTTCCAGGCTTTCAACTGGCCCCACGGCAAAGGCCCCAACATGATCCTCGACGATGGCGGCGACGCCACACTCGTACTTCACAAAGGCGTCGAGTTCGCGAAAGCTCAAAGCATCCCCGCGCCCGATACAGCGGATAGCAAAGAATACAAGGTCATTTTGTCGCTGCTCGGCCAAGTTGCCGAAGACAACGCTTCCATGTGGGGGCCGCTCGCCGAATCGGTGAAGGGTGTCAGCGAAGAGACAACGACAGGCGTTCATCGTCTCTATCACATGGAAAAAGACGGCTCGCTTCTCTTCCCCGCGTTCAACGTGAACGACTCGGTGACGAAGAGCAAGTTCGACAACATCTACGGATGCCGTCATTCGCTCGTGGACGGGATTGTCCGAGGCACCGACGTGATGCTCTCCGGCAAAGTGGCCGTGATTTTCGGCTATGGCGATGTCGGAAAAGGATGTGCTCAGGCGCTTTCCGGCCAGAAGTGCCGCGTTGTCGTGACCGAGGTCGACCCAATTTGTGCCTTACAGGCGTGCATGGACGGCTATCAAGTCGTGGTGCTTGACGATGTCGTCGAGACCGCTGACCTATTCATCACCGCGACCGGTAATTTGAACATCATCACCGCCGATGACATGAAGCGGATGAAGCACAACGCCATCGTCGGCAATATCGGACATTTCGATAACGAGATCGACATGGCGGGTCTTGCCGCCGTCGAAGGAGTCGAGCACATCAACATCAAGCCGCAAGTCGACGAGTGGCGCTTCAGCGACGGGCACTCGATCATCGTGCTCTCCGAGGGGCGCCTCTTGAATCTCGGCAACGCGACGGGTCACCCAAGCTTCGTCATGAGTAATAGCTTCAGCAATCAGGTGGCCGCTCAGATCGAGCTCTTCACGAATCCTGACAAATACGAGAACAAGGTCTATACGCTGCCGAAAGAGCTGGACGAAGAAGTCGCCCGGCTTCATCTTGGCAAGCTCGGGGCGAAGCTCACGAAGCTCAGCGCGGAACAGGCGGAGTATCTCGGCGTGAAGGTAGAAGGGCCGTACAAGCCCGATCACTACCGCTACTAAAACTGATTTCAGCGAGGTGACCTCGACCCCGCTTGCGCGGGGCGAGGTGACCTCACAAATCGAACTTCTTACGAAATCGCTCCGGCCAACAACATGTTGCCGAAGTGCAGCGTCAACACGGCCTTGCCTTCGAACTTCCCGTGGCCAGGCGTGATGTCGATGAGCATGTGCTCCGCGGTCCCGCTGTCCGAGGAATACATCGAGTCGAGCTTGATGATCTTAGCTTCGTCCGGGGTTTCCCCACGGGCGAGGCCGTCCGTGTAGAGCGCCATCGTCCAATCGACTGCGCTGTTCTTGATGACGCCGATGGTGTACTCCCCGGCTGGAATCTCTGTGCCGCCAGAGCTGGCAGCCGCCGATAGCGTCAGTTTCGGACCCCGCGGCGACACGAAGGCACCTACCTCCGCGCTTTCCGCACGGCCGAGATTCGCCGGCGTCGTACCGTAGATGATGGTGGCTTCGGCGCCACTCTGGAGCTTCGCGGTAACGGTCTTGCTAAAGTGCGGGTGCGCTAGCGCAAAGCTCGGAGCGAGCAGAAACACCAGCACACATAGTACAGAAACAATTTTCATTTAGGTTCCTCCAGTGCCGCGGATGCTATCGAGTATCGGGTATCAATTGCAAGTACCATTGTGGTCTATGTGTGGCGACCGTCTCGACGACTTTCAGACCCGCTCGGGTTTCTTGATAACGCCCGTCGTCTTCTTTGGACCGAGCGAGCCGGCATTATGCCCGGACCCCACCGAAGTCCACGCCGCTTATGTCGTCCCGCTCAGCGTCCTCGAGGCGCCCGGTGTTCCGACCATCCGGAAAAGTGCAACGAGCGAGCACCCCTTGATCGCTGGGCACAACGATCTGGGCGCCGACGGCAGCGCTGCTCTACTAAACGCGTGAGGTGGTCGTTCACGGCCGTTCGACGCGCGTCGCCCATTTCGAACAGCCGCACTTCGCATGGAAGTAGCTCCCGCCTCGACTTCTAACCGCGCTGCGCGCGCTGGCGGAGCGCGTGATCGGCGAGGGTCAGCGCCATCATCGCTTCGGCCATGGGGACGAACCGCGGCAAAAGGCAGGGGTCGTGGCGCCCTTTGGTCGCGATCGTCGTGGCCTCACCTTCGCGGTTCACCGTATCTTGTTCCCGGGGAAGGCTGCTCGTCGGTTTGACCGCGCACCGCAGCACGATGGGCATGCCTGACGAGATGCCGCCGAGCATCCCGCCATGTCGATTGGTGCGGGTGACGATGCGTTCGCCGTCGCGCGTCAACACGTCATTGGCTTCGCTTCCCCGCATCGTCGCAACGCCGAAGCCCGCGCCATACTCAACACCCATAACGGCGGGAAGGCTCAACATGGCCTTGCCGAGATCGGCCTTCAGCTTGTCAAAGACGGGCTCGCCCCAACCGGGTGGGACCCCCGTCGCAACGATCTCCGAGATACCGCCGACAGAATCGCGAGCGCGCCTCACTTCTTCAATGAGCGCAATCATCTTCTCCGCGACGGCGGCATCGGGACAACGCACGATGTTGGACTCTACGGCCTCGAGCGTCACGGCTTCCGGATCGGGCACCTCTGCCAACAGGTCTCCGATCTGCTTCACATAGCCCACGATGCGAACACCGAAAAGCTCGCCAAGAAGCTTCTTCGCGACCGCGCCGGCCGCAACCCGCACGGAGGTTTCGCGGGCGCTCGAGCGGCCGCCGCCTCGATAGTCACGGAACCCGTACTTCGCGTCGAAGGTCAGATCGGCGTGTCCGGGGCGATACTTGTCACGATTCTCCGAGTAGTCTTTGGGCCGTTGGTCTCGATTGCGGATGCTTATCGCAATCGACGTACCCGTCGTCTTGCCCTCGAAGACTCCGGATAGAATCTCGGGGACATCCGCCTCTCGGCGCTGCGTGGTCACTTTAGACTGGCCCGGACGACGCCGGTCGAGATCCGGTGTGAGGTCGTCCTCCGAGAGCCCGAGCCCCGACGGAACACCGTCGATGATGACGACATAGCCTGGCCCGTGGCTTTCGCCCGCCGTCGTGATCCGAAAAAACTGGCCGAAACTGTTTCCGGGCATGAGGAACCTATGTTACTACGCTCGAGACGGAAAGATAGACGCAACGCAAAGATACGAAAGAGGCACCGCTTCCGCAAGCCACACTCGGTTATCGGACACCAAGAACCGGTGCCCGTCCGCAGCCATTGCCTGAGCATCGACCTCGAGGGTGACGGTCACGCCCTTGCGCCGGGCGGAAACGTGGCTAGCCGTCTCGGCATAGGAGAGAGGTGAACGTGGTGCCGGCCCATCGGACGCAAACCGCCGCTCGCTTGAATCTTGGCCCACTTCTCGCTCGTCGTGCCGTGGAACAAACACGCAGGTGGCCTTCTGTGGTTTCGAAGACGCGGCGAGCACACCTGGCACGCTGTGCCCTTGATTGGCCCGCAACCGCCCATCCCGAAGCGTGTAGCGTTTCTTGTCGTCGGTGGCCACGATTTCCTGAAGCGCTGCCATCGTGAGGTTTGGGTAGCGAGGACGCATGGCGAGCACGAGCTCTGCAGCGTCGACATAGCCGGAGGGATCGAGGCTCACCCCGATCTCTTCAGGACGGTGACGCAACACATAGCAAAGAAATTTACTGACTTCCCGACTCATCAACTTGGGCACTCAAGCCTCGGGTCCGGGGAATCGAATGATCTTGCCCCGAATCCGCCCGCCAATGAGCGCGGAGTCCCAAGCGATGCAAACAGGCGTAGTGAACCATCGGCCGTGTCTGAACGGCGGAAACGCCGTCACGATCGCCGCAGCTGTTCCGACGACGATGGCCGCGACCAGGAGTGCGACGAAAACCACCCAGCCGAGGACCACCGTCACGGCAAGAAGGGGCACGAGGAGCGCGAGGCCCAGACGGTAAAACCAAAGCTCGGAACCGGTGACGACCAGGCACTCGAAGCTCTCTTGGACGCCATATACGTGGCCTTCGGCATCGCGGCAGTTTTTTAGAAACCCGAGCCGACCTGGAAAACCGCTCGATCCGAGCTCCTGCTCAGCCTGGGGTACCGCTTTACGGAGAAGCGCTTCCTGAGCTTTCTGGTAGAGCAGCACCTGGCCGGGTCCGCGGCACTCGGGCGTGGCACCCTCGATGAGACCGCCTTCCATCCGGTACGGAAGATACTCATAATGAAAAGCGGCGCCATTCTGGGTAAAGGTCTGGGGCCGATCAATGTACATGCCGGGCTCGGTGCGAACCTGTTTACCGATGGCACGGGCCAACGATTCGTAGATTCTGTCGTTTCCTGGGTGAGCGAAATCGGGAGAAAAGCGAATAGCACCGACGTGGCGTGGCGATGCGCTATTCGCCGCCCTCGGGCACGATGGTCTCGCTGAGGTAGCGATCCTTGAGCGAGCGTGCGTCCTTAGCGATCTCGAGGAGAATTCGCTGGGTGCTATCCTCGTGCTCGACGTGCTCTTCTTGGGGTTCAAATTCGCGGATGGGTTCCATGAGTGTTTACACTCCTCCAGCGTTTATTCAGAATAACACAGCCTGCAAGTCCTTGCAGCAGCGGCACAACCACCCGCCGGACCCACCCCCTCGAAAGTCGTTGCCAGCTCCCTTCAAAAACAAGGCGTTGATCAGCCAAGCACCGCCTTAACAGATTCAGCTATAGCTTCCACCGCCCGGTCGATTTCAGCGTCTGTGATGACCGCCGGCGGCGCGAGGCAATAGACATCACCACGAACCCTCGAAAAAAGCCCCCGCTGGTCGGTAGCGGCGAGAATTTGCGGGCCGACTTTGTCGGACGCGGGAAATTCCTCTTTGGTAGCTTTGTCCGCGACGATCTCGATGGCGCACATCAGCCCGAGCCCGCGGACCTCGCCAACGTGAGGATGGCTCTCGAGCGCCCCGCGCAGGCCGGCCTGGAGCTTCTTGCCTTTCTCCCCCGCCGCCTCCACGAGACCTTCACGCTCGATGATGTCGAGATTGGCCAGAGCGATGCGGCAACCTACGGGATGGCCACTGTACGTGTAGGCGTGCATCCAGATCGTATCACCTTGATTCAACACATCCGACACTTCATCGCTAATCCCAATGCCGCCGAGCGGAAAGTAGCCGGACGTGACGCCCTTGGCGAACTGGATCATGTCTGGCGTAACGCCCCAATGCTCGAGGCCGAATTTTGTTCCCGTGCGGCCGTAACCCGTGATGACCTCGTCCGTCACGAGAAGAACGTCATATTGGTCGCAAATTTCGCGGATGCGCGCGAAATAGTCGTCCTGCGGCACGATGACACCGCCGGCCCCTTGGACCGGCTCCGCGAGAAACATACCGACGGTATCCGCGCCTTCTGCGAGAATCGCTTTTTTCAGCTCGTTCGCCGCAGCGACACCTTGGCTCGTGCCCTCCGGCGCTTCGTAGCGATAGGGGTATGGCGAGGGGATATGAATGAAGCCCGGCACCCGCGGCTCGAACATCTGCCAATAGCTCTTGATGCCCGTCGCGCTCATCGCCGCGAGCGTGACCCCGTGATAACCCCATTGGCGCGAGATGACTTTGGTCTTTTTAGGCTTGCCCTTGAGCTTCCAGTAATAACGAGCGGTCTTGAAACAGCTATCGCTCGCCTCGCCGCCGCCCGAGGTGAAAAAGAAATGGTTGATGTTCGGATAAGCCCACTCCGATAAGCGTTCGGCGAGCTCGATCGCTGGGCGGTTCGTGCTTCCTGCATATCCCGAGCAATAAGCGAGCGTGCTCATTTGGTCGGAAGCCGTATCCGCGAGCTCCTTGCGCCCATGTCCGACGAAGACGTTCCAAAGGCCGGAGAGGCCGTCGATATATTCCTTCCCGTCCAAGTCGTAAAGAGACGCTCCGTCTCCACGTGCCCAGACGTGGCCGTTTTCGTGGACCGCGGGATTGTGGAGCGGATGGATGAGATGCGCTTGGTCGCGCGCAAGAAGATCGCCTTTTGTTTGAACTTCTGAGCGAGCCATCCATCTATCCTATCTCTTTTTTCTACCGGCCCGAACGCCCGGACGCCCGCCGTCCCACGGCGAGCGCCTCTCGGGACGTGACAATGAAGACGCGGAAGCCTTGTTCCAGTCGCGCCTCTATATCATCGGGACCGGCGGTAATACCGCAAGCCACATCGAACTCTTTGCACGCTGCGAGCACGGTCTGGATCGCCTTTTCGATCGCGCTATCGTCGCCTTCATAGGCGCGCCGCAAATCGCCAGGTCCGGGAATCACGATGCTAACCCCTTCTGTCGAAACGATGGCGCGCGTATTCTCGATACCGATCTTGTCCTCGATGAGCAGCATGTTGATGAACTCACCATCCGGATTCGCGGGCCAAATGTCGGCCCGCGACAAGTATTCCTCTCGGCCGATGCCCCAATAGCGAGCCGCAAGCCCTTGTCCGTTTGGACGTAGCCCCTTCGGGCGATAGCGCATCGACCGGACCGCGTGCTTCGCGTCGTCAGCGCTCTCGACATGCGGATAGACGACGCCGTGGACGCCGGCGTCGAGAATGCGCTGCGTACGATCTTGCGTTCGACACGACCATCGCGGATCGGAGGGATGCGCGTGATGATGGGGTGCTCGTTGAAGAGGCTGTTCCGGTCGACGAGATCTGCGCGCTCGAGCATAAACTGCATATAGACCTGCATGCCGGAAACGTCGAACGGGCCGCGCTCCATCGAATAGAAGATGAAGTCAGCTTCAGTCGTGACGACATCCATAGCACTCTCGGGTGTCTTATCCCCGGAGAAAATCCCAAAGACCGGCATTCCCGCATCGAGAAGCGCAACGATCTTGTTGAGCCTTTTTTCTTGAGCCGGTGCACTCGAGCTCGACATAAGGATGATCAGGCCTCCGAAACCAACAGCACGCCAAAGCGTGGTTTTCATTGTGATGGGCATCAGGGCGAAGACTACCAGCACGGGTTGGCTGAGAGCAAGATGGCCCGAGAGCACCAGCTGAACTACACTAGTGCTTGAACCCGCTAGTCCTGTCGCTAAATTCCGAGGTCATTTTGGTGCTGGCAAGGCGCTCCGACGACTTCACATCTAGATATTCCGAGGAGGAGCAACGCAGCCAGCGCCGAAAAGGACCCGGAATTTACCGACAGGATTAGCGGATTCGAGCACTAGGATTGTAAATAGAAATGGCCCGACAAACGACACCCATGCTCTCAGGATGGGGCCGCCTCTCGAGACCCGGCAAGGAAGTGTTCTCCGAGGACCTGAAGGCGCTGAGCCAGAACGCCGTACTTTCCCGGGGACTCGGCCGCTCCTACGGCGACTCGGCGCTCCCCCCGCCCGGCCACCTCGAAGTGGCGACGACCACGCTCGCCGATCGCATACTCTCCTTCGACGAGACGTCTGGCATCCTCCGCGCCGAAGCAGGCCTTTCACTTCGCGAGATGAACCGCTTGTTTCTTCCGAGACGCTGGTTCACACCAGTAACACCGGGCACCCAGGACGTGACGCTCGGCGGCATGGTCGCGGCGGACATCCACGGGAAGAACCACCACGTCGAAGGCACGTTCGGACGACACGTGCGCGCTATCCTGCTGCGCGTAGCCGACGGCCGGTTGATCGAGTGCTCGCCTAGCCAAGAGCCCGAGCTCTTCTGGGCAAGCGTGGGCGGGATGGGGCTCACCGGGCACATCCTCGAAGTCGCGTTCCAGATGCTCGCCATCACGTCGCCTTGGATCTACGAAGCGCGCGAAACGGTACCGGACATCGAAACGCTCGCCGCGGCGCTGAAAGACGCCGCCCCCGACTGGCCGTTCACCGTCGGCTGGCTCGACTGTCTCGGCAAAGGACGAGGCATTCTGGTTCGCGGACGATGGGCCGAAGCCAAAAAGGCGCCCTCCGATCCGCCGCCGCCTCTATCGGCAGTCACCGTGCCCTTCGAGCTTCCCAATTGGGTTCTCAACCGCTGGTCGATGCGCGTTTTCAACATCATGACCTACTACGTGCAAGGAAGCTCCAGCGGGAAGATCGTTCACCCCGAGACGTTTTTCTACCCGCTCGACAAAGTACGTCACTGGAACCGCATCTATGGGCGCCGAGGCTTCATCCAATACCAATGTGTTCTCCCTTGGGCGGGGGGCCCCGACGCCCCACAGCGGTTCCTCGATGTGCTCGGCGAGCAACGCGCCGCCGCCTTCTTGTGCGTAGTCAAGGACTGCGCAGAAGAGGGGCAAGGAATGCTCTCTTTTCCGCTTCCCGGGATCTCTATCGCTTTGGACCTCGCTGTCGACGCGCGAACGCAAACGCTCGTCGACCGCCTCAACGAGACAGTCCTCGCGCCAGGAGGGCGCGTCTATCTAGCAAAGGATGCTTTCACGCGGGAGGAACATTTTCGCGGCATGGAGCCACGCCTCGACGCGTGGCTCGACGTCCGCAAACGATGGGACCCCGAGCTTCGTATCAAAAGCGCGCAGTCTGTGCGCATGTTGGGAGATTCAGCGTGAAGGTCGCGCTCTTCGGGGGCACGAAAGGCATCGGACGAGCGCTCGGACGCTTGCTCGCCGAGAAAGGCCACAAAATCTGTCTACTCGGCCGCAACCCGGAAGAGCTTCTGGCGTCTAGCAACGATTTGCGAATCCGCGGAGGCACGTTGCATACGATGGGAACCGCGATATGCGACCTCCTCAAACCCGAGACCTTCGCTCCCGCTCTCGCCTCCGCCGAGGAGCAGCTCGAAGGACTCGACACAGTCATCGTCACGGCAGCGCAGTTCGGCTCGCAGCCCGAGCTAGAAACCGATCGCGAGCGCGCGCGGGAGCTTCTTATCGTCAATTTCGCACATACCGTAACTTTTTGTGAAGAGGCCCGGAGGCGGCTTCTCGACCGCGGCGGCGGCACGCTGTGCGTGCTCTCTTCCGTAGCCGGCGACCGCGGCCGCAAGCCTGTCATTCTTTATAGCGCTTCGAAAGCGGGGCTCTCCGCTTACCTCGAAGGGCTCGACCACAAGTTTCGGTCGAAGGGATTGAAGACGATTTGCGTCAAGCCCGGCTTCGTCAAGACGGGGATGACCGCCGGACTCGCCCCGCCGCCTTTCGCCGGCGAGCCCGAACCGGTCGCCCGCGATATCCTCAGAGCCATCGAGCGCGGCACGCCTCTCGTCTACACGCCGGCTATCTGGCGCTACCTCATGATGGTGATCCGCTACCTGCCTAGATTCGTGATGCGGCGTATCAGCTTCTAGAGCCTAGTTCCAGACGCGCCCGTCCCGGACGCGAATCGTGCGGTTGGCGTGCGACGCCACTTCCTCGTCATGGGTGACGATAATGATGCTGTGCCCTTCTGGTGGAGTGCATCGAAAAAGGCCACGAATCTCCTCGCTTGTCTTGCTATCGAGGTTGCCCGTGGGCTCGTCCGCAAGGACGAGCGACGGGTCGTTCACGAGCGCCCGCGCGATCGCGACCCGTTGGCGTTGTCCCCCGGAAAGCTCGCTTGGGCGATGGTCGAACCGATCTCCGAGATCGACGCGCTCGAGCGCGCGTTCCGCTCGACGGCGGCGCTCTTCGGGCGCAATCCCGCGATAAACGAGAGGTAGCTCGACGTTCCGCAGCGCCGGAGCGCGTGGGAGCAGGTGAAACATCTGGAACACAAAGCCGATTTCCTGATTACGGATCGCAGAGAGCTCGTCATCGGTCATGGAGCTGACCTCACGCCCGTTCAAGCGATAAGAACCCTTGGAAGGGTTGTCGAGGCACCCGAGCAAGTTCATGAGCGCAGACTTCCCCGAGCCCGACGGGCCCATGATGGCAACATAGTCCCCTTTCGCAACGGTCACGTCCACACCAGCGAGTGCATGAACTTCTTCCGACCCCATGACATAGGTCTTCCAGAGATCACGCGCTTCGATCAGGTTCACCGCCCCGGATTGTAGCTCAGAGACCGCGCGCAGTAGCGGCCGGAATCCGACTGAAACACTCTTGACGTCGGGAGCCAAAACGTTCAGAATCCCACCCTGGAGTCGTTCTTGCTCGAACAAGCGTTGCCTTTCTTGTTTCTGTTGGCCACGGCGCCCTACGACGTCGTCCTCCATGAGGAGAATCTCATGGTGCCGATGCGAGATGGCGTGCGGCTCGCGACCGATATCTACCGACCGTCACAAGAGGCGAAGCTCGTCGACGAGCGCCTCCCCATCGTGCTGCACCGCACGCCTTACGACAAGAAGCGGTCGAGCGCTGTCGCGTCAGCCGAGTATTTCGCCCGCCGAGGCTACGTCTCAGTCGTACAGGACGCGCGCGGCCGTTACGCCTCCGAGGGCGTCTTCACCAAGTATATCGGTGAAGGCGAGGACGGTTACGACACCGTCGAGTATCTCGCGACGCTTCCTTACGGGAACGGCAAGGTTGCGATGTACGGGACGTCCTACGCGGCGCACGCCCAAGCCAATGCCGCCAAGTTGAGACCGCCTCACCTCGAGACGATTGTCGTCAACATGGGAGGCCTTTCAAACGGCTGGGACCACAAGATCCGAAACCACGGAGCGTTCGAGATGCAGCAGCTCACGTGGGCGTTTCGAAATCTCGCCTCGGAAACCAAGGACCCCGTCATCCGAAGTATGCTCGAGCAGGAACGTATCGAGGATTGGCTCACCGCGCTTCCGTTGCGCAAAGGGCTCAATCCTTTATCTGCCGCGCCAAACTTCGAAGACTTCATTTTGACCATGCTGACGGACTCGGATTACGGGGAATATTTCAAGCATCCCGACGTGAACTGGATCGGATATCACGAGCAGACCGCGGACATTCCGATGCTGCTCGTCTCGGGCTGGTACGATTCTTATGCGGGCGGCACGGTCCAAAATCACCTCGGGCTATCGAGCTACCTGGATTCGCCCATCCATCTTTTGATGGGCCCCTGGACGCATGGAAGCAACACCCGATCCTATGCCGGTGAGGTGGAGTTCGGCACCGAGGCGGCCCTCGACGATTTCTATCGCGAGTTCCACGTTCGCTGGTTCGACCGTTATCTCAGAAGCGCGGACGAACCACATGAAGACGAGCCAGAAGCCCCAGTGCGGATATTCGTGATGGGCACCGGAGACGGCCATCGGGACTCGGAGGGACGCATGTTCCATGGCGGCTATTGGCGGAGCGAACCCGCGTGGCCGTTACCCGACACGGAATGGAAGCGCTACTACTTCCACGCCGACGGAACCTTGCGCCTCGAAGCGCCGAAGCAAGACGTGGCGCCAACGAGCTATCTTTTCGATCCAGACGATCCCGTTCCGACGATTGGGGGCTCTTTTTCGAGCACGAGCCCGGTCTTCGAGCCCGGCGCCTACGATCAATCGGAACGAGAGGACTTCTACGGCTCGAAGCCGCCTTATCTCCCGCTTCACGCGCGCTCGGACGTCGTCGTCTTCCAAACGGAGCCGCTCGAAGAGGCGGTGGAGATCGTCGGCGGCGTGACCGTGAAGCTCTTCGTCTCGTCGAGCGCCGTCGATACCGATTTTACCGTCAAGCTCGTGGATGTCTATCCCCCTTCCGAGGACTACCCTTCGGGATTCAAGATGAACCTCACCGACGGCATCTTGCGCGCGCGCTATCGGGAGACCCCGGAGCGGCAAGTCTTGATGACTCCGGGCGAGATCTACGAACTGACGATCGAGCCCTTCCCCACTGCGAATCGGTTCAAGAAAGGGCACCGGATTCGCGTGGATATATCGAGCAGCAACTTCCCGCGCTTCGACGTGAACCCGAATACCGGAGAGCCACTCGGGAAGCATCGGCACAAAGTCAACGCTGAGAACTCCGTCTATCACGATGCCGCACGCACGTCGCACATCGTTCTACCCATCGTGTCCATGAAATCCCACTGAGCTCAGTGACGGACTCTGCGGTAAAAACCTGCTCGCAATCGTTCATGTGGTCTGGGTGAGCAGCACAGCTGAATTGAGACTTACGCCTTCGTGGTATATATTAGTATATACTCACGAGAACGATGACCGCCCTTGAGAGAATTTGCGCTGCTTTTAGTCGAGCTCGCGTGCGCTATGCCATCGTCGGTGGCCATGCGGTGGCCTTGCATGGTGCTGTACGAGGAACTGTCGATATTGACATCGTTCTTGCGTGGAACAGAAAGACGGTTGCCGCAGCAGAGAAAGCTCTGATTGAGCTCGGATTGATATCCCGGTTACCGATATCGGCAAATGATGTCTTCGACTTCAGAAAAGAATTCATCGAGAACCGAAATCTCATCGCATGGAACTTCTATAATCCCGACGATCTCTCGGAGCAGGTAGACATCATCATCACCTACGATCTCAAAAATAAGCGTACGAAACGCATAGACCTCGCCGGGATGCCAGTTCGGATTCTGTCTCTCAAAGACTTGATTGACATGAAGCGACTAAGCGCGAGACCGCAGGACGTTGAGGATGTCAAGGCACTAGAGAAACTACGTTGAGACTCGCGCAGAAATTCTCGGACGAATATCTCGAGCGCTGCCGCGAAATGTCGCATGACGAGATCGTGCGGTTCCTGGATGATTTCAGAAAGGTCCACGGAAATCGGCGCAGCAGGAAATCTCGGCTTATCAGCATAAAGGTCCCGGAGGACCTACTCGATGCATTCAAAGCCAAAGCGCGGCTTTCCGACGTGCCGTATCAGACTCAAATCAAGAAGCTGATGACGGAGTGGGTAAAGGACTCACACGGCCTTTGACGGAAAATATTTCTAGAGGCACCCTTGTCATGATGGTGATCCGCCACTTTAAGAGTGTAGTTTTCTCCGGCGCGGCGGCCACCGAGAACCCCGTCTATCACGACACGGCCCGCGCGTCGCCCATCGTTCTATTAATAGTGCCGACGAAATCCCACTGAGCTCGATGCCGGACTTCACGCGCCAAATACTGAACTTTTTGCCGGCGCACCAGGCGCCGCTAGGCTTCCCGTCATGGAGCCCGCGACGACGGTGAACCCGACCCACAAAACGAGCTGTGGAAAGAACGCGAGCCAAAGGAATTTTGCAAGAGCCTCACCTGGAATGGCGGCAGCATGCCCACGTAGTCGTAATATTGCCCGAGCGTTAGGGACATAGCGTCCGACGTGTTAAACCGATGCGCCCCAGCCGACAAGTAACACCCTTTCTCTCATGCAGAGCTTCAGTACCCCGCTAGCGACTTCGGTCACGATACCAGTAATCCTGACCCCATTCGTGGAGCGCCGTACGGTCGCGCAAGTACCAATAGCCGGTGCGGAAGAAATTAGCGAGATAGTGCCAATCGCCGTATCGGTCGAATTTGCGCGTCGACGTGATGACTTTGGCAGCGCGGGCTCGCACGAGCTTCTGCCCGCGCGCGCGGCCGAGCTTTCTGAGGTCCCACAAGAAACGGACGTCTTCGGCGAAGAACATCTCTTCGCGATAGCCACCGAGCGCCTCGAAATCCTCGCGCCGGCAAAACACGACGCCGGCATCCATGCCGGTGCTCCAGACGAAGGCCAGCATCACTACGTAGGTCGCGAGGATTCCTGCGGACATCCTTTCCATGCGAACGCCGGTCGAACCGCCGACGGTGCGCTCGTCCAATACATCTTCGAGCACGTTGAACGTCTCCGGGTGAATGCGCGAATCCGCGTCGACGAAGGCGAGGATGTCGCCCCGCGCGATACTGCTGCCTCCGTTTCGCACGGCTGCGATGACGCGTTTCTCGACGGAGACGACCCGACAGCCGCGCTCGCGAGCGATCGTGGCGGTGCGATCGGTGGAGGCGTTGTCGGCAAGAATGACCTCGATCGCGTCAGGACCTCCGCGGTAGCGCTCGCGGGCGAGGTCGACCGAGTCGAGGAGCGCCGGAAGGTACGCCTCCTCGTTATAGGCAGGGATCACAAGGGATAGCCGAGGAT
>CAUZCL010000024.1:0-64804 GCA_963578475.1 Acidobacteria bacterium bin61 | reverse complement strand
GCGGAACGCGATGCGTGTCACCGCTTGACGATGCATCTTTTCGATGAAGCGGTCCGGGAGCTGTCCGCCTGAGTTGAAGCGCTCGTCGATAATGAGTCCCTGCTTCGACATTTGGCTCGTGAACTGCTGCACGAGCTCGGTTTGGCCGGGCACCGCCGTGTTTGGAACGTAGACGTAGCCGATGCGGCCATCCGATGCTTCCTCGACCTGACGGCGGTTGCGCTCGATCCACTCGAGGTGTCTGAGGCGCGTTTCACTTTCGAGGGTCTCGACGACCACCTCTCGAGCGCCCTCCATGCTCGGTTGTGAGCTCACCGTAAGCCGACGGTCTTGCCCGCGAGACCTTCGAAGGCGGCGTAGGGATCCTTGCTGACGTCTAGCGGCATTCCGTTGACGGCGAGGATGTAGGTGCACTCCTCGACGTTCACACCGGGCGCGCTAAAAGGCGAACGGGCTTCGATATCCCAGGCGGCGCCGCGAACGATCCGCGCTATCCGGTAAGCTCCCTGATCCACCGCCCAGTCGATGCCGAGCAGCCCGATCTTCTTTTCTTGTGGTGTCTCGGTATCGCCGCCTCGAACGTAAGTGTGAGAGGCGTTTACTTCGGCGATGAGATCGCCGAGGACGACGTTAACGTCCCAGCGGGTGACCGCGTCGCTCAGCAGCTCGCCATATTGGCCGCCCAGAGCGGACTAGTCGAGGCCATGAATGGACGGGTCGTAAAAACAATCTCGATAGGCGCGCCAGACATCGTTGAAAATCTGTTGCCACTCCTTCCGGGGGTCGAGCATCATCTCTAGCTCCGCGGTCGCGAGGATCTCCGGTGCCTTTGCTTCTGGCGGGCAGTTCGGCTTCTGTGGTTTGGACGCGTCGACGATGCGAAAGTCTTCTTCAAGTTTCGTGAGGATCTTCTTGCCATCGAAAGAGAGCTCGAAGCTCTCTGCGTCATCGAGAAGCGTCATCTCCTCCCGCTTCTCGAGGTCGAAGGCAACAACCGGCCTTTTTCGCGATGACGAGCCGCTCCGCGGTAGCCGGTGATAGAGCACGCGGCCGGAAGTCGCTCTCAGGCGGCCGTAGTTCCCCTCCTCCGCAGGAAGGAGGGTCGCTCTCGATTCGAACCCATCGAGATCGATGGCAACGGGCTCGGGCCCGTCCGTCTCGTCAGTCTCATCCGTTTCTTTTTCGTCCGACTCGCTCTCGGCAATGACCTCCTCGTCGTTTCTCGGCGCCAAGGGCGAGGGGACGTCCCGGCGCAAAGAAACCGCGACGAGGTTCGTCGTATTCGGGTAGACCCAGGTGGCGTCGAGGTCCGAATAGATGGGGCGAAGGGTTCGGCCGGAGAAGTAATAAAGATAGCGGCCATCAGGATCGAATACCGGATCGCTGTCCCGGTAGTAACCCGACGTCACCTGGTGGCTCCGTCCCTCGTCCGTGTCGACAAGAAAAATCGCCTGAGAGCCCGTCTCGAGCCCACGTGCATAGGTGAGCCATCGACTGTCGCGCGACCAGGCCAACTCGAACCGGGCGAGACCCGGGTGCAACATGAAGAGCGCCTCGTCGATCTTTGTGACTTGCGTTGTCTCACGATCGTAGATCTGGATGCTCTGCGTATGATCGATGAAGGCCAGCTTGTTGCTGTCCGGCGACCAGAAGAGGCGGTAGCGATAGCCGGGCCCGAAAGTCGTGAGTTTCTCCTCATCACCCGAGCCGTCGGCGCTGCGCAAGGTGAGCTCGTACTCCCCGCTCTTGTCACTCCAGTAGGCAATGGACTTGCCATCGGGAGACCAGACTGGATAGCGCTCGGCCGCACCAGAGCTGTGGGTGAGGTTTCGAATCACACCTTCTTTGGCCGGGAGGGTGAAGACCTCTCCTCTCGCCATAACGACCGCGCGCATGCCGGTGGGCGAGATATTGACGGTCTCGATCCGCTCGCTGACGTTCTGGAGACGCGGCTTCACACTTCTGAGGTCAGTCACGAGGTCGACCGCGACTTCCTCGAGTGTCTCCGTCTCGAGCGGCATACGGTAGAGTCGGCCACCTGCCTGAAACACCAAATCGCTAGGACCGATGGCGGGGAAAGTCACATCGAAATCGGCGGACTGCGTGATCTGCCGCATGTCATTATCAGTGTCATTGCTCGCGACGTCGAGGGCCCAGATGTTGGAGCGCTCGCCCGCTCCGCGGTCGGAGAGGAAGTACAGAGTCGAGCCGTACCACATCGGCTGGGCATCGTTCGCGTCACTGTTGGTGAGGTTGCGCGCGTCGAGGCTTTCGAGATCAAACAGCCAGATTTCCGGCGCCATGCCCCCGCGATACCGCTTCCAATTGCGGAAGCCTCGGCTCTTGGGCGTGAAGGCGAGCGAGCGTCCGTCGGTGGACAACAACGCTCCAAACTCCTCGTAGGAAACGGGGGCTTCTCGGGCAGCCCGCCGGCCGCGGCCACGGTGTAGAGCTGACTAAATCGCTGTGAGCCACTTTTGCGACGTGAGGCGAAGAGCAGCCGTGTCCCATCCGGGGTCCAGTCGAGCATGCGATCGGCAGAGGGTGATGCGTGATCCGGCGTGGCTCACCGCCGGTCGTGGCGACGACGTAAACGTCGGTGTTGCCGTCGTAGTTTCCGCTGAAAGCGATCTCGGAGCCGTCCGGAGAGAACCGAGGAAACGTCTCCTCACCGGGAGGCGAGCTCAGCCGCCTCGCTGTGCTTCCCTGCGTTTCGACGACCCAGATATCCCCGGCATAGACGAAAGTGATACGCGACTCCGAGACGTCGGGAAATCGAAACATCCGCGCATCCACTTCAGCCAAAGCGAACGCCGACACCGCAAATAGTCCGAGTAGCAAGGCACTCGGAGTTTCCATAGCGATCTTCCTCCTAATCGACGTGGAGCCGATACGCGATCATGCCGCCAATGGCGATCGGCACTGCAAAAAAATAGAAGTTGGCCGACATATCGAATCCGGCAGCGATCAAGTAGCCCGCGACAGCCGGACCGGCTACCGCACCGGTCCGGCCGAGTCCGATGGCCCAGCCTATGCCTGTGCTGCGAATCTCTGTCGGATAGACTTTGGCAGCGGTGCCATAGAGCCCCGTGAATCCCCCCTGCTGCAGAATACCGATCATCAATATCAAGGTCATGAGCAGAGTCAGCTGGTTCGGAGCCATGGCAAAAATGACCATGCCAACGGAGGAAGCCGTCAACAAGTAGAAGACCAGGTTGGTCAGCTTCCATCTCGTCGACATCCAGCCCATCAGATAGATGCCGAGAACTCCCCCGAGATTAAACATGAAAAAGGCGTCTCGGCCCACGGAGGCCTCGTAACCCGAGTCTTCCATTAGCTTCGGAATCCAGCTCATGAGCACGTAGAGCGTGCTGAAGCAAAGGAAGAACGAGGCCCACAGCGTCAGAGTCGCGACACGAAGTTCGTCGGAAAGCAAAGTGAATCGATACTTGCCCGGCGCAGCTTTCGCGGCGTCCGTTCGTGCTTCTACGGCTGGCAGCTCATCCAGCGGGTTCTTCTTCAGTTTTACGAGGATTTGGTTGATTCGCTCGAGTGCGTTGTCCGGGCGTCGCTCGACCAGGTATTTCAGCGATTCCGGAATCCATAGCCACGCCACGAGCACCATGATGAGCGTCAATCCCCCGCCAAACCAGAACATGCCGCGCCAGCCGTAATCCGGCATGATGAAGCCCGCAACGACAGAGGTCATCATCGCTCCAAGCGGGTAGCCCGAGGTAACGAGAGCCACGGAGGCCGCCCGATATTTGTCGGGACTGTACTCCGCGGCAAGGGTTGCTTGACTGGCAAGCATGGCGCCGGCACCCAAACCGCTGATGAATCGCCAGACGATAAACTCGAACAACGTGCTCGCAGTCGCCGTAAACAGGATAGAGCCGCCGACCAAAACGATGCTGATGATGATCAGCTTCCGGCGACCGATGATGTCGGAGATAGGCGCGAGGAACATCGCGCCGACTACCATACCGGCAAGCGCAAAACTGAATATCCACCCGAGCCTGTCCGGCGTCAGTTGCAATTCGCTCGATACGGCGCCGGCGACGACGGCCATCGCTGTAATATCAAAGCCATCGAGCATGTTGAAGAACATGCACAGGCCCACGACCAGCACTTGTTGCGCGCTGACTTGACCTTTGTCGATGACCTCGGTCACAAGGTCGTGGCTGGAGCTCGGGTTTGCGGGTTTCGACACGGTCGTTCTCCGAATCCTTGTGCTGTCCTCTTCGTCTTACTCAGTCGTTCTCGAGAATGATCAGACCCGCGGCCGTATTGGATGCGGGCACGTGGTAGTGCCGGTAAATCTCTTTGACTTTTGCATCGAGCGCGCCGCGCATGATGAGCCACATGACGAGCTCGATGCTCTCCGAGCCCGCTTGCAGAATGTAGTCGTGGTGGCCTATTTCCGTCAATGACTGTGGATCAGCGCTCAGCTTGTCCAGAAATGCCTTGTCAAACTCCTTATTAATGAGTCCGGCCCTTTCGCCCTGAAGTTGATGAGACATGCCGCCGGTGCCGAAAATGGCCACACGCAAATTCGCATCATAGCTCTCCAGCGCTCTTCGTATGGCTTTGCCGAGCTTGTAGCAGCGCAAACCTGTCGGCGGCGGGTACTGGATGACATTGACGCATAGCGGTATCACTTTGCACGGCCACGCATCAGGCAGGATCGGCTCACCCTGCTGAAACGCGCTCTCTTTCTTTTCATTATAGGCGGCTCTACAACTTAAAGTACTACGTGAGGTCACCCACGCGGCGCGCCACTTGAGTGGAGAGCACTAGAGTTTTTTATTCACGTAGTCGAGCGCGTGAGCGAGTGCTTGCGTCGTGGATTCGAGGATGGTTGCGCGCGCGACGAAAACGTTCTCGGGGCCCAGCACGTCGATCAGATGGACGCGGTGCAAGAGCTCCTCCACTTCAGGCGGCGCGCCGGAGATGATGAGGAGCTTGTCCTGGCGCTTCATCGCCGCGCTCACATTCCCAAGGGCCAGCAGCGTCGTGGAATCGAGGGCGGCCGTCCGCTTGAGCCGCAGAATCAACGCCTGCACTTCCGGGCGAGAAGCCACCTTCAAGCACTTGTCTTCGAGATAGTCGGCGGCGCCAAAAAACAAGGGACCCTCCACGTGGACGATCGCCACTTCGGGGCAGGGCCGCTCGTCGGCGTCCGTGACCTCGCGAAACCCTTTCTTCTCGTCGTACACGAGCTCCACGACACGTGGGACCCGCGCTCTTCTGACAAAGAGTGCGAGGGAGACGCCCACGCCGACATAGATGGCATCGGCGAGAGGCAGCAGAAGCGCCGCGGCGAACGTTGCGAGGAACGCGAGCGCGTCGGAGCGTGTTGCGGTGAGAGCCAGCTTGACATGTTCCCAGCGGACCATTTTCACGGCGATGATCAGAAGAATCCCTGCCAGTGAAGCCACCGGGATGTATCGGGTGACAGGGCCGAGTGCGAACACCAGCCCGGCGAGCATGAAGCCCGAGAACACGTGCGCTTTCTTACTCTCGGCGCCAGCCTGATACATGAGGGCGCTTCGAGTCAGCGACCCAGATACCGGGATCCCGCTGAAAAACGCGACAACGATCTTGGCCACGCCTTGCCCAACGAACTCCCGGTTGGTGTCGATGCGATTGCCGGAAAAACTCGCGACAGATTTCGCGCTCGCAAAAGCTTCGGCGAATCCAATGAGCGACAGAGCAATCGCGCCGGACGCGAGGGCCTGGATGAGACCCCAACTGAATGCCGGCATGCTCAGCGGTGGAAGTGAGGCCGGAATGTTACCGACGACACGCACACCCGTCTCGTGCAGTCCGAGCAAGGCTACCACGCCCGCCGCACCGAGTATCGCCAATAGGTAAGCGGGAAAAAGCGGCGCGCCCGCGGGAGTTTTCGGGCTCACCTTGGACAGAAGCAGAGCCAAAAAGAACGTCCCCACTCCGAGCGCGAGGACGGTGGGATCCGTGTCGGCAATGCCCGAGGCCACGTAGCCGATCTGACCGAGAACCGAGACACTACCCTTCGACGGCAGTCCGAGAAGATTAGGGATCTGGTTGGCGACGATGAGAACGCCGGCGCCGCTGGTGAAGCCGAGGAGAACCGAGCTCGAGACGAGCTGGGTAAGGTTCCCGAGTTTGAGGAGTCCCAGAGTGAGTTGGAATAGGCCAGAGAGAAGGGTCAGGAGAAACACGATAGCCATGAAATCTTCGCGTCCCACATAAGCGGCAACGGCACTCGCGGCAACGATGGAGCTTGCGTTCGTGGGTCCGGTTTGGAGATGACGCGACGAGCCCGCGAGTGAGCCCACAATCGAGGCCACCATGAAAGCGTAGAGCCCGTATTGGGGCGCCACACCAGCGAGGAGCGCGTAGGCCATGCACTGCGGCAAGGCGACGAAAGCAACGGTCAGCCCGGCGAGAAGATCTTTCTGCAGAACGCCCCCGAATCAGTCCTTGAAGTCCCACTTGCCTACGTCGCGGACTAGAGTTGAGCCGGCAGCGGCTCCGCACGACGGTGCAATTTTGTGGTCTCGCTCCATCTTTCTTGCATTTTTACCACAAAACGTCCGGCGGCCGTTCGTGGGCCGCCGGCGCCGTTACCTACAAAGGCTCGAGCCACATCACGAGGGGAAGCAGGGCGTAGGCGGAGAAGACGGAAAGCCCAAAAACGAGTGCCGCTCCTCGCAGCACCCACTTCTGAACCTGGAGACGCCGCGCATCCCCGATATCGCACGATGCGGCTAGCGTGTGAACCCACCACCACGAGTACCCGAGTGCCGCGGCGGTCAGACCGCGACGGTCAGATCGATACGGGCTCGATCGGCAGCATCGCGGTAGCGCCTTCCGATCCGAACGTCATCTATGTCGGGACCGGCTCCGCCTATCCGCGCGGCAACGTGTCCGCGGGCGTCGGCATGTACCGCTCCACCGACGCGGGAAAAACGTGGAAACATATAGGCCTTCCGTAAGCGGGACAAATCGGCCGCGTGCGCGTCCACCCGAAGAACCCCGACATCGTCTTCGCTGCCGTGCTAGGCCACATTTTTGGCCCCAACGAGGAACGCGGTGTGTACCGCTCGAAGGATGGCGGCGAGAGCTGGGAAAAAGTCCTCTACATCAGCGCGAAGACGGGCGCCGTCGACCTATCGATGGATTCCAGCAATCCGCGCATTCTCTACGCGGCGATGTCGCACGCGGAGCGCAAGCCTTTCTCGATGCTGAGCGGGGATCCCGTCGAGGGCGGTGTCTACAAAACGACGGATGGCGGCGACACGTGGGACGAGCTCACCGAGGGGCTTCCCAAAGGACCCACGGGCCGCATCGGCGTCTCCGTCTCGCCGGCCAACCCGGATCGGGTCTTCGCGCTCATCGAAGCGGAAGGTCCGGAAGCGGGACTCTATCGCTCGGACGACGCGGGTGAGTCGTTCCAATATATTAATGAGGATAGGAACTACGTGCAGCGCGCCTGGTACTACACGCACGTCTTCGCCGATCCGGCCGATCCCGATACGGTCTACATCAACAATGTGATGATGAACCGCTCGGTTGACGGCGGGAAGACCTTTACCACCATTCGCGTGCCGCATGGCGACACCCACGACCTCTGGATCCACCCGACAGACAACCAAACCATGGTCTACGGAAATGACGGCGGCGCCGCGGTGAGCTTCAATGCGGGAGCCACGTGGTCGCTGCAATCGAACCAGGCCACGGCGGAGTTCTATCGCGTAACGACCGCCTTACTGGGTCTATGGCGCGCAACAGGACAACACGACCGTCCGCATCCTGAGCCGCACCAACGGCATCGGCATCTCGAACAAGAACTGGCACCAGGTCGGCGGCTGCGAGAGCCGCCACATCGCCATCGACCCGCGCGACCCGGACGCGAACATCGTCTACGCGGGATGCTACGGCGGCTCCATCACACGCTACGACCATCGCTCCGGACAGGTGCGCGAGATCACAACAGCTCCTCAGCTCGCGCTCGGCCGCGCCGCGGAAGACCTCGACTATCGGTTCCAATGAAACGCCCCCATCCGCATCTCGAAACACGACCCGCAAGTGTTCAACCATACGTCCAACTACGTCCATCGTTCGACGGACGAGGGACAGACATGGCGCATCGTCAGCCCCGACCTCACGGTCGCCAACGCGGAGATGCTCCAAGACGCCGGCGGCCCGATCACGAAGGATCAGACCGGCGTCGAAGTCTACGCAACGATCTTCGTGTTCGAGGAATCCCCTAGCAACGCGGGCGAGCTCTGGGCAGGTACGGATGACGGAAGGGTCCAAATCACCCGCGACGACGGCGCGACATGGACGGAGATAACGCCCCCGGACCGACCCCATCGCCCGGGGACCATAGTCCAGCTGAAGGGGCTTAGGTCCGATGGTTGCTTTCAGCCTATGGGTCTCCCCGTGGACCCGCAGCGTCCAAACGACGCTCTTGCGCCCGTCTCCGTACTCCGCCGGCACGGTCACGGTGAAGACGCCAGCCTCGTGGCGCTTGTAGCCCGGTGACCGGCTCCCGGCCGCCCCAGTCGGTGCGGGAAAGTATGTGGGCTACATCCCATTAAACTCGGCCGGCTCGATGATGTTGTTCGGCCCAAGCGGGATTTCGATCGTCTCCTCGGTGTTGATGTTGAAGTAACCGAAAGAGAAGGTGTACGTCCCGTCTGGATTAGCGTACCAGCCTTCCAGAAACGGGGTCACGGCCTCCCCCGCCGGGCGGTTGGGAGCCAAAGGCAGCCGCCGTTCCCGCCTATCGATTTGTGCCTGCAGAAGAGTTCCGGCGAGCAGAACGAGGGCGGCGACGAGACCACTGAGGGCTAAACGACTCTGCATCGCACAATCCTCCGGCTGTGATCACCCACCACTACGGCTGCTGGCGGTCTTCCTGCTCATCGGTCATCATCTGCTCCCGCTCGGCCTTGATGCGCTCGTAGCCTTCCTGGTCGAGATGGGTCACTGCGAGCCAAGCGTGGGACATCTCGTCGTGGGTGCGGGAGCCGCGCGTCACGAAGAGGTTCGGATCCGTGGCGAGTGGGTTCTTCTTCGTGTTGTCGTACCAGCCCGTGAGAACGAGCACCGTACCCTCAGGCAGGAGCGGGGCCACGTTGTCTTCATAGATGTAGCTGTGATGCCACTTCGCGCTGAAGTTGGTGACCATGCTAAGTAGTTCCTGCCGGCCGTCCGGGTAGATCGCCTGCATGCTCATCGCGTGGAGATGGACGTGCCCGTGGGCCTGGTACTGGTCGATGCGGACGGGGTGGTCCCACCGGTGAAATCCTTGGGTCATGGCCGTCCCCCCAGGCTCAAGGAGGATGTCGCCCTGGAGCCGGTAGAGCGCCAAGTTCTGCTCGTAACTCGGTGTCTCGTCGTCCTCGTAGAACCAGAAGCCGACCCGGACGACGTTGTCCTTTGGCGACGATGGCGCCTGTGCGGCCTTGGGCGGAGCCCCCCGGGTAGTAATGGACGTCCCACTGGATCAACCCGTCCTTCGGCAGTATGCGGTAGGCGTCGTCCGGGAGGATCTCGCCGACCTTGCCCATGGCGTACTCCGTGAAGCTGGCCACCCGCTCCCACTCACCGTCCTCGTTTTTCATCATCAGCCTGGGAATGGCGTGGTGCACCACCTGGACGCCGTCGGGGTAGCTGGGCCGAGTCTCGATCGCGCGAACCCTCCGGTCCCTGTCGAGCCCGACGGGTACGACCGGTCGCCGGAGAGTTGTATAACGGTGGGGGTGACGGACTGGAGTAGCGGTCGGGCGCTTTCCCGCGCCAATGGGGAAGCCGAAAAAGTACCTAGAAAGGACCGGGGAGTGACGAATCGCCTTCGGTGTGCACTGAGCGGACCGGAGAGGTCACGATAGGTCCCTGTTTGCCGTAAATCTCCATCCGCATCCCGAGCCCAATCCAGCGCGTCTTGAGCATGCAGCCGCCGTAGCTGGAACCGCAAAGGTTCGCTTCAGCAGGCTCGGCGAAAAACTGTCCACCTTGAACGATGACTTTAGCCTCCCAGGGACTGAGGATGGTCAATCGGTAGAGAGTGTTGCACGTCTGAACCTTCAACCGCGTGAGAGGCTCCAACTGGCTCAAGTCCATACCGTCGCTCTCGTCGGCCTCCTGACGAAAGCCGTCGAGCGTGCAACGTCGCGGCAGCCAGCGCTCGTCGCTTTCCGTCGGAGCTTTGGTGTCGCTAACTTTCAGGCGGTAGCTCAATTTTGGACCCACGTGTGTGCTCATAGCTCAAGATAGGCGATGTCTCATCGTCGCCCTTCGGCCTAGTATCTACCTTTTGCCTCCTGTGTTCAACCGTCTCACTTGCACCAGTCGCAGGGCCCCGCATGGGTTGACCCCGACGCAAATAAGCGTCATCCTTCCTCGTCTGAAGAACTTTCGGTGTCCCGATAGATGACACCCATTCCACCCGCACCGATCTCTTCGGTGACACGATAGTGCAGGAGCGATTCACCGATCGTTCGAGCAATACCCGATGTTTCAAATTCTAGAAGCCGTCCGTCGGCGGAGTATACGACGTGATGCCTGACGGCCAGAGCTTCGTCATGATCGATGACAGCGAGGCCGCGCCGCCACCGACTCAGTCGGTCCTCGTTCAGAACTGGCACGAAGAGCTCCGCCTCCTCGTCCCAACGGACAAGTAACGTTTCTGCAATGATTGTTTAGCCGGGTTGCTGCTCGGCTAGGGTTCTTCCGATCGAGGGTCCCAAAGAGCTTACCTTCCGGCGCGCCAAATCAACTCTCAGTTGCCGGCGTGGGAGGAGCGTTGGCGTTGAACATATCCACGGCGATTTTCCACGCTCCGTCGGCTTGCTTCTTCCAGATGGTCGTGTACTTCCCGTCGATCTGCACCAGCCCACCTTCAAGGCCCAGCACTATCATCTGGTAAGTGCCGATGGTGTAGCCGAGGTCGGCGCCGTCGGACACTTCGGCGGACGTTGGGCTCCAATTTAAGGAAAAGCCCTCCATCGACTCGAGCTGAGTGAGCAAGCCGCGGACCGCCTCTTTGCCGTCTGCCAACGGCGCGTCCGGCGCGAGCATACGGGCCTCGTCGGTCTCCATGAGAGCGGCTCGTTCCGCGTCCAAATCAATCTCGGGCGCAGGAGCTTGGGCGGGTGCACACCCAAGAATTGCGAGGATGAGCAAGAAAGGAAGGACGGTTCAAACCATGGATGGCCGATGAGCTCGCAAGGGTCAGTCGCGACGCGGATCGCAGCTACGTCTACTACCCCTGGCAGCAATTGGAAGGGGACATTTGGGTCATGGACGTCGTCACGGGCGAAAGCAAAGGATCGGCCGCACGTTGTCTCGATACCAAGTCCTCAAAGAGATCAGCCGAGGAAGGATGGAGTTTGCTCGGTTATGGAAACGATATGGCCAAGCCCAAACTTCGGATCATCATTCAGAATCACGCCGATGTGGCTTACATCTTTCTCGGTAGCAAGAAACACTTGATCCAGGGAACGTTCCTGGACCGGTCTCGGCCTCTGTAGAGAGCAGCGGGCCACCACCCCCTACAACCGATTGAGCAAAAGCACTGGATGCCATTTATCCGCGAGCGCTTCCGACGGGCCGACAAGAATATCCCGGATAGTGTGATCCGAGCCGTTTTCGAGCTTACCGAGGGCCACCCGTTCTACACGCAGCATCTGTGCTACGTGCTGTGGGAGCTGGCCGAGGAGGGAGCGCCGATTTCTGAAGGGATGTTGCGGCGCGCGGTCAATCTCGTGCTCGATCGCGAGGGTTTCGCGTACACGACGCTCTGGGAGTCATTGACCGCGAACCAGCGACGCTTCTTGAAGGGTTTGGCGCAGGCGCCGACCGGTGTACGACCTTTCGCGTCGACGTTCACCCAGCGATACGGTCTTCGCTCGGGGTCGAACGCACAGAGGGCTGTGGCGGCGCTGATTGCGAAAGACGCCATCGAGCCCACAAACGGTTCCTATGCGCTCGCCGACCGATTCTTGGCGATTCGGATTCGACGAGAGCCCACCTCTATGTGAAGTCGAAACGTTTGCTCATGGGCGCTTGAAGCTAAGACACGATCTCAAACCGAAAAGCTGCCTTCGTGGGTAGGTCTTGGTTGGCGAAAGCTATTTCGCCAGCTAGACGTATTTGGGGGTGGAGCCATAGCCTCAAGCCGGGGGCGAATTGTACGAAGGATTTCGACGGGTCCTTCGTTCCGGGAGGCGGGCCGCGGACGGCGTTCAGGCGGCCGGTTACGACGAGGTCGTCACGGAGCGCGAAATCGACTTGGAAAAAACCTCCCGTGAAAGACAGCGCTTCACGGGTACCGTTCGGGTTCTCCGCATTGGCTAAGGAATTGCTGTCGCGGCCGTAGGAGAGCGTCCCATACACATGCGCCTGTCCGAGATAGACCGACGCGTCGGCGCCGAGGCGGAGAATACCGTTCCTCGACTCGAGGACGTCATCGCCGCTCCTGCGGGTGAGCGTGTTGCCTCCCCAATGGACGTACATCCCGGCTAGCCCCTCGCCGAAGCGGCGTACCAGACGGCCGAAAACGTTGCTTTCGGACTTGCCGACATCTTCGGAAATAGCGTTTTGCTCTTCGCTGTCATAACCATCCACCACGGCAATCGACCACCGCGTGGTGTCGTCGAGAAAGCCACGGATCTCGATGCCGTCCTGGTGGACGCCAATATTGTCGGTCTCGAAACCGGTATTCGCGAAGTAGATCTCGTAGCGGAAGAGCTGGGGCATGCGCGTCTGGGTGAACGGCAAATCGAGCTCGAGCCGTCCTCCCCGGATATACAGCTCGTCGGGCAAGATCTCGACACGCACGAATGCGTTGCCCAGCCCCACGCGTCTCGAATCATCGCTATCCAAAACGTAGTTGTCCTCGAGCCAATAAGACACGCGGCTGCCAAAGTCGCCAGCGGTTACGAACCGAACGAGGCCGCTCGAAACCGCGTTGCCGTTCTCCTCGAAGGTCTGGCGAAACGCGCCGCGAACGCTCACAGGCACGGAGCGAATCCACGTGCTCACATCGCTCTTGTCGTTGTCGAGCCGAAAGCCTCGCTCCTTGAACTGCTCGCCGAGAACGCTCAGCTTTGGAAAGCCGTCATGACAGAAATGACAGGGCAGCTCGTAGCGTCGCGCGAATGCCGGGATCGCTTCCACAATGTCCGGCACGAGCCCCGACAGAACACAGAGGACCAACAGAAGACGGAAAAGATATCTCGACATGGGAGGGAAGGACTCGTTACTCAAGCCATATCAACAAGATAGAGGTTTGTCGAGAAACGCCATCGAAACGGCTCCGGCGGCGCTTGCGGAACGGAGCCCACTTGGTCAACAATCTAGCATTCGGAAGTTCGGTATCGGGCATTGCCCGAGCTCGATACGCACTCTGTCACTCGCCGAACGCTCCCAAGGAATTGGTTTTAACCGGACATTAGGATTAACGCTCAGAAAGGAGCGCGCCATATGGGCCTTCTGAAGATCGCGAGAGTACCAGGAGCCCTGGTCTCGCCCGAGGCCTCTGTTTTCGATGCCGTGCACCTCATGAACGACCAGCGTGTGGGGGCGGTTGCCGTCGTCAAGGACGACAAGTTGGCAGGCATATTCACCGAAAGAGATCTCATGATCCGGGTGGTGCTCGAAGGGAAAGACTCGAAAGAGACGCCGGTCGGCGACGTCATGACACCGGATTGCGTATCCGCCGCGAAAGACATGTCGATGGGCGAAGCCCTCCAGATCATGACGGAGCGGCATTTCCGTCATCTTCCCGTCGTCGACGCCAACAAGAAAGTTCTCGGCCTGCTCTCGATTCGCAACCTTCTGCATCAACGCGTCGACAAATTGAGTCAAGAGCTCGACTCGGTCGTCGCTTTTTTCACGGCGGACGGAATCGGCGGTTGAAGAGCCTTCGCAAAACGCTCACCTTCGAGGTGGCGGAGCGGATGGACTTCGTGAACATCACGCGCGAGGTCGAAGACGCGCTTCGGGAAAGCGGGGTTCAAGAGGGCCTCTGCCTGGTCAACGCCATGCACATCACCGCCTCCGTTTTCATCAATGACGACGAGCCCGGACTTCACGAAGATTACAAGCGGTGGCTCGAGTGGCTCGCGCCTTTCGACGCGAGCCCGGAGCGCTACCACCACAACCGGACGGGCGAAGATAACGGCGACGCGCATCACAAGCGTCAAGTGATGGGGCGCGAGGTCGTGGTCGCCATCACCGACGGCAAGCTCGACTTCGGACCGTGGGAGCAGATCTTTTACGGGGAGTTCGACGGTCGCCGGCCCAAACGGGTGCTCATCAAGATCATCGGAGAGTAGGCGGAATTCGACTGCCTATTCCGTGATCCCGGAGAGCGCGGTGGCAGCAAACTCCATGAACTTCGTCACGACAATCATGTCCTCACCAACGAAGCGTACGGAGTGCGAGCCGGTTCGCTCGACCGAAGGAAGATAAGAAAGAAGCTCCGCGGGGAGATGGCGGCGAAAAGTCAGGTCCAGCCTGACGGGCGTCTCCACGACAGAGGGCTCGAGCGCGGCTCGTCGCTCGACACCCTTTTGCGCCTTGTCACGGATCAACGCGCGGGCGTCCTCCGGCGTCAGCGTCCGCGCGGCGTTGAAGCTATAACTATGCTTCACGACAGCGCCTTCGAGCTCGCCGAGAATCGAGCGGGTTTCTTCGATGACGGCGTCGTCGCCCGAGATCATCACGGCCGGAACACCGAAATGCCCCGCGATGGCCGCGTTGAACGCGGCTTCGGTGACCGCGATCCCATTGATGCTGACCTCCGTGAAAGCACCGGTAATAGTATGCGCGAAGACGCCCGCGACATTCGAGCTCGACGCGTGATAGCCAATGAAGAGCACGGCATCGAAGCTCTCGTCAACGCCTTCCATCATGCCTAGAGGCCTCGGCCACGAGCGGACGATCTCGATGCCGCTCGGAATCATGTCGGTCAGCAAGTTCTGGCCGTTTCCGTGAGAATCCGCCACGAGAATCTCGTGGCGCCGGCAGCGCGCGCGCCCTCGATGGCTGCTAGCACTTCCCGCGTCATCCACTCCCGGGTCTTTTGGTACTCGAATCCGTTCTGTCCCGTCTGCTCGCGAGTGACAGTTCCCGCGACGCCCTCGAGATCGGCCGAGATGTCACTTTGAGCCCTGTCTGCGCCTGCGACGCGTGGACGCTCAATAGCGCCAAGCTCAAGAACAATGCGGTACGTTTCATAGTGTGGTCCTTTCTTTTCTACTTGATGAGCTCGCCGTCACGCACCCACACGTCATTGCCGACGGTGACCGTAGTGTCAACGAAGAAGTTCCAGCGGACATAGCCTCCCGTGACGTCCCCTCCGAGCTCGGAATTGTCACCGAGAGATAGGCGGACGACACCGGCGCCATAGCCGTAATACGGAATCCAGGGATTCTCTTCCGACACCTCGAGGAGCGGATTGAAACCCAGCGCGAGCTCGCGGAAAGATTTTCCCGCGTCGCCAGCGCCCTCCATCTCGCGACGCACGGCGTCTTCGCCGGAGTCAGTGGAAAAAGAGATAACCTTTCCGCGCTCGAATACGAGCTTCAGGCCGTGGACGGGCCGGCCCGCCCATTGCGACGGCGGAAACGCAATCGTTCCGTACACCGAATCCTCGATCGGCGCGACACGCACGGCGCCCGATGGAAGCTCGATCTCGCGATCGATCAAGATGACCCCCTCATCCGTCCGCGCTTTGGAAGCGTTGCCGTCCTGGAAATTCACCGGGCGCTCGCCGATGCGGAAGCGGATATTCGTTCCCGCCGAGCTCGTGACCCGCACGGCCGAGCCTCTCATGGCGGCCTCGAAGCGGCGTTGATGGGCCGCCATCGCGACATAATCCGTCTCCAGAAGAGCCTGTTGATAAACGGCTTCGATAACATGGCGCGCCGGAAGCGGTTGGCCCGGCAAAGGAAAGGCGCTCCCGTTCTCGAGCCAATGAAAGTGGATCGTCCGTCCTTTCCCCGCACGCAGCAGATCTTGAATGGCCGCGTAGACGGGCTGCCCAGGGTTGGTGCCTGGAAGCATGATGGAGGCATCGACGTCCTCGAGCATCTCGGCCAGCTTCGCGCGCGATGCGCGTCCGCCCTCGCGAAGCGTCTCTTCACTCCAACCACCGGGCACGGGTTGCGCGAGCACATCGATGACGCCGAGATCGATCGCCCCCACTTTCATCACCTCGTAGCGCAGATGGGGGATGAGCGCCTCGAAGAGGCCGGGATGGGCCACGGCGAGAAAGCTCTCGCCCGGCTTCATCGCGAGACGTTCGACGATCTTCTTCGCCATCGCTTGGTAATCAAGAGTAAATTGCGGGGGCACCGACTGAGCAGCTGCCGAGCCGCCAAGAACCAAAGTCAATCCGAAGACCAACGCTGTTTTTTTCATTTTTAACGTCCCGGGTCGTTCTTGGAAAGAAGCCAACCAACGACAAAGAAGGCCCCGCCCACGCCCGTCATCCCGAGCATGGGCCGCATTTGACTGGTGCCGAAAAAGTTAACCATCGCAAGGGTCACGAGGATGAAGCCGAACAACTCGAGCCCGCGTCCGACATAGTACAGCGTCCACCCTGACCAATTGACGTCTCGTTTCTTGGGCAAGCGCCTAGACCCTCCCGAAGTTTCTTTCAATCTGCTCGAGGCCAATCCGAAGGGTCGTCGGGCGGCCGTGCGGACAGACGGTCGGCTGTCGCGCCTTCCAGAGCGCCCGCACGATGTATTGCATCTTATCCATGGTGAGCGGGAAGTTGACTTTGATAGCCGCGTGGCAAGCGAGCCGGGCGGCAATGCGGCTTTGCGCCTCGATGACCGACGAGCTGCGGCAATCGCGCTCGCGTTCACCGAGCGCTGCACGCACGAGCCGCAACGTGTCGAGCCCCGAGAGGGCCGCGGGTACGGCGCGGATGACGTAGCCGTCGCCGCCGAAAGGCTCGATGTCATAGCCGAAAGCAAGAAGCTGCGAGAGCTCTTCCTCCATCGTCACGCGCTCGGACGGCGTGAGCTCGAGCGGCATGGCGGTCAGCAAGAGTTGCTGCTCACCGCTATCGCCTCGATCCACGAGATCCTCGTAGAGGAGGCGCTCGTGCGCCGCGTGTTGGTCGATGAGCCAAACGTCGTCGTCATCGGCGGCGAGGATGTAGCTTTCACGGAACTGTCCGATCGGGATCGGCGGCGTATCGGCGAACTCGGTAAATGTGGGGGTGGGCTCGACCGGCGCCGGCTTTTGGCTCAGTAGAGCTTCAGTCATATCGGTCCCCGACATTCCTGTAATTCCCGACAGAGCGGGAGTCGGCTCCCGCACGAACGGCGGCGGCGAGAGTCTCGACTTCGAAATCGTTATTTCCGGCGCTCGTCCGTTGCCGTGCAGCGTGTTCTTCACGGTAGAGAACACGGCTTTGTGGACGAGCTGCTGGTCGACGAAACGCACCTCGCTCTTCGCGGGATGGACGTTGACGTCGACTTTGTCGGGCGGAAGCTCGAGGAACAAGTAAACGCGCGGTGTTCCTGATTTCGAGGAGGCCTGGCGATAGGCTTCCATGACCGCGTGGGTGAGGATGCGATCTTTGACAGGCCTTCCGTTCACGTAGACGTGCAGGTGCTTCGACGTCCCGCGGGACTCCGCGGGCGGTGCGAGCCAGGCCTGAAGCGCGAGGCTTCCGACGTGGTCGTCAAGGACGACCGCGCTCTCCACCCAGCTTTTCTCTATTTGATAGATGCGCTCGCGCCGCGACGGGACCGATGGGGCGTCGAGCAGCTTCCTCTTGCCATGCTCGAGACGGAAATGCACGTCGGGGTAGCAAACGGCAAGGTTCGAAATCTGCGCCGCAATGTGCGACGCCTCGGTGACGTCGGCACGTAGAAACTTGCGGCGCGCGGGCACGTTCACGAATAGTTGCCGCACGTCGATGATCGTGCCGGGAGGCACGCCGAGCTCCCCTTCTCGAACGAGCTTCCCCCCAACGATTTCGACCTCGTAGCCCGCGTTCGACGAGGCTTCCCGAGTCTGAAGTGAGAAGTGCGACACCGAAGCGATGGACGGCAGCGCCTCGCCACGAAAACCCAGCGACGAGATGTTCGAGAGATCGTCCGCGGAGTAGAGCTTGCTCGTGGCGTGACGTTCGAGAGCGAGGCGCGCATCTTCCGGGCTCATACCGATACCGTCATCGGAAACCCGGATTCGATCCTTGCCGCTCTTCTCGATGAGAACGAAAATAGTGCTCGCGCCCGCATCGATTGAGTTCTCCACTAGCTCCTTGACGACCGAAGCTGGGCGCTCGACGACTTCACCCGCGGCGATTTGATTCGCCAGCGCATCTGGCATCAAGCGGATCTTAGCCATCTTGGATATGGGCTCTGTCGTCATCCATCAGTTACGACGATCTCCGAGAGATCCGCGACCTGTCCGAGCAGTGTACGCAACCGGTGAAGGAGCGCCAAGCGGTTGTCTCGCAACGTCTCGTCTTCCGCCATCACCAGCACTTCGTCGAAGAATCGATCGACCTTCGGCCGCAAGGTCGAGAGCTCCAAAAGCGCCTCCTGGTACGACCCGTTCTCGATCATAGCGGTCGCGGTCGGCCCCATGGCTTCGAGCGCGAAATAAAGTTCTCGCTCTTCTTTCTCGGAGAACGCCGAGGGATCGACTTGGCCTGGCTTCGTGTCGGCGAGGATGTTCCTCACGCGTTTGAACGCAGAGGAGAGCGCCTCGAAATCCGAAGAGCCGCGAAGTGCCCTGACCGCCTCGAGCCGCTGCGCGGTGTCAGTCACCGTTCGGTCGAGCGCTCCGAGCGCGAACACAGCCGCGATTTCGTCATGGCGATATTTTCGCGAGAAAACGAAACGGAGCCGCTCGGTAAAAAATTCCAAGAGCTTGTCATCTAACGGCGTGTCGCCGAGTGCCAAGAGCTCATTGGGTGTTACCTCGAGCGGAAAGTCGAGCCGCTCGTGGCTTTCGAGAAGAATACGGATGACGCCGAGCGCCGCACGCCTTAGTGCAAAAGGGTCGCGTGAGCCAGTCGGTACGAGCCCAACAGAGAACATGCTCATGAGCGTGTCGAGCTTGTCGGCGAGCGCCACCACCGCGCCCTCGCTGTTTTCAGGAAAGCCGTCTTCTTCGAGCCCTGTTGGCTCGTAATGGCCATAGATCGCTTTCCAAACGGCCTCGGGCTCGCCTTGCTCCTTCGCGTAGAGGCCGCCCATGATCCCTTGAAGCTCGGGAAATTCTCCCACCATACCCGTGACCAGATCGCACTTCGCGAGCGCGGCCGCACGGCGGACCGGCGCTTCACGCGTCTCTGTCTTGGCGGCAATGGCAAGCGCGATCGTAACTGTGCGTTTGCTCTTCTCCCTATAGCTTCCGAGCTTCGCATGAAACAAGACACCGTCGAGCCGCATCGAGCGCTCCTGTAGCGGCGTTTTCAAATCATCGTCCCAGAAAAACTTGGCGTCGCGTAGGCGCGCGACAACGACGCGCTCAGCGCCCGTCCTCATATTGCCTTTCTTGTCCGATGCCATATTGGTCGGCGCGATGAAGGCCGGCTTTTTCTTCAGCGGAAAATAATGCTGATGGTGGATGAGCACCGTATGCCGAACTTCTTCGGGAAGACTCAAGAACTCCTCGGGGTAGGTCCCGAGCACAGCGCCCGGCCACTCAGAGAGCTGAGCCACGAGCGCCGAGTCGAGCCCCGGGGCACAGCGGACGCCCGCTTTTTTCTCTAGCTTTCTGAGCTCTTTCACCAGCCGCTCGCGACGTTCGTCCGGATCCAGGATTACGTAATTTTTCTTGAGCGTCGACTTCAGCTCGCGAAAGCTCGCCACCGTGAACGGTGCGCCGCCGCGCCGGCCGGCTGAAGCGAGAAAGCGATGGCCTCGCGACTTGCGTCCACTCTTTACGGAAGGCGAGCCGAAAACTTGGATCTCGAACGGTACGACGCGGGTGCCGTAGAGCGCGACCATCCAGCGGATCGGCCTCCCGAAAGGGAACGGCTTGCCGTCAGCAAGTGTCGCGTCCCAATTCATGAATTTTGGAAAGGACAAGCCGCGCAAGATCTTTGTCATCACGTCCGGAAGCAGGGCGAGAGTCTTTCGTCCCTTCGTCGAGCGCTCGAAACCGACATATTCGCCTTTCGACGTCGTGAGCACGGTGAGGTCTTTCGGGTCCACGCCTTTTTTCTTCGCGAAGCCGAGACCGGCCCGCGTCCATGTGCCGTTCTCGTCCCGCGCTATACGCAGTGGCGGGCCCGTCACTTGCTCGCTGCGGTCGGGCTGCTTCTCCGCGAGCTTGGGCACATGCAGGACGAGTCTTCGCATGGTGCCGCTCGATGTCACACCTAAAGCGTCGAGCCCCGCTTCGGCGAGCTCTTTCCTGGCGCGCTCCTCGAGCTCGCGGATGGTTCGCGAAAGCCACGAGGCCGGGATCTCTTCGCAACCGATCTCCCAAAGGAACGGAAGTTTTTTCATGATGCCGCCGCCGGCTCCTCGTCCACGCCAATATAGGCTCTCGCCACCGCACAGGCCAGCTCGCGCACTTTCAAGATCATCGCCATGCGCTCGTTAACGGATACGGCGCCACGCGCATCGAGCGTATTGAACAAGTGCGAGCACTTCAGACAATGCTCGTAGGCTGGCAGCACGAGTCCTTCCTCGAGCAACCTTCCGCTTTCCGCGTGAAGCTCCTCGAAGTGTCGGCGCGTCATCTCGACATTCGCCGCGTCGAAATGGAACCTGGAGCCTTCGACTTCGTCGCGATGGCGGACGTCGCGGTACAAAACACCGGGCGCCCATTCGAGGTCGTAGACGTCATCAACATTTTGCAGATACATGTCGAGCCGCTCGAGCCCGTAAGTGATCTCACCCGTGATGGGCGAAAGCAAGATGCCGCCCGCTTGCTGAAAATACGTGAACTGCGATATCTCGAGTCCATCGAGCAGCACTTGCCAACCGATACCCCAGGCGCCCAAAGTCGGAGACTCCCAGTTGTCCTCCTCGAAGCGGATATCGTGCACCTTCGGGTCGATCCCACAGGCCGAGAGGCTTTTCAAATAGAGGTCCTGAATGTCGTGCGGCGGCGGCTTCAAGATGAGCTGAAGCTGGAGGTGTTTGTAAAGCCGGTTCGGGTTGTCTCCATAACGGCCGTCGGCGGGACGACGGGACGGCTGCACAAAGACCACTTTCCAGGGATCCGGACCCAGGACGCGCAAAAACGTCTCGGGGTGCATCGTCCCGGCTCCCATCTCGACGTCATAAGATTGTTGGACCAAAACGCCTCGACCCGACCAGAACTTCGTGAGGGTGAAGATGAGCTCTTGAAGTGTCATCGCCCCTTCTCGAATCGCAGCAATGCCTCGAATACTTGATGTGACTTCAAATCCTTCTCCAGCTGTTCCTGCATGAGACGGTAGTGAAACGAGCCCAGCTCGCGAAGCACATCTTCCGTCTCCGGCGGCGCCATCGCTTTGGGCGCCGTCTTCCACATCACTTCCAGATATTGGAGCGCTTTCGGTGACAACAAGATACCTGAATCCAGACAGCGCTGGCACTCGAGACGCTGCTCCGTGAGCAGATAACGCGCCCCCTCATCCGTAAGCGCCCGGCTGCAGGAGGGGCAAGTCTTCCGTCTCGGATAGAACCCGACGAGCCGCAGGAGCCAAGCCTCGAAATAACGGGCTTTCGTCTCGGGACTCGCATCGACGTCGAGGACTTCAATGGTCGCGCGCAACAAACGATAGAGGCGTGTATTGGCCTCGCGCTCGAGCGCGAACTGGTCGACGAGATCCGTTACGTAGCCAAGCGTCGACGCTAGAATGGGCTCTCCCAATTCCGAAAACCTGGACCGGACTATATCACAGCGATCTACGCTTACGAGCTCTCGGCTCTCCTTCTCGAAGAAGGTGAGCTCGACTTCGGTGCCGATCTCGAGACTGCCTCCAAAGCGCGAGCGCATGCGCCTCGCCGCGCGAGCCATGCCCCGCAGCTTTCCGTAGGGAAGCGTGAAGAAAACGACGATCTTGTCGGCCTCACCGACTTTGTAGGTTCTGAGGACGGTGGCTAGTGCCCGCCGAACAGGCATGTGGCTGGGCTAGAACCGCGCAAGGACGAAGGACCCTAGCCCGAGGAAGAGCAGAAACCCCGTCACGTCGGTGGCGGTCGTCACAAATACCGAGGAGGCAAGCGCAGGATCTATCTTGAGCCAGCGGAAAAAAAGCGGGACCAACGTTCCCATGACCGCGGCCACGAAAAGCGTCCCGAACATCGCGAGAGCCAACAAAGCGCCTATGATCGGCTCGCCTTTCCACAGATAAGCGACGAAGCCGACGAGGATCCCCATGACGACCCCGTTCGCGAGGCCCACCAAGACCTCTTTGACCAGAGCCTTCCAGCTATTCGCCCACGAGAGCTCGCCAAGTGCGATCCCACGCACCATCACCGTCAGCGTCTGGTTTCCCGCATTGCCGGCGAGAAGAGGCACGATGGGCATGAAAATCGCGAGCACCGCGAACTGAGCGATGAGGGATTCGTATTGCGCGACCACTGCCGCGGCAAGAAACGCCGTCACGAGGTTTACCATGAGCCAGGGGACGCGCTTTTGGAAAGAGGTGCGCGGTGGAGTAAAGATTCGTTCTTCCGTATCGAGTCCCGCAAGCCGATACATGTCTTCGGTCGCCTCTTCCTTGATTACGTCGATGACATCGTCAACGGTGATGACGCCGACGAGCTTGTTTTGTTCATCCACGACCGGGATGGCGAGAACGTTGTAGGACGCGACGAGCTGCGAGACTTCCTCTTGATCGGTATCGGTGGTGACCCGGATGACGCTGGCCTCCATGATCTCGCTGAGCGGTGTCTCGGGCCGCCTCAAAAGAAGTTGCCGCAGCGACAAGACTCCCACGAGATTGCCGTGTTTGTCCACGACATAAATGTAGAAGACCATCTCCAAGTCGTCTCCGGCATCTTGAAGACGCTGGATGGCGTCCGCGACCGTGGTGTCCTCTTCGAGCGAGAACACTTTCGGGCTCATGATGCGGCCCGCCGTCTGTTCGGGATATTGCAGAAGATCCTCGACCTCCGCAGCCTCCTTCTCGCGCATCGCGCCGAGAATTTCTTCTTGACGCTCCGGGGGCAGATCCGCGACGAAATCGGCGGCATCATCCGGGTCGAGCTCCTGGAGGAACGCCGAGATCTCCTGAGACGACATCGCCGACAGGATGGGTGCCCCGCGCTCGGGGCCGAGCTCGGAGAGCGCCTCGCTCGCGAGCGTCAAATCACGCTTGTAGAGCGGTTCGAACGTGTCGCGGCGGAGAGGTTCGGAGAGGTCGCCGAGAATACCGGCAATATCAGAAGGATGAAGACGGCTTAGAATCTTGTAGGCGTTGAAAAACGCACCCCGGGCCGCGAGCCTGCGCACGGTTTGGGCGAGTGCAGGCGTCCAGGTCAACGGCATCTTGGCTACCTATCGGAATCGATTCAGGCATCGTCGGAACTAGACTAACACAAGAGAAGAAGGCGCACCAACCTCTTTTGAACACTTTACTAGTGTATTTTCTTGAATTTAGGGGATCTCGGTGCCACCATCGCAGTGTCAAACTGCTTTTCCGGAAGCATGCTTCATGAGCCCCCGACTCCCAAGAGTCGGCGACAAACCACTCAGCTGCGCGACCGCAAACGCTGTTCCCGCACACCCACTCGATCGCGGCTTGGATATCCTCGAGGCGCCGCTCAGCGCTTCTTGAAAAAGTTGCTAAAAGCATAGGGGATGTGGGGATGGAGAAGAGGGGGGGATATAAAAACAAGACTCACAAAACACATCCCCTCATCTCCTCCTATCCCCACATCCCCTAGCTTTTAAAGCGGCGTTTACGGCGCGGACGCGGCCGTGTATTGGTAGTCGAGCGATTCCCAAGCGCCGTTCGCGAGATAGCGCAAGCGCACATAGATCGCGCGTCCGTCGGTCGGTAGGCCGGACACGTCGGCGGAGAGCACGCCGCTCACGAGATAGCCGCTATAGAACCAGTTACTCGAGCCAAGGCTAGTGCCTACATAGAGGATCCATTTGCTGACAGCAGCTCCGTTCGACGTCTATGTGAAACTCTGATTGGCACCCGCCAGGGTTCCACCGGGGGTGGGAGCGACGAGCTCCGGCACGAGGTCGGCGGCCGTGTACTGATAGTCCGTGTGCTTCCAATAGCCGTTCAGGATGTATCGGAGCCGCACATAGATCGTCCGGCTGTCGGTGGGTAGACCGGTGATCTCCGCCGTGAGCACGTCGGCGGTGAGCGAACCGCTGTAATAAATATTACTCGATTCCGGGCTCGTCCCGACATAAAGGATCCAAGTCGTGACGGGCGCGTCGTTCGACGTCCAAGAGAACGTCACATCCGAGCTCGAGAACGCCGAGCCGGGCGCCGGGCTTTTGATTTCTGGGATACCCACACCCGCCGTGTAGAGGTAGTATTTGAAGAGTGATGCCCCGCCCTCGATATATTCGAGCCGCACATGGATGTCGCGCCCGTCCGTCGGGAGGTCAGAAACGTTTCGGTTGAGCGTCGTCGCCGAAAGCGGGCCGCTACCGTTTAGATCGCCGGAGCCGGCCGTGTTCCCGACGAGCAGTCGCCAACCCGTCACCAAGGCCCCATGGGTCGACCACCGAAAGGCAACGTCCGGGCCCGGAAGGACGGAGCCGAGCTCAGGGATCGTCATGGCGGGTTCCCTGAGGTCTGCCGTGTAGAGAAAATCGGCAAAGGACCACACGCCGCTGATGCGGAACTTGAGACGCACTGAACGCTGCCTTCCGTCCGTCGGTAGACTGCTCACGTCCAACATGCGCGTCGCGGCGGGCAAGAGGCCGCCGGCAAAGATATCGGCCGCACCGAGGGTGCTCCCGACGTCTAGCTCCCAGTCGGTGACCACGGAGCCGTTATCGGCCCAGCCAAAGGACACGGTGGTGTCCGAGAGCGCCGTCCCCGGCAGAGGAACCGTCATCGTGGGCGGGGGCGCCGCGGAGGTATGAACGTAATCGAGCGTGCGCCAGACCGCATTCGAGAGATAACGCAGCCGCACGTGCAGCGTGCTGCTGTTCATGGGAAGACCTGTTGCGAAGACGGATTGGACGATTCCGGCAAGCGTACCGCTGTAATAGTAATTGCTCACGCCGGGCGCGCTGCCAATCCCGAGCGTCCAGTTCGACACCGAAGAACCGTTTGCCGTCCACGTAAAGGAAACATCCGCGCTTGAAAGAACGGTCCCGGGCGCCGGAGTCAGGAGAAGAGGAACCAGGTCAGCCGCAATATATTCCTCGTAGAGGGAGACCCAGCTACTCCCAATCTGGTAGCGAAGACGCATATAGATCGCGCGGCTATCCGTGGGGATGCCGGTCGCCGTAGCGGAGACCACGTTGCCCGCGAGCGTGCCGCTGTAGAAATAATTGCTGCTTCCAGGCGCGCTACCGATCTCCAGTATCCACGTGGTTACCGCTGCGCCGTGGGACGTCCAGCTGAACGGAACCGAGGCCCCGGAAAGCACGCTCCCAGGAACAGGGCTCAGAATCTCGGGCGCGAGGTCAGAAGCCGTATAGACGTAGTCGATCGAGCTCCACGCGAACCGAAAGGCATAGCGGAGCCGCACATAAATGGGCGCGCCGTTCGTAGGAATGTCCGTGACGTCGATCGATGATCGATCGGGTCCTAGAGGGCCGCTATTGAAGACGTCGCTCGAGCCGGGCGACGAGCCGACATAGAGCACCCAATCGTCGACGAGAGAGCCGTTTGTGTCCCACGCGAAAGTGACATCCGAGCCGGAAAGCGTCGAGCCGGGCGTGGGGGTCGTGAGTGTCGGAACGATGTCGGATGTGACATAGCTCGCGTCGACGAACTTCCAATTACCGTCGAAGAAATATTGAAGGCGTGCGTAAATCGTCCGGCCGTCGGTCAGGAGCCCGGTGACGTCCACGGTCAAAACGGCGCTCGTCAACGTACCGCTTGCGTAGAAGTCTCCGGATGCGGGGGCCGAACCGATATCGAGGCTCCAGTTCTCGACGGGAAGGCCGAAGCCGTCCCATGTAAAAGTCACCATCGATGCATCGAGCACGGCACCAGGGACGGGGTCGACGATTTCGGGCGTCGCGAGATCGGCGGTATAGAGCGCGTCGCGAAAGCCCCATTCCGTTCCAACGAGATAGTTGAGACGGACGAAGACAGGCCGGCCGTCGACGGGCAGCGTGGCAACCATCGCCGACCGGGTCCCTCCGGGAAGAGAACCGCTCGCGTAGATGTCGGAAGCGCCTCGGCTCGATCCGATATCGAGCTCCCATTCGTCGACCACATCCTGGTCCGGAGTCCAATCGAAAGTCACCGTGCTGCCAGTCAGCACGCTCCCCGAGATCGGAGAGACCACCCGCGGTCCGGCTAGACAAGAAGAGGGAACTTCAAAACCGTTAATGGCGAAGGTACTGAACGGCCCGCCGCTGACAGCATCCGCACCGAGGCCAAAGCCGGCGAACGCCTCCCATAGAAAGCAGACATCTTCACCGCCATAATTGTCGATGGCGGCCTGAATGATGCCGTCGCGCACGTCGGTGAAGGTCGGCGAGCAGGCCGTGTTCTTCAGACCTTCGTTGACGTAGAGCATCATTCGCTGATTGCCGGCGCCCCCCATCGCGTCGTAGAGATTGGCGTCGAAGCCGTGCAAGTGGACCAGCGTCCAGTAAACCTCCCAAGCGGCCTGCGCCCAAACTTCACCGACTCCGTGCGGGACGGCCATGCCTTGAATCGATGCGTAGGTGTGCGTGTTGACGCTTACGTCGGTGCTATAAGCCTACGTGCGAATACCGAGACCGCCCGGAGAAGAGCCGAGAACATAGGTGCTGACCCCTCTCGGATCGGGACCCGCGTCTTCCGGACGGGCCGTATAGACGAGCGCCCAAAAGTCGCTCAGCCCTTCGCCGGGCTGCTGCGGGTTCGAGAGACAACTGATCGTCGAAGGCCCGCCCACGAGCCGGGTGGAGATGCCGTGGCCATATTCGTGCACGATGATCCCAGCGTCGAAGTCTCCGTCGCGAAGCGGAAAGGTCAAATCCCAAAGGAACATTTGGATTTTGGGAGGCGTGCCATCCGGGGTCGCGGTGAAGTTGGCGTTGTCGATGCCGCTTCCATCTTGGGCTTCCGCCCGCACCGCATCTCCACCGAGGCCGCCGAGGCTGAAATTATCGAACTGGAAGTTTCCCGCGGCTTCGTCGAAACCGTAGCGATATTGCACGTCGTGGACGATGTTGGACCAGTAGAAGAGGTTCGCGACCGCCGCCGATTTATAGGTGCTCGGATCGGTGGTCAAGTCGAGCGGGAACGAGCATTCGAGATCGGGGCCGCAATCTGGCTGCGCGGCCGGCGGGGCGTTATTCGCGTCGCGGTCGTCGTAAGCGTGGACATTGTTGCCGCGCATGATCTGATAGGTCTGCGTTCCATCGTCGTGCCAGCCGAGCGGCGAGGCCACGCTGTCTTCAGGATTGACAACGATGTCACGGCCGTCGGCGGGAGACAGAACCGCGGCGTGGCTAGGCGACTCGACGGGCATGCCGTACACTTCGTAGAGTCCCGGGGACACGTTGTCGAAACGCGTGATGACATGGCCCCGAGTCGTCGGGATCCGGACCAGCCTCCGCGTCGACCGTCATGTCGTAGACATGTTGGCCGTCCGGCGTGTGGAGCTGAAACCGCCACGCGAGCCGTACGTTCCTGCCTTCGGGCACCCAAATGAGCTTGGGCACGATCGGCTCCGTCGACAGATCGGCGGGACGGATTCTTCGTCGAATCCTGCGAACCCAGAGATGATTCGCCACCGCCATACAGGCATCTTCGGCTCCGATACTCGCCGCTTTCTCTCTCGGCTCGGACGCCAAGCCGGACACAAAACTATTGTTCACGCTCAGGACCGAGCCGTCGCCGCTCACGTTCACATGAAGCTGAGCATTGAACACCTCGAGCCCCTGGTGTTTCTGACAGAGATAGACGTGGGCTGCGCCCGAGAAACCCGAGCGTACGACGTCGCACACCTCGATCTCGTCCAAATCGGACGGTTCGCGACCCAAAAGCGTCGCGTTCTCACGCGCGAAGCGCATTGCGATGTCGAGTGGTTCGCCCACGTTCGGCGGCGTGAGCTTCCCGACAGGATTGTAAAGGCTTCAGGTCACTCCCGACATGGCGTCTATCGAATCGAGGAACGAGCCTCCAAGCTCGTCGCGCAGCGCGGCCAAAGCATCCATCTGATCGGCCGCGGGCGGCGCCGACAACGTCAGCCGCGTCCACCGGTCGTAGTCACGTCGCTCGCGAGGCCCTTGGGCGCTCGCCGCCGCGACCATCGTTAACAAGAGCACTGAAGTGAGGAAAGCCTGAAGCCCGTGCCAAGGCCTATTCGATAAAGAACTCCGAGGCCGCTCTGTCATAACGTCTGCTCCTTCGGACCGCGCGAACTTTGGGGGAAAGAGCACTGTATCGGACGGGGACCAACGGATCAACATGATCTTGATCACAGTCTTTGCCACACGCAGGATCGTGGGAGAAACGAATCAGCGCGAGTCGATGCCGAGCTCGGTCAGGAGCCGCCTGTTCTCGCGCCAGTCGCCGCGCACTTTGACGTGTAGGCCGAGATAGACTTTCGTCCCAAGAAAAGCTTCTGCATCTTGACGAGCCGCGGTTCCGATTTTCTTCATCATGGAGCCCCCGCGGCCGAGAAGGATCACCCTCTGTGAATCACGCTCGACGAGAACGGAAGCCTCGATCTGGGTGAGTTCGTCGCCATCCTCCCAGGAGTCGATGAGAACGGCCGTGGAGTGCGGCACCTCTTGACGCGTGAGCTCCAGGATTTTTTCCCGGACCATCTCGGAGATGAAGAAGCGCTCCGGGCGATCCGTGAGCGTTTCTTCCGGATAGAGAACTTCACCCTCTGGGAGGTAGCTTTTGAGCACGGATTCGAGACGATCGACGTTGTCGCCCGTCAGCGCAGAGAAAGGCACGATATCGGCAAAATCGTGCTTGTGCCGATAGGCATCGATCACGGGAAGGATGTCATGCTTCTTGCTCGAATCGATCTTGTTGATGCCTAGAATCACGGGCACGTGGACCTCATTAATGAGCATCATCACGTGCTCGTCTCTGCTCCCAAACCTCTTGCCGACATCGATCATCAGTAAAATGATGTCCACTCGCTTCAGACTCGACAGAGCCACCTGCAGCATCATCCGATCCATCGCGTATCGCCCTTTGTGAATGCCGGGCGTATCGTAAAAAACCATTTGCGCGTCGGGCCGATTCGCGACGGCAAGAATTCGATTCCGCGTTGTCTGGGGTTTGGAAGTGACGATCGCGACCTTTTGGCCGACGAGCCGGTTCAGAAGCGTGGACTTTCCAACGTTCGGCCGGCCCACGATGGAGATGAATCCGGAACGCATTTAAGACGACAGAAAGGGCGCTTTCAGGGAGCGCCTTCCAAACGGAAGCGAACCTTGTTGATGCGCTGGCCGTCCGCATCCACGACTTCGATGCGCATGCCCGCATTCTCGATGACCTCACCCACCTGCGGGATACGCCCTATCGAATCGAGAACATAGCCCGACACCGTCTCGAAGCCGGAGCCGTTTACTTCGAAGTGAAGCTGTTCCTTTACCTCGTCGATATCCGCGCGGCCGCTGACGAGAAAGACACCTTCGCGCTCCTTGACGATCGCCTTGTCCACTTCGTCGAACTCGTCATGAATCTCGCCCACGATCTCTTCGAGGATGTCCTCCACGGACACGAGACCCGAGATCCCGCCATATTCGTCGACGACCATCGTCAGCGTTTGATTCGTCCTCTGGAGCTCGGCGAGAAGCGCCGAGACTTTCTTCGTCTCCGGGACGAAGCTCACGTTCCGTATGAGAGGTGTGATCGCCGCATCCGGATTCGCCTCGAGAAAAGCGATCACGTCGATCGCGAAGATGAGCCCTTCGATGTGATCGAGGCTTTCACGATAGACAGGGACGCGCGCATGTTTCTCTTTGGTAAAAAGCGCGCGCAATTCCAGGAGAGTGGCGTCGTTTCGGATCGCCACCATTTCCGGTCGGGGCGTCATGACCTCACGGACGACTTTGTCGCCGAGGTCGACGATAGACTGTACCATGCGCCCTTCATCGCCCTCGAGGATACCTTCTTCTTCGCCCGCCTCGATAAAAGCTTGAATGTCCTCGTCGGTAGGGATTTCGTCATCCCCGCTATCGGGGATGAACGCGCCGACGAATCGAAAGAGGGGCCTGCTGATGGGCGTGATGAGCTTGGAATAGATGCGGAAAGCCGGAAGGAGCGTCAATAGGACGCGTTCAGGATTCTTGCGCGCAATGATGTTCGGAAAGGTCTCGCGAAAGACAAGAAAGATCGCGAGCATGGTAACGAAGGCAAAAAGAAGCGGCAGCAACGGCTGCGGCGCGGACGAGAACAAGAACAACATCGTGACGAGGACGGTGATCCCCGTGAACGCACCTTGAAGTCCGATGCGCAGCGGCAGGAGAAAGCTCATCGGATCTTCGAGCGAGCGGGTCAAATATTCGAGCTTCCACCCCTCCTCACGATAAGTGCGGATCGAGACTTTGCTGAAGTAATCGAAGGCGACATCGATGAGCGCGAGAAAAAACGCGAGTGCCAGTAATAAGGTAATGCCGACAGCGGCAAATAAAGAGGAGATCATGCGGCGCGCCTCGGGGTGGTGATCCGGAATCTCCGGCGTAAGCGATATTCGATGCGGTGCATCTCGCCGTCATCCGTTTCATGGTCGTAGCCGAGCAGATGTAGGAACCCATGAAGTGTGAGGACCTTGAGCTCGCGTTTCAAATTACTGCGGCGCCTTCTCGCTTGCCGGTAGGCCGTTTCGACAGAAATAACGATGTCGCCGAGATAATCCTCACTTTCGCCCACGCCGTGGAATGACAAGACGTCGGTCGGCTCGTTATGGCCGCGATAATCACGATTGAGCTCCTGGATTCGAGCATCCCCGACGAGGGCGAGCGTAGCAGAGCTCTCGTCGGCCCCCGTCGAGCCCGCGACGCGAGAGAGAAAGGATTCCAGCTCGCGGCGGTCGACTTTGAAGCGGCGCTGCAGATTTCTGACAACCAGACTTTGCTCGGGGTCTTCTTTCTCGAGTCCTGGCTTGAGTCCTGGCTTGAGTGGATCTGGCATCAGCTGTTCTGAACGACGACGGGCTCGACCTCCTTCTCGAAATCGAAACCCGGATAGCTCACACGTTGATGGTGGATGCCCATGAGCACTCTCAGAAAGCCCTGCGCGCTTTTCTCGAGGTCTCGCAGGGTCAGGTCGCACTCGTTGAGCTGTCCATCGAGAAAAACGTAGTCGATGATCTGACGGACCATGCCCTTTAGACGGGCAGGGCTTGGCTCATCCAGGGTACGGGACGCGGCCTCCACGGCATCCGCGATCATGATGATGCCGGCCTCTTTGGTCTGCGGCTTCGGGCCAGGATAGCGAAACTCTTCCTCGGTTACCTCGCCTAGCGCGGGGTCCTGATGCTCTTTCGCCTTCTCGTAGAAGTAAGTGATGAGCTTCGTTCCGTGGTGCTGAGGTATGACGTCGATGATGTCCTGGGGAAGGTCGATCTCCTTCGCCATCTGGATGCCTTCTTTCACGTGGCTCGCGATGATGAGCGCGCTCATCCGCGGAGAGAGCGTATCGTGCTTGTTTGCACCCGTTTGGTTCTCGACGAAATAGGCCACTTTGGTCAGTTTCCCGATGTCGTGATACATCGCCGCCGTCCGGCAGAACACGGCGTTCGCGCCGATGGCTTCGGCCGCGGCCTCGGAAAGCGAGCCAACCACAACGCTGTGATGGTAGGTGCCCGGAGCCTCGAGCGCGAGCTGCCGCAAAACGGGAACATCATTATTAGCGAGCTCGAGAAGGCGGATATCCGTCGTGCGATGGAACAGCGACTCGAAGGCAGGGAGCAAGAACGAGACCACGAGCGAGACGCTAGCACCGCCGAGAAACGCACAAAGCAGATCGAAACTGAACGTGCTCAGCGGAAAATAACGCTCCGTCAGAAGATCGATTGCAAGGACCGTGGTGAAGTTCATGCTCCCTATCAAAAGACCGATCTTGAAGAGCTCCGTCCGGCGCTTGAATTGAAACAGGCCGAGAATGGCAGTCAGACAGGAGATCAGGCAAAAAATGGCAAGCTCCAGGTTCCCCGTCATGACACCGAGAGCAATCGTGAACAAGGCCGATGCGAGAAGTGCCGTCGGCGTATGCTCGAGCAGCAAAATCAAGACCGCCACCGCAGCGAAGGGCACGGCGTAGTAATACGAGCTCGAGTTGTGGAACGGCGCAACGACGAGCTGCTCGGAGACGAGACGCGCGACCAGGAAGGCGATGCGCGCGAGCGCGAGATGGCCGACCACGACGAGGCCCACGAGAGCATAGGTTTGACGTCTCCAACCGTCCCCGGTACGTACAGGACGCAGGAGATACCACTGGATCAACAAGATGACGCCGGCGAGTAACAGGGCGCCGACGACTCCGGCGAGACTCCAACGCTGATCCTGCTCCGATGCAAGAAACTCGAGCTGCCGGAGAACGGTCCCGTCGATCTCGTCCCCGACGCGCACGATCGTCTTGCCGCGCGGCACCTGATAGTAAACAGAATCCACGCCCGCCCGTGCCTCGCTCCGTGCTCTCTCGGTATCGGCGAAAGCGAAGCGGAGCGTCGGCTCAACGAAGCGAGAGCCGAGGGCCGAGAGCTTTCTTCTCTCCACCTGACGCAAGTCCGACGTGCTCGCCATTTGGAGGACCAAAAGTTCCTGCGCTTCTTCGCTCGTGAGGATGCTCGAGAAGTCGCGGCGGATTGGTGACGCTTTGCTTGTCTCCTCGCGGCGGCGGATTGGACGCCCCGAAGCCAGGAGTCTCTCCTTGCTCGCCACGATATCTCGCGACAAGACGCTCGTCACGGCCTGGGTCAGAACCTGCTCGATGTTGGGCGAAAACTCATGTTCGAGCAAGAGCTCGAGCTCTTCGTCGCGGAGCGTAACCTCGAGACGATCCTGCAAAGCCGCCATCAACTCTTCGCGAGGCATGATGAGATCCGAAGGCTCGTCGTCGACAGGCTGGGACTTGTCTTCGGTCTCCTCTCTCTCAGGCTCATCGCCTTGGGCCACAGGTGTGATCCCGAGCGCATCTCTACCAAGCTCGAAGGCAGCGGCAATTCGGCTGCGCGCATCCGTCATCGCGCCATCGTTGAAGTCGAAGATCTCGTGAACGTCCTCGCCTGCTTCGACGCGGCGCGCCTCGGTCGTCACTTCGTCTTCGTAGCTGAAATCGATCGGGGCGTGGATGGTGACCGGCGAAACTTGGCCGAGCTCGAATTCCTGTACGCGGAAATTGAGTCCCGGCGCCAAAAGGACCGTGAGACCAATAACGAAGAGCACGAGCCACGGCCAGACCGAAGCGTAGGCAAGGTCGATGAAATCGCGCATGCGCAATCTTCTCGCACCGCGGTGAGACTTCTCGTTTTTCTTCGGAGCGCTTGGTTCGATTTCAGCCATCGACAGCCTTTGTCCCGTCGCTCGCAGAGCTCGGTCGCGACTCTCGCCTCTTTCGATCATAGGCCCGAATGATGGATTGTACGAGCGGGTGGCGGACCACGTCCGTGGGGTCGAAGTGCACGAAGGCGATGCCCGGGATGTCCGACAAGATCTCGGCGGACTCGACGAGCCCACTGATCTTTCCAGGAGGTAGGTCGATTTGGGTCACGTCGCCCGTCACGACGGCGTTGGAGCCGAAACCGATCCGCGTGAGAAACATCTTCATCTGCTCGGAGGTCGTGTTCTGCGCCTCATCCAAGATGACGAAGCTCCCATTGAGGGTTCGCCCTCGCATGAAGGCAATCGGGGCGATCTCGATGATATCGCGCTCGATGAGCCGCACCACTTTCTCGGCATCCATGACGTCATATAGAGCGTCGTAGAGCGGTCTCAAATAGGGGTTTATTTTTTCCTGCAAGTCTCCCGGGAGAAAGCCCAGCTTCTCCCCCGCTTCGACCGCGGGCCGAGCCAGGACGATGCGGTTGACTTTCTTTTGGTTGAGAGCCGCGACCGCCATCGCCACCGCCAAATAGGTCTTCCCGGTGCCGGCCGGCCCAATGGCGAGAACGATGTCGTGCGCCTCCATCGCCTCGATATAAGCGAGCTGATTGAGGCTTCGCGGCATGACCCTCTTGTGCTTCGTGGGGTGAATCACGGCGTCGAGGAAGTAATCGCGGAGCGAAACTTTCGGATCTTGCCGAATCAGCCGAAGTGCTATGCGAAGGTCGCCCGCCGACAAACGATGGCCATTTTGCGCGAGCTCCGAGAGCTGCCCGAAGATGTTCTCGAGCTTCGCGACTTGCTCGCTGTCGCCCTCGACGAGAAGATCCTCTCCACGGCTTATGATCTGCACGCCGAGAGATTTTTCGAGGGATTTCAAGTTCTCGTCATGAACGCCGAAAAGGGCGCGCGCGCCAACTTCGGGAACCGAAATCTTCTTCATGTAATAGGAGCGCTCGCCTCCTTTGGGGAAACCCCATCCTTTAGATAATGCGACACCGCAAAAGCGTTTCGTTTTCTCAAATTATGGGATTGGGATGGCGCCGACCGGCGAAAAGTGACGACGAGCGAGATCTTGCATAATCCAACCTGAACGTAGCACAGCCCGCTAGGCCCGTCAAACCAGTGACCTTTCCTCTCCCCACCTCTCCTCCTATCCCCACCGCTCCTTGCTTTTTGAGCAGTGTTTTTAAAAGCAAGGGGGTGTGGGGATAAAAGCTGGGGGTGTGGGGATGAAGAAGGAGAACCGGCTCCCTCTGCGGTTCGCACGCTTGCAGGTTTACTTGTCTAGACCTTCTTGAGCGCAATGCCGAGCTCGTCGAGCTGGGCGGTAGTCACATCCGACGGCGAGCCTGTCATCATGTCGAGCGCCGAGGTCGTTTTCGGAAAGGCGATCACGTCCCGTAGGCTCGTCCCGCCTACGGCCAACATCGCGATGCGGTCGAAGCCGAGCGCAATCCCGCCATGGGGCGGAGTACCGTATTGAAGGGCCTCGAGAAAAAAGCCAAATTTTTCCCGTGCTTCCTCGTCACTCAAGCCGAGCGCTCTGAAGATCTTTTCCTGGACCCCCGAATTATGGATACGGATGCTCCCGCCTCCGAGCTCGTGGCCGTTCGCGACGACGTCGTAAGCGAGCGCACGCACGGCACCGGGATCCGTGTCGATGAGGTCCATATCCTCCGGATGAGGCGAGGTGAAAGGGTGATGCATCGAGTACCAGCGCCCGTCGGATTCGGAATATTCGAGGAGCGGAAACTCGGTCACCCAGGCGAATTTCCATTCCCCCTCTCGAATCCAGCCCTCACGCTTGGCGAGCTCGATCCGCAAGCCGCCAAGGACAGAGGAAGCGTGTGAGCGCTCGCCCGCGACGATGAGAAGAAGGTCGCCGACGCCGCCGCCCGTGGTCTCGAAAGCTTGTTTCAAGCGATCGTCGCCAAGATGACGCGCGAGCGGAGATTTCAGCTCGCTATCGGTCCAGCGCGCCCAGCCGAGACCTTTGGCGCCGAGCGCTTTCGCCGAAACTTCCAAATTGTCGAGGTCTTTGCGGGAATAGCCCGCGCAGCCTTTGGCGACGATGGCGCGCACGACCCCGCCGCCTTCTAGGACGCTCTCGAAGATCCCGTAGCCCGAGCCCCGGACGACCTCTCCGAGGTCTGAGATCTCGCAGCCGAATCGGAGGTCGGGCTTGTCCGAGCCATACCTGTCGAGAGCCTCGTCATATTTCAGCTTCGGGAACGGTGCGCTGACATCGATATCGATCGCCCGCAACATGTGGACGAAGAGACTTTCAACGAGACTGTAAATGTCCCGGGGCTCGATGAAGGACATCTCGATATCGATTTGCGTGAACTCCGGCTGGCGGTCGGCCCGGAGATCCTCATCCCTGAAACAACGTACGATCTGAAAGTAGCGCTCCATGCCGGAGATCATGAGGAGCTGTTTGAAGATTTGCGGCGATTGCGGAAGCGCGTAGAACGAGCCTTTGTGCACGCGACTCGGCACGAGATAGTCGCGCGCCCCCTCGGGCGTCGACTTCGTCAAGAAAGGTGTCTCGATCTCGGTGAAGCCGTGGCCGGCCAGATATCCGCGGCAAGCAAAGCCAAGCTTGCTGCGTTTTTCAAGATTGCGCCGCATGGGAGCGCGTCGTAAATCCAGATAGCGGTAGCGAAGTCGTAAATCCTCGCTGACTTTGATGCCTTCGGTAAGCTCGAAAGGCGGCGTCTTTGCTTCGGAGAGGACTTCGATCCCGTCCGCACGCACTTCGATTTTTCCCGTCGCGACGCTTTTATTGATGTTGTCCTCCGCGCGTAGCAGCACCTCCCCTTTCACTGCCACGACCCATTCCGAGCCCACCCGCTTGGCGGTGTTCTTGACGTCTGTGCCTGAGGACGGACTAATCAGAATCTGCGTCACGCCCATACGGTCGCGCAGCTCGAGAAAAGTGATACCGCCGAGGTCTCGAATAACATCCACCCACCCCATGAGCACCACCGACTGCCCGACTTGTTCCGCGCCGAGCTCGCCGCAGGTATGCGTCCTCCGCCAGCTGTTCAAGATTGTCTCCGTGCTCGATATTCGTCTTTTAGATCGTGGTAGACCTTCGCCGAATAGCGAAGGTGTTCGAGCTCTTCTTCCGTCAAGTCTCGCACAATTCTAGCTGGAACACCGCGCGCGAGCTTCCTCGCCGGTACAACCGTGCCCGGGCTGACAACGGCGCCCGCGGCGACGAAGGCTTGCTCTTCGATCACCGCATCGTCGAGCACGATAGCCCCCATCCCGATGAGCGAGCCCGAGCGCACCCGGCAACCGTGCAGGATCGCCCGATGTCCGACAGTGACATCGTCTTCTACGATGGTCGGGTTCGTCCCTTCGTTGACGTGGATGGCCGTCAAATCTTGGATGTTCGTGCGCGCGCCGATGCGAATGTAATTCACGTCGCCTCGAAGCACGGAGCCGAACCAGATGCTCGCGTCGGCGCCTACGACAACGTCCCCGATGTAAGCCGTTTCGTGCATGTTCGGTGTTTCACCGCGATACGAATGGATCACGAGGCGTCTTTCTCCACCCTCTTGAGCCACACCAGATCACGCGCAAAGTCGTAGGATACCGAGATTCGATTCAACAGATCCGCCCCTATGACGCCCATGGGCTTGCCGTCATAGGGCAGCTCGTGCATTTCGCCAAGGAGCACCGGCAAGCCTTCGGTAGAGAAAGCTCCGACGCTAAATTTCGGGATGACCGTCTGAGACGCTTTTTTCTTGGCGAAGCCTGCGTCCGCCGCCCATCGCCGATCGAGCACCGTGTTCGACGTGCCGGCGTCCAAAACGAGGTTGACCTCGACATCGACATCCTCAGTGACGCCTTCACCTTCACGCTCGAGACGAACGGGGATGAGAAGAAACCGGCCGGCCGACGTGTAGGTCACGCCGCCTGGCGGGACTTCGCTCGGGGACGGCTCGAGCAACAATAGGCGCCGCGGGTAGTGTACCGTCAAGCGAAGCGTCTCCAGCACATCACGGCCAATGCGGCCGTAACTTCGAAGGCCGCCCATCCCGGTAGCGTCCTCGCCGTCAATCAATAATGTGCGGACGAGCTGGAATGTGGCGCCGCCGAGCTGGAGCGTTTGAAGATACCTCACCGGCACTTTCTCTTTTCTGCCGTAATACTCGATCTCCTCCTCCTCGCCACGGCTCAGAAGCTCCATGCCCGACCCCTCGACGATGAGCGTGTCGAGAGCGAGCTCTTTGAAGCTCACGTCGATGACGAGCCGATGGGGCCCCATCCCATTCAAGCGTGAACGCACGATGGGAAGGGCGGATTGGTCGACCGTCTCGAACTTGATCCACTCCTGTGCTCCGAGATCTGCTTCGAGCCCAAATGAGCCCACGAGAAGAACCACCGCCACGGGCAGCTTCATAGGAATTCGCCCCATTTCTATACTGCGTCGCAAGAAGATAGCAGATTTGATACGTGATTGCTCGCGATTTTGCGATAATCTGTCGTGCCCAAGACACCGAGCGCCCGCGAGCTTCTCGCCGCCGCAGGCATTTTTACTCTCGCGAGCCTCGTTTTCACCTTCCCGCTCGTAACCGCGCTGGGACAAGCGAATCGCCTCGACAGTCCCGACGCCCTCTTGAACGGCTTCATCGTTTCATGGAATCTCGAGCAGTTACGAAACGACCCGCTTCATCTTTTCGACGCAAATATCTTCTTTCCCGAGAAGGGCGCTCTCGCCTATTCCGAGAACCTTCTGACCGCGTCTCTCATCGCGGCCCCTGTGGCGCTCGTCTCTGACAACCCGATTCTTCTCGTGAACATCGTGCTCCTCGCAGCGTTCGTTTTTTCCGGCCTGGCAGCCTTCGCACTCGCCTTCGAGCTCACGCACGATCGGTTGGCGGCCTATCTCGCAGGAATATTGTTTACCTTCGCACCGTATCGCTTTGCTCATCTGCCGCACTTGCAGCTTCAGCTCGCTTTCGGCGTCCCGCTCAGCTTCGTCTTGGTACGATGGCTCGTCGCCGGGAGGGGACGCCTATACGCCACGGTCGGCTTTGCGCTGGCGGCGTTGTTGACGTTCGGCTCGAGCGTTTACTACACGGTCTACGTTGCGAGCGCCGTCCCGATCGTGGCGCTCACCGAGCTCTACTGGGTGCCCCAAGAAAAGCGGCGGCGTGCCCTCGGGCAGCTACTCGTCGGAGGTGTGCTCGCGGTCGTGCTCGTGATGCCTCTCGTCCTTCCTTATCTGGCCAAGCTTCAATCAGGGCGGGTGCGCTCGCTGCAAACGGCGGCCGAGTTTTCCGCTGGGCTTCACGAATATCTGTCGAGCTTCTCGTGGCTCCACGCTTTTCTTCCAAAAGCGAACGAGCCGCTGTTCCCCGGATTCGTCGCGCTCACACTCGCGGCCACTGCGCTCCTGACGGCTGGGCGGGAGCGGGAGCGTAAATGGTGCTGGGTGGCCGTCGGTCTTCTCGGCGTGGCTTTGTCGCTCGGCCCCTCGTTGGGGTTGTTCACGTTTCTGTACAATGTTGCCGCACCCTATAGGGCCATGCGCGTGCCGTCGCGCGCGGGCGTGTTGTTCTTGCTCGCCGTAGCACTACTCGCCGCCATCGGCCTGACGCGCGTCAAGCGGCCCGTTTTGCGATGGGCTCTCGTCATCGTCGCCGCCCTCGAATGTCTCGTAGCGCCGCTCGTTTTCCAAATGGAGGCGCCGTCCTACCCCGCGATCTATCGTCACGTGGAAACGCTGCCCGAGCCCGGCGCGATGGTCGAGCTCCCCCTGCCGCCACCCGAGCGGTTCCAGGACAACGCGATCTTCGTTTATCGATCGATCTTCCACCACCGCCAAATCGTGAACGGCTATAGCGGCTTCGCACCGCCGAGCTATGGGCTCGCCTACCGCCAGCTCATGCGGCGTGACTTCCTACGAGGCTTGCGCGCCATGGAGAGCAAGGGCGTCCGCTACGTGTTGGCCCACGAAGGGAGGCTCGGCCCGCGCATGAAGCGGCAGGTACACAAAGCGGTGGATTCGGGACTCCTCGAGCTCGTAGCCGAGGAGTCCTCAGATCGTCTCTACGCGATCACTGTTCGAGGAGGGAGTCTGGCTCCAGAAGCCAGCCGTAGTCGTGCAGGCTCGGCACACGCGGCTCCGTGAAGGAGTCGAGCGCGTCGTTATCCTTGAGGATGGCAGGGCCGGGAATGAGCCAGTTATTCACCAAGAACTCCCAGTAAAACAGGCGCTCACTGTACTCTTCCTCTTCGGACCACATAGCTTTCGGAATCGCTTCTGCCATGGTCAACCTCCGCAACGATTGACCATTTACCAGTGCAACTCACATGCCAGAGACGACCCCGATCGGCCATTCGAATTAGTTCTTATTTTGCAGTGACTTGAAGGGGCTGTGGAACCCCCCCGTTTCCGCGTGGTGATTACCCTACAAAATTAACCACAAGCCGCCCTAAAATCGAAACGTTGTAGCTGGGCTGACTACATTTATTGCCGGTAGAACGCTTTGCGATCCCGAAGCGATGGTGTGGGATCGAAGCGGCTCCCGAGTTGGCCGCTCCACTTGGCGAGATCGTCGACGATGCGCGCCACCCCGTAATGATCGGCGTAGCGAAGCAAGCCACCGTGGAACGGCGGAAAGCCCGTACCCATTACCATGGCGAGGTCGAGCTCTCCCGGGCTGCACACGATCCCCTCGTCGAGGCAGCGCGCGGCCTCCGCAACCATGAGCCCGACCTCATCGAACAAACGGAGGGGGCCCATCGGCATGCCAAAGGCGACGAAAGCTCGATCAATGGCTGCGATGTCACCGCATTCCTCGAAAAGATGGCCCGCCTCGTTCAAATAGGGCCCGAGAATGCGGTTTACGAGGAACCCGGGACCATCTTTCACCACGACCGGAGTCTTTCCGAGCTTTTTGGCGAGCGCCACGAGCGAGGCCGTCGCCCGGTTGTCCGTCTTGTCGCCCCGGATCACTTCGATGAGCGGCATGCGGTCGACGGGGTTGAAGAAGTGAAAACCCGCCATCCGCTCCGGCCTCTCGAGAACGCTCTGCATGTCGCTGACGGAAAGGGTGGACGTGTTGGACGCTATCAAACAGCTTTCAGAGACCACTGGCTCGAGCTGGCGAAAAACGCTCTTCTTGATTTCGATGTCCTCGACGATGGCCTCAAAGACGACATCCGCGTTCTTGAACCCGCTGAAATCGAGCGTGGTCGTAATGAGCGCCATCTTGCGCTCGAGCTCCCAGCACGTCATCCTCAGTCTTCGCCGCTTGAGCAGGCGCTCGAAAATCGAGCGCGCGGCGGAAAGCCCCGCACCGAGCAGGGCGGCGCTCGCGAACGGCCTCGGCTCGACGGCGTCGTCGGTGACGCCGGGATCTTTCTTGGCGTTTTCGTTCAAGAAGAACAAATGGACGAGATTCTTCGAGACAGCGCCTGGGAGCAACGTTTTCGCGTGCTCGACTTCGAGCTCCAACGAGCGTTGCTTGGACGCGTGCCCCCGCCTGAGCACGTCGAGGATGGCGAGAGGTGCCGGATAGTGGCCTTTCGTCTGACCGAGCACACGCTTTCTCGCCTGTGAGAACAACAGGGCCCGGCCGAGAGGATTTCCGGACAAAAGGCGCTCGAAAAAGGACGGCTTCCGGCGGCGGGGACGCTCGCCTTCGATGAGGGCGTGGAGAAGCTTGAGGGACCTCTTCTCGAGCTCACCGTGGGCGACCGCCCGGTCGAGAATGCCGAGCCGCTCCGCCCGCTTGGCGTCCACTGGGCGCCCGCGGAGGACGAAATCGAGCGCTTTGGGAAGTCCAATGAGGCGCGGGAGCCGGGTCGCGCCGCCCCAGACGGGTAGGATTCCAAGATTGACCTCGGGGAGGCCAAGCTGGAAACGTGGGTGATCCGAGCCCACCCGGGCGTCGCAAGCGAGCGCTAATTCCGTCCCTCCTCCGAGGCACACGCCACCTATTGAGGCGACGACGGGAAAGGGCAGCCCTTCGATGCGGTCCATGAGAGCCTGGCCCGCACGCACGGCCTCGGCCGCCGCCTCGCCATCCGTCACCGAGCCGATCTCGTTTACATCGGCTCCCGCGTTGAAGACGCCGGTTTTCGCGGAATCGAGCACCGCGCCGCGAATATCGGTGCGCCGCTCGAGCTCGGCCAGAACTTCGCCGAGCCGTTCCATCACCGCTCGCGAGAGCTTGTTGTTTTTTCACCCTGAAGATCTAAAGTTATCCGGACGATGGAGTCTTCCACGGAAAGGCGGATGGGGAGGCTCATGGCTTGCAATCGGAGTGTATCAGACGGTAATGTGAGGGGTTCCCTTGCATCCCCGCCGCGTTCAGAGGAAAATTAGAATCAGATGAAGTTTTTCGCCTGGCTCAAAGACGTCTTCAGAGATGACGACATCGTTAGCGCGTTCTCGGGGGCCGAGATCGAGCCACCGTTCTACAGTCGCGACCGCAAGCGTCGGACCCAGTTCTACACCACCCTCGCCTATGCAAGCATCGGCGTGGGCGGGCTCATCATTTCCATTCTCTTCCCCGAAGGGCCGCCCGTCGAGGAAAAGTGGGACCCACCGAGCCTCGTCTTCATTATGGAGCCAGGCCCGGGCGGAGGAGGCGGCGGGGGCGACGGCAGCGAGGACCCTCTGTCGCTTCAGCAGATCGAGGGTCAAGACGCGGCCACAATAGCGGTACAATTGGAAGTTCCCGAAGAGAAGCTCGTATTCGAGGATCCTGACCTTGCCGAAGAAGAGGAGGAGGAAGAGGAAGAAGAGCCAAACGAAGAGGAGGCGCCCGAGATCAAAGCGCCCGTCGTCGCCATGGCTCCGGACGAGCTGAACACCCGCGGCGGCCTCGAGGGCGAGGACGGACTCGCCGCCAACGCGGGTGCGGGTAGTGGAGGCGGTATCGGCGAGGGTGACGGATCAGGGCTTGGACCCGGCACTGGCGGGGGCTTCGGCGGCGGCGCTTATCGCATGGGCTCCGGCATCACGCCTCCTCTCCTTCGCAAACAAGTGCGGCCTCAATACACGCAAGACGCGCTCGCCAAGAAGATCGAAGGTACCGTCGATCTCGAGGTCGTCATACTCAAAGAAGGACGCGTCGGCGAAGTTCGCATCCTGCAAGGCCTCGGAGGCGGGCTCAACGATCAGGCAATCAGCTGCGTGCGGCAGTGGATCTTCGTCCCGGCGAAATTCAAAGGCGACCCCGTGGATGTCATCGCCGGCATCGCGGTCGACTTCGCGATCTACTAGTCCCCTGTATCAGTAGTTCGTGGTCTAAAGCTCGAGGTCATTTTGTGTGCTGGCGAGGCACGGCGACGACTTCATATCTAGATATTCCGAGAAGCCGCAACGAAGCCAGCGCGCAAAAGGGCCCGAGATTTAGACTGCGAATTACTGATACAGGGGACTAGCTCAAGAGCTCTCGAGCGATCGCTTCGTCTACGCGCTCGGTCGCGTCGACTTCGTGCCGGATATCCGAAAGCCTCGACGTGAGCTTCGGCACGCTCGCGCTCGACGCTTCCCCGCGTGACAAATCCAACCGAAGCTGTTTTGATCTGCTGCTCGGCAACGTCCTGACGAACCTTGAGACGGCGGAGCACACCCAAGGCTTTGTCGATGGCCTCGCTTCTTTGCCTCACGACCTCGGTCTGACGCTGGTAGAGTCGCCGGTCATTCGCGTTATCCGCGGCCACGAGATTACGTTCGGCCTCTTTGAGCGTGTCCTGAAGCGCGTCGCGCTCCTCGGGCGAGGTTTGCTCGGAAAGGTCGCGATGCTTCACGGCGAGATCGTGCATCCGGCTCACGATCGCGTCCACTTCCGCCACAAGAGGCTTCGTCTCCTCACCGCCGCGCCGCGACAAAAGCTCTTTGACTTTCTCGACCTCCCCGAGAAAAGAGGCGAACAAAAACAAGTCGGGCAATGGGGCGGGCGTCTCTGGCAGCGCGGGCGTGGGCGGCGCGGCGAGCTCTTGCTTTCGTCGCAGAAGCGGCAGAGCTGCCGGGAGCGTGCCCATAGCATGAAAGGCGAGCCCAATGCCCTAAAAGCCCATCCACGCGGGCACTTCGCCCTGGAACATGTACCATGCAATCCCAAACGTCACGAAAGAACAGGCGTGCCGCAGGAAGTCCTTGATCTTGCGTTTCCTCACCCAATCGGCCGGGTCGCCGGTATAGGGCACTTCTTGGCGGAAGAGGTCACTCTTGTAGATGTGCACCCACTCGCCCTCGTCGGCTCGCCGGACCATTTCGTCCCCGCTGAAGCGGTTTCGGCGTAGTTTGCGCCGGAGTCTTCTTTCCGATAGCGACTTGGTCCTGCCGTCGCTCGAACGAAGAAGGACCTCGGTCTCGCCGAAAGCTGCGCGAATCTCGCGCTCCACATTCGAGACCGCACCCCGCACCTCTCGCCGCACCTGACCGTGGAAGCGGCCTCCGAAGGACGGGACATCGGGCTCCGGGATCTGAGGCACGGGAGGAAGCGGCGGCAGCTCGCGTTTGTGCAAGGCAACAGCTTTGAGATCTTGTTGCAGATCGCGCGTGTCTTCGTAGCGCTCCGTGTGAGCCTTGCTAAGGCACCGTCTCACAATCCGCACGAGATCGCTTGGGCATGCTTCGTTCAGCTCCACCATGGGCTTTGGATCGCTCTCGATGATCGACGCTAGCGTTTGCGCCGCGGTCTCCCGTTGGAACGCGAGCGTGCCTGTCGCCATCTCGTAGAGAATCAGACCGAGCGAGAACTGATCCGAGCGATGGTCCACGGACTTGCGGGCCGCTTGCTCCGGCGACATATACTCGACCGTCCCGATGAGCATGCCGTGCCGCGTGCCCTGGCGGACCATCGTCACCATTCCCGAGTGTGTCTCGAATGGCACGTCGAAGTGTGTCTCGAACGGCACGTCGAGAAGCTTGGCAAGCCCGAAATCGAGAATCTTCAAGAAGCCGTCGAGCGTCACCATCATGTTCTCCGGCTTCAGGTCGCGATGAACGATCCCAGCGCCATGCGCTTTGGCAAGGCCGGCAGCCATCTGTTGCGCGAGCTCCAGGAGCTTGTCGTTGGCGAAGGGCGCACGACGCAAGAGCTCGCGAAGGTTGGTCCCCTCGACGAGCTCCATCACGATGTAATGGGTGCCGTTGTCCTCCCCGATGTCGTAAATCTGGACGATGTTCGGATGGTTGAGCGCCGAAGCCGCGCGAGTTTCCTTCTCGAAGCGCCGATGCAGGTCGTTATCGGACGCAAATTACGGAAGAAGGGCCTTGAGCGCAACTTGCCGCCCTAGCTTGAGGTCCTTGGCGCGATAGACCTTCCCCATCCAACCACGACCAATGGGCTCGACGATCTCGTAAGACCCGAGCCGCGTTCCAGTCTCGAGCGCCATTGCGGAAGTGTAACTCAGGTACCGGCTACCAGCCACCTGCTATCGGGAATATTGAGCCCGCATGAGACGGCACCTCTACGACAAAATCAGAACCGCAGCTCAACCCGCTAACCTGCTTCAACACCGCCGCACGGCCCACACGTGTCGGAGTTGCTGCGGGATAACGAACGTATGGCAAATCGCTATACCGCTGTTTTCGAACAAATCGGCGAATGAATTGGCTACGCTGAGGAGCTCCCAGGGGCCAATGTGCAGGAGAAGACTCTCGAAGAAGCCGGGAGAGCCTAAAAGAAGCGATTAAACTCGTCCTTCAAGCTAACCACGAGGTAGCTAGGAAAGAAGCTGAGGGACACGAAGTGATTCGCGAGGCTGTCAGTGTACCGTTGGAATGAAACGTAAAAGTTTCCTCCGCATCTCACCAAGCACGGCTGCGAGCTCCTTAGAGAAGGTTCACGCCATACCGTCTGTTGGAATCCTTCCAGCAAGCGCACGAGTACGGTCCCTCGACACAACGAAATCGTTGACTATTTGGCCGGCAAGATCTGAGGGGGAGAAACGGAGCTATTTGTTTTCGTCTTGGTACTTGCCCGCGTAAGTCTTGGCGGCGGGGGCGTCGAGGGCGTAGAACACGAGTTGTAGGACGCGCGCGTTCCGTTTGAGGCGGAGGCCGGCGGGGTTGTGCACGACGAGGACCGAGCCGCTTCGGCCAGAATAGCCGGAGTCCCAGAGTGCGGTGCCGATATGGGCGGCGCTTCGGAGGAGGCTCGAGCGTGTGCGCGCCATTCCGAACATGTCGGCGGGGATGTTGACGATCTCGTTATAGACGACCCAGTAAGGGCCGGGATCGAGTTGCCACCATCCGTCGCTGTCCGGCTCGATCGGGAAGGTCTCGGGGGTCCGGCGCTCAGAATTGTCGAAATCGATGGCGCCGGGCTCGTCGCCGAAGTGGGCCACCTCACGCAGTGTGAAGTCGACGCCGTTCATTTGAATCTGCGTCTCTTGGTCGACGAAGTCTTCGACCAGCGGCGGGTCGGCCGCGAGCCTCGCCCTGAGGGCGTCGCCTTCGACAAGCTTCAACTCATTTCCCTTCCAGCTTGGGCAACGTGATGTGCTCCTGCCCTTGATACTTGCCCTGCTTGTCCTTGTACGACAGCGCGCATTCTTCGTCGCTCTCGAAAAAGAGGACCTGGGCAATGCCCTCATTCGCGTAGATGCGACACGGGAGCGGCGTCGTGTTCGAGATCTCGAGGGTGGCGTTGCCTTCCCACTCGGCGTCGAAGCCCGTCACGTTAATGATGATGCCGCAGCGCGCATAGGTCGACTTGCCGATGCAGACCGCGTAGACGTTTCGCGGGATGCGAAAATTCTCGACCGTGTTCGAGAGTACGAAGGAGTTGGGCGGAATGATGCATACGTCGCCTTTGAAATCGACGAAGCTCTTCGGATCGAAGTTCTTGGGATCGACGACCGCGGTGTTGACGTTCGTGAAGATCTTGAACTCGTCCGAGACACGGATGTCATAGCCGTAGGATGAGAGACCGTATGAGATCACGTTCTCACGGATTTGATGATCGACGAAGGGGTCAACCATCCTATGCTCGAGCGCCATCCTTCGAATCCATTTATCCGCCTTGATGGACGGCATCGTGTCACCTCTCAGTCCTCAGCTCTCAGTCTTGAATCTGGAGCGACGTGAAGAAGTAAGGGATCTCGGCCGCGGCCGTTTCGGGCGAATCCGAGCCGTGGATGACGTTGGCCTCGATCGAGCTCGCGAAATCCTTGCGGATGGAGCCTTCGTCGGCTGTCGCCGGGTCTGTTGCGCCCATCAGCTTTCGCAGGTCCTCGATGGCGTTGTCCTTCTCGAGGACCATGACGACACAAGGACCCGAGGACATGAACTCCATGAGGCTTCCGAAAAACGGTCGTTCTTTGTGCACGGCGTAGAAACCCTGCGCGTGCCGGCTCGTCATTTGGATCATGCGCAGGCCGAGAATCTTGAAGCCGGCCTCTTCGATACGCGCGAGGATCTTGCCGGTGTCGCCTTGGCGCACGCCGTCTGGCTTGATGATGGAAAATGTTTTTTCGGTCATGAACTGAGGATGTCCTTCATTCTTTGGCCCATGGCGGCGGGGCTTTTCACTACCGTGACGCCCATCGCTTCGAGCGTCGCCATTTTATCTGCCGCCGTACCCTTGCCGCCCATCACGATGGCGCCCGCGTGGCCCATGCGACGGCCCGGAGGCGCGGTTTGACCGGCGATGAACGACACCACCGGCTTCGTGACATGGGCCTTGATGTACTCGGCCGCCGTCTCTTCGGCGCTGCCGCCAATCTCGCCAATCATGATGATGGCTTCCGTTTGCGCGTCTGCCTGGAACAGTTCGAGCGCGTCGACGAAAGTCGTTCCGATCACGGGGTCGCCCCCGATCCCGATACAGGTGGATTGGCCGATATCACGCTTCGACAGCTGATAAACGGCCTCGTAGGTCAGAGTACCGCTGCGAGAGACAACACCGACCGGGCCTTCTTTGTGAATGTGGCTGGGCATGATCCCGATCTTGGCCTTCCCGGGCGAGATGAGCCCGGGGCAGTTCGGCCCGACGAGCCTCGTCTTCGAGCCTTCGACGACCCGCATCACGTCGATCATGTCGAGCGCGGGAACGCCTTCAGTGATGCAAACGACGAGCGCGAGATCGGCGTCGACCGCTTCCAAGATCGCATCCGCGGCAAATGGCGGCGGCACGAAGATGACGGAAGCATTGGCGCCGGTTTCTTTGATGGCGTCGGCCACCGTGTTGAAGACAGGAACGCCTTCGACCTTCTGGCCGGCTTTGCCCGGTGTGACGCCGGCAACGACCTCGGTTCCGTAATCGATGGCGCCTTTGGTGTGAAACTGCCCTTCACGGCCGGTGATGCCTTGAACGACGAGGCGGGTGCGCTTGTCGATGAGGACGCTCACGCCGCACCTCCTAGCTGCGCGACGACTTTGTCGGCGGCTTCCTGCATGCTGTCGGCCGTCACGAAGTTCAGCCCTGACTCAGCGAGCATCTTCTTGCCGAGCTCTACATTCGTTCCCTCGGCTCGGATGACGATGGGGATCTTCGCATCGAGCTCTTTCACCGCAGCGATGACGCCCTCGGCAAGCCGGTCGACCCGCAAGATGCCGCCGAAGATATTGATGAGCACCGCTTTCACCTGGTCGTCGGAGATCAAGAGGCGGAACGCATTCTTGATCTGTTCGGCGTTAGCACCTCCCCCCACGTCGAGAAAGTTTGCCGGGGCGCCGCCCGCGAGCTTGATGATGTCCATCGTCGCCATCGCGAGCCCAGCGCCATTAACCATGCAGCCGACATTGCCGTCAAGCTTGATGTAGTTCAGGCCGAATTTCGAAGCCTCGACTTCGAGCGGCGACTCCTCGTCGGTATCGCGAAGCTCGAGCAGGTCCTTGTGGCGGAAGAGCGCAGCGTCGTCAAGATTGAGTTTTGCGTCGAGCGCGAGCACGTCACCTTCTTGGGTCACGAGGCACGGATTGATCTCGACTTGCGAAGCGTCGAGACCGCGGAAAGCACTGTAGAGTATCGTCAGGAAATGCACGGCCTTTTTCAGCACATCGCCCTCTAGCCCGAGGCCAAAGGCGAGCTGGCGTGCCTGGTAGGGACGCATCCCGATGGCAGGATCGATCTCGACGCGCAGGATTTTCTCGGGCGTCTCCTCGGCGACCTTCTCGATCTCCATGCCGCCCGCGGCGCTCGCGATACAAATCGTTCGTCCTATGGCGCGGTCGATGAGGAAGCTGACATAGAGCTCCTCCTTGATGTTGAGCCCTTCTTCGATGAGTAGCTTCCGGACGAGCTTGCCTTCCGGACCGGTCTGCGCTGTCACGAGGGTCATACCGAGAATCTCGCCCGCGATCGTCTTGACCTCGTCTTCGGTCTTCGCGAGCTTGACGCCACCGCCTTTGCCGCGGCCGCCGGCGTGGATCTGCGCCTTTACGATGACGGGGAGCCCGAACTCTTTTGCCGCAGCGAGCGCCTCGTCCACCGTGTCGACTTTAGTCCCGCGCGGGGTATCGACCCCGAAGCGCGCGAGCAGTGCTTTTGCCTGATATTCGTGAACGTTCATCGCGCTACACGCTACACGCCGATGATGCCGACGAGTTCCTCGACCGAGGCTGCCGATTTCTGAAGCGCGGCGCGCTCCTCGTTCGTTAGGTGAATCTCGATGATTTCCTCGATGCCTTTGGAGCCGAGCTTCGCGGGAACTCCCATATAGAGTCCGTTGATGCCGTACTCGCCTTCGAGATAGGCGGCCGTCGGAAGGATCTTCTTCTTGTCCTTCAGGATCGCGTTCACCATCTCGAGGATCGCGGCCGAAGGCGCGTAATAAGCCGAGCCCGTTTTCAGCAAGCCGACGATCTCACCGCCGCCTTTACGGGTACGCGTAACGATGGCATCGATGCGCTCTTGCGAGAGGAGGTCCGGCAGCGGAATGCCCGCCACCGTCGAGTAACGCGGCAGCGGCACCATGTCGTCGCCATGGCCGCCGAGCACGAAAGCGTGAATGTTGTCGACGGAGACTTTCAGCTCCATGGCGATGAACGCGCGCATGCGGGCGGAGTCGAGCACGCCCGCCATCCCCAGCACGCGCTCTTTGGGAAAACCACTGACTTTGAACGCGGTCTGCACCATCGCATCGAGCGGGTTCGAGACAACGATGAGGATCGCGTCGGGCGAGTTCGCGACCGCTTGCTCGGTAACAGCTTTGACGATGGCATAGTTCTTCTTCAAGAGATCGTCGCGACTCATCCCCGCCTTGCGCGGCAGCCCCGCCGTGATCACGACGATGTCGGAACCGGCGGTGTCTTTGTAGTCGTTCGTGCCCATAATTTGGACATCGGAGCCGCTCACCGGGCTCGCCTCGAGCATGTCGAGGCCCTTACCCTGCGGAACGCCCTCGAGGATATCGATCATCACGACATCGGCGACCTCGGCATCCGCCACACGCTGGGCGGTGGTGGCACCAACATTCCCAGCTCCGACAACGGTAACTTTGTACCTTCCCATTTCTATCTCCTGTTTCTTACATGTTCTCGATCATTGCCGAGGCGAACTCGGACGTCTTGAGCTTGGTGGCACCATCCATGATGCGCTCGAAATCATAGGTCACGCGTTTTTGCGCAATCGTTTTTTCGAGGCTCGACTCGATGAGGTCGGCAACTTCGTTCCACTTCATGTATTGGAACATGAGCACCCCCGAAAGGATCACAGAGCCGGGATTGACTTTGTCCTGATCGGCATATTTGGGCGCCGTCCCGTGAGTCGCTTCGAAGATAGCGTGGCCGGTGAGGTAATTGACGTTGCCGCCCGGAGCGATGCCGATCCCGCCAATCTGCGCCGCTAGCGCGTCGGAGATATAGTCGCCGTTCAAGTTCATCGTAGCGATGACGTCGAAGGACTTGGCGCGCGTCAGCACCTGCTGGAGCGTGATGTCAGCGATGGCGTCGCGGATGAGAAGCTTCTCTGTCCACTTGCCGGAGCCGTGGCTTTCCCAGAGGTCGTTCATCGTCTGCTCGACCTCGGCGAGAACTTCCTTCTGGCGATCCTCCGTCATCAAGGCGTAGCCTGGCTCGACCGCACGCGCATTCTCGACGAGAGAGATATCCGGATTCTCCTCACGATTGCCGAGGATCCAGCTCTCACGCTCGCTTATCGTTTCGTCGCGGAAATCCTTGGCAGCGACCGCATAACCCCAGTCACGGAAGGCCCCTTCGGTGAACTTCATGATGTTGCCTTTGTGCACGAGGGTGACGCTGCGCCGGTTGTTCTCGAGCGCGTATTCGATCGCCGACCTTACGAGCCGCTCCGTTCCCTCTCGGCTGACGGGCTTGACGCCAATGCCGCTCGTTTTGGGGAAGCGGATATTCTTCACGTTCATCTCGTTCTGAAGGAACGTGATGAGTTTGTTCGCTTCGTCGCTCTCGGATGGATACTCGATGCCAGCATAGATGTCTTCAGTGTTCTCCCGGAAGATGACCATGTCGACGTCCTGCGGTCTCTTGACCGGGCTGGGAACGCCCTCGTACCACTTCACGGGCCGGAGGCAGACATAGAGGTCGAGCTTCTGCCGAAGCGCAACATTGAGAGAGCGGATGCCGCCGCCGATGGGCGTCGTGAGCGGACCCTTGATGCCAACGAGATATTCGCGAAACGCCGTGAGAGTCTCTTCGGGAAGCCAGCTATTCGTTCCGTTGAAGGCCTTCTCGCCCGCAAGGACCTCGTACCAATTGATTTTGCGCTTGCCGCCATAAGCTTTTTCGACCGCGGCGTCGAAGACGCGCTGGCTCGCGCGCCAAATGTCTCGCCCGGTGCCGTCACCTTCGATGAAGGGGATGACGGGATTATCGGGTACGTTCAGTTTTTCATTTTCAATCGTGATGCGTCCGCCATCCGGCGGCGTGGTAGCGCTCGTGCTCATGGATCTCCTGTCGAGTCCGCCGCCAGGAAAGAAGCACCGACGGGGAGGGGGATGTGTGATCTAGGAAGTGACTCGCTTACAATCAGGTAGTTTAGCATTCAGCCGTGTTTTCCACCAAGCCAGGCCAGCACCCTACAGCTCGAACGCAAACCCCAAGCTTACCGTGGTCAGCTCTTGTTTCAGCTCGACCATCGTTCCCGGAAACTCGAAAATCGTCCCCGTATTCGTGTGCGGGAAAGCATAGTACACGCTCCCAACGAGGTCGACCCTCTCGGTCAAAGCCAAGGAGGTACCGATCGCGATGGCTGTCTTGTTGATCGCGGGAAGCTGGATATTGGCAAGCGTGGCCGTGTTCGGGATCGGGTTGCCGTTGTGCGAAAAGCCGCCCGAGATCTTCCACCTTTCGTTCAGCGTCCGCTCCGCGCCCACGGCGAACGCCCAAATGCTTTGCCACTGAAGCCGGTCGCCCCCAAAGCCTTTCGTGTTGCCATAAGAGAAGTGACGGAGGTCGAACGCAATCGTCGTGTTCTCGATGCCGTAATAGCCGACACCCAACGAGAGGATCGCCGGAAACTCGAGCTCGAACGAGAGCTTTCGGGCCGTACCGTTCGCAGTCTTGGAGTTGTACTCGAAGGTCTCGAACCACTGTTTCGTTTTGTAGGAAGCACCGACGCTCATCTGGGCGTTGGGGCGGTAGTAAACGCCTCCTTGGAAACCGAGACCCCAATACGGTCGGGCTTGCGTCGCCGGAGGGAAGAGCCCATCCGGATTCCTCTGCGCAAAGAACGCGGGACCGGCGGCGAGGAACATCGAGGACACCTGCCCCACCGAAACCGACGGAGAGCTTCTCCGAAAGGTCTATCGACATGATGGGATCGATCTGAAGACCCGATAAACGGGAGCTGATCGGCCCTACACCGATTGAGCTCGGCGGGTCGAACGGCTGCAGGATGGGATTGAACTCACCGCCAGGGAAATCTATCGTCCGACCGACGAGCCCACGCATGTTGAGGCCCCAGGTATAGATGGAGTCCTCGGGGCGGCTCACGATCGCGATCGCGGGAAATGCGGCGAGCCCGCTGTCGCTCCAGTTCGTTCCAAAGGAATTAGTTGCGGCGACGCCGACGTTCAAGAACGTATCGGCATACATGAAATCGACACCGATAAAGATCTCGCTCTCTTCGAGCCCAGCCATAGCGGCGGGGTTCCAGTAAGTCGCGTCCGCGGCATCGAGCGGTGCGGCGGTCGATGCGCCCGCCATCGAGCGGTGCTTGGCGCCAGTGCTAGGGAAAATGATGCCTTGCGCCCATGCGCCGTCCACAACTAGACCTAGAACGCTCAAAAGAAAAATAATTAGAAACGACCCCCGACGGAGCATGATTTGTTCTTCCTCCCTGCTGTTTTGGAAAACCACGTGAAAATGGCACTTTAGCACGCGTGGCTCAAGATATTGCGATAGTCTGGCGGGAGACTACTAAATATTGGGGTAGTAAGAGCTCAGTTTTGGGGAGGACAGTGTTTACTCGCCGAGCTTGGCGTCGAGGGCCGCTTCGGTAAGGCCTAGAATCTCGGCAGCGGCGGGCCGGTCACCTGTGCAGTGTTCGACGACACGATCGATATAGTCGGTCTCCGCCTAAGAAAGGGTTATCCAATCGCCCCGAGCCATCGCGGGCGCGCCCGCCGGAAGCTCTCGCTTCAACCCGAGATGGGTCCACACATCCGAACCGACCCGCATTTCGAAGATGTCGGCCAAAGACTGTGCGGTCCCAATCGTTTCGTCCTCGCTCACACGCTCGACGCGATGGATGGGAAGAAAGGACGTGCTGAGACCCATTTCGCCCTCGCCGCGCGCGATGGAGCGGGACCAATCCTCGAAGGAGTTCAAGTCGATCCCGCGGACGGTAATGCCGCTCGACTGGATCGAAAGCAGAATGCCCCAGATCTTCTCGCGCGGGTTTTGAAGACTGACGAGAACGGCGGAGTGCTCTTTCATGAAGAGGAACGGGCCGTAAAGAAACGCTGCATGCGGCCGATGCCTTCCTCGATACGCTCGCGCGAGCAGGCGAAGCTCGTGCGCAGGTAACCGTCATGCCCGAAAGCAAGCCCGGGCACGACCGCAACACGCTCCTCGCTCAAGAGCTCGCTGGCCAAATCGGTCGTCGTCTCGCCGTCACGGAGATGGGCAGAGATGTTCGGGAACAGATAGAAACCTCCCCCCGGCATCCCCACGCGCACGTCAGGTATCTCGAGAAAACCGTCCCGAAGCCGCTTCGCGCGCCAGGCGTACTCCGTGATCATCTCGGCGAGCGGCCCCTGATCCGAAGTGAGAGCCGTGAGCGCAGCCTTCTGGGAGATCGAGCTCGCGTTTGACGTCATGTGACTCTGGAGCGAAGCGCACGCTTTGATGACGACTTCGGGGCCCATGGCCCAACCGATCCGCCACCCCGTCATCGCGTAGGCTTTCGACGCCGTGCCCGCGATGAGAAAGCGACCGCCCAGTTTCTTCTGAACGGCTTGGAATGCCGCGGCGGGCGCGGGCTCGAACATGAGCCGCGCATAGGTGTCGTCCCAAAGGAAGAAGATGTCGCGATCCGCAACGAGATCGCCGAGCGCTCGAACTTCGTCCTCCCCAATGACCGCGCCCGTCGGGTTCGCCGGGAAATTTAGCAACAAAATGCGGGTGCGATCCGTGATCGCGGGTGCAATGACTTCAGCTGTCATGCGGAAGCCATCCTCTTCCGAGGTCGCTACGAGGACAGGCTTCCCCCCGGCCAGGCGGACCTGCTCGGCGAACGTCATCCAGTACGGCGTCGGGATCACGACCTCGTCGCCCGCATCCACGAGCGCGAGCATGAGGCCGAGCAGAGCGTGTTTGCCACCGCTAGTAATAATGACGTTCGCTTTATCGAACGCGAGCCCGTAATCTTCACGATAGCGATCGGCCACCGCCTGGCGAAGCTCCGGCGTTCCGGGATTCGGGGTATAGCGGGTGAAGTTCTGCGCGATCGCGTCCTCACCAGCCTTCTTGATGTGCTCAGGCGTCGGGAAATCCGGCTGACCCGCGGAGAAATCAACGACGTCTTCACCCTCAGCCGTGAGCCGCATCGCCTCGGCCATCACCGCCATCGTGGGCGACGGGCTGATTTGGCTCACCCGCGAAGCGAGGTGCAAGCTACTCGTTTCCGTCATGACTTCCGTACTCTCTCCAAAAGCCGGGCCTCGACACCCTCGGGGACGAGCCCGGTCACTTTGCCGCCGAGGCTCGCGACTTCCTTCACGATGCGGGAGCTCACATAGGAATATTCTTCCGCGGGCATCATGAAGACCGTCTCGATCGAGGGCGCAAGGCGCCGGTTCATCAGCGCCATTTGAAACTCATTCTCGAAATCCGAGATAGCACGAATACCGCGCACGATCGTGCTCGCCTTCCGAGCGGCGGTATATTCCACGAGAAGCCCGCTGAACGTATCCGCCTCGACGTTCTCGCTCGTTTTGAACGTCTCCTGAATCATCTCGACCCGCTCTTTGACAGTGAAGAGCGGCTCTTTGCTTACGTTCTCGAGGACCGCCACGATGATGGTGTCAAACAGGGCGCTTCCGCGCTGAATGATGTCCACGTGACCCATCGTCAACGGGTCGAATGACCCTGGGTAGAGCGCCACACGGGGAGGTAGGCTCAGCACGCACCAAGCCTAGCATACCCGCGCGTAGAGCGTGAAACAGCTCTCGCCGGCCTTGAGCTGCCGCGTGAGCTCGAGCACGCCATAGCGCTGTCTGAGCTCCAACTTCTGGTGATGCTCGACGACCACGCGTCCGTCTTGCGTGACCAGGCCAGACTCTCCGAGTGCCTCGAGGAGCTCTTCGAGCTCGTGCGAACGGTAAGGCGGATCGGCAAAAACGAGATCGAAAGAACGGTCTTCTGCGCTAAGCCCCCGGAGCGCAGAGCGGACAGCCAGAACCCGCAGCTCGGTGTACCCAACCAGGCCGAGCTCGTCGATATTTTTCTGGATCGCTTCCGCCGCACGGCGCCCCTTTTCCACGAAGACCACCTCGGCCGCGCCGCGCGAGAGCGCTTCGAGGCCGAGCGCCCCCGCACCGGCGAATAAATCTAGAACGCGCACGTTCTCGAGCTCGGCACCGAGCACATCGAAGAGGCTCTTTTTGAGACGAGCTCCCGTGGGCCGGGTCTCTTGACCCTTGGGTGCGTGTAGCTTGCGCCCGCGAAACCTTCCGCTTCCGATACGCATCGCCGCTAGCCGCTCGCGGCCAAGCCAAACCGCTCGCCCCAGAGATCGATCACGTAGCGCAGCAGCGCGCGACCCCTTTCGCTTTCCGCCTCCTCCGAAGCCACGAAGTCATGCGCTTCCTTTTTCGCAACCTCCCGTATCTTCGCGTCGCGAAGCATGTCCGCGATGCTAAACATGGGCGCGCCCGACTGCCGCGTGCCGAAGTAATCTCCGGGACCGCGAATCTCGAGATCGCGTTCCGCTATCACGAAGCCGTCCTGCGTTTCGACCATCACGTCGAGACGCTGTTCCGCCTCGGGCGTTAGCGTCCCGTAACTGAGCAGTACCGCCATCGAGGGCGCGGGACCACGACCGACACGGCCCCGAAGCTGATGAAGCTGCGACAAGCCGAAGCGTTCCGCGTGCTCGATGACCATCATCGTCGCGTTCGGAACGTCCACGCCGACTTCAACGACCGTGGTCGCCACGAGGACATCGACGTCGCCGCAACCGAAAGCCTCCATGGTCGTCTCACGCTCTTCCGACGACATGCGGCCGTGGACGAGCCCGACCCGCCGCTTCGCGAAAGCGCCTTCTTTGAGCGAAGCGTAGCGATCCACCGCCGCCTTGACGTCCAGCTTGTCGGACTCTTCGACGAGCGGGCAGACGAAATAAACCTGATGGCCCGCCTTTGACTCGCGCTCCATCTCGCGCAGCACGCTCTCGAGCTCGGTGCTCAGTTTGTGAACGGTGCGGATCGGCTGACGCCCCGGCGGGAGCTCCTTCAGAAGCGACACATCGAGATCCCCGTGAATTACCATCGCGAGGCTTCTAGGAATCGGCGTCGCCGTCATCACGAGCAGATCGCAGTGGAGGCCTTTCTCACGAAGCTCGTTCCTCTGGAGCACGCCGAAGCGGTGCTGCTCGTCGATGATGGCGAGGCCGAGCTCCTTGAAGGCGACGCCTTGCTGGATGAGCGCATGGGTTCCTACGACAAGATGCACGTCTCCCTTCGCGAGCTCCTCGAGAAGGGCCTCGCGCTCCGATTTCTTCAGGCGAGCGCTGAGAAGCGCCACCCGGTAGCCGGCGGGCTCGAGAAGCTTGCGGACATTCGCGTAGTGCTGCTCCGCGAGAAGCTCCGTCGGCACCATGAAAGCGACTTGAGCGCCGCCTTCCATGACGATGACGGCAGCGAGGACGCCCACGATGGTCTTTCCCGTACCGACATCACCCTGAACGAGGCGTCTCATCGGCACGTCGCTCGCGAGCTCGTCGGCAATCGTCTTCGAGACGTCGCGCTGCGCCGAGGTCAAACGGAACGGGAGAATGCTGCGGACGATCGCGCGAACCTCATCGTCCACCTTGAAGACCCGCGGTTTTGTGAGCTTCTTGTCTGACTTTCTACGGAGCTCGACTGCGAGAAAGAAGAGAAAGAACTCCTCGAAGATGAGCCGCTTCTGCGGCTCGGAGTCAAAGGCGTTGTAGAGCTCGAGCGGCGCGTCCTCCTCGGGAAAGTGAACGCGAGCGATGGCTTCCTCGCGCAACAGCAGCCCCAAGCGCCGCACCAGCTCCTCGGGAAGCAGCTCGGGGACGTCACGCGGCATGCCGAGGACGAGAAAGTGGATCACCTGGCGCAGGACGTTAGGACTCATCGCGCCGACGCGCTCGTAAATCGGCACGATGCGGCCGGCATGGGTGGTCTCGTCCTGGCCCTCCTCAAGGAGCTCGTAGTGAGGACTCTTGACTTCGGGCAAGAGCCCGATCCCCGTCTGCTCGAACGTGCCGTAGATCAAGACGCGGCGGCCGGGCGTCAGCGTGTCTTTGAGATATTCCTGGTTGAACCAAACGGCCTTGAGCTTTCCCGTCTCGTCTTTAGCGACAACTTCGACGACCTTGAAGTTCCGTCGCCGGGTCTTTCGTACGTGAACCGACTGCACCTCGACTTCGACGGTGGCGCTTTGCCCGGCTTGAATCTCGTTGATTTTGAGCCGGCGGCTCCGATCTTCGTAGCGGAAAGGTAGGTAGAGCAAAAGATCGTAGACCGTGTTGATGCCAACTTTGGCGAGCGCGTCGGCCTTTTTGGGGCCGACGCCCTTGACGAACTGGATAGGGGTGTGGGTGTCGAGCATGACCGCGTGTCATGTCATCGCGGGAATGCTACTTGTTCGCTCGCTGAAGTACCAAGGCCGTACCGGGCTCCAAGCGGATGCTCTCAAGATCGTAAGGAAGCGAGAACGCGGCGCCGAGGCGAAACCCTGAAGGCAGAAACTCGCTCGTGTCCACGTCCCCGATGAACGAGGCGATGAAATCCGGAGGCAAGGGGATTCCGGCGAGAGTGATGCGCTCGAGAATGAGCTTGCCCACACCGCCGCCCGCTTTCACGCGCGTCGCGATTTCGACAGGCACCTGCCCCGAGACAAATTGCAAGACGCCCGATTTCGGGAGCTGGCCCTCGAGCTTGTCGAGATCGAGCGTCGCCCCCACGATGGCGAGGCTTTTTTCGAAACGGATCCAAGGTGTCTCGATCCCCTCGGGCAGCTGCCTCTTGCTTGGGTCTTTTAGAAAGGCGCTCAGCTCTTCCTCGCTGATCTCGAACTCTTTCGGGGCATCCGCGCCGTTCTCGTGCCGCGCGACGAGCTCCTGGAGCATTTTCTCGAGATCGTCACCAGCAACAACCCCAGACGACAACCCGGACGACAAAATGACAAGCGGAAGGACAAAAGCCAGCTTCATACGCCTCCATCCTACTCCAAAACGCTGTGGATTGGGTGTACAGGGAGCCTATTCGATCACGGGAAGTTCCAACTCTGCGCGCAAGCGTTTCGCCTCGTCGTGCTCCGGCTCGAGGGCGAGTGTCTTCTCGACTTCTGTCAGCGCTTTCGCGGGATCCTCGAGCTCGAGATAGATCCGAGCCAGCTCGAGATGCGTCTCGGCCGTCGGCTGAATCCAGACGAGCATCGCGAGCTCGCGCGCCGCGTCGTCAAGCTCGCCCGTCTCGCGCAGAAGCTCCACGAGCTCGCGCCGGAGATCGACGACGGCGGGGTCGCGGTGGAGGCTACGTCGAAGAAGATGAATCGCCTCCTCCAGGCGGCCCTGCTCGCGCAGCGCCTCGACGTCGAAGAGCGACGCAAGCGCCGTCACGTCCTCCTCTGGCTTCGCATGCGCTTCGACCGACGCGCGAATCATCGTAGGCCTGCCTTTGATACGCGCGAGACCCGTCACGGTCGCAGGATCGACTTCGGCGAGGTGAGGTGAAAGCATCAAAACTGTCGCGCGGGCGCGCTCTGCGAGCTCGACATTCGCTTGCGAAGACGCGGCCGCGAACAACAGGAAGTGCACTTCACCGTCCCCAGGCATGAGCTCCGCGGCACGCTCCAAATGCTCGAGCGCGGCTGCGCCTTTGCCCAGACGCCACTGGCTCCAGCCGAGGTTGAACATAAACGTCGTGTCACCTGAATCGGCGTCCATCGCCAACTGGAAGGCCGTCGTGGCTTCCGCGTACCGGCCGAGCTGCATGAGCGCAACACCTTGATTGTTGTAGCTTGCCGCGGAGACGTTTTCGCGATTCGTCAAGCTTCCAAAGATTTGAATCACGGGTACAGGCTCGTCGATGGCTAGATAAGCGAGCCCTAGGTCGAAATATGCGTTTTGGAAACGCACGCCTCTAGTGCCGACCGCGACGAGCACGTCGATAGCAAGCCTCGGCTCTCCTGCTCTCAAGAGCAAGTGCCCGAGCAGAAGCCGGGCCTCGAGATAGGTCGGCTCGAGCAAAAGGGCGTACTCGAGCTGGCGACGCTGTTCTTCGGGCTCGGCGCTGATGCGAGCTTTCGCGCTCGCCTCGAGAGCGGCTACGGCAAGACGCTCACGCGTTTCGGCACGCTCGTCGAAACAGGAAGGCGCGCGATCGCGCTCGAGACGGAACAGATTTTTCGCGATCTGATTCGAGAGCTTGGCGACGTCGTCCGCTTCGCCAAAATCATCGACGATACCGATCGTCGCGACCCGTTCGAGATCGACCACGCGCGCTTCGACGTCGATCCGGTTCTCGATGGTGCTAAAGAAGCCGATGATCAAACGCTGAGCCGCAACGTCCTTCCCAAGGCCAATCGCGGTCGCCCGACTCACCGGCTCAGCCGGATCAAAGCCGAGCTCCATCAATCTGCGGTTGCGTGTCTCGAGGTCAACGACGTCGTAGCCCGCGGCTTCGAAATGGCTCGAGATCGCTTCCTCGAACGAGCTGCCTTTCCAGTTCAGAGACGGCTCGCCGCCCACGTTCTCAAAAGGCAATACGAGCGTTCGGACGCTCGCGACCAGTAACAGGAGGCTCCAGGGGGTCAGATACAAACCTCGTTCAAGTCTATCGGTTCCAAGCGGAAACGAATCGGGGCCAATTATACAGGTCGCTTTCTTGGTTTTATAATGATGAATGGAATCTCACGACAGAGACCTATAGTTCCGAGCGACCGCTTGGCGTCTACCTCGTGGCGTTTTATTTCGTGCTGGCCGGTTTTCTGGGAGCCATCAAGACTCACTTGGAGTGGGACGCACCTTTGTCGTTCAATCTCTTCGCCGAACATTCCATTTGGCAGCTCTTGGTCGACATCTTGCTCCATCTCGCCGTCGCCTATCTCGTCTGGCACCTTACGTCGGTCGGCCGAGTGGCGGCTCTCGTCTACGGCTATATCCACGTCGTGATGTATCCGACTACCGGTCTCGTGTACCTCGCATCCGATACCCTGCTACACATCACGCCACTCCTGGTGAGCCTTGCTGTCTTCCACACGACCGCGCTCATCCCGGTCGTCGCCTATCTACAACCGGCGCATCGAAAAAAAACCTTCGCCGTGAGTCTGCTCGAGCTTTTGTGGTCGACAGACGGGACTTGAAGCCTGCCACCCCGTTTGGTAGAATCTGGACCTTGGCACCGGTGACGTTGCACCGGTAAAAAGTGGCCTCCCCCAACATATTGTAATTATAGCCTTTATCGGTTTTCGGGCTTGTTTGGAGGTGTCTATGCCATTGCTGCCGACACCGGGGGGTTCCCGGCAGCAACTCGCCATACTCGAGGCGGCTAATAGTGACGAGGGCCAAGCGCTCGAGAAACTCTTGAGCACAACGCCTGACGCGCATGAGATACTGCTGCGCGTTCTCACCCAGCTCGAGTATAAGGAATGCGACGCCCGCGCGCATTGGGAGGCGCTCCAAAAGCATCGTGACCAGCTCACACAAACGCTCGGGCGCAAGGCGTCACTCCAGCTCGCCACCCTCGACTACTTCCAGAACCTGAAGGGCGAAATCCGACACCCAAAGATTCTAGAGATGTCGACCTTTCTCGAGACCGAGCGAAGTGCGATCTCGGATGGGCTGACCGGTCTCTACAATCGGCAATTCTTCGACGCGGGCCTCCGGCGTGAGCTCAAACGGGCGCAGCGCTACAGCCTCGCCTTCTCGCTGGTCATGCTGGACGTGGATGATTTCAAATCCGTCAACGATCGATATGGGCACGTCTCGGGAGACGAGGTTCTGAGCTTGTTCAGCGATGTGATCCGCGCGAGCGTCCGCGAGATTGATGTGGCATGCCGCTATGGCGGCGAGGAGTTCGCGCTCATTCTTCCGGAGACGAGCCGGGCCGGCGCTTTTATCGTCTCGGAGCGTATCCGCATAGACGTCGAGACGCTCTTTCACCAACAGCGCATCGGCGGAGCGCAGATCGACCTCTCAATCAGCGGAGGGATCGCGCTCTACCCCACGGACGCCGACTCCGCCGAAGAGCTCATTCGTATGGCGGATCGGGCGCTCTACAGCTCGAAGCACGACGGAAAGAACAAGATCACGCCGCATGCCGACGAGAAACGCCAGTCGCCGCGGCTGGATTCGCGCAAACCGTTGGTGTTTCGCGAGAGCCGCCACAATGGGAAGTCAGAGCTAAAAAGCCAAACGAAGAACTTGTCCTGCAATCGAGTGCTCCTCGAAAGCCGTGTTCCGTTCGATGTCGGTACCGAGCTCGAGATCGATATCCATTTGCCAAATAACGGCGCGGACCTTGCTTTGAAGGGCCGGGTCGTCCGCCTGGAGGAAGACTCACAAGACACGGGAGGCACCCGCTACCACGTGGGCGTCGTCTTTCTCGCCAACACCGAAGAGGATAATCGCCGCCTCGAAGGCTTCGCTACCGAGGTCTACCGGCCACTCGTGCACGATCCCCGGGCGACGACGTGGATCCGCCCGGCTAAACGCCGTACACTCTTAGGCGAGATGAAACACTGGGAACCAACGCCGCCCGCTCGCTCTGAGCTCGGAGACCACGACGTGCGCCCGTTCGGACAGCATTTGGCTGGAAAACGGGTCGCGTTGATGGTTTCAGGCGGGATCGCTGCCATCAAAGCCCCCTTCATCGCGCGGGCGCTGCGGAAACAAGGCGCCGATGTCATCGCCTATTGCTCGAAAGAAGCGCTCCGCTACACGACCGAAGACGCGCTCGAATGGTCGACGACGAACCCTGTCGTCACCCGTCTGACCGCCTCGGCCGAGCACTTGAACGACGCCTCGAGCTTCGACGGCTACCTCCTCGCCCCGGCGACCTACAACACCATTAATAAGGTTGCAACGGGCATCGCCGATGGCGTTTTGACGGCCACCCTTGCGGCTGCGCTCGGCCGCATGGAACGCGGAGACACCAAAGTGCTCATCGCCGCCACGATGCACGGCGACATGCATACGTCGATATTGACCGAGTCCCTACGCAAACTACAGGGGATGGGTGCTAGGGTCACCCCCCCTCGTGAGGATTACGGCAAACACAACATCCCGGACACGCTAACGCTCGTCGCCGAAGTCTGCGCAGAGCTCAGCACCTCGCCGCTCAAGGGCCGGAGAATACTCGTCACCGGTGGTCCGACGCCGGTCCCGATCGACAACGTCCGCATCATCACGAGCCGCTTCACGGGCAAGCTCGGCACCGCCATCGCCGACGAGCTCACACTCCGGGGCGCCGACGTAAAATTCATCCTCGGCAAGACCGGGCTAACGCCGCCGAGCTACATCGACTGCACGCGCGCGAGGACCTTCGACGAATATCGGGCCGCCGTTCTCGACACGCTCGCCGACGACGAGTACGACGCCGGCATCTTCTCCGCCGCCGTGGCCGACTACAAACCGCAAGAAGTCACCGAGGGCAAGATCCCGTCGGGCCGAGCCCTGAAGAGCATTCCTCTCACCCCGACCGAGAAGGTAATCGACCTCGTCCGCGAGAAGTTCCCCAAGACAGCGATGGTCTCCTTCAAGTACCAGGAAAACCTGACCCACGACGAGCTAATGGCGATTGCCAACGACCGTCTCGCGAGAGGCCATCTCGCCGTCGTCGCCAATCGCGGCGAGGAGACCGGTCCGGGCGGCGAGCAAATTGCCTACATCGTGTCCGAAGGCGCTGAACCAACGCGCTTCCAAGACAAACCCGAAATCGCCGCCGGCATCGCCGATTTTCTCGAGAAAAAGCTAGGCTAAGGCTAGGTCAACTTGACATTCCCTTGGGCAGTGCGGATAATACCGGCCCTACGTTGACGCGGGGTGGAGCAGTCCGGTAGCTCGTTGGGCTCATAACCCAAAGGTCGCAGGTTCAAATCCTGCCCCCGCCACCAACGTTCCCAACGGGTTATAACGATTTAGAATTTCCCAGCTGGGCCCCGATCTAACAACCGCCTAACAAGACGCAGCTTGGGTTCTGAGAACGAACCAGTCACCAGGCGAAGCCCTTGAGCGACCGTTACTTCAACGACCTGCCAACACTCAGCATCCGGCGTTGATCGAGTGTTGGCACACTACGCCCTCCTCCGTGCCTATTTCAAGCTCAGTGCGTAGATGACGAAGTCCGCTCCCTGGTGAACTTCTCTGCGTTGCCATCTACCTAGCGCCTCTAGCTGTTCTTTGTATCGGGTCAGGGTGGTCGGGTCCGAGTACGCTGCGTGCTCTACGTAAAGTAGCGTTCCGCTATTCAACGAGTCGCCTAACTCGGACTTGACGCCGTGGAAATCAAAGAGATTCAAATCCGTGTCGCCATACATCTGAATAAGAAGGGGCTCCGCTGTCAGGATCGCGGCACCAGATTCTTTGGCGAGGCGCGCAGCTATCAGCGCGGGCTCGATCCTTGAGAAGTATTCATCTGTCATCCACTCCTCCTGAAGGCTCTTAGTAACTCTGTAGCTTTCTATCGCTGCAACAAGAACAACGACAGCTCCGCATACTTGAGCGAACCTCAGCCTCAAGGGCAGGACCTTGAACAGGTACTTGAGCATTTGGCCACCACCAACACCTGCAAGCACCGACCACAGCGCCATCAGATTCATCGAATAGCGCAAGGCGTCGACCGGAGCCACGTCGGCAGCCTGTAGTTGGTAATAGCTCCTCACGTGAGTCGAGTACAGCAGAAGGTACGCGACAAGAAGAACCGCCGGGTAGAGAGCAAGTCCACGCTCTCGGAATGCGACAAATAGACCGACTGCAACGAGAAGCAAAGTACCCAGATACCATCGAAACGTTCCGAACGCGGCGGAGAAGGAGGGGAGCATGCTGGCAAGGCCGCTAACTCCAAAAGGAAATTCGCCGTATTCACCGACCTCGCTGGCCACTGACGCTGCGATATGAAGTTCCAGCGTGGCGTAGACTAGAACCAGAACTGAAGCGAGCACGATCCAGCCAAGCCCTTTTGCACGGGTCCGCCCGCCGGAGAAAAACGGCACAATAGCCGCAAGTGTGGTCAGGGCGATTGGAAGTAGCGAGTTCTCCCGCTTAATGCTGACCGAGAGCGCCGTAAGAAACGCGAATGCGAACAGGGCAGCGGTTCTGCTTCGCGGCGCACTAGGGCCACCGTAGGCATAGCTCAAAAAAAAGTAGAGTACTGCCGCAACGAGCATGTTCGACTTTGACCGATCTCACCCAGCGCTCCGCGAACGCATTCAAATCCGGGCTCTGCGCGTCGCAGTGGACGCACGCGAGAAAGCTCGGGCCCAAAGCCCGCTTCGTGAGTTCGCGGCGCAGCACGGCTGAGGAGAACGGAGGCCGCTAGAGAGCGCCCGAGCGGCAGTGGCATTGTCCTT
>CAUZCL010000023.1:0-67233 GCA_963578475.1 Acidobacteria bacterium bin61 | reverse complement strand
CGCTGAACGAAGGCGTGGAGATGGTGATGCCGGGGGATAACACCTCGCTCAATATCGAGCTCGGCACGCCGATTGCCCTCGAGAAAGGCCTGCGCTTCGCCATCCGTGAAGGCGGCCGCACCGTCGGTGCTGGGACCGTAACCGAAGTCATTGAGTAAGCCTAAGACTAAGCCTAAGACTAAGGCTAAACCTGGGTAGAAAAGAGAGAATATGCCTGTGATAAGCGAAAAAATCCGAATCCGTTTAAAGGCCTATGACTATCGGATTCTGGACCAGTCCACTCACGAAATCGTCGAGACCGCGAAGCGGACCGGAGCGCGTATCGCCGGGCCCATTCCGCTGCCGACGATCAAGAACAAATGGACGGTCTTGCGATCCCCTCACGTGGACAAGAAGTCACGCGAGCAGTTCGAGATGCGAACGCATAAGAGACTTTTGGACATCTTTGAGCCAACGCCTCAAACCGTGGACGCCCTCATGCGACTGGATCTTCCCGCGGGCGTTGACGTAGAAATCAAGGCGTTCGGCAAGGAGCATTCTAAATAACCGTTTTTTGGATGCTGATCATGAATTCATTAATTGGAAGAAAACTTGGGATGACGCAGCGTTTCGCTGAGGACGGTAAAGTTATCCCGCTCACTGTGATCAAGGCGGGGCCTTGTGTTGTCGTGCAGCGGAAGACGCAAGAGCGGGACGGTTACGACGCGGTGCAGCTCGGTTTCGTCGAAGCTGGGCGGAAGTACAAAGCGAACAAGCCGACCGAGAAGCATTTCAAGAATGCTGGGGTGGCGCCTTGCCGTGTGCTTCGTGAGTTTGCGCTTGGTGACGGGGATGCGCCCGAGGTTGGCGCGTCGATCAAAGTGTCTGTCTTTGCCGCATCCGATCAGGTGCAGGTGAGTGGTGTGAGCAAAGGCAAGGGATTTGCCGGGGTCATGAAACGCCACGGATTCGGTGGCGGCAAGGCGACCCACGGCTCTATGCATCATCGTGGCCCGGGCTCGATTGGGCAATCGGCTTATCCATCTCGCGTTATGAAGGGCATGCGTGCCCCGGGACATATGGGCCAAGACCGGGTCACGGTCAAGAACCTCGAGGTGGTCGAGGTCATCGAAGACGAAGATCTCCTGCTCGTCAAAGGCGCGATACCGGGCGCTAACGGAACCTATGTGGAGATCATCACAACGCGATCGGCGAAGGGACAAAACGATGCCTAGCGTTCCTATGGTGGATGTGCCTGCCGGTTCTCGCAGCGAGAAAGCGCTGAGTGACGCGGTCTTCGGTGTCAAGCCCAACCGTCATCTTCTATACGAAGCCGTCAAACATTACCGCGCAGCGCGCCATCGCGGCACCCATGCTACGAAGAATCGTGCCGCTGTGAGCGGTGGCGGCGCCAAACCCTGGCGTCAGAAGGGCACCGGCCGTGCCCGTGTCGGTTCGGCCCGCAACCCGCTCTGGCGCAAAGGCGGCATCACTTTTGGACCGCATCCTCGCGACTATAGCTTCAAGCTCAATGCGAAAGTCCAGATTGGCGCGCTTCGCTCGGCGCTCTCGCTCCGGGTCAAGGAAGAGGGCTTGACGGTCGTGAACGAGCTGGTGTTAGAAAAACCGAGCACCAAGACGCTGAAGGGCCAGCTCGAGAAGCTCGGCGTTTTACCGGGCCGAGTGCTCATCGTGGATCTGAAACCGAGCGACGCTCTCTATCTGTCGGCGCGCAACATGCGTGGTGTCGAAGTACGCTCGACGAAAGCACTTCACACCTATGACGTGCTCGAGGCACGCACAGTGGTCCTCTCCGAAGAGGCCGCCGCGAGTCTGGAAGAAAGGTTGTCGCGATGAACATGCATGATGTCATCGTCGCACCGCTCATCACGGAAAAAGCGACCCTTTTAAAGGACAAGCACAGGACACTTTGCTTTAGGGTCGCTGTCGATGCGAACAAGACCGAGATCAGAGGCGCCGTCGAGAAGCTCTTTGGCGTAAAGGTACAGTCGGTGCGCACAGTGCGGATGAGCGGGAAGCTGAAGCGTTATGGGCGCTTCGAAGGAAAGCGCTCTAATTGGAAGAAGGCTTTCGTAACCTTGCGCGAGGGCGAAAAGATGATCGAGTTCTTCGAGGGGGTCTGATAGGACATGGCAATCAAGAAATTCAGCCCCACATCCCCCGGACGACGCTTTTACACGGTCCAGAGCTTCGACGAGCTTACGGAGAGGAAGCCGCTCAAGTCGCTCACCGAGCCCAAGAAGCAATGGGGTGGCCGAAACAACACGGGCCGCATCACCGTGCGCTTTCGTGGCGGCGGTCACAAGCGGCGCTACCGGGTCGTTGACTTCAAGCGCAACAAGGTCGACGTTCCCGGGAAGGTAGCCTCGGTCGAGTACGACCCGAACCGCTCCGCCCGCATCGCGCGGATCCATTATGTCGATGGCGAGAAGGCCTACATCATCTACCCTGTTGGGCTGAATGTCGGCGACAGTATCGTGAGCAGCACGAGCGCAGATATCCTTCCCGGGAACTGCTTGCCGCTCGAGAACATGCCGCTCGGAACGGTGGTTCATAACATCGAGCTCAGGCCCGGCAAAGGCGGCCAAATGGCCCGCAGTGCTGGCGCGAGCGCGCAGCTGGTGGCGAAAGAAGGTAAATATGCGCAGCTCCGGCTCCCATCGGGTGAAATTCGGATCGTGCACAAAAAATGCCGTGCGACCGTGGGCCAAGTGGGCAATATCGAGCACGAGCGGGTCACCATTGGCAAGGCGGGCCGAAAACGTTGGATGGGTCGCCGCCCTCACAATCGGGGTGTCACGATGAACCCGGTCGACCATCCGCATGGTGGCGGCGAGGGCAGCACTGCGGGAGGGCGTCACCCTGTGACGCCCTGGGGAGTTCCGACCAAAGGATACAGGACGCGGAACAACAAGCGCACGAACAAGTTCATCGTTCGCCGGCGCGGCAAGAAACGAGGCTAGAGAGCTATGGCGAGATCACTCAAAAAAGGGCCTTTCTTGGACGACCGCCTGCTCAACAAGATCGACATCATGAACGACGCGGGGGAGAAGAAGGTCTTGAAGACCTGGTCGCGCAGGTCGACCATCATCCCCGAAATGGTGGGACACACCATCGCCGTTCACAATGGTAAGAAGTTCATCCCCGTCTACATCACGGAGAACATGGTCGGGCACAAGCTCGGCGAGTTCTCTCCGACCCGCACCTTCCGGGGTCACACGACGAAGACGGACAAAGCCTCGAAGATGCGCTAGCGCTTTTCCATAGGGACCGGAGACTGAAAGATGGTTGAAGCAAGGGCAACTGCCAAACACGTTCGAGGATCGCCGTCGAAAGCGCGCCTGGTCCTCGATCTCATCCGCGGCAAGAAAGCAGCCGAGGCGTTGTCGATTTTGCAGAACACGAACAAGCGTGTGTGCCGGCCGCTCGAGAAGGTTCTTCGCTCCGCGATAGCCAACGCCCAACAGAAGGCCGTCGAAGAAGCCAAGCGGATCGACGAGGACGATCTCGTCGTTAGCAAGGCTTATGCCGACGGAGGGCCGACGCTCAAGCGGGTCCGCCCGGCGCCGATGGGCCGCGCTTTCAGAATCGTGCATCGCACGTCGCATTTGACAATCGAAGTTTCGGAACAGGAAGAGAGCTGATCAATGGGACAAAAGGTCCATCCATACGGGTTTCGGCTCGGCTATAACAAGACCTGGCGCTCACGGTGGTATGCGGAGCGTGACTACGGAAAGCTCCTCCATGAGGACTTGAAGCTCAAACGCCAGCTGAAGAAACGCTTTTCGCACGCGGGTGTGTCTCGAGTCGAGATCGAGCGCGCCGCGAACAAGCTCAAAATCAATATCCATACTTCGCGCCCCGGAATCATCATCGGACGCAAAGGCACCGAGGTCGACAAGCTCAAGCAGGAAATCCAGGCAACGATCCAGCGCGAGGTCTACATCAATATCATCGAGGTCGCGAGGCCCGAGCTCGACGCGCAACTCGTCGCCGAGTCCATCGGCCTGCAGCTCGAAAAGCGCATTGCCTTCCGCCGCGCGATGCGCAAGGCTATTGATGCGACGATGCGCTTCGGTGCGAAGGGCGTGCGCGTGCGCTGCGCTGGCCGATTGAACGGCGCCGAGATCGCGCGCTCGGAATGGTACCTGCTCGGGCAAGTTCCGCTCCACACCATCCGCGCGGATATCGATTATGGATTCGCCGAAGCTTTCACGACTTATGGACAGATTGGCATCAAGTGCTGGATCTACAAAGGTGAGTCGCTTCCCCTGGGTCCTGCGCTTCGCGAGGAGTCGGGTGACCGCTCGCGCTCGCGCAGAATGGAGTAAGTCGTCATGTTGATGCCGAAGAAAGTCAAACACCGTAAGGTCCAAAGGGGCCGAATGAAGGGCAAGGCTTGGAAAGGTCACACGGTGTCCTTCGGCGATTACGGTCTCAAGGTGCTCGAGCCCGGATGGATCACGGATAGCCAGATCGAGGCCGCTCGAATCGCGATAACGCGTTTCGTCAAAAGGACCGGCCGCATCTGGATTCGGATCTTTCCCGACAAGCCCGTTACCAAGAAGCCGCAAGAAACTCGCATGGGTAAAGGTAAAGGCAGCCCGGAGCTCTGGGTGGCCGTGGTGAAGCCGGGTCGGATTCTCTATGAGATGGAAGGGGTTCCCGCCGAGACCGCGCGCGAAGCGATGCGTCTCGCGGGACACAAGCTTCCCCTCAAAACCAAATTCGTCACCCGTTTCGAGGAGAGTTGAGTCCGTGAAGATCGAAAAGGTTCGGGAGCTCGGCGAGGGTGAGTTGAGAGATAAAGTTTCTGATTTGGCTGAGGAGATCTTCCGCACCAGGCTCCAGAAAGAGACGGGTCAGCTGGATCAAATGGGGAAAGTCCGCGAACTGCGGCGAGATCTCGCCCGAGTGAAGACAGTGCTGCGGCAACTGGAGATCGAGAAGAGCCGTGGTCAGGCCGTAGGCGGGCCTTAGTCAGGAATGAGGAACACGAGATGCCCAAGGTAGTCAAAGTAGGCGTGGTCAAGAGCAACAAGATGGACAAGACCGCGGTGGTGAGCGTCGAGCGCCTGATGCGCCATCCGCTCTATACGCGCGCATTCAAGAAGACGTCCAACTTCACAGTGCATGACGAGGCGAACAAGTGCCAGGTCGGGGACCGGGTAAAGATCGTCGAGTGCCGTCCAATCTCCAAGCGCAAGCGCTGGAAACTTGTGGAAATCTTGCTATCGCCGGCCGAGCGTGAGGCTCAGGCGCAAGTAGCAGACGATGCGAAATAGTTGACGACAGGGAACTAAAAATGATTCAGATGCAAACGGTTCTCGAAGTGACAGACAATTCGGGGGCCAAAAAAATCCTCTGCATCCACCCGAGAGGCGGCGGGGTCGGGCGGATCGCTCACCTTGGCGACGTGATTACGGCGTCGGTCAAGGAAGCGACGCCGGAGAGCCCGATCAAGAAGGGGACAGTCGTGAAAGCAGTGATCGTACGGACCCGCAAGGAGCAGCGCCGCAAGGACGGCACTTATATCCGTTTCGACAACAACGCGGCCGTTATTATTGATGACCAGAACGAACCGCTCGGAACACGTGTGTTCGGGCCGGTGGCTCGGGAGCTTCGTGAGAAAAAATTCATGAAGATCGTGTCCCTGGCGCCCGAGGTTCTTTGAAGTGGCCAACAAACTCAGTATTCGCAAAAACGATCAGGTGGAAGTCATTTCCGGTCGGGATCGCGGCAAGCGCGGTAAAGTTCTGCGCGTCATCCCGGCTCGAACCCGCGCCATCGTCGAGCGCGTGAGCATGATGAAGCGGCACACGCGGCCCAATCCGCAGCAGAACATCAAAGGTGGTGTCGTCGAGCGCGAAGCGGCGATCGACTTGAGCAACCTCATGATCGTCTGCCCGGAATGCGACAAAAAAACGCGAACGCGCAAGAAGACGCTCGTCGACGGCCGCAAAGTGCGCACCTGCGCCGCCTGTGAGGGAGTCATCGATAAATGAGCCGTCTCCAAAAGACCTATCACGAGAGCATTCTTCCGCAGTTGATGAAGGACCTTTCCATTACCAACGTTTGGGCGGTGCCGCGCATGACCAAAGTCGTCGTGAACATGGGCGTCGGCGAGGCCTCGGCGAACATCAAGCTTCTCGACGCCGCGATGAACGAGATGGGGGCGGTCACGGGACAGCGCCCGGTCATACGGCGCGCGAAGAAGTCGATCGCCGCTTTCAAGCTTCGGGAAGGCCAGCCTGTTGGTGCTTGCGTCACACTGCGCGGCAAGCGCATGTACGAGTTCATCGACCGGCTCTTCAACATCGCCCTTCCCCGTGTTCGGGATTTCCGGGGCCTGCCGACGAAATCCTTCGACGGTCGCGGGAATTACACGATGGGACTCGAGGACCAGCTCATCTTTCCAGAGATCGATTACTCGAAGGTCGATCAGACCCGGGGGATGAACATCACCTTCGTCACGACCTCGGGTAATGACAAGGGCGCCAAACGGCTACTAGAGCTCATGGGCATGCCGTTCCGTCGCCCCGGACAGCAATAACAGGGACCGTATTCCGATGGGCATTCAGCATTCAGCATTCAGCATTCAGGTAGCCCTAGTTCGAGGGAGAGTTTATATTGGCTAAACAATCTTCGATTGCGAAGTCGCTGCGCAAGCTAAAGTTCAAGGTGCGGCAGCACAACCGATGCAATAGTTGCGGTCGCCCGCGAGGCTATCTGAGGAAGTTTCGTCTGTGCCGTCTGTGCTTGCGCAAGCTCGCTCTCGCGGGAGAGATTCCAGGTCTCGTGAAGTCGAGCTGGTGAGGAGGAACAAGGCATTATGATGACCGACCCGATCGCCGACATGCTTACACGGATCCGCAATGGTGTCGCCGCGCGGCTCACCAAAGTGGATATGCCGACGTCGAAGCTCAAGATCGAGCTCGCGCGTATTCTCAAAGAAGAAGGCTACATCCAGAATTACAAGGGCATCGAGGACGACAAGCACGGAACCTTGCGCGTTTTCCTTCGCCGAATTGCCGACGGGCCCGAAGTGGTTCAGGGCCTCAAGCGGGTGTCTCGGCCGGGCTGCCGCATCTACGTGCCCAAGGACAAGATCCCCACAGTCCAAGGAGGACTGGGTGTCAATATTTTATCGACGTCTAGAGGACTCATGACGGGCCGCCAGGCAGTTCGCGAAGGCGTGGGCGGCGAGATTCTCTGTAACGTTTGGTAATGAACGAGGATTTGAAGGATGTCTCGAATAGGCGCTAAACCCATTCCGATACCGAGTGGGGTCAAAATTGAAGTCGACGGCCGCACGGTTCGCGTCGAGGGTCCGAAAGGCAAGCTAACCACTAGGCTTCCAATCGGGATCCAGGCACGGCAGGAGAACGGCATTTTGAAAGCCGTCCGCGAGAGCGAGACCGACGAGCTCAAGGCTCTTTGGGGGCTCTCTCGAAGCCTTCTCGCCAACGCCGTGACCGGTGTTGCGGTAAGCTTCGCCAAAGAGCTCGATATCGTGGGCATCGGTTACCGTGCTCAAGTGGAAGGCCGGAAGGTTAATTTTGCCCTCGGCTATTCGCATCCGGTCGTGTTCACGATTCCCGAAGGGATAGAAATCAAGATCGACAAGAATACCCATATCGTCGTCTCCGGCGCGGACAAGCAGTTGGTCGGGCAGACGGCCGCCACGATACGCAGTTTCCGAAAACCCGACCCGTATAAGCAAAAAGGTATCCGCTACACGGGCGAGCACCTCAAGAAGAAAGCCGGAAAAACCGGAGTTACTTAGAGCGTCATGAGAGTTCAAAACACATCGCAAGCAAGAAAGCGCGTTCATCTTCGCGTCCGGAAGAAGGTCATCGGAACGCTGAAACGTCCTCGCCTCGCCGTTTATCGCAGTGCGAAACACATTTACGCTCAGGCGATCGACGACGACAATGGCCGAACTCTCGTCGCGGCGAGCAGTCGGGAGAAGGACGTCTTGGGCGGCGGCAACATCAAAACTGCCGCTTCGATTGGCAAGCTGGTCGCCGAGCGCCTTCGCGAGAAAGGTATCGATAGTATCGTCTTCGATCGAGGCGGCTTCAAATATCACGGCCGCGTAAAAGCGCTCGCGGACGCCGCCAGGAAAGCCGGACTCAAGTTCTGAGGAAATAAGGAAACTTCATGCTACGAAAACAAATCGACGCCAGCCAACTCGACCTCAAAGACCAAGTCGTTAGCATCAACCGCGTCACGAAGGTCGTGAAGGGAGGAAAGAACCTCTCTTTCAGCGCACTCGTCGTCGTGGGGGACGGCAAAGGCCATGTGGGCTTTGGCCTCGGAAAAGCCAAAGAGGTTCCCTCCGCCATCCGCAAGGGGATCGAGATCGCCAAGAAGACCTTGATCCGCGTGCCGCTTACGGGCGGCACCATTCCGCATCAAGTGATAGGCGTTTTCGGCGCGGGCCGTGTCCTGCTCAAGCCGGCCAGCGAGGGCACGGGCGTTATCGCGGGCGGCGCGGTGCGTGCGGTCGTGGAAGCGGCCGGGATCCGGGACATTCTCACGAAGTCTCTCGGTACCGCCAACCCGCAGAACGTTGTCAAGGCCACCATGACCGGGCTCAGTGAGCTTCGGAGCGCCGAAGACGTGGCGCGCCTGCGTGGCAAAGATGTGGCCGAGATCCTGGGTTGAATCGATGTCTGACGAGAAGCCCGAAGCGACGAAGAAGACCGTGAAGAAAAAGAGGACGTCGAAAAAAGCCGTCCTGAAGCTGAAGCTCGTCAAGAGCTTGATCGGCTCGACGAAGCGGCAGCGAGAGACGGTAAAAGGTCTCGGACTTCGGAAGATCCGTGGGAGCGTCGAGCTTCAGGACACCCCGGAAATCCGCGGGATGGTTAAAAAGGTTCTCCATCTCATCGAAGTTAAAAAATCATAGAGGCATTTATCAACTGGTAGTAACTGGTATCAACTGGCAATTGACAACGGAAAACTGGAACAGAAAATGAGCCTAGAATCACTCAAGCCTGCAGCGGGTGCGCTCAAATCGAAGCGGCGCATCGGTCGAGGTCCGGGATCGGGCTGGGGCAAGACCGCAGGCCGAGGTCACAAGGGCGCCAAGTCGCGCTCTGGCTACTCTCGGCGTCGCGGTTTCGAAGGCGGACAGATGCCCCTTATCCGCCGCGTGCCGAAGCGAGGCTTTACCAACATTTTCAAAAAGCATATCGAGACGGTGAACGTACGCGATCTGGATCGCCTGCCCGAGGGTACGGTGGTGACTCTGGAGCTTCTCGTGCAGCACAAGCTCATTCGCAAGCGCTACGACGGCGTGAAAATGCTCGGAAATGGTGAGCTCAAGACGAAGCTCGTCGTCCAGGCCCACGCCTTCAGTGAGACTGCCAAGTCCAAAATCGAAGCAGCCGGTGGGCGCGTCGAGGAGCTCAAGGCGTGATCACTGGCCTCAAGAACATATTCAAAATTCCGGAACTGAGGAACCGTATTCTGTTCACGTTGGGAATGCTCGCCGTTTATCGGCTGGGAAATCATATTCCCACGCCCGGTGTCGACGCGCGCGCCCTCACGGATTTCTTCGACCAGAATCGAGGAACTTGGTTCGGTTTTGTGGATATGTTCTCTGGCGGGAACCTCTCTCGGGTAACCGTTTTCGCGCTTGGCATCATGCCTTATATCAGCGCGTCGATCATCCTCCAGCTCTTGACCGTCGTTTGGCCTTATCTGGAAAAGCTGTCGAAGGAAGGCGAGCTCGGGCGGAAGAAGATCACCCAATATACGCGCTATGGCACCGTGCTCCTCGCCGTCATTCAGTCCGGCGGGATCGCGGCGTTTCTGCAGAGCACGGAGCTCACGGGCGGTCTCACGCTCGTCGCCAATCCCGGGCTCCCTTTTGCCTTGATGACCGTGCTCACGCTCACCGCGGGCACCGTCTTCATCATGTGGCTTGGTGAGCAGATCACGGAGCGTGGCATCGGCAACGGCATGTCTCTTTTGATCTTTGCTGGGATCGTGGTCGGATTCCCGGGGGGCATCATCACGACGCTTGGGAACATATCTACGGGCCAGCAATCCGTGTTCCAGATCATCATGCTGACTGCCTTCATGGTCGCGGTCGTGGGCTTCATCGTCCATGTCGAGCGTGCGCAGCGGCGCATCCCGGTCCAATACGCGAAGCGCGTGGTCGGCCGAAAGATGTATCAAGGGCAATCCACCCATCTGCCGCTCAAAGTGAACACGGGAGGCGTCATCCCCGTGATCTTCGCGAGCTCCATCATCGCGCTGCCTCAGACTATTGCATCCATGTTTCCGAACAGCGTCTGGATGACGAATATCGCTCAGCAGCTTGCCTGGGGCATGCCGCTCTATACGATGCTCTACGTCGTGGCGATTGTGTTCTTCTGTTATTTCTATACAGCCATCATCTTTAATCCCGACGACGTCGCCGACAACATGAGAAAATTTGGCGGCTACGTGCCCGGGGTCCGACCCGGCAAGCGCACCGCCGAATATATCGATACTATTCTCACCCGGCTGACCTTTGGTGGTGCCATCTATCTAGCAGCGGTGTCGGTGCTCCCCGAGTTCATGATCGCAGGTTTCCGCGTGGCGCCGATTCCTATCATCGGGCCTTTTCTCGACGGTATTTTGCCGACTTGGATTACCGAGGGTCTCGGCGTGTCCTTCTATTTTGGTGGCACGTCGCTTCTCATCATCGTCGGTGTGGCCATGGACACGGTGCAGCAGATCGAAAGCCAGCTCATCATGCGGCATTATGACGGCTTCATGAAGCGTGGCCGGATCCGAGGACGCCGAGGTTAGGCGATAGCCAACATACTCAACATACTCATGATACTCATGATACTCATGATACGGCTGATACTTTTGGGGCCACCCGGAGCGGGCAAAGGCACGCAGGCGGCGCGCCTGGCTGTGGAGATCGGGATTCCGCATATCTCCACTGGCGTCATTTTGCGTGATGCGGCTCGGGCGGGGACGGAGCTCGGGCGGAAGGCTAAAGAAATTATGGATCGCGGCCAGCTCGTGGGTGACGACGTGATGCTCGGGATTGTCCGGGAGCGACTCGCGGAGGACGATTGCGGTCGCGGGTTTATCCTGGACGGGTTTCCCCGGACCATTCCTCAGGCAGAGGCGCTCGACGAGCTGCTAGCCGAAGCGGAGACGCTGCCTTTGGCCGTCGGTAATCTCGAGCTCGATGAAGATGAGCTCCGGCGACGGATTGCGGGCCGGCGCGGCAAAGATCAACGCTCGGATGACAGTGAAGAGACCCTGCTCAACCGCTTCCACGTCTATCAGAAGCAGACGGCGCCCCTTTTGAACTATTATAGGGGTCGGGTTTCGGCTATCGACGGCCGGGGCACGGTCGACGCGGTTTTTGAGAGACTCACGAGCCTTCTAGCTTCGGCGGAGGAGCGCGCATGATTACTCGTCGCTCGGACGAAGAGTTCGAGAAGATGCATCAGGCGAACGCCATCGTGCTGCACATACTCGAGCTCTTGAAGACGGCGCTCGAGCCAGGCATCACGACGGCGGAGCTCGACCGTATCGCGGCGGATTCGCTGAAGCGCGAGGGCGCCAAAGCGGCGTTCAAAGGCTATCGCGGTTTTCCCGCGTCGCTTTGCGTTTCGGTCAATGATGAGGTTGTGCACGGGATACCGTCGGAGACGAAGGTTCTCGCCGAAGGCGACATCGTGAGCTTGGACTTGGGTTCAATCGTGGATGGTTATTTTGGCGACAACGCCATCACCGCGGGTGTCGGAGTTATTCCGGAGCAACATGAGAGGCTTCTCACGGTAGCCGAGCAGGCAATGTTCAAGGGAATCGAGGCCATGGAGACCGGTAATCATATTTCGGATATAAGCTATGCCGTGCAAAGCCATGTGGAGCGCCACGGGTACTCGGTCGTGCGCGACTTCGTGGGCCACGGCATCGGTCGTGCGCTTCACGAGGACCCACCAGTACCGAACTACGTACAAGCGGGCCGCGACCCGCGTTTGAAAAAGGGTATGTGCCTCGCGATCGAGCCGATGGTCGTCACGGGCGAGAGTCATGTGAAGACTTTGCCAGATAAGTGGACAGTCGTGACCGTCGATGGTGGCTTTTCCGCTCACTTCGAGCGCTCGGCCGCCATCACAGATTCAGGTCCGTGGATTCTCGCGGAGCCCAGACGAGTCTATTCCGATGGAGCTAGCATTGTCTAATTGTTCTAAGGAGGCTAGCCTTGCCTAAAGAAGATGCCATCGAAGTCTCGGCGACAGTGCTCGAGCCGCTTCCGAACGCGATGTTCAAAGTGGAGCTGGATAATAAACATAAAGTTCTCGCTCATGTCTCGGGGAAGATGCGCAAGCATTTCATCCGCATCCTTCCCGGCGACAAGGTCCTAGTGGAGCTTTCGCCCTACGACCTGACGCGAGGGCGCATCGTCTATCGATATAAGTGAGTTTGAAAAGGCAGCCATCATGAAAGTCAGAGCCTCCGTTAGGCGTTTTTGCACGAAATGTAAAATTATTGTTCGCAACCGTGTTGTGCGGGTGATTTGTGTCAACCCCAAGCACAAGCAACGACAGGGTTGAGCTCAAGGAATTAGAGAAGTAAAGGAGAAGCTAGCGTGGCACGTATTGCTGGAGTGGATTTGCCGCGAGAAAAGCGGATCGCCATTGGCCTGACCCATATTTATGGTATCGGCCACGTCCGGTCTGCGAGGATTCTTGCGAAGGCTGGGATCGAGCCCGCGACTCGCGTCAAGGAGTTGACCGAGCAGCAGGTCAGCCAGATCAGCAGGACGATCGACGACGAAGGCGGTGTCGAGGGCGATCTGCGCAAGGAGGTCTCGATGAACATCAAGCGATTGATGGATATCGGGGCCTATCGCGGTCTTCGTCATCGCCGCAGTCTCCCCGCGCGGGGGCAGCGCACGAGCACCAATGCCAGGACGCGCAAAGGGCCGAAGCGTGGCCAAATGAGGAAGAGGTAGTCTCGTCATGGCGAAGAAGAAGAAAAAAGACGACAAGAAGGGCAAGCGCAAGACCTTCAAGAAGAAGGAAAAACGCACGCTCTTGAGTGGGGTCGCCCATATTCAAGCGACCTTCAACAACACGCACATCACCGTCTCCGACATGGAAGGCAATGTCGTGGCTTGGGCGAGCGCGGGAGGCCTCGGTTTCAAAGGCTCGCGCAAAGGAACGCCTTTCGCCGCACAGCAGGCCGCGAGCCAGGTGGCTCAAGCGGTGAGATCCATGGGATGCAAGAGTTTGGAGGTTCGGGTGAAAGGGCCTGGCTCCGGCCGCGAATCCGCCATCCGCGCGATTCAAGCGGCGGGAATCATTGTCAAGTCCATCCGCGACGTGACCCCGATCCCCCATAATGGTTGCCGCCCTCCAAAGCGGCGCCGGGTGTAGTCGCTATGCCCGCTATCGCCATTATTAACGACATGCCTGACATAAATGGCATGAAGGCTGAATGCCGAGAGCCAAGCGCTTCCGGCCGGGAGGACAATTTTGGCTAGGTATCGCGGTCCAGTTTGCCGGCTTTGCCGGCGCGAAGGGATGAAGCTCTTCCTGAAAGGGGAGCGTTGCTTCGGCCCTAAATGCGCTATCGAGAAGCGGAACTTCGCTCCGGGCGCTCACGGCAAGTCTCGTCGAGCGCGCATCCAGGGCTATGGCCTTCAGCTGCGGGAAAAGCAGAAGGTCAAAAGAGCCTATGGGCTTCTAGAAAAGCAGTTCCGGCTCTATTTCGAGCGCGCCGAGCGCACCCGCGGCATCACGGGGGAAATCTTGTTGCAGTCGCTCGAGAGGCGACTCGACAACACGGTCTATCGGCTCGGCTTCGCCACGTCGCGGCCTCAAGCGCGTCTGCTCGTCCGCCACGGTCACGTACGTGTCGGTGACAGACGGGTCAACATCCCGTCTTATGCCGTGCACGAAGGCGACCTCGTTTCCATCAGTCCGAAATATGCAAAACATCATCAGTTTTTGCACGCTGCCGAAGTGGTAAAAAGCAGCGGCGTGCCCAAGTGGTTGGAGCTCAACGAAGAGGGTACAACAGGCAGGGTCGCGGCGCTTCCCGCCCGTGACGACCTGGAGCTTTCATTTCAAGAACAGCTCATCGTCGAGCTCTATTCGAAGTAAGTCGTTTACAGCAGGATCCCGCGCTTGCCGCGGGACACGACCAGAGGAGGTCTTTCGAACGTATGCTCTGGACAGGATTTCAAAAGCCCAAGCGGCTCGAGGTGGACCATTCTACCCTGACCCCAACATTCGGCCGGTTCTACGCGCAGCCATTCGAACGTGGTTTCGGAACCACGATCGGAAACGCACTCAGGCGCGTGCTCTTGTCGTTCATCGAAGGTGCGGCCATCACGGCCGTGAAGATCGATGGTGTGCTCCACGAGTTCTCCCCAATTCCGGGAACGCTCGAGGACTCGACCGAGATTATCTTGAACTTGAAACGCATCCCTTTCAAGCTGCGCACGCCCGGACCGAAGACAGTTACCCTTCAGGCCCAGGGCGAAGGCGTCGTGAAGTCGAGCGATATCGATCTTCCTTCGGATGTCGAGATTCTCGATCCGGAAATTCCGATCGCCAACTTGTCGCCGTCGGGAAAACTCGACATCGAGATGCGTCTCAACGACGGCAGGGGTTATGTTTCGGCTGAGAAGAATTTCGAAGAGGACCTTTCGATCGGCTATATCCCGCTTGACTCCGTCCATTCGCCCGTTAAGAAGGTGAACTATATCGTCGAAGCCGCTCGCGTGGGCCAAGCCACCGATTACGACAAGTTGACCTTGGATGTTTGGACGAATGGCTGTGTGACGCCGCAGGACGCCGTCGGCCTGGCATCGAAGCTCATCAAGGACCATTTGACCATGTTTGTCAACTTCGAGGAAGAGATTGCGGTGGATGAGACGGTGACCGTGACCGAGCGCGACGCGATTGTGGAACATCTGAACCGCAGCGTCGATGAGCTCGAGCTTTCTGTACGCTCGTATAACTGCTTGAAGAACGCGGATATCAAGACGATCGGTGAGCTCGTGACCAAGTCGGAAGCAGAGATGCTGAAGACCAAGAATTTCGGGCGCAAGTCCCTCAATGAGATCAAAGAGATTCTGGGGACGATGGGGCTTTCGCTGGGGATGAGAATCGAGACATGAGACAGCGCGTCGCTCATCGCAAGCTCGGCCGCACTTCCGAGCATCGGCTGAGCTTGCTGCGCAACCTAGCGGCATCCCTGATCAAACACGAGCGCGTTCGCACGACGATAGCGAAAGCGAAGGAGCTACGGCCGTTCGTGGAAAAGCTCGTGACGCTTGGAAAAAGGGATTCGCTCCACGCACGCCGCCAGGCGCTATCGATCCTTCCGCAAAAGGATGTCGTGCGTCGGCTCTTCGGTGAAATCTCGCCGCGCTTTTCCGAGCGCCCGGGCGGCTATACCCGCATCTTGAAGCTCGGTCCGCGTAGCGGCGACGGTGCGCCGATGGCGTTCATCGAGTTCGTGGACTTCGTCTTCAAGGGCGCCGACGGAGCACCCGCGGCCCCACCCGAAGCGAAGAAGAAAAAGTCGAAGGCCAAGGACGAGCCTGAGGAAGTCGAAGCATCGACCGAATCCGAAGAGGATACTGAAGAAGAAAAAGACGACGAGAAGGATTCCAAGTAGAATCGCGTCGATCACAAGAACGGCCCGGAGAGTCAGTAGATTCTCCGGGTCTTTTTTTGTCTCGCAGACGATTCTGACTGATTAGAGGAGAAACTAAGCAAAAGCGCAACGCAAAGACATTCCCCGTCCTTATCCCCACATCCCCATTTTTATCCCCACATCCCCATTGCCTTTAACAGCTTCAAAAAGCAAGGAGATGTGGGGATAGGAGGAGAGGTGGGGATAAGAAAGAAAGCCAAAAGGCTCTCACTTCGCGCCTTTGCGCCAGGCTTTTATTAGTCGTAAGTTTCAGGTCAGGCTTTAGCTTCTTGCTCCGCTTTGCGCTCCGCGACGATCTTTTGAATTTGGTGCGCTGGCACTTCTTCGTAGTGGGAGAACTCCATGTGGAAGGCGCCGCGCCCACCCGTCATCGACGTCAACGCGGGCTCGTAGCTCAACATCTCAGCCATGGGCACCTGCGCCTTGATGGAGGTGGCGTTGCCTTTCGTGTCCATCCCCTGTGTGCGCCCGCGGCGTGAATTGAGGTCCCCCATCACCTCTCCGGTACTCTCCTCCGGGACGGTGATTTCCACAACCATGATGGGCTCGAGTAGCGTGGGCCTGCATTTCTGCATCGCTTCTTTGAACGCCATCGATCCCGCGATCTTGAAGGCCATTTCGGACGAATCCACCGCGTGGTGTTTTCCGTCGAAAACCGTGGCTTTGAAGTCGACCATCGGATAGCCGGCGAGAAAACCTTTGAGCCGCGCTTGCTGAATGCCCTTTTCCACCGCGGGGATGAACTGTCTGGGGATGGAGCCGCCAAAGACTTCGTTGCCGAACTGGAAGTCGGCGCCGGATTCGAGAGGCTCGAAGCGCACGTGGCAATCGGCGAACTGGCCGTGGCCACCTGTTTGTTTCTTGTGCCGCGCATGCGCCGCGGCCGTCCCTTTGATGGTCTCGCGATACGGGACTTTCGGCGGATGAAGCTCGACTTCGACGCCGAATTTCTCCTTGAGGCGCGCCACAACGACCTCGATATGGAGCTGGCCCGTCCCGGAAAGAATGAGCTCTCCGTCCCGGCGGAAACGCAGCATGTTGTCCTCTTCACCCAGGCGCTGGAGCGCCTGGTTGATCTTTTCTTCATCGCCCCGAGACTTTGGCTCGATGGCGAAGCTGATGACGGGCTCAGGAAACACGACCTTCTTGAAGCTGATGGGAGCCGACTTGTCGGCGAGAGTGTCACCGGTATGGCTATCCTTGAGCTTAGCGACCGAGCCGAGGTCCCCGGCTTGAATCTCATCGACAGGAACGGATTCCTTCCCTTGTAAGAGCGCCAAGCCTCCGACGCGCTCGGCCGATTCGGACCTCGTGTTGTAATACGAGGAGTCCGGCTTGAAAACGCCGCTCATGACCCTGAACAAACTGATGCGCCCCGCGAACGGGTCGGCAATGGTCTTGAAAATAAGGGCGCTTGCCGGCTCTTCGCTTGAGATCTTGCGCGTGATTTCGTTGCCATCGCCGTCGAGGGCGCTGGTCTCGCCGCGCGCGTCCGGCGCCGGGCCGAGCTCGACGAGAGCGTTCATGAGCGGTTGCACCGCAATGTTGTGGGCGCCGGCACAGGCGAAGACCGGGTATAGGTTGCCCGCGAGAATCGCTTGTTTCAAACCCGAAAGGAGCTCTTCCGCGCTCAACTCGCCCTGGTCAAAATATTTTTCCATCAAGGCATCGTCGCCCTCGGCGACCATCTCCACGAGCGAGCTATGCGCGGCCTCGACTTCGTCTTTCATCTCCGCGGGAACGTCCTGTTCCTTGAAAGAGCCCTGTTCGCCGTCTTCGTAGATATAGGCGCGCATCCGCACGAGATCGACGACGCCTTTGAAGTCACCTTCCTCCCCCACGGGGAGCTGGACAGGAACGGCCTCACGGCCAAACGCTTCGGTCACCGATTCGAGCGACCGAGAAAAGCTGGAACGATCGCGGTCGAGGCGGTTGATGACGATCATACGCGCGGGTCCGAACTCGTCCGCGAACTGCCAGACCTTCTCCGCCTGCACTTCGACCCCGGCGACGCCACAGATGTTGACGAGCATCGTGTCCGCCACTCGGAGCGCCAGGCGCGCCTCCTGGATGAAGTTGCCATATCCAGGCGTATCGAGAAGGTTGAGCTTCGTTTTGTGCCACTCGCAATGGGCGAGCGATGTGGACAGGCTGATTTGGCGCGCGATCTCATCCGCGTCGAAATCTGTCACGGTATTGCCGTCTTCGACCTTGCCAAGGCGGTTGACGGCACCAGCATCGAACAGCATCGCCGATGTCAGCGAAGTCTTTCCAGAGCCACCGTGCCCCACGATGGCAACGTTGCGGATACCGGCAGTATCGTAGATCTTCATCGGGCTCCCGTCTGTATATAGGAGGCAGGGTCGGCCCCACCAGACGCCCCTCTCTGCCTCGGGCGACGCTGATCGGGTTCCGCCTCGGACTCCTGAGCCGCGAATTATACCATCGGCCCCTCTGAGCAAGCCATATCAAACTATAATTGGGGCCTGTGCGGACGGGCAGGGCCTGCCTCGCCGAAGCCCTGGCGAAGGCGGGCGGCTCGGATCCGGCGCGAGCAGTTATGTCGAGTTTTGTCTGGCCTTTCCAAAAAACACGCTTTGGCCTCGCCTTTTCGGATCGTTTTGTCCTTGCCGTTCGCAACGGAGGGCCCCTCCAGATTGCGATGCGAGAGCTTCCCGTGGGGCTGATAGAGCCATCCTCGGTTACCCCCAACATCCGCTCTGTCTCCGAGCTCGCCCAGCTCGCCGAAGGCGCTCTAGGCGAGCTCGAAGCGCGCCGTGAAGGCGTTGTGGTTCTATTGCCCGATCGTTCGATCGTGACAGCGCTCTACACCTCACGTCGTGGGGCGTCTGAGAAAGAGCTCCAGGCGGCGATGGGTGCGAAACTGGCCTTTCCGAGCCGCGAGGTCCGCTTCGATTTCTGGCGAGGGCGAGGTGGTGTAGTGCTCGGCGCCGCGGTGCGCGAGGTCGTGGCTGAGCAATACGAGCAGGTCGTCGAGGCTACGGATAGCCGGCTCGGTTGGGTCGATAGCGCGAGCCTGGCGAGAATCCCTGATTGGGCGCGACCGTCCGGCGGGAGCGGGCTCGACGTTCAGCTCCAGCTCCACGCGAACCACTACTGTCTATCAGTCTTCCTCGAGGGATCGCTCGTCGATTTGCGCATCAAGCTTCGGCCGGTGGGCATATTGGACGGCGTACAGCGAGAAGTGACGCGCTTGCCGGCCCTTCACGGCGTTGCCTTGCGCACCATCACGGTGCTCGGGGAAGGTGCGGCCGCGCTCGCGGCGGCCCTCGAAGAGATCCCAGACCTCGGACGCGTTCATGTCGAGGACGACGGTGAGGAGCGTTTACTGGCCTCAGCCCTGAAGGCCTTGCTGGAGCGTCCGCGGCCATGAACGCTGGAATCTATCTCGGGCCGCGAAAAAGCGCTTGGCTCCGCGCGAAAGCCCTGATCCTGGCCTTCGTCGGCATATCCACGCTCTTCCACGGCGTCGAGCGCTACGCTCAGCGCCAAGAGGTCGTGACGCTACGCGGTGAGCTTGCCGCAATAGAGGAAGAACTTTCTCGGACGCTGTCCTCGAACGCACCTAATGAAAGCCGCGCTGTCATGTGGCAGCTTCGCGCCGTCTCTGAATCCGGCGTGGCGGGGGCGATCCCGGCGACGGAGCTTTTGAAGCTCCTCGAGAGAACACTACCAGACGGTGTAGCTCTCGTAGCCGTCACCATCGACCCTATCCCGCCGCGCGCAAGCTTGACGATCGAAGCTCGGGCCGCGCGCGAAGCGGACGTGACCGAGCTTCAGAAAAACGTCGCGAGCGCGCCGCGGGTGGCTGCGACGCAACTTCTTGAAGAGCGGCGAGCGCCGGACGGCTTGCTGACGATCCGCCTGCAAGTGGACTTGATCGGAGGGCGGCCATGAGGGCTATGGCGGTTGCCTGGGTCGTCCTCCTCCTCGTTGCTGTCAACAGTGCGCTTTGGGTCGAAGGCCGTTCCGTCTCCCGGGAACTGGCCGGGCTCAAAAAGCAGTTCGCGGAGCGCTCGGAGCAGGTTCTGAGAGAGCGCGCCTCGTCGAGGGAGCGTCAACGTTTCGAGAAGCTCGTAGAACTGGCGCATGACAGAACCCTGGCCGAGACCCTCGGGATAGCACCTCTTCGGGATCTTTTGATCGAGGCCGAGCGCGGTCTAGCCGTCGAGCGGCTCGCACTCGATTTTCACTCCGCGGCCCGGCATCCCGCCGGTCTCGACGGCAATCGTATCAACGCGAGCTATCGGGGCTCGCTGGACGGGCTCTTCGGCTATCTCGATCGCGTTGAAGCCGCGCACTTGCCGTTAACGACGGAAACCTTTTCCCTTCGAAGTGATGGGGGGAGCTCGAGGATGACGCTCACGATCCGTTGGTTAGCGCTGTGGCCACTCGACGTGGAGTCGACTCCTATTGCGCTCCTGCCCGCCGAGGTCGAAAGCCTGACCGCTTGGATCGAGCGTCCGCGCCCTCTCGCGCTCGGCCGCAATCTCTTCGCGTTGGCAGACATCGCGCCCGAGCAAGAAGCTCAGCCTCTTGCGACGGCGCCCGAGATAGAAGCCGCGCCGCCGGAGCTACCCGAAACAGAGGACGTTGCTCAGCAGGCGCCACCGAGCCCCGAGCTCACGGGATTCGTGCTCGTGCGGCCCGAGCTCGAGTCCGAGATAGGGTGGCGGGTGCTGGCGGCGATGCGCTATGAAGCCACGGTGCGCCTCGTCCAAGTGGGGGACCACATCGGCGGCTACGTCGTTATGCGCATCGACGCGCGCGAGAGCGTGACGCTTGCCGATCCGGGAACGGGTGAGAGACTCTTGCTCCGCCTCGAATAGCTTGCTCTAGGGGACTAGAACCGCAACTGGCCCGGAGGGATGCCCGCGGCGCGGCCCTTCGCTTGCAAATTCGCCTTGAGCTCCTCTTTCCGCTTCCGGAGCGTCTCGTTGATCGCTTTCAGCCGATCTTGCTGCCCAACGAGCTCAGCGGTTTCCTGCCCCGTCATGAGTGTGGTGGCCGCACCCGTGCCGGTTTGCGGCGCGACGGGTAGGCCGCCGCCTCCGAGCGCCGACACGGCAGCAATTCGGGCATCGAGCTCACGGATGGTTTCGTCGTTCTCGGCGATACTTTTGTCGATTTCGACGACCCGCCTCTCGTAGCCCTCCTTCATGAGTCTGAACGCTTGCATTCGGTCTTCGAGTGGGGCATCGGCCGAGATTTGTGTGGGCACAAAAATTTCGTCTTCTTCCAAATCATCTTCGATCGCCCTACGTTCTTCTTCTTCCGAGCGCCTGGGGCCGGTGGGGGTCAGCGTTCTCCCGGACGAGGGCTCGGCCGTATTCTCGCTCTCCGAGTCCGTCTCGCTCTCGGGGGCAAGTGCGTCGCTGGAAATCACGAACACTTCCTTTCCCTCTTCTTTATTCTTCTCCCGGCGCTCTTTTTCTTTTTTTGCGAGCTCTCCGAGAGACTGCCCGAACCCCATGGTGGTTAGGAGCAGGCACAACACCAGGAGTGTCCGTCTCATAAAAGCCTCCGCGATGGTTCCGGAATCAGTCTCCATTATAGACGCTTCGATCCGGGCCGACCAGGCGCCCCCGGTCCCCGTCGAACGCCTATGCTCTCTTGTTCTTACGGACGTTCTTCCAGTTTGCGCAGGGTCTTCCCGCGCCATACAATCAACTGCTTATACCAAGAAGGAGCTCTAACAGAAATGGGTGTGATTGCGAACAGAATCGCCGCCATGGGTACGGAGAATGCGTTCAAGATTGGGGACGACGTGGCGCGAGCCCAAGCACGTGGTGTCGACGTTATCCGCTTTACCATCGGCGAGCCGGACTTCGATAGCGCGCCCCACATCAACCAAGTTGGCATCGACAACATTCTCGCTGGCAATACGCACTATACGGACCCCGCCGGGATCAAGTCTCTTCGCGAAGCGACGGCGGCGCATGTCAAAAAAACACGTGGTCTCGATGTGAGCGCCGATCAGGTGATCATCCTCCCCGGAGCCAAGCCGGCGATTGGCTACGCGATGATGAGCTACATCAATCCCGGAGACGAGGTCATTTATCCGAGCCCCGGCTTTCCCATTTATGAATCTTGGGTGACCTATATGGGTGGCACTCCCGTGCCGCTCGTTCTTCGCGAAGAGAACGGGTTTGCCTTCACGGTGGAAGAGCTCGAAGCACACATCACCAAAAAGACGAAGCTTCTCATGTTGTGCTCGCCGTCCAACCCGACGGGCGGCGTCCTCTCGCGAGAGATCCTCGAAAGCGTTGCCGAGGTCGTGCGCTCGAAGGCGCAGCCTGATTTGCGGGTCTATTCCGACGAGATCTACGAGCACATCACCTTTGACGGCTTCGAGCATTTTTCGATTGCTCAGGCGCCGGGAATGAAGGAGCGCACGATCATTGCGAGCGGCCACTCGAAAGGCTTTGCGATGACGGGTTGGCGCCTCGGCTGGTCGGTGCTTCCAAACGAAGAGGAAGCGGCCTTGTGGAAGCAGCTCAACATCAATACTGTCAGCTGCGTGCCGCCCTTCGCTCAGGAGGCAGCTCGCGAGGCTTTCGAGAACCCGAAGACTGCGGAGGTTGTTCTACACATGGTCTCGGAGTTCAAGAAGCGGCGAGACTATGTCGTGCCCGCGCTCAATGACATCCCTGGCATCACGTGCAACAAACCTCTCGGAGCGTTCTACGTGTTTCCTAATGTTTCTGGCATTTGCGCGGAGCTCGGTATCCACGATTATTACGATGGTCTCTCGGAGCAAAGACGGGGCAAGACGAGCCCGGCCACGCTCTTTCAGCGTTTTCTCTTGTACTACCACGGGGTCGCGCTCGTCGATCGGCGAAGCTTCGGCGTTTTGAAAAGCGAAGGCCAGCATTTCCTGCGCCTTTCCTACGCGACCGATATGGATTCTATCAAGGAAGGTGTCGCGCGGATCCGAAAAGGGGCTTCCGACCATGCTGGGTTCGAGAAGTTCCAAGAAGATAACGTCGCGCTCGGAGTATGACGTGAAGATTTTCGCAACGCGCAAAATTCCCGAAGCCGGACTCGAGATTTTGAGGGGTGCCGGTGACCTCTCCATCGCAACGGAGATCGAAGACGCGATCGTGCCGCGCGCGAGTGTTCTCGCCGGTGTGCGCTTGGCGGATGTGCTCGTCTCGCTCTTGACGGAGTCCGTGGACCGCGACGTGCTCGCCGCCGGTGAGAACCTGCGCGGCGTCGCCAACTTTGCCGTGGGCTACAACAATATCGACGTGGAGGCGGCGACCGAGCTCGGCCTCCCTGTCACCAATACGCCCGGTGTGCTCACCGATACGACGGCCGACCTCACTTGGACATTGCTCATGTCCGTCGCGCGAAACGTCGTACCCGCCGACCGTTACATGCGAGAGGGGAAGTACCAGATCTGGGGTCCGAGCCTGTTCCTGGGCGGCGATATCTCGAAGGGCGGCGACGGCACGCCCAAAGTGATCGGCATCATCGGCTTCGGCCGCATCGGCCAAGCCATGTACCGGCGCGCCCGAGGCTTCGATATGCGGGTGCTGGCCTATGACCCGCCCATCCGCGATTTGATCGACGGCATGGAGGGGGTCTCTTATACCGAAATGGATCGGTTGCTCGAAGAGAGCGACTTCGTGACGGTGCATACGGATTTGAACGAGGGCACGCGTCATCTCATCGACGCGGCGGCTCTCGAGAAAATGAAGTCGACCGCCTATCTCATCAACACAGCACGTGGCCCCATCGTCGACGAGCGCGCTCTCGTCGACGCGCTGAAAAGCCAGGCCATTGCTGGCGCTGGCCTCGATGTGTTCGAGGACGAGCCAGCCATGGCGCCTGGCCTCGCTGAGCTCGACAACGTCGTCATCCTGCCGCACATCGCCTCGGCGAGCCGAGACACGCGGAACAAGATGGCTACCATGTGCGCCAAAAATGCCGTCGCACATACAAAGCTCCAAAAAGCGCCCAACTGCGTCAACCCCGACGTCTATGATAGCGACGCCTATCAAAACCGCCTACAACGGATCCGCTGAAATCTTGTGGATTCTGTTCTAGATCAATATTAGGAAAAGCGCAAAGTCGCAAAGCCGACTCTGTTCTTATCCCCATATCCCCATTGCCTTTAACCGCTTCAAAAAGCAAGGAGATGTGGGGATAGGAGGAGATGTGGGGATAAGAAAAAACGCCCGCACCCCCCTCAAGTTTGTCAATCTTTCGCTATGTTATGCTGCGTTCCCTATGCGAGGAGGGCAGGTATGACGTCGCGGAGAGCGTTTTTGAAGGGCTTGTTGGGTGCGGCGCCTCTCGGCGCGGCTGCGGATGGTGCGGCTTCTAGTTCGGCTTCGGTAGTGGCGGCTCAGCTTTGCTGCAAGCGCCGCGCTGCCTGAAGCTCGCGCTCCGCGTCTTCGACCCGACCTTGCCTGTTGTAGATATCGGCGAGGATGAAGTGGCCGAAGGGCGCCATCGAAGGATTCGGGCTGAGCTCGATGCCTCTAGAAGCGAGCTCCTGCGCTTTGTCCAAGTTCCCCGAATCGAGATGGAGCTTCGCGAGGTACAGATGGCCGATGGCGAAGCTTTCATTGGCCCCGATGGCGGCCTCGAAGTGTTCCTTCATTTTGCGCGGGCGCCCCGTCTGGCCATAGAGCTTGCCGAGATTGAAGTGGGCTTTGAAACCTTTCGGCGTGACGTCGATCTCCTTCACGTAAGCTTCGATGGCCGCGTTCACATCGCCGCGCTCTTCGAAAATGAGAGCAAGGTTGTAATAGGCCGTGGGAAGCTCCGCGTTCATCGCGAGCGCGCGATGGACTTCTTGCTCGGCGATGTCGAGCTCCTTCAAGCCGAAATAGCACTCCGCCATCAAATTGTGTAGCGGCGCCCGCTCGCTCCCGATATCGGCGACCTGTGTGAGAAGCTCAATCGCCTTCTCGAACTCGCTGCGGCCTGCATGGCTCTTGGCGAGCATGAAATGCGCGCGGCTGTCGCGCGGGTCGAGCTCGATGAGGCGGCGGTAACCGGCGTCGGCGTCATCGGGCCGTCCGAGCTCCATATAGGTCAAAGCGAGGCCGAAGAGCGCGGGCGTGTATTCGGGGTCTCGAGCGAGCGCCTCTTGATAAGCTGCCAATGCGCGCTCGAGGTCACCGTCCTTCGTGAGAAGGTTGCCCATGATGTTGTGCGCTTCGAGGATGCCAGGGTCCTCAAGCAAGACTTGCTCGATCTTGGCAATCGCTTCCGTGATGTGGCCCTCGCTCGAGTCCGAGCCCGCATCCTTGATCAAGTTGAACAAGCCGATCTTGTCCTTCGGATCGGCGAGCGGCCGGTCGGGATCGATGTTGACTTTCGACGGGCCGCCTAGATAACCGAGCGCGGCGAGCTGTTGCTGGGTTTCCGCGTCGAGCGCCTCGGGCGCCTGCTCGTCGATCCCTTCCACGCCGAGCTCTTCGATGAGCGCGTCGAGCTCCGCTTTCAGTCGGCCCACGGTCGCAGCGCGCTGGTTGGCCAAGTTCGTCTGCTGGCGCGGATCCTCACGAACATCGAAAAGCTCCGGTCGCGGCGCATCGATGAAGTGGAGCGACTCGTTGCGAATCGATTTCAGCTCCGACCATCCGTAGTGGTTGCGCGGGTAGAAAGATTCGCCATAGGCGTAGAGTCCGAGATCGTTCATCTCGCCGCTTGCGAGCGGGACGAGGCTCGTTCCTTGCACCGCCTCTGGCGCTTCGATACCCACGAGCTCGAGCAGCGTCGGCATCAAGTCGATCGATCGCACTTGAGCCTCGACGCGGCGGCCGCCGCCGAGTTGGCGGTATGGGGTCTTGAGGATGAAGGGCACCCGCATCGTGGCGTCGTAGATGAAAAAGCCGTGCGTGTTCTCTTTGTGCTGGCCGAGGCTCTCGCCGTGGTCGGCGATGAAGACGACGATCGTATCGTCCTCGAGACCGTTCGTTTCGAGCCAATCGAAGAGCTCGCCCATGAGGCTGTCCACATAGGCGATCTCTGCGTCGTAGCGGCTCCCACGGTGGCCTTGATATTGGGAGAAAAAAGGCTCCGGCGCTTCCCAAGGTGCATGCACGTCGTAGAAATGGAGCCACGAAAAAAACGGGAGGTCTTTGACGTCGTCCATCCACCCGAGGGCTTCTTCGAGCACTTCGCCCCCAGGTCGCTGTACGGTGTCGAGCGCGATTCTCTCGAATTTCTGAAAATCGAATTCGTCGTAATAGCGATCGAAACCTTGGCTCAGACCCCAGCGCGAGTCGAGAACGAAAGCGGCGACGAAGCCTCCCGTTTTGTAGCCGTTATCCCGGAGTGTCTCCGCCAGCGTCTGGTGCTTTTCGTCCAGATAGTAGCCGCCATTGTCGCGGACGCCGTGATACATGGGGAAAGTTCCCGTAAACATGGACGCATGGGAAGGGAGCGTGAGCGGCACGACGGTACTTGCGTTCTCGAACAAGACGCTCTCGGCGGCCATGGCATCGAGGTGGGGTGTGCGGACACGTTCATAGCCGTAGGCCGGAAGGTGGTCTGCCCGGAGCGTGTCCGCCGTGACGAGCACGATGTTTACGCGGCGATACGGCTCGGGAATCGCTCGGCGCATGAGCCAAAAAAACGCGCCTACGAGAACCGCGCCGGCCGCAGCGGCAACTAGGAGTCCCTGATGATGACGGCGGGGTGTGCCCTTTTCTTTGCTCATCTCGGATGCTATGCGATTCTAGCACTCCCTCCTTCTCTCGCACGTTGCTGTCACCCACATGAAGCTTTGCCCCTACACATCCCCTCATGCGCGAGTGTGGGAAGCCCTAACACCCTGACAGAATGACGGCTAATGGACGTAGAATGCCCAACATGTTGCGAGCGTTGCTGTTTCAGCTCCTGTTTGGTCCCTTCATCGTACTCGCGAACGCCCAGGAAAAGCCCGTTTTTCGAGACGCGCTCGAAGGCTCCGGAATCGATTACATCAACGTTAGCGGTGAACCGGACAAGCGCACCATCGTCAGCACGCTAGGAAGTGGGGTCGCGATGTTCGACTACGACGAGGACGGCGACCTCGATCTTTATTTCGCGAATGGCGCGCGGCTCGCGGGCGGCGGCGTCGAAGAGGTCACGAGCGACCGGCTCTATCGAAACAACGGTGACTGGTCTTTCCAAGACGTCACCGCGCGCGCGCGCCTCGGAGACACGGGCTGGGCGATGGGGGTCGCGGTGGGGGATGTCGACAACGACGGTGCGCCCGATCTCTACGTGACGCGTATCGGCACAAACCTCCTCTATCGCAACCGTGGCGACGGAACGTTCGAGGAAATCGCAGAGGCCTCCGGTGTCGCCGACGGTGCGTGGGGCACGAGCGCCGCGTTCTTCGACGCCGAAGGTGACGGAGACCTCGACCTCTACGTCGCCAACTATATCGACATCGATCTCGACGCGATCCCGCCTCCGGGGCAAGAAGCGCGCTGCCAATGGTTCGGGCTCGACATCATGTGTGGGCCAAAAGGGCTAGAAGGGGCCTCGGATGTCTTCTTTCTGAACGAGGGGGACGGCAGCTTCTCGGATGGGACGGCGGCCGCCGGGTTGAGCGATCCGACCGGGGCTTATGCGCTCGGCGTGGTCACCGGCGACTACGATGACGACGGGGATCTGGATGTTTATGTCGCCAACGATTCGGCGCCGAACTTCCTTTATCGAAACGACGGCTCGGGGCATTTTACCGAGACCGCGTTCTTGTCGGGCGTTGCGCTCTCGTCGGACGGCCTTGCCCAAGCAGGGATGGGGGTGGACATCGGGGATCTCAGCGGCGACGGACGGCTCGATCTCTTCGTCACCAACTTTTCCCACGAGACTAACAACGCGTATTTCAACCACGGCCATAGCCTCTTCATCGATAGCGTCGGGGCGGCGAACTTGCACGGGCCGAGCTGGTTCGCGCTCGGCTGGGGGACCCGCATGGTCGATTTCGACCACGACGGGGATCTGGATGTCTTCGTCGCGAACGGACATGTCTATCCCGGTGTTGATTACAGCAATTTGAAGACGCGCTACCGTCAGGCGAATCAGATCTTCTGGAACGACGGCACGGGTGTGTTCTCCGAACAGGAGTTCGCCCCGGGCGACGCGATGACGCGCATGGCCGCGAGTCGGTCGGCCGCATTCGGCGATGTCGATGGCGACGGCGATGTCGATGGCGTCATCGTTAATATCGATGCGGCGCCCTCGCTGCTCGTCAACGAGCTCGAGGGCGAGCGCCCGGGGGTGCTTTTCCGGCTCGTCGGGACCCGCGGCCCGCGCGACGCGATCGGCGCGCGTATCACTATCACTGTCGAGGCGGGCCACGTCCGTCAAATGCGAGAGATCCACCCATCCGGGAGTTTCCTTGCGTCGAGTGATGGCCGCGCGCATTTCGGCTGGTCGGGCGAGGACTGGGCAGAACGTGTGCAGGTGCGCTGGCCCGGCGGCAGGGTCGAATCGTTCAGCGTGCCCGAGGCCCGAATCGTCATGACACTCGTGGAAGGGAGAGGAGTTTCTAGATGAAGGTCCCCGGGGGGGATTGACAGGAGGCACCAGTTTCGGCACGAACGCTCCAATTGGTTGGAATGGAATCCACTGACGTGGATCTCGGGACGCGAAGGGCTCTCATTCTTCGTAAACGGATTGCGCAAAACGCAATCTGGCCGTACACTTGGCGCACACGACGCGTCACGTTCACGTTCAAAGCCGTGGCACAATGATTGCTTCCGTTTACAGTGGGGGGTCCATTGATTCTCCATTGTTTGATTTAGGCAGGAGGTACAAATTGATGAGTAACCGCTTGATGCTTCTGGGTCTCATTTTCGCGTTGCCGGCTGCCGTGATGGGGCAGGTCAATCTTGGCTCCATCGACGGTACGATCCGTGACGGATCAGGAGGTGTGCTGCCCGGCGCGACCTTGGTGCTGACATCACCGGAGCTTCCGGGTGGTCCTCAAATGTTCACGACCAACAATCAGGGCCGGTATCGCTTCCGGAATCTTCCTCCGGGTGATTACCAGCTCACGATCGAGATGCCCGGATTCGCGACGTACCGGGAAGAAGGTCTCATTGTCACGGTGGGCGGCAACGTGGAGCGCAACGTCGAGATGAGCGTGGCGTCCGTGGCCGAGACCATCACGGTGACCGGCGAGAGCCCGATCGTCGACACCCGCAAGTCGGGTCTCTCCACGAACTACGACGACACCATGATGGAGAACGTCCCTCTCCGTCGCTTCAGCATGTTCGATTTCACCAAGTCGGCGCCAGGAATGTCGGCGACGAACCCGACGAGCGGGACGAGCACGCGTGTTTCCGCCTATGGGTCGAACACGGACGAAAACACCTATCTCATGGACGGCACGGACTTCACCGCACCGGTGTCAGGCGCGGCTTGGCCGTGGCCGGACACGGACACCATCGAAGAGATCGAGATCATCTCCCTGGGCGCCTCGGCAGAGTACCAAGTCGGTGGCGGTGCGGTCTTCAATGCGATATCAAGGCAGGGCACGAATGACGTAAGGGTGGACGCCGCCTACTTCGGGATGTCCGAGGCGATCACGTCCAAACCCATCAAAAGGGGTTGCGGCGGATGCCCCGATGGCGACGAGAACGGCGAGACCGGCTTCACCCGGGACAAGTACATCGACTTCACGACGCACGTGGGCGCACCCATCGTCAAGGACAAGGCTTGGATCTATGCCGGTTACCAGTACCTGCGGGACTATGACAACCAGCCCGGCACCGACCCTCGGTTTCCGAGGCAGTTCGAGGCGGATCGCATCAACTGGAAGTTCACATGGCAGATTACCGAGAACATGAAGTTCATGCACACCTACCACGACGACTACTGGGTCATCCCGCAGACGCCGAGCATAAGTAGTCCTTTCGAGACTACCCTGACGTGGGGCGGCCGCAATCCGTCCATTACGTTCGGTAACATCACGCATGTGCTCTCGCAGAACACGTTCTACGACGTGCGCGTGTCGGGCTTCTACTCGCCGGATGATTATGCGAGGCCCAACGGCAACTTCGGCCAGTCGCGCCGCACGGACAGCGCCACCGGTGAGACCAGCGGCGGTCCTCCGTTCTCCGGTGGGTTCCGCCAGGCCCGTACCGCTGTCCACGGCAAGCTGTCCCACTATGCCTCGGACTGGATCGGCGCGGACCACGACTTCAAGTTCGGCGTCCAATACGTGGTCGGACAGCACAGTGGTCACTACGGCTACACCAACGACATCATTTATTACGACTACAACGGTGCGCCCGACTACGCCTACATCCGTGAGCGCTACAACTACGGTGGCAAGTTCACGGACCTGGGATTCTTCGTGGAGGACATGGTCCATATCGGCGACCGGGCCACGGTTCAGATTGGAGTCCGCTACGATCGCGTCGAGGCCATCAGTCAGGATGTCCAGTTCATGGCGCAGGACGACCGGGGTGTGATCCCCGTCTCGGGACAGGAAGTGACGGGACTGGGACCGCTCTATACGAACAACAACATCGCCCCCCGTATCGGCTTCAACGTCAAGCTCGACAACGAGGGCAAAACCGTGCTGCGCGGAAACTGGGGGCTCTACTTCCGCCAGCCGATCACCGGTGAGATCGCAGCCGTCCACCCTGGCAACACGACGATTACAACGGCGTTCTTCGATCCGGCCACCGGCGCGTATACCGATATCGTCGATGTCTTCGATCCCCTTGTAAATATCGGGGTCGCTTCCGATACGCTCTCGGCGAGAACGAGCCAGTTCTCCATCGGATTAGATCGGGAGGTGACCAACGACATCGCCGTCGGGTTCACCTATATCCGGAAGGACGGCAGCAACTATAACGGCTGGATCACACAGAATGCGTTGTACGAGCCCGGCCAGGTCACGTTGGATGACGGATCGCTGCTCGACGTCTTTAACATTACGACGGACCCCAGCGATCGGTTCTATCTGCTCGGCAACTGTCCGTGTGGTCCTGAGTCGATGGACTTCCCCAACTTCTTCATGGACATCGACGGTCTCGAGTTCAAGGTGACCAAGCGCATGGCGAATAATTGGCAGGCCTTGGTCTCGTACAACTATTCTCATGCCCGTGGGCTCATGGGCCACAACTATGCCGGCCCCTCGAGTAGCCAGGAGAGCAGGGTACGCAGTGGCGCCATCGGTCGGGATCCCAACCAATTCACGAACGCGGAAGGGAACCTCCTCAACGATCGCACCCACACGTTCATTCTCACCGGAACCTATGAGTTTCCAGGCATCGAGCTTCTCATCGGCGCCAACTACCGGTACTTTACCGGCAAGCCGTGGGCCTCTCAGGCCCGTCCGCGCCTGCCCCAAGGGCGGCAGACCATCTATCTCGAGCCGTTGGGCTCGAGGCGGCTTTCGTCGCAGAACAACTTGGACTTGAGAGTCTCGAAGATCTTCCGTTTCGGTGAGGCCGGGAAGTTCGAGCTCTTCGCTGACATTCTCAATGTGCTGAACGAGACGGCGGAAGAGGATATCGCGTCGCGGAACGCTTTCAGCTCCAACCTCGGAGAGGGCAACCGCTGGGTGGACCCGAGACGGGCGTTCATCGGTGTGAAGGTCGCCTACTAGCGCATCGAGGAGTTTGACTCCATGGCGGGGCTTCGGCCCCGCCATTTTTTTTTGTGTCTAGCGCGCGCTCCGGTACTCGGCGAGACGCGCGCGGATGGCTCGTGCGAGCGCTTCGTCAGGAGGCGCCAGCCGGACGGCTTTCTCGGCTGCCGCGGCGGCTCGCTCGAAGTGTCCCGCGGCGGCGTAGGCCTGCGACAGCGTGTCGAGCACCTCGGCGCTTTGCTCGTCGGTCGCTCCTGCGGCGGATTCCGCGAGCCGGATAGCGCGCTCTGGGTCGCGGCGTCTCGGGTCATCGTGTGAAGCGAGCACACCCGAAAGCCCGACCTGGGCGGAAATGGATTCTGGATCCGCCGCGAGCGCCGCCTCGAAGTGCTCCATTGCATCATCGAGACGGCCCGCCAGCTTGAGCGCCCAGCCCAAGTTGTTCTGTGCCGAAGGTGTGGCGGCGTCTTCCGTCGAGATCGCCTGCTCGAAGGCTTCGATGGCTTCGTCCTGTCTTCCCAGGGAGGCGAGCGCGATGCCGAGGTTGTTGAGCGCCTCGCCGTAGCGCGGCTCTATCGCGATCGCACGCCGGTAGCTCGCCATCGCATCCTGCGTCCGTTCCGCGGCTTGGTGCACAAGCCCGAGGTTGTAGTGGGCCTCCGCGCGATCGGGCTCGAGGCCAATCGCCCGGCGAAAGCTCGCGGCCGCGTCGTCGGAGCGGCCCTGCAGGACCAGGACGTTTCCTAGAGCGATGTGCGCGTCGGGGAGCCTCGGCTCTAGGGACAGCGCTTTCCGGTGCTCGGCGGCAGCCTCGTCGATACGGCCCTCCTCCTTGAGAGCGACGCCGAGGTTGTTGTATGCGCGGGCGAACCCGGCGTCGATCTCAATCGCCCGTCGGTAGTGAAACATCGCCTCGTCGATTCCGCCGTGGGGAAAAAGCGCGTTGGCGAGATAGTAGTGGGCGGTGCTGGAGTCGGGTTTGAACCGCACGAGCTGGCGGTAGTGCTCGACTTCTTCGGCCTCCGATTGTTCCGGTATACGCGTGGTCGTCCCATCGAGCAGGTAATGTTCGACGAGGGCCTCGAGGGAGGCCTCGCGCTCGTCCTCGAACATGTAGAAGCGGTAGCCGAAATGCGCCAGGCGCGTTTCGAGCATGTCGTCGAGCCCGATCTGCGCGAACTGGCGCACGAGCATGTATTTGCTGTCGAGCGCGTCGAAGAGCTCCGGGAGCGCCCAGTCGGCTCTGGCTTTCGTCAGGACGTCGGCGGCCACCATTTGCGTCGTAGGATGCCAGCTTCGCAGCCACTCCAGCGTGGCCGCCGTGGTGCTCTCTATCTCAGTCGCTTCGTACTGCGCGCCGTACCACTGTTCGAGCTTCGCCACCGTCCAGGCGAGCGTCTCCCGAACGTGGCACATGTTGCACGCATTCGGCTGATTCGCCTCGATCATCTCGCGCTTCGTCGGGCTGAAGATCATGTGCGTGCGCACCATCGCCTGCAGCCCTTCGTTGATACGCGGCATGTGGCAGTTCATACAGCGGCTGCCGGTGCTTCCCATGGGATGGCGCGTGTGGCCGACGCGCGCGGGTTCGGGCTCGAGCTCGGTGTGGCACTTCAGGCACAACCCATCGTCCTCGTCCGGCGTTCTCGACCAAGCCTTTCCCGTGGTTTCGTGCGGGTTGTGGCAATCGATGCAGCGTAACATCGCGCGCTCCGGCTCGTCGAACCGGTAGCATGCGCCTTTCATCGCGTCGCTGTACTCGGTCGAGTTCCACGTGCCCATCCCAGCGGCATACTCGAAGCGTGTGCCCTGGTGGCACCGGCCGCAAGTCCAGTTCTGGTTGACCGGATTGCGCGCCAAATCCACCGCCGGGTTGGTGCCGTCGATGAAAAGCCGCGGGCTCGTGGGGAACATGCGCGGCAGTATCGCCCCTCCGCTCTCGACGTGCGCGCGGTTGCCGTAGTGGCACGTCTCGCAGCTGATACCCGACGTGAGCTCCCACACGGGGGCTTTCTTGTGGGTAATGCGCAGCAAGAGCTCTTGCACGTCATCCAGCTCGAGCCGCGACGGGTCCTTGCCCGCGAGAAGCTCCGCGTGGTTGTCGGCGACGTAGGATCTCAGGTCGAACGAGAAGCCGAGCGGGCTCATGGGAAAGGACGGCTGGCGGTGGATGAGCCAGTCGCCCGTCGGCATGGTCGTGTGGCACTGGGAGCAGGACTGCGCATAATCGTGGACCGCGGGCTGCGTGAACGGATCGCGCCGCATGGCATCGATGAGGCTGGGCTCGCCTTCACGGGTTTTCTCCACGTGCACGACGGGAACCCACTGGGTGTAGTCGAGCCAGTAGCCGAACGGGAGCACGTGCTCGGACCGATAGATTCTGTGCCCCATCGGCTCCGGCCCTTCGATCTGGAGGCCCACGTAGTACTGAAAGAATCTCGATCCGATGGTCTGCGTGACGTGGTACGTCCGCCCCGTGTCGCCCCGGACGAGCCGCATGACGTACCGATCGTTCTCCCGCGCGAACGTGGCGCGCCCGCCGAAATAGTCGATAAAAGCATGCCCGGAAAAATCGCCTTTGATGGTCGCTTCGGTGGCGGGCGCGTTCATGAAGCGGTGACGGTGCTGCGACCAGCGCTGGTACTTGTCCTCGTGGCACGTCTTGCAGGCCTGCGGGCCCATGAAATCCGCGGGCTCGATGTTGCTGAAATCCGCGGTCGAGAGACTGCTCCGTTTCACAGATTTCGGGACGTCGTCCCACCAGTAGCGGATGTCTGGATCGCGGGAGACCTGGAAGACGCGCGACTGCTGGCTCGACGACGTGGTGGCGAGCAGAACGGTGACGAGGGCCAGTCCGAGGCAGCAGGACGCGGTCCGCACCGGGTTACTCCGCGCCTTTGATGATCTTCCTGATTCGGCTCCGGGCTTCGTCCGCCGCGGCGGCATCGCCGCGCGCCGTGTGCACCGACAACATCGTCTGGTAAAGCGAAAGCTCGTTCGACATTCTCACGAGACCTTCCTCCAGCACCCGTTTGGCATCGCCGAGACGATCGCGGGACAGATAGAAGTCGCCTAGGTAGACGTAAGGAAGCGGGTCGTCAGGCGCGAGGTTCTTCGCGGCGTTTAGAAGCGCGAGCGCCCGGTCATCGTCTTCGGCCTCCGACGCCGCGACCGCCCCATTGAGAAGATTCAGAAGCTGCTCGGAGCGCTGGGCGGCAAGCTCGCTCCTGCGCTCGCGCTCGGCGAACTCCTCGAGAAGCGCGTTGCGCTCGTCGACGCGGCCGAGCTTCACCAGCTCCGCGCCGAGGCGGTAGTAAAGTCGCGTCTGCTCCGGGTCGAGCTCGAGCGCGCGCTGCCAAGAAGCCGCGGCCGCGGCCGGATCGTTCTGGCGCGACTCCACGACGCCTTTCTGGTACCAGGCTTCCGCGTTGTCAGGCGCCATCGCGATCACGCGGCCGAGGTAGTCGAGCGCGGTCTCGTGCTCGCGCAGGTTGAGATGGACCACACCGAGCTGCAGGAGTGATCCGACGAAGTCCGGGTTGCGCTCGAGCACCTTGTGGAGCACCGCTTTGGCTTCGTCCCACCGGCCCATCACCGAGAGCAGGTTGCCCCAGTCGTGGTAGAGCTCGGCGCTGTTTGCTCCCGCTTCCGCCGCGCGCTCATAGGCCGCTTCCGCGGGCTCGTATTCCAGCAGCTCGTGATGGGCGAGGGCCATCAGGTGGTACGCCCGAGGTGCGAGCTCGGGCACGGTGGCCCCAGCGCGCGCGCTTTCCACGACCTGCGTGTGCAGCCGCAGCCGCAGCTCGACCTCGGCAAGAGCGAGCGAGGTCTTGGGGTTGGGCGCGAGCTCGAGCGAGCGCTCCAAAAGGCGCACCGCGTGCAGGCCAAAAGGATTCGCGGAGCCAGGAGCCAGCGTCTCGCCTTCCTGAAAGAGAAACAGACCTTTGAAGTAGTGGGCGGTCGCGAGTTCGGGCTCTTTTTCGAGCGCGCGATCGAGGGCGCGCTGCGCCTCTTCGTACTCTCCGAGCCTGCCGAGCGCCATGCCAAGCCGAAGGTCCGATTCCGCGAGCTGATAGCCGTTCTCGAGGGCCTTTAGCACGTCGTCCTCGGATTCCCGATAGCGCTCCTCCTCGAAGGCAACGATCCCTCTCAAGAGCCACGCGCGCCCCACTTCCGGATGTTTGGCCACCAGATCGTCGAGGTGAGCCCTGGCCTCGTCGAGCTGCGACAAACGGACCTGACAGCGAGCGAGGCCGAGCGCGAAGCGGATGTTCTCGGGCGGGAGAAAGGCGAGGCCCTTCCGGTAGACTTCGGCCGCCTCGTCGAAGCGCTCCAGCGCCTGCAACGACCGGCCCAGGTTGAACAGCGCCTTGGCCCGGCGGGGCTGCACCGCGAGCGCCGCTCGGAGCGGCGCCACGGCGTCGGCGTGACGGCCCGATTGCGCGAGCGCCAGTCCGTAGACGGTGTTGGCGGTGGGGGAGCGATCGGCCTCGGGCACCCCCTGGATCAACGGCTCGATGATCTCGAGCGCGCGCTCGGGCCGCTCCGTGTCGAGAAACAGGTTCGTCACGAGCATTTTCGCCCCGACCTCGTCTGGGGCTATGTCGATCGCCTCGCGGAAGGCCTGCTCGGCCTCGCCCATCCGGCCCGCCTCGAGGGCTTCGAGACCGCGCGCCAGGGTCGCGTCCCAGCTTTGGATCGCGAGCGCGATTGCGAACAGCCACTGCATGTGCGCAGTGTACCTGATTCGCTCGGCGCGTATCCGATCCGAAGTTCTCGATTCTGCCGTCGATCGAAAAAAAGCTCGAGGAAAGCGGCCGATTGACGCCAGGTCGCCCTGTCGCTAACGATACCTACCATGGATTGGCGAACAGAACCCCAACACCTTGAATCGAGTGTGCCGCCTCAGCTCTTTGAGAACGAGCCTTCACGTCACGGGAGCAGCTCGTAGCCGGGTTTGGCCTCTACTACCAGAATTCGTTGGTCTGCGGCGACATTATGCAACACTCGGCGGCCGCCAGCGGGCCAACGGATCTCTAGCTCGTCGGCCGAAGTCGCTTCGCCAAGGCCGAATTCCAAGATCAGGCTGTTCGTCGAGCCAAAGCCCCCGCCAATCGTAACTTCTTGCATCAAAATGGTTTCGCCCAGTTGCACGCGCACTTGCGCCCCCACCGCATCGCGGTGGCCCGTCGTCCCCCGCAGCTTGACGTGTAGCCAGTGGTTCGCCGTTCCCGGATTCCGATAGAGCGCGTCGGCTTGGCGGTCCCCGAGAAAAGCACCGCCTGTGGGTACGTAGATGTCGAGATCGCCATCGCCGTCGTAATCGGCGAAGCTCACGCCGTGCCCTTTGCCGAGATGGTCGACACCCGCCGCGGCGCTGATATCGGTGAAGACGCCGTTACCCCCGTTCAGGAAGAGCTTGTTGGGCTCGAAACGCTCGATCGCCGGGGCCCCGCATCCGAGATAAATGTCGAGATACCCGTCATTGTCGATGTCGCCGAAGCTCGCCGCCATCGCGCCGAAGTTCTTCGCGAGCCCAGCGGCTTCGGCGAGCTCCGTGAAGGTCCCGTCCTGATTGTTACGATAGAGCGCGAGCCGGCTCGCCTCGTTCACTGCTGCGCCCGCCCGCGCGCTCCTCAAGGCTTCTTCCATCTTTGCCGCGAAGCCAACGATGAAGATGTCGAGCCAGCCGTCGTTGTCATAGTCGAAGAAAAACCCCACGAAGCCTTCGTGCGGGCGTGTGATCCCGGCGCGCCGGCTGACATTCGAGAAGCTCTGTCCTTGATTGTTATGGTAGAGGGCGGGATTGCCGAAGAAGTTAACGACGAGTAAGTCCGGCCAGCCGTCGTTGTCGTAGTCGCCGAAAGCCGAGCCGATGGAGCGGCCGTGATTGGCCACGCCGTAGCGATCCGCGACTTCGGTAAACGTCCCGTTGCCGTTGTTGAGAAACAGCTCGTTGGGGCTTCCGCCTTCCGTCGCGACGCCGTTCGCGACGTAGAGATCGAGGTCGCCGTCGTGATCGATGTCGGCAAAGGCCGCGGTGAAGCTGTCGCGGGCGCTTGCGACCCCGGCGCGCTCGGCGACGTCGATGAAGACACCTTCGTCGTTACGATAAAGACTGTTGGGAAGCTCGCCGTCCCAGCCGTCGCGCGTCACATAGAGGTCGGGGTCGCCGTCATTGTCGTAATCGGTCCAGAGTGCCGACCAGCCGCCTCTCGGATCGAAGAGACCCGAGTCCATTGTAATATCTGTGAACGCACTGTTGCCGTCGTTGCGATAGAGTGCGTGCGGATCGTGGATCCCGACAGCAAAGAGGTCGAGGTCGCCGTCGCCGTCGACATCGCTCCAACCACTGCCACGGGCGCGGCTGTAGCGGGTGATGCCAGAGCGCTCGGCGACGTCTTCGAAAATGATGGGGGACGCGCCGATACCTTCGGTCGAAAGCTCCAAACGATATTTTGTCGGAAGCGAGGCGGGATCCTCGCCCGCGAATCGCATCGCGAGCGCGAGATTCCAGCGCGGCTCGAGTAGAGAAGGATTAGCGTCCACCGCACGTTTCAGAATATCGACCGCCTCTCGGTAGCGCTCGAGCCGCATCAGCGTGGCGCCGAGAGAGTACAACGATAGGTAGTAGTCGTCCTCGGCGGCGAGCATGTGCTGGAGATCCGAGACCGCTTCTTCGTAAGCCCCGAGGCGCATACGGACGACGCCACGATAGTGGAACTGTCGGGGGTTTCTCGGGTCAAGCTCGATGGCCCGACTCAGGTGGTGGTCCGCCTGTTCGAGGCCAGTCAGGCCCCGCTGGATATAGGCAAGCCCCGCATAAAAATGGCCGTCATGGTGGCTCGGGTCGAGCGCAAGCACGTAGAGGAACTGGTCGATTGCCTTGACGTAGAGCTTTTTTCCCAAGAGCTCGTAAGCGTGGTCGAAGTGTCGCTCCACCAGCTCCTTGGGCGATTGAGCGAGCAGGGCTAGCAGAAAAAGGACGCGCATCTTGCGATTGGGAGTCTAGCGAACGCGGGCCACAAAATCCACGAGCGCATCCCAAGATAACGGACTCGAGAATCCGAGAAAACAGAAGGCTTGCGCCGGAGCCTTTAACTGCCCCTGACACCAACCCTGCTCTCGCCGAGCTGATAAGCTGAACAACATGTCGGATCCGCCAGTGCCTCGTCTCGAGCTTCACATTCGCTCGCCCGAGATCACGCTCAAAGGAAGGAATCAAAGTGATTTCTGGTCTCAGCTTCGCGGGAACATCCGCCATACGCTCCGTAGCGAAGGCATCTCCTGGCCGATGCAGCGGCGACAAGGCCGTCTCTATGTGGAAGCGCAGGATTACACCGAAGCGTCTCTGAAGTCTGTGGTGAGGACAATCGATCAGGTATGTGGGGTCCATTCTGTAGCCGTGGCTGAACGCCTCGCCCGCGACGAGCTCGACCGTCCACGGGTCGAGTCGATCGTCGTCCGGCTCGCACGTGAGAGCTATCGCACTCAAATGACCTTTGCCGTTCGCGTGCATCGAGTCGACAAGAAATTTACGTTATCGTCGGCCGAGATGGAGCGCTGGCTAGGACAAGTGGTTCGGGATTGCACCGAATGGGAGCGCGTGCGGCTCGACGACCCGGATGTGACGATCCATGTGGACATCTACACCGACGCTGTGTTTTTCTACACCGAGCGACCGACAGGCATCGGCGGGCTCCCAGTGGCTTCGAGCGGCCACGTGCTCAGCTTGCTCTCCGGCGGGATCGATTCCCCGGTCGCGTCTTTCCTGTTGGCTCGGCGAGGCTGCACCGTCGATTTTTTTCACATGAGCGCGACCCACATGACGGAGGGAGAGCTCGAACGCTCGGTCCCCGGACGTCTCGCGCAAAAGCTCAGCCGCTTCACGTTGCGCTCGCGCCTCTTCGTCGTGCCCTATACATATTTCGATCTTGCGCTCAGTGGAAAAAACACGGGTCATGAGACCGTGCTCTTTCGTCGTTTCCTCTTCCGGGTCGCGGAGGCGCTCGCTCTAAAAACGCGAGCGATCGCGATCGTGACGGGGGATAGCCTTTCTCAAGTCGCGTCGCAGACGATCGAGAATCTTGTCTCCAGCGAAAAGGCTGTCGACATCTCGGTGCTGCGTCCACTCTTGGCTATGGACAAGCAAGCGATCATGAAGGTCGCGGAGCAAATCGACACTTACGCGATTTCGATCGAGCCCTACAAAGATTGCTGCGCGCTCTTTACCCGACGCACCCGAACCAAGACCTATGACGACGTCCTCACCCGGATGGAGACGAAACTGTTCCCGGATTACGAGGGTTTAATCGCTTCTTCTCTCGCCGACATTCTTCGAGTGCAGTATGACTGCGGAAAGCTTCTCTCGACCGAGCACGGTGTCGACGCGCTCGGGGCGGAGGCGGCGATAGAGGCGTCGCGGCTCGATAGTGTTTCCAAGAGCTGACATCGCCGGTCGATATTGGAGATAATGCCGGAGCGATGTCGCTTCTAGGGTTCGCCAAATGGCTCGCGGAGACGCAGTGGAGCATAGCGCTTCACTAATCGCTTTGGGTCTATCCCCTCGTCGAATCCACCCATGTGTGGGCGCTGGCATTGTTCTTCGGCTTCGCGACGGTTCTGGATTTACGACTATTGAGCCTCGCTTTGACGCAGGTCCCGGTCTCTGAAGTAGAAAAAAGACTCTTGCCTTGGACGATCGCGGGTTTCATCGTGATGATCGTCACCGGCGCGCTCCTGTTCTACGCGATCCCCGTCCGGACCGATCAGAGCATCTTCTTTCGAGTGAAGGTGATCCTACTCATAGTGGCCGGCATCAATGTGTGGGTGTTTCACTCGACGATTTGGCTGCGCGTCGCTGAGTGGGATCGGGATCCCGTGACGCCTAAAAGCGCGCGATTTGCGGGTGCGGCCGCGCTCGTTCTCTGGGTGTGTATCATTTTCGCGGGGCGCATGATCGCCTATAATTGGTTCGACTGCGATCGTCAGCCGCAGCCCCCGATCGTCAACTGGGCGGCCGGATGCGTTGTGGAGCCGGAGTGATGCTTCTCCCGCTCTTCGAATGGTTCGAGCTTACGACGGTGGGCGAGATAATCCGTACTTCGACGTGGCTGTTTCCCTTCATCGAGGCGTTTCACCTCGTTGCCTTCGGAGTTCTCGGAGGCGCCGTGCTCCTCGTAGATCTCCGCCTGATTGGGCTTGCGTTTCGATCGCAACCCGTCGCGCAGGTTGCACAGGAGATGAAACCCTGGCTGCAGCGAGGCGTAGCCGTTGCTGTCGTCTCCGGGAGCTTGCTCTTCGTCTCCGAATCCGTGAAGTGCTACTACAGCGAAGCGTTCTGGATAAAGATCACGGGTCTCTTCTTCGCACTCATCTTCACCTTTACGATTCGCCGCAAAGTATCGATGGCGGAAGCCGGAAGCATCGGCCCTATCTGGGGCCGGGTCGTCGGTGTCGTTTCGATCGGGCTCTGGGCGACCGTCCCTTGGGGCGGACGCTGGATCGGCTTTTCCTAACTAAGCTGCTAGCTAACGGGTGTTGGGCTTTTTCTTTCGCGGCCGCTCCGTCGGATCCGCTCCGTCCCGGGGGGCGCCCGTGCCCGACGAGCCCAGGAAGAGCTTCCGTCCGTCCGGGAAAGTTACATTGCGCCCGTTGGCCCGATTCGAGCGATCTTTGCTTTGGTAGCCGTCGACGATGATCACCGTGCCCGGCTTCAACGAGTCCTTCGTGACGCCGCGTCTCAAGAGCGTGTTGGGCGTCCCTCCTTCGACCATCCACGACTCCGTTTTGCCGTCCTCGGTCGTCACGTCTAGGTGGATCCAGGCATGCGGGTTGACCCACTCGACTTTCGTCACCGGCCCCTCCAATAAGACGGGCCGGTTGGGATCGAACTCTGCCCCGAAGGCGTGATGGGCCACTACGGGCAGAGCCGCGGCGAGGAGTAGAGCGAATATAGCAAGGATGACGACGGCTAGTTTATCGCGCATGGGCGGTTACCTTTTTTTCTCCAGGGCTTCGGCGTCGAGTAGCCGCGCGCCTCTGAGGATGTTTGCGAGAGCGTAATTGGCGTCGTGGCAGGCATATTCGTACATCGCGTCGTCCGTCGCCACCCACAGATATTTGCCGCTCCACGGTGTTTTCCACGTTTCGGGATCGTCGATGGTGAGCTGACAAAGGAGCCTATTCTCGTCGACGCGCGTGAAGCGCTCCACCACGTGTAGGTTCTCTGAAGCGCCGCGGAACGCGGTCTTGTCGGTAAAGTTGGCCGTGTCCACGACGAGCGTGTCGCCTTCCCAATGTCCGACCTAATCGCCCATCCACTTCCGGATCTTCTTCGGTGCGTGCTCTCGGTTCAAAGGGATGATGCGCGCGTCGTGAACCATCTCGACGAGGATAACGACGTAGTCCTCAGTCTGAACGATGCGCTTGAAGTTGTTGTAGAGCACGGGCAAGGAAGGCGGCCCTGACGAAGAGCCGAAAGCGAGCAAGCAGCGCTCGCCAAGCGGGCGTTGCTCCGGGTTGTCGTAAGGGCCGGGACCCGGCCAGTCGAGCCACCACGCCTCGCCGGTGTTCTTCCCAAAAAGGCTGACCCAAGCGGCGCGCCGTTTCGCGCCGGCCGGCGTCAATTCCGGGTCGCGGCCGTTTTTCGGGTCGACGATGATAGAAGTGCGGAACTTGCCGTCGAGCGTGAAGGCTTCGGTGCCCCGATCGGTCCAGAAGTTGTTATATCCGCGAACGTTGCCGGCCGCGCCGGGAGAGCCGTCGCCGCCAGGCGGAGGTGCGTCGCGGTCCCCATCACTCGGCAGCGCGAGCCTTGCTGTGCGTGCGGCCTCAACGTGGCCGTGTCGTATATCCCGGACAAATCCGGCCGGCCGTCGGGCGTCCGTGGGATCTCCTTGGCTTCCTGAGCCGATAGCCGGTCGCGATGACGAGTGTCGCGACAAGGAATGTGATTCGAGCGCGCATCGACCCGACTCCTCTCGCTACCGGCTGAGCGGCGTCTTTCGGAACTCGCCGTACATCATCTCTTCGACGAACTCGACGTGCTTGAACTCCATCAGCTGCGCACTCGACTCGATCCGTCGATAGAGCGGCATGCTGATCTTCCACGGCCGCTCGAAGACTTTCGGATCTTCGATGGTGGCCTCGTACAGAAGGTGGTCGGGCCCGGTCCGCGTATAGCGCTCCACGACACGGAGCTCTTCACTGTGGAAATTCCCAGAGCGGTCGAACCACATTTGGTCGTTCTGACCCGTGACCTCGACGACGAAGGTCTCGCCTTCCCAATGCCCGACGGATTGTCCCATCCAGGAATCAATAGGCGGCGGTCCCGAGTCTTCGATATAGATATCGCGCACGGCGCCAGCATAGGTATAAGCGATGAAAAACGAGTTGTGGCTCTGAAAAATATGGAAGGGGTAAGGCATATAGGTCGCCCGCGGAACGCCCGGCAAGTAGCACTTGATCTCCGGGTCGAGCTCGAGCCAGTTCTCGCGATTTTCCTTCTGCTTCGCGAGCGCCGCGGGTTTGTACGGGATCTCGCCGCCTTCGACCCACCCCGAATCCGCCGGGCACAGCACCGACGGCGCCGAGCGCGAGCACGGCATCCGCGGGAACCGGGCGGACAGGACCCTCGCGAAACGCCATAGCCGCGCGCGCCATATGGGTGGCGAGGTCGTAATGCGCCTCGTTGAGCGCCTGCCAAATCCCGTTCAAATCGGGATGCCCGTCCGCGGCGCGGGGTGCCGTGTAGGCGGGTCGGTCCTGTCCCGTTTAGGACGCCGCGGGAGCGCTTGCGGCGAGGGCGAGAAAGGCAATCCCGATCAACAAAGACATCGGTCCACCTGAATCAGTGTGATTCGGCCGAGGGCTACTCTGACATCAGAGCGCTGGGCCGTCAAGGTGTTGCACCGCGCTAGACTGCATCATGGCTCGGTTGGTATTGGTCGCGGCTTTCCTGGCCTTCGTGGTCTGGCTTTTTTCGAGCTCTTTCATTTTTCGAATCGAGTTCAAGGGCGGAATCATCCAATCGGTGCGCGGCAAGGTGGCTGGGCCGCTCCGACGCGGCTTCGAAGAGGTCGCCCGCCATGCGGGCATCACCGGCACGGTGTCGTTACATCACGGCCGGACCTTGAGATTCTCACGCGGCATTGCCGCGGACGATCGGCAGCGCTTTCAAAACGTGTTGTCGTCCCTTCTTTGACGTCACTCCGCACGCTCGTAGACTGCGATCACAGGATTTACTTTCGCCATGTTCCCGAGGATGTTCTCGAAGTCGAGGAGCATGCCTCTCGGATGCGACTGATGCTGAAGCGCGAGGCCGTAGCCCGCGCGCCCCGCCGAGAGCTTCGTGAATAGATCGCCTTCGCGGGTGCCCGGTGCGAAGCGCGCAACATATTCGGGGTTGATGACGAGATAGTCGGGTCGTGAGCGCTCGAGAACCGACTCAGTCGGCCGGAGCCTCTTTGCGTTCAAACCGTCGAAACGCGGGAGGTAATATTCCGGCCCCATGAAACCCACGACCTCACCGGGCTTCATGTGCGCCTTGAGCCAATGCTCCACCGTATAACGCGAATCGTGGAGCAGCAATATGTCGACCGAAGCCGCGTAGAGAAAAGAGTATGCGAGGACGGCGACGATGCCAGCTCGGTACCAACCTCTTGAAAGACTCCATAGAGTGGCCAGCGCGTGGCCGGCGAAAAGAGACAGGATGAGCACGAGAGGCAAGCTGTAGCGCAGCCACGTGCTGCCCACCGGTGCGATGAAGAAGATGTAATAAGAAAGCGCGGCGAGCACGAGCCAAAGCGGAAGAGGGTCTTTGTCTCGTTTCACGAAGGCGAGCCACAACCCACCGGCACTCGCGAGCGTCAGCGGCCAGCCGAGCCCGAACTGGACGTGGCGCAGGGTTTGGATGAGCAGATCGAGCTGGCTGAGTGCGTCGGCTTCGAACGCGCTGTAGTGACTTCGCGCCCAGAGGATTTCTTCGAAGTGGTGGACGAAGCCCCAGAAATTCAAGACGACATTGTGAATGGTGAGAAAGAGGATGAAGGCTATCGCCGCCGCGCGCATCGGGCCGCGTTCTACGAGCTTGCCGGTGCGGCGGAAGCGGAAAAATAGGTACGCGCCCACGGGGAGCACGTAGAAAGCATAGGCTTGGTCTTTGGTGCACATCGCCAAGACGGCAACCCCCGCGAACAGCCACAGGTCGCGTTGTTTTCCGAACTTCCAGTGGCGTACGAAAAAATATAGGGACAACAGCACCCAAAAGGAAAGCGGAACGTCGAGATTCGCGAATTTGGCGTAGTACACGAAAGGCGCCGTCAAGGCCGCGGTGAGACTAGCGAGAACCGCGGAGCGCCGGTCAAAAATCTCGATACCGATGCGGTAAAGCGTCAGCAATATCCCGACGCCCATCGCAAGAGAAAGAGCGCGCCCTAGATAGTAGAGAACGGTCCGTCCTTCGACGCTCTCGACGTCGATGGCGTCGGCGGCGAGGAGCGGCATATAGGACGCAGCCAAAAGGTAGTAATGAAGTGGAGGATAGGCGGGTTGATGCCAGTCGCCCGAGAAACCCTCCTCGATCCCCAAGAGAATGATGGGCGGTTGTAGCTCGTCGGTAGCCCATGCGAACCGCGAGGGAAGGCTCCAAGACACCGCGGTGAGGTTGAGACCGAGGCTCAATGCAATGACCGCGAGAAGGATCGCCCGATCGCGGATCATGTCGAGGACGTTATCATAGCTTCGCGGCGCAGCGCGGAGCTCCACCTTCAAAAGCGTAGAGCGAGCCCGGTTATCACCTCCTCGTGAACCGCGCGTGCGGAATCCACGACACGGATGCCCGTTTCAGGGCGCGTCACCCAACGTTCACCCTCTGCCGTTTCTTCCTAAAGGATCTGGCGCTGTGGTCGATTAGGACGCTAGATTCAAAGATTCAAACTTCGCATCCGTTTTTCTATTTCATTCGAGGAAAATCTCATGACAGAAGCTCAACTATTCAAGCCGTTGTCGCAAATGGTCCTCCTCGTCGAGGACAGCCCGGAGGACAAAGAAGCCATCATTCGTTCCTTTCGCAAAGCGGGCGTCGACAACAGCATCCACTGGTGCCCTGATGGAGACAGCGCACTCGACTACTTGAATCATCGGGGAGAGTACGCCGACGCTAGCAAAGCTCCTCGACCGGGGATAGTTTTGCTCGATCTCAACTTGCCGGGAACGGATGGCCACGAGGTGCTTCGGGAGATCAAAACGAGTCCTGATCTTCGAAGAATTCTCGATGAAGCGGATGCCGCGGCGGCCTTTCCGTCCGTAGCTCAAAGTGAGCCAGCTCGTGAGGGCCACGTAGACGATCCAATTCCACTGTTGCGGGAACGTGTAGCCGAGCCTGTCCGCCAGTAACTCCATCAAGTAGGTGCCGAGACTTACTTGGCCCCAATTGAAAACGATGGCCACGCCGGTGGTGCCGATGAGCGCTGTCATGAGCGAGCCGATGACCCAGCCGTGGTAGCGGTCTTGAAGGGCTATGACCCCGAGGCCACGCGTGGTAAACCGCGCCATGGCCGCCATCATGAACAGGCCGAGCCCCATCGAGACCCAGAGGAGCCAAACCGTCTTATAGCCGAAGGTGGCGCCCGAGAGCATCGCGGCCGTGAGTGTGCCCGCGCCGAGCGTGAGCGCGGCGTCCATGAAGCCGGGGCCGCCGAGACGAAAGTACCCCGCGAAACGACGAAGAGGAGGCGCTTGCCGAAGCCGCTCTAGCTGGAGGACTTCACTGGGCTCACCTTGCTCCGGCGATTCCGTTACCATCGAAGGGTAGCAGGCGCTGATAGCTGGTAGAAGCAGCGAAACGCGGTCTACTCAAACGTAATGCCCTGAGCGAGCGGAAGCTCTTTCGACCAGTTGATCGTGTTGGTCTGGCGTCGCATATAGGCCTTCCACGCGTCGGAGCCCGATTCCCGGCCGCCGCCGGTCTCTTTCTCACCGCCGAAGGCGCCGCCAATCTCGGCGCCGGACGTTCCGATATTGACGTTTGCGATGCCACAATCCGAGCCCGCCACAGACAGGAACGTTTCGGCGGTGCGCATGCTGTCCGTAAAGATCGCGCTCGAAAGCCCCTGTGGAACGCCGTTGTGGATCGCCACGGCCTCCTCGATAGCGTCAAATTCGAGCATGTACAGGATCGGGGCGAACGTCTCTTCCTTCACGATCTCGGATTGCTCCGGCATCTTGACGATCGTCGGCTCCACGAAATTCGGTCCCTTTTCAGGAAGCTTGTTGCCGCCCACGAGGATCTCGCCGCCCTGCTCTTTGACTGTGTCGAGGGCGGCGAACATGTCGTCGACGGCTTTGGCGTTGACGAGAGGTCCCATCAAGGTGCTTTCGTCGAGCGGGTCGCCGATGCGGACTTGCTGATAAGCTTTGACCAGGCGGTCCTTGAGCTCCGCTCTGATGTCCTTCTGGACGATGATACGACGCGTGCTCGTGCAGCGCTGTCCTGCCGTTCCCACGGCCCCGAACAGAATCGCGCGTGTCGCCATGTCGAGATCCGCGTCGCCGGCAACGATGATGGCGTTGTTGCCGCCGAGCTCGAGGATCGTGCCTCCGAAACGCTTGGCCACGGCCTCAGAAACGTGTCTTCCCACAGGCGTGGAGCCGGTGAACGAGACGAGCGCGGCTCGCGGGTCGTTTAACAGAAGCTCGCCGACACTTCGGCCCGGGCCCACCGTAAGGGTGAAGATGCCGGACAAACCGTGATCCGCCATCACACGGTTGGCCACATGCTGCACGGCGATGGCCGTGAGCGGCGTATCGGTCGACGGTTTCCACAAGACGGGGTCGCCACAAACCGCGGCGATGGCCGTGTTCCAGGACCAGACCGCCATTGGAAAATTGAAGGCGGTGATGATGCCAACAACACCCAATGGATGCCATTGCTCGTACATCCGATGGTTGGGCCTTTCGGAATGCATCGTGAGCCCGTAGAGCTGCCGCGAAAGGCCGACGGCGAAATCGCAAATGTCGATCATCTCCTGGACTTCGCCGTGCCCCTCGGCGCGAATCTTGCCCATTTCGAGCGAAATCAGATCTCCGAGCGGCTCTTTCAACTCCCGAAGCGCGTCTCCGAGATCGCGAACCAATTGTCCGCGCTCCGGAGCGGGTACCGTCCGCCAGGACAGAAAAGCTTCGTGGGCCTGAGCCATGACCGTCTCGTAAGTTGGGGGCGTAGCCTGGATGATTTTCGCGATGGGCTCACCCGTCGTGGGATTCAAGGACGTAATCTCTGTGCCGTTCGGGTCCGCGATCCATTTATCGGGTCCCGCACAAGCTCCCGCATTGACGTCTTCGAGGCCTAGCTTGTCGAGCAAAACTTTGTGTTTTTCCATTACCGTGGTCATGGCACACTCACTCCTGTTGAATAGATCCAACCATAGCGCGGCGTAGCCGCGACCAAGAAAGGGATTGGCCACAGAGGCACAGAGAAAAGCGACGACCAGCTCCGTGGACTCTGCCTTTTCTCTGTGGTCCCCCTTGCTAGCGGCAAGAATGCTCCACGATGGGTACAACCCGTCGGCGAACCAATTGGAGATTTCGTCGCTCCGTGCAACCCGTGACTGGGCGAATGGAGCGTGGGAACGAACAGTGTTTTGATTTTCTCTGTGTCTCTGTGTCTCTGTGTCTCGGTGTCTCTGTGGCCATGCTTTTTGGGCGTTGAAGACCGCGAAACATTTGCGCGGTCAACACAAATCCTAACGAGTCACTCCATCATAGAGGTGGAAGAAATCCACCGCAAGTGTAGTTTGGAAGGCACGCATCTAGCGGAAGCGTTCGACGTAATCCATGAAGCGCATACCGAGATACCCGGCTTTGAAACCGATGAAACGCAGCGGCTCGGGCGGTAGAGGCATCAGCGGGTCTTTCAAATAGAGCAGATCGGACCAAGGTTGTTCGCGACCCGTGACGAGATCCGAGCGCACGGCCGCAGAGCGTGGCGAGCGACACGCCCATTCCCGAATAGCCGAGCGCGAACCATAGGTCGTCGTTCTCACGGCTCGCGATCATGGGCGTTCGTCTCCACGTGATCGCGACAGGCCCACACCATCGGCGCGTGATCGCGATGTCGTGCAGGCTCGGAAACGTCTCGAGGAGCGTCTCATGGAGCCTCGCAAATATCTTGTCGATCTCCGGCGGCGATTCGAGGCCGAAGTGATACTGCACCCGGCCGCCGAACAAGATGCGATCGCCGGTCAAGCGCACGTAATTATGATCGCGCCGGGCATCGGTATAGCCCTCCCGTCCGCGCCAGCCGATGACCTTCCAATGCCGCTCCGAGAGGGGCTCGGTCAAAATGATGAACGAGAAGAGCGTGACCGCGCGGTCGCGCACGATCCCGATACCGCTGGCGGGATGGTAGGCATTCAAGCCGAGAACGAGCTTCGCCGCCGAAATGGAACCGGCGGCGGTTGCGACCGTAACCGCGCTACTCTCCGGCCGAACCCTTTGAACGGGGCTGTTCTCGTAGAGACGCACGCCGCGGCGGAGCACGGCGCTTTTCAGGCCCGCCACATATTTGCCAGGGTGGAGCATGGCCGCTTTCGGATAGACGAGCGCGCCCGTGAAACGCTCGCTCTGGATCGTCTGCTGCATTGCGGTCTCGTCGAGAACGTCGAGCTCGATACCGATCTCGCGGCAAGCCTTCTGTTTGGCGGCCTGCTCTTTGCGGTGAAAAGAATTGAGTGCGATCTCGAGATAGCCGGTGCGCTCGAGCTCATCGATGAAGTCGATCGCGCGACCGTCTCGTCATAAGTAAAACGAATCGTATGGGCCCCGTGCTTCGGGAGGCGCTCGAGATGGGGCTCGTGGAGCACCATCCCGCCGTTTCGGCCCGAGGAGCCGAAGCCGACATGATTACCCTCGAGGATCACCACGTCGAGGCTTGGGTCCCTCTTTTTCAGAAGATAGGCTGTAACCAGGCTCGTATAGCCGCCTCCCACGCAAACGACGTCCGCGGTGTGGGCGCCGTCGAGTGCCGGCTCGAGATTGGCTTGGGCTTGTTCGATCGCAGAGGTCCAGTAGCTGTCGTTGGGTGCGGCCGTCATGATGCAAACTATAGCTGCTTTCGATTAAATCTAACTTTAGAGGCTAGGCGACGATCTCGCGGACCGCACGGTAGCCCTGATTGATGGCGGCGTCCGTATAAGCGTAAGCCTCCGCATCCGAGTTCGCGATGTGAATTCTACCGAAGGGCTGCCTTGCGATCTCGCAGGGGGCTGTACCCGGCGGAAACGGCAGATCCCATAGCGAGTTGTATTCATAAGCGTAGCCGTGAGGCCATCGGTTGACCGTCATGGCGAGGATATCGCGCGCGGGATCGAGCCCGCCGCCTGCGAGTGCGCTTCCGAGCTGTTCGCGCGTTTTCCTCTCGAAAGTCTCGAAGCTCGTCGAGGAAAGCTCGTAGCGGCCGGCCGCGTGTTGCTCCCGTGAGCTCCCGCCAGGATGACACGGCGTCTTCGTCAAATGGAGCACGATCGGATCTTCCGGTGTCCTCGAATGCTCATAGGACCCAAGGCTGACCGGAAAATCGAGGCTGATCCCAACATTGTAGCTGCCAGGACAGTAGATGCTGTTGACGCCTAGCCTCGCGAACGAAGTCCAGTTGCGGATGAGAACGTTCGTATAAACGAGTGGAACCTTGGGGCCGTAAAGGAGCGCGTCTTTTTGCTCCTTGGGAAGCTCTGGGCACAGCGAAGGGATCACAGCGTGCCAGCAAGCCAAGACGACGAAGCTGGCACGGACGGTCTCCGCGCCGCCGTTGCGCACATAGGTGACCTGCGCTTCCGATGCGGTTTGCTTCACTGAAACGACGGTGCTGCTCAAGCGGATGCGAACCTTTGCGCCGTCCGCGTCGAGCTTCTCGTAATCCATCCGTGCGGTGACGATGTCCTCCATCGTGTGTCCGGTTGCGGCGCCAGGAACGAGGCTTCGAACCAAGAGGCGTGCGATGGATGCGTTGCCGTCGGGGAAGTGGAAAATGTATGGCTCTCTCGGCTTCGGCTTCGCCGTGGCGCTCAGGCCGGGCGCGTCGCCTCGAGTGAGCCCCATCCCCTGAAAGCCGGGATAGCCTAGAGCCCAGCAATCGAGCGCCGGCACGCCGTCGATGCCCATCGCGAAGAGCCCGTGTGGACGGGTGTAGAGATATTTCACGACCTCTCCCTGCACTTTGGCGTAGTCCTCGAGAAAGGCGAGGTAGCTCGTTTTAGCGAGCTTGGTCTTCTTCTCGTCCTCCGTCAGCCCCGGCATGTAATCGATGACTTCTTCGGAGAGTCGGACGAGGTCTGTTTGGGCATGCGCAGATAGAGGCGTCTGTTTCGCGAAGTCTTCGGTGGACGAGCCACGAGGCTGCGCGACGAGTCGGTCTTCGCCGAAGGTCTCTTTGTCGAAAAATACGCCGCGGCTCAAATCGAGCGATGAATAGAGCTCGCGGTCGAAAGCCGTATAGAAGCGCTCGATATCGACGCCGAGCTCTTTCAAGAGCCCCATTGCTTCCGCGCTGTAACCCGACGGCGTGTCAATCGACTGCGTTCCGCCATAGCCGATGAAGGTGCGGCCTTCGTGCACGAACTCGTTCCGCTTCGCGTGCCCGCCGAAGTCGTCATGGTTGTCGATGACGAGGATGCGGGCGTCGTGGCCCATCGCTTTACGATAGAAATAGGCGGCCGACAAGCCGCTGATGCCGCCGCCCACGACGACGAGATCGTAGGACTCGCCGGTATCTGCTCCTTCCCAGGTGCGGCCGTCCCGCATGCCGTGCGCGACCTCCCAGGAGCCGTCGTGGCTTCCGCGCATTCCTGTAAGTGCCGGAGGATAGGCCCTGGCCGCGTTGCCGAAGCGAGCGAGCGGGCCCGCGAGGAGGCTCCCTCCCACGGCCACGCTCACGCCGTTCAAAAAGTCGCGACGCGTAATCGCGCAATCCATGCCGAGCTCTCGATCACGATGTTTCATTGCGTGCCTTCGCAGTCACCACATTACCATTTATCTTTCTTTCGCCGCCGCCGCCACCGAAGCCTCATCAATCCACATTGCGCTCATCGTTTTTACTCCTTTACGTAGCCAGGCAGAATGCTATGATTGTCTTTTCTCATATCAAAGAATAAGTCGGAAGAAATCGATGCAGCCGAATGCGTCCGGCCGAAGAACGTACGCCGTACCCTCGCCCGTGGCGACGTGCTCCATGTCGGCGTTCGTTCGTCTACCCTGTCGCGAGCCGACTCAATGAACCAGCAAGAACAAAACGCTAGAGCTTTATTTCTCTTCATGCTCGTCGTCGCCGCGTCGATCCCGGCCGGCTGCAAGAGCCTCGAGGATCCGGACCCCGTACCGCTCACAGGTTCTTCGAGTGTCGCTACCGTCCAGCCGGGCTCCACCGTTTCCGCGGGAGGAACCACGCCGGCGCCACCGGCGGGCGGTTCCGTGAACGGTGTCGGTGCTCCGACAATCTTGGATCCGCTGCCGGGTGCGTCCACTGCAGATACCACGCCCCCGTTGACGGTTCGCAACGCGAGCGTGTCAGACGGATACGCGCTCACCTATGCGTTTCAAATGTCGACCAACGACGCCTTCTCCCAAATGGCCGCGGAGATTTCCGGCTTCCCTCAAGGATCAGGAGGGACAACGACGTGGGAGGTGACTCCGGCGCTTGGAGCGGGGCGCTATTTCTGGCGCGCGCGCGCGACCGGTGCGCAAGGGCCAGGCCCTTTCTCGCCCATTTCGGATGTCTTCATCGGATCGAGCCCGAGCCCCACTCCTAGCCCACCCGGGCCGTCGGGCTCGTCGGAGATTTCCGATCCGCTCACGAATGGGGGCTCGGTCGGCCAGGTTTCCGGTGGTAGGTTCACCGGGTCGGGCTGGCAGGTGCGGCATCGTGGAAACTATATCCGATACGTCGTGCCGACGATCCGAAGCGGTTTCGTCGAATGGGAGAACACCAATCTGACGCCGCGCAATCCAGAGCGCGATGCCTTCTCGCTCCTGGGGATGTGGGACCCGTCGCGGGGCGCCTATCGCGAGAACCCGTTCCGGGTGCATATTCGGAAGCTCGACACCCAAGGCCACAACTCGCCTTATGTCCGGATGCGTTTCATTGCGAACGGCGAGCAGCACGACGTGGGCTGGGATTTTCTCGACTGGAATCCGAGCCACGCTTATCGCTGGCGCGTCGAGTGGGGCCCCGGTGGCGGCGGTAACCAGGCCCGGGTGTTTCTGGACGGGCGTGTGATCATGAGCACCAGTTACGGCCCGAGCTACTCCCCGAGAGACCACTGGATCGAGCTCGGCGTCCAAGAGCGCGCGGAGGCCATCGTCGGCGTCATTTACCGGAACGTCAGGATCGGGCGCCGCTGATCTTCAGGGCGAAGTATCGTTTTGCTTGTCGAGGTTGATGCGGCGCAGTGAGTCGCCCCAGGCGGCGGGCGCTGTGATTACGAAAGCCGTATCGGGAAGATCGCGATTGATCATGATGTCGTCGTTTCTCACGTTCACGACAAGCGTGTAGTTGTCGTAAGGACGCTCGATGCGGACGCGAGAGGCGATTCGGGGGCCGGCCTCGCCTCGAGGCGGCAAGTAATTCGTGTAATCGATATCGGCGACGAGGCGCCCCTCGGCGTCGTAGGCCTGCTGGCGTCTCACCAAGAGCTCTGAGCTGCGGTCGAACCAATAGCGAGCTCGCGGCGCGTTCTCACCGAGGCGGAGGACTGTGACCACGTAGTAGCTCTTCTTGACTTGGCTGTTCTTCTTCGCCCCTGGACGCCGATCCGCCTCGATGACGTGCTCTTCTTGAAGGAATGCGACCGTGTAGGGATCGTCGACGGGGAGAGGGGAGAGAAGGAACGCATCCGTGAAGTGTTGTGGCCGGATGTTGACGATAGGCCCCGCTTTCTTGAGCTCCGGGTCCTGGTCGAGCCTCCTCACCTCTTCGCCATAGCTCGCGTCGTTCTGACCCTCGATCAGAGCCCGGTAGTCGAGTGGATAGATCAAGAGCTGAAAACGCTCGCCGTCCGATGCCATCTCCGCGATATTGGTGCTCAGGATCGGGGCCTCGATGCTCAGCCGGATGCGGTTCGGACGCTGCAGAAGGAGGCGCCCCTGGGCGGTGCGGTATTGACGGCCCTCCCCCTTTTCCACCTTTTCTACTGTCTCGAACTGCAAATCGACGCGTAGCACGAGCGAGTCGATCTTGCGCCACTCGTTGATGTGCGCGACGAGCTGATCGAGCGTCGCGTTCTCCGTCGGCGCCAGGAACGGCACCACATCGACCCTTCGGGAGACGCACGACACCGACCCGCTGAGCCCGACGGCGAGCAAAAGAATGGCGAAACGTTTCACAGCCCGCGATCCTACTAGGTTGGACAAGGGCTTGTTCAATGGAGCAGGTCGAATTGATAGTTGTATTTCACGATGAAGCTTCGATTTTGCGGCCCAAAGCGCTCGTTCCCCAAACCTGTGGCGTTATTGTAGACGATGAACAAGCCCGTTCCCGCCGTGTTGAGCCAGCTGAAGCGGATGTTCGATGTCCACAAGTCGAGATTGTCATTATATTGGACGAAGGCTTGCAGGTAGATAAGCGGGGAAAAGTTGTAGCTGATGCGGAACTGGCCGAGATTGGTGATGAAGCTTCCTTCGACGAGATCGACATCGTTGTAGGACCATGTCGCTGACGTGATGATCTTCGACTTGTAGCGGTAGTTGATCGTCGTGTCGACGGTGGTCTTGCTGCCCGAGAGAAAGCCGCCATTCTGCAGGCTGCCTGAATAAGACACAGGCGCCGCTTGGTTCGTGTTCCACCGCCACGCCATTTCCCAGTTTTGATAGGTTCCCGGCTGCACGATGATCCCATCGGCGATCTCGAAAGACTCTTTCAATCCTTCCACCGGCCGATTGACGGCGGGGCTGAAAAAAGCGCCGTTCTCGAAATCGATATGGGTATCGAAGTGGAGGTCTGCGGTCTCCTTGAAGCCATCGAGAGCCCAGAAGCCGCTATAGGTTACGTGGGGTCGGAGCTCGCGCAACCATTCGATGTCGGGGCGTAGGTTCATGAAAACCCCTGTGTTGATGCTGCGGTAATCGTCGCGACGCAGAAAACCCACCTCGGGGTTGAAGTTCTCGCCGACTTCTGCCACTCCCATCCAAACGCGGCCTCTCGTACTCTGATATTCGGCGCGAGCGTTCAAGGCATGCTCGCCGCCTTCGAGGCCCGGTGTTTGGGTCCGCGCGGCAAAGCCGGTCAAGGTAAACGCTTCTCCGATACCGAGTTTGCCGTCGAGTCCGAAGGTCCGGTTCCAGTCATTCTCACCCGCCAAGTCTCCGGTCGCGACTCGATTGACGAACAACGCGCCAATGCGCGAGCGGTTCGGGAATTCTCGGATCACGCTCGCGACGGTGTAGTTGTTGGCTACCGCAACCCCGGCTTTGTCCTGGGTTTGCATGTTCATGACGCCAACGTCGAAATCGCGGAGCTTGCCGCTCAAGCGGGCACCGCCTAAGATCGGCACGATCTCGCCCGCGTCACTGATGCCGATGCGGCGGCTGAAGAACAGCTCTACCGCTTGGGACTGGCCCATGGTGAAGTGCCCAGCGTTCTCGAGAAAGAAGGGCCGCTTTTCCGGAAAGAACAAGTTGAAGCGTGTCAGGTTAACCTGTTGGGCGTCGACTTCGACTTGGGCGAAGTCGGTGTTGTAGGTGAGGTCGAGATTCATGGCCGGCGTAATGCCGAGTTTGGCGTCCACCCCCCACTCGGCGTCTTTATTTGTGGATGCGTTGGCGTAGTCGCGATCGCCCGCGCCCAAGGCATAGGGCGTCACTTTGAAGTTCCGTGGCGTCGACAGCTCGAGACCTTCGAGAATGCCCGCGGAGGAGACGCGGTTGAGGTTGAAGATGCGCGAGACCGGCGACCAATAAACGATTTCGCGTTTGCGGCGCACGTTTCTTTGGAAGTTCAAGCCCCAGGTCTGAGGTTTGTCGGACTCATAGCGCAGCGTGCGCAGGGGGATGGCGAACTCGGCCGACCAGCCATAGTCGCCGCGGGCGGTCGCGACGGTGAAGCTCGTATCCCAGTTCAAGTTGAATCCAGCGCCGGCGCCGCCCTGGGAACGTCGCCCGCTTCCGCGACCGGGGCCGCCTCCGCCGCCCTGCCCTTGGTTCGTTACCTGGGCGTCGTACTCGATGCCAGCAGGGTTGGTGCCGAAGACGAACCCATTTTGCTTGTCATTATAGGTGTCGAAGATGATGCGAAATGAATCCGAGTCGTCGAGGTTCGAATCGCGCCGTGCGTCCGTCACGATGATCTGATTCGGCTCCGAATCGAAGCAGATGACGCCAATATAAATGTTCCGGTCGTCGTAGAGGATCCGGACTTCGGTTTTCTCCGTGGCCGGTTGTCCTTCGTAGCGCTCCGCTTGGACGAAATCAGTGATGACCGTGGCTTTTTGCCAGAGATCGTCGTCGACCCTTCCATTGATGACGGGAGCTTCCTCGGTCTTGGCCGCTTCCGCGACCCGTGTCGTCGCCGCGGGAGTCTCGCTGCCTAGGGCGAGAGCACCGTGGCACGCCACGAACGTCAAGATGAGAGTTGCTTGGAGCTTCCTCTTCAGAGCAGCCTTACACATGGTAACCAATCTAAACGGCGGGACAAATAAAAGCAATTAGTCGACAAGCTTATACGGTTCAGCAGCTTAGCGCGACGTCAACTATCGGCTGGCCGACTCCAGATGCGGATAGCTCTGACGCGCCCTATCCGGTATGATTGGCGTGGCGGCCCAGACGGGCCCCGCCGCCATCGAGCAGAGGCTCTGCCTCCGGAGAGTGACCTTGCTCCCCCCTGACACAGATGCCAAGAGATAGGCTGTTGAAATATTAAGTCCGAGCGGATCCATGAAGCCAACCGGCGCGTTCCCGGAGGTCCTTCAGCGGGTTGAGCGATCCACTGTGACGAGCAGCAAACGAATGACGGCAGAGTGGAACCAAGAGGTATGCGTCGAATGTTAAGAGGAATCTTGTCGGCTAAAGCGTTTTATGCCCTGTGCCTGCTTGCGGCCGCTGGGCTTCAAACCACATCGGAAGTGAGCGCTACCCAGGCCATTTCAGAACCGGTTCGTGTGACAACCTTAGCTCACTATGTCAATTGGTATAACGGCACTAATTTTCGCAACACAACAACGGTTCCCGCCAATGGATTGGGTGAATACGAGTCAACCGATCCTTATGTGATCGCGTTCCACAAATCAACGTTCTTGCAAGGGGGTGAGATACCCCTGATCTCATGGTGGGGTAGAGACGACAGCCGGGGGGACGAGTTCTTGGACATATTCTTCGGCGTTGCTCCTTTGTACCACAAGAAACGTGACGTTCAAGTGAGCGTGCTGTACGAAGCGAGAGGAATATTGCTCGAGGGGAACGAAGAAAAAATCGATTTCAATCAATGGAAGACGCGGGCTCAATTCATTTCAGACATCATCCATCTAGACAAAAAATATTTCTCGAACCCGGAGCATCGTGACCGATTCTTCAAAATCGACGGCCGACCTGTCATTTTCGTTTGGTATTCACATGCTTTCCGAGGCCCCTTTCAGGAGGCGGTGTCCGACGCTCGGACATATGCCGATTTCTACTTGATTGGGTCGAACTTCACGTTGAGAGGCAATCTTCTCGACGAATGGAAGGAGTTCATCCCCGCGTTCGACGCGATATCTGCCTACGGAGCCTATGACCAACATTTCTTGGCGCAATACGGAGGTCCAAACGAGAAATATGTGAGTCAGTATTTTGCCGGAGTAGCTTTGTGGTCTCGATGGCTTGCAGAAAACGCCCCCGACACGGATTTGATCTTGCCGATGTCTTTTGCCTTCGACAATTCCAAATCCAAACAAAGCACGGTTTCTTTCTATATGAACACCTTTGAAGCGGCTCTATTTGCAAAGAACGTGAGGCTGGCCATTGAATGTTCACTATCGGGAAACCCGATATTCGCCAAGGTAATCCCGACCATCGTTTTTGCTTCTTTCAACGAGCATTTCGAGGGCACGCCTCTCGAACGCTCGACCCACTACGAAGACAAGGTCAGGCCGTACGACGCCTACGGGGACATATATCGCGACGTTTTCTTGAGTCTGATAGCCGCTCGTACACACATTGACCCACTTCGATGTGAGGGTCTCCTTTACTAGCGACCGAGCGCGTAGACGTAGTCGACCGTAAAACGTTGATCGCGCGAGGCGAGATAAACAAACTGCTCCGGCGTTTGTCCCGCGTCCGCCCACCGTAATTGCAGTAGATGCTCTCGGTTGAGCTCGATTCGACGCGAGACTCCCCTCGTGTGAAGGGCCACGCCTTGCGCCACGGAACGCCTACGAACATGCGATAGCTATTGATTTCCGATCCCACGAGCTCATCCACGGCAACTATTAACTCGAAGCCTAGCTGAGGGACGTTCCGATCACGAACTTGAGCCCGGTACAAGGCATCGATGTCGCTTGCAAGCTCGTCTCGGTGCGACGAGGTCGACAATCTCTCCCGAAGCGAGCGTAGGGCGGCGACGTCATAGACTCGCCGCTCGTTGTAACCGAGCTCGTTGACGCGGCGGGTGGTGCGCAGCAACTCCTCGGCAAACTCACTCGAGCGCGCGAACCGGAAATGGCGGCCAAAGTAAGTCACGCCGCCCCGGTACTCGCGGAGGAACCGCTCCACGCCGGGCTGCCACTCTTGGCGTGTGCGAGCGGTCGCGACGAAGTGCGCGGCAAAACGATAGGCGACGCCTAGCTCGACGAGCGCCTCGCTCCGAGAAAGCCTGCCAGTTATGCGATCGATGAATGCGCGTGCGTCGATCTCGAGATCGGAATGATTCCATATCCCGCCCCCCCCGGCTCTGGCTCGGGTCAGGTCGAAGCCGGCTTCGCTGCGCATACGCGAGACGGAGGCCTCTCCGTTCAGCTCGAGGTTGTTGTTGTGCTGAAAGAGAAATCCTGCCGAACCGAACCGTATGATGCGCGTCGCGGGACTCGGTGACGGTAGCCGACTCGTCTCGACGAAATTCTGCAGCGAAGGCTGAGCGCCGCGGGAGTCGTCCGTATCATGTCGATAGCCAAAGAGAAGCTCCCAATCAGAGCTCAAACGTAGAGACCCGTCTGGAAGGGATTCAAACGCAGGGCGCGCTCGGGTCCAAAGTTTCCCGCGTAGGTATCGCCGATCCACCACATGAAAGTCGCCGAAGGCTCAGGATAGGCAGAGTCGTATTTCTGTTCGAGCTCCGCCATGAGATCGATGGCGCGGTCCGCGGGAATGTTGACGTGGATGACCCCGTGGCGGAGCCCTTTTCTCGGATTCGCCTCGAGCGCTGCCGCGTAGGAATCGAGGGTCCAGTCGATGGCCCGGTCCCCGATCAGTGGATGCTCATGTGGAGCCCGGCGTCGTTATACATGTGGACTTGCTCGCGAAGCACGTCCGGGTCGATCACAGGGTAGCCGCGATTGCCGGTATCGACCTCAGTGGCGTTCTTGTTCCAGTCTTCATGGAGCCAAGCTGTGCGGGCGCCCCCGCTGCCGTCGATCATCAGCTTGATGCCGCCCGCCCGAGATGAGGTGGTCGTCGCCCGTGGTGATATATGGCCGCGTGAAAGGAGCAACGCGGTCGATGAGCTCCTGAGCCGATGCGAGGTTCGAGCCGGAGCGCCAAAGCGCGAACACGCGGACGGGGAGCTCTCCATCCGCCAGCACCTCTTGATAGGCCTTCCACGTTTCCTGATAGATGCCCGGATCCTTGAGGCCGGTCATCCCCTCTTTGCTGAACTCCTTGGCGATGTAGGCGATCCCTTTCTTCCTCTGCTCGAACGTTACGTCGGGTATCAACGCGCTCACGAGCGCCTGCGCTCTTTCCTTGAGCACCCCGGTGGGATTGCCGTCCGCGTCGCGATCGATCGTCCCCCCGAAGGGATCGGGGCTGTCCTTCGTGATGTTGGCCAGGTTCAACGCCACGCTGTTCGCCACGGCATAGTGCCCCATGGTGTGGACGAGAAATACCGGGTTCTCCGCGGAGACCGGATCGAGGTCTCGCGCATAGATGTAGCGGCGCTCGAGAAGCTTGCCTTCGTCCCAGCCGCGCCCGACGACCCATTCGCCCGCGCCCGCGGCATCGACCTTCTCTTTGACCTTCTCGGTAGCACCCTCGACGCTTTCGATGTTGGGGTAGCTCAGGTTCAGCTCGTAAAGCGCCGACATGCCGCCACCCGCGAAATGGCAATGCAGATCGAGGAGGCCGGGCGTGGCCGTGAGCCCTTGGAGATCGATACGCTCCGTGTGGGCGCCGACGAGCGCTTCGATCGCGTCGTTGGACCCCACGGCAAAGATCCGTCCGTTCCGGATGGCGAGCGCTTCGACCACGGAGTCGTCCGGGTCGACCGTAATGATGTTGCCGTTGACGAGCACTCTATCGGCATCGAGCTCGCCCGCGGGCGTGCAAGCGAGATTTTCCATGCAGGCGCCCAGCGCGCCCACAACGGCAACGTTTGTGAAAAAGCGTCGAAGGATCCATGGAGGAAAGATCATGTGTCAGCTCTGTCACCGAAGGGACTCTCCGCCCGCTTTCGAGAGCCGATGAGCCGCGCGGCTTCTTTGGCGAAATAGGTGAGGATCATGTCGGCGCCCGCACGTTTGATGGACGTCAAGGCTTCGAGGACGGCTTTGTCGCGATCGATCCAACCGCGCTCGGACGCTGCGACGATCATCCCGTATTCTCCCGACACGTTATAGGCTGCGATGGGAACGTCGAATTGGGCGCGCACTCGCGCGATCACGTCCAGATAGGGAAGCGCCGGCTTGACCATCACGACGTCGGCGCCTTCTTCGATGTCGAGAGCGATCTCGCGCATTGCCTCGCGCTGATTGGCGGGGTCCATCTGGTAAGTCTTCTTGTCGCCTTTGCGCGGCGCGGAGTCGAGCGCGCCGCGGAACGGCCCGTAGAAGCACGAGGCGTATTTGGCGGAATAGGCCAGGATCCCGACCTGCCGGTAGCCTGCCTCGTCGAGAGCGTTGCGGATCGCTCCGACGCGTCCGTCCATCATGTCCGACGGGGCGACCCAATCCACCCCCGCCTCTGCATGCACCACCGCCATCCGGCAGAGGACGTCGACCGTCTCGTCATTGGCGACTTCGCCTTCGATGACGAGCCCGTCATGGCCGTAGATGGAATAGGGATCGAGCGCGATGTCGGTTTGGACACAGATATCGGGGAGTGCTTTTTTCAGCGTGCGGACCGCGTTCGGAATGACGCCTTCTGGGTTATACGCTTCGCTCGCACCGTCGTCCTTCTTCGTCGAATAGCCGAAGAGGTTGACGGCCAAAACACCCAGCTCCCAGAGTTCCTCGGATTCGCGCACGAGCTCGTCGCTCGAAAGCCGAAACTGCCCGGGCATTGTGTCGATGGGCTCTCGGAGCCCGTGGCCTTCCTTGATAAAGAGCGGTGCAATGAGCTCTCCCGCGCTGAGCTCGGTCTCCCGTACGAGGGTGCGGATGGGCTCGCTGCGACGGAGCCTGCGAGGTCGGTGTACCAAATCCATATGGAGCAGGTTGTATCAGAATAGATGTCGCCTAACAAGATGCGTTATGCTCGCGTCCGTGACCAAGGATCAAGTGCTTTTCACCGAGCTGCTCGCTCAGCATGATGTGATCCGCTTCGGGAATTTCACGCTGAAGTCCGGCCGCCAATCGCCGTATTTCATCAACGCCGGCCAGCTGCGGTCAGGGAGCGCGATTGCCGGTCTCGGCCGAGCTTATGCGGCCTGCATCCTCGATAACAACTTGCCTTGTGATTTCATTTTCGGCCCCTCTTACAAAGGTGTGCCGCTTGCCGTGGCGACCGTGGTAGCGCTCGCCGAGCGCGGGCGGGATCTCGGTTTCGCTTTCGACCGCAAGGAAGTGAAAGACCATGGTGAGGGTGGCCGCTTCGTCGGCACGCAGCCGGAAAGCGGCATGCGCGCGGTCGTTGTGGACGACGTGATCACATCGGGCGCCTCGATCCGTTATTCGGTCGAGATTCTGAGAGAAGCATCGGCGGAGGTCACGGGTGTGGTGATCGCCGTGGATCGCGAGGAGAGAGGCTCGGGAGCGAGAACGACATTGTCCGAGCTCGAAGAGAGCTTGAAGATCCCGGTGCTCCCGATCGTAACGGTGACCGAAATGGTCGAGCACCTTCACGAAAGCAGTAGCTTGAGCGCGGAAATGAAGGACCGGATCGAAGACTACGTGCGGGAGCACGGAGCCGAGGCGGAGTGATCGAGTGACGGGCGCAGACCGCATCTTGGTCATCGGGGGAAACGCGGCCGGGATGACCGCCGCTTCCCGTGCGAAGCGCCTCGAGCCCGGCTTGGATATTACGGTCCTCGAGGCGGGCGATCGCATCGCGTACAGTATTTGCGGTCTTCCTTATTTTCTGGAGGGGCGTGTTGCCGATATTCGCGAGCTCGAGCTCTTCACGCCCGAGACGCTCCGAAACGAACGAGGGATTGAAGCGCGGGTTCAGACGCGGGTGGTCGCGATCTCGCCGACGCAGCGCAAGATTGAGATCGAAGAGGCAGGCTCGGGAAGTCGCGAGACGCTCGGATATGACAAGTTGCTCGTGGCGACGGGGTATCGTCCGAAAATTCCGGACATCGAAGGTTCTGACCTCGAGGGTGTGTTCACGGCCAGCCGGCTCGCGGATGGCGAAGCCGTAGGGTCCTGGCTCGACGAGCGGAAGCCGCGCCGCGCGGTTCTCGTCGGGGGCGGCTATGTCGGCCTCGAGATGGCGGAGGCGTTATCGAAGCGCGGCCTCGAGGTCACGCTCGTGGACGCGGCGCCCCAGTTGTTCACGGCCCTCGACCCGGATATGGCTCGGCGTGTCGAGGATGCGCTGGTGCGGCATGGTATCCGCGTTATGACGGGCCGAAGAGTGCGGTGCCTCGAAGGGAGCCGTAGGGGTTTGGTCGAGGTGGTCGAGCTCGAAAAAGGCGCGCTGCGCATCCCGGCAGAGCTCGTATTCGTGGATATCGGCGTCGCGCCGGACGTTGTGCTCGCTGCTAAGGCAGGTATCGAGCTCGGTCAGAGCGGCGCGATCGCGGTCAGTGAGCGGATGGAGACGAACTTTGCTGGGATCTACGCAGCGGGGAATTGCGCGGAGACGCTCCACCTCGTTACGGGACGGCCGACGACCATCCCGCTCGGAACCGTCGCTGCCAAACAAGGACGTGTGGCGGGAGAAAATCTTGCCGGCCGCCGGAGCCGCTTTCGAGGCGCGGTGGGTACGAGCGTCGTCAAGGTGTTTGGCGTCGCCGCTGCGCGCACGGGATTGAGCTCCGTGGAGGCCGCCGCGGCAGGTTTCGCCGTGACGGAGGCAACGATCGAGGGCACCTTTCGGGCGCGCTATTTCGGCGACGCCAAAGGAACGGTGAAAGTCATTGCGGACCGAGACTCAGGCCGTCTTCTGGGGGCTCAAATTGTGGGGAGCGATGAGGCTGCGATGCGCATCGATGTTGCCGCGACCGCTCTGACCGCCAAGATGACGGCCCACGAGGCGTCCCAGCTCGATCTCGGCTACGTCCCGCCCCTCGGCGCGTTGTGGAATCCTCTCCTGGTGGCGCTAAACACCCTCACGCGCGAGCTTTAGGTAGACCCGAGCTTCGGTAAAAGACGATCGGACTAACGTGCCATCGCGGCCGACGCGCTCGACTCCGCCGGCGGGAACTCGCGCACATCGTCCTCCTGGGGCAAGGTGTGGCGTTTGATGGGCGCGGACAGCACGACTGACGTCTTTGTCGAAGCAGTGCCGGGGATGCTCTTGATACGCTGCAGGACCTTCTCGAGCGTCTTGGGTGTGCGCGTCAGCACTTGCGCGATATAAGCCTCTTCGCCAGCGACACTGAAACATTGCTGGATTTCTGAGATCTCCGCGAGATAACTTTCGTAATCCTCGGACGATATGCCTGCATCTGTCGTGATGCGCACCATCGCGGTGATGTCATATCCAAGAGAGGCGGGATTGATGTTCGCGGTATATCCTTCGATCACACCACTCCGCTCGAGCTTTTTGACGCGATCGTGCACCGTCGGTGCCGTTAGACCGACTTGTGCCGCGAGCTCGGCAAAGGTGCTCCGCCCTTTGGATAACAATGCCGACAGAATCTTTTTATCAGTGTAATCGATGGAAACCATTCAGGACGCCCACGGGGTCACTCTCTCAGGTCCGACTTGCCGCCGATCCTAGCGAGTGGGATTCGAGAAAGCAACTGCAGAAATAGAAGTAGAGTCCGCGATCGTTCCGAGTCATAGTTGTCTTTGCACTCGTTTTGTGATGGAGGTGTTTCTTGAGGAGAGTGTTCTTGTTGAAGCGGTGGATGTGCTTGTTGGCCCTCGTCGGTGCGGCTTCGATGCCGAATGCCCAACGCGCGCAAGATGCAGGTGAGCCGAAGACGAGCATTTTGGTGGCCTATGACACGCGCACGGGTCATACAGAGCGTATCGCGCGCGCGATCGTCGAAGGTATCGTGTCGGTCGAAGACGTAAAGGGGGTTCTGCGCGCGCAAGATGACGTGAGTGACGAAGATATAGCGGCCGCGGCCGGCATTCTCGTCGGCTCACCGGTTCATTGGGGGAATTTGTCGGCCGATACGAAAGCGTTTCTCGATCGTATCGCGGCTCTGCTCGTCGCGCGGAAAGAGCTCGGCCCAGACGCGGCGCCGCATCACCGGTCGGCCGGCGCTTTTGTGACCGGCGGCAGTGTTTCTTCCGGGAAAGAGCTAGCCCGGATCGCGATACTTACCGCGTTCGTCAACATGCGCTTCGTCATCGTGGGCGCGGTGGACGCCGACGGCTTCGGAACGCTCGGTGCGCAAGCGACGACGGGTGAGTCTGACCCGGGCGTGAGCGAAAAAGAGCTCGAGGAAGCAAGAAACTGCGGAAAAAGATTCGCCGAAGTGACGATGCGTCTCGCCCGCTGAGTGCTTGCGTAAAGCAGACGCGCGATAAAAGCAAAAGCAAGGAGATGTGGGGATGAAAACGGGGATATGGGGATAAAAGCAAAGAGTCTTTTGCCTCTTTTTTGTGTGTATCCCCACATCTCCTCCTATCCCCACATCTCCCTGCTTTTAAGACAGGCCGTTCTCAGTCGGATTGCTATAATCCGGTGGGCAACATGGTTTCTATACGCGAGTATCTTGACTTTGCTATCGACACGGCTTTTCAGGCGGGCCGATTCACGTTGGCTCATTTTCAGACCGGCGTCGCGGTGGACCGTAAGGCCGATGATTCGCCGGTGACGGTGGCGGACCGGGGTTCTGAAGAGCTCATCCGCGAGCTCATCGCGAAACGGTTTTCCGACCACAGTGTTTTCGGCGAAGAGATGGGCTCGTCCGAGAACGATTCGAAATACCGGTGGATTGTCGATCCGATTGACGGGACGCAGTCCTTTATCCGCGGCGTGCCGCTCTACGGCGTTCTCATCGGTCTCGAGATCGAAGGCGAGATGGTCGTTGGGGTCTGCTACTTGCCGGCACTCGACGAGATGATCGCGGCGGGGCGTGGGGAAGGTTGCTGGTGGAACGGTCGCGAGGCCCGGGTCTCTTCGGTGGCGAGCCTCGAGGAGTCGCTCGTGAGCTTGACCGAGCCTGGAAGCCTCGACACTGCGCATCGAGCTTTCTGGGAGCGGCTCAAGGCATCGTCGCGCGTCATTCGAGGCTACAGCGATTGCTATGGGCATTGTCTCGTTGCTACTGGGCGGTGCGAGGTCATGCTCGATCCGGTCATGAATCCTTGGGACTCCGCTCCCTTCTTGCCGATTCTCGAAGAGGCCGGCGGCACTTTTACCGACTGGAGCGGAAGCGCGACCATCTATGGCGGAAGCGCCATCAGCACGAACGGGTTGGTCTCTCCGGAGATCGAGGAGTTTTTGAAGTGAAGCGCGCGGCTCTTGTCTTGAGCGCGCTCCTTCTCGCTTCCGCGTGCTCGCAATATCGGGCCGCCCGCGCGAAATCGAAAGTGCCGCACATCGTTCTCGTCTCTATCGATACGCTCCACGTGAATTGGACCGGCCCGTACAATCCGGATGTGGAGACGACGCCGTTTCTCGATCGCTTCGCCGCAGAGGGCATTCGTTTCGAGCACGCCTATACACAAACCCCAATTACGCTTCCATCTCATGCCGCGCTCATGACGGGTGTCACGCCGCCGACCCTAGGCGTGATGGCGAATGGCGACTATCTGCCTGACGAAGCGATCACCTTAGCCGAAATCTTGCGAGAAAACGGCTATCGCACCGCGGGATTCACCTCTCTCGGCGTGCTCCAATCTCAATACGGAATGCAACAGGGCTTCGAAAACTATCACGAGCCTTTCGCAGCGGGCCCGGTACGCTGGTATCGCTGGGCTCATGAGATCTTTGGTCCCGCGAAGAAATGGCTCGAAGAGAACCGCGGCAGGCCTTTCTTTCTATGGGTTCATTTCTCCGATCCGCACGAGCCCTATGTGACGGCCGACGCACCTCCCGATTGCGAGCTGTGGCTCGATGACGAGCTTCTCGGGCGCTATAACTTGCAAAACGTCGAACAGCATACGGTTCGCGTGTCGTTGCCTCCGGGAGAGCACCGGTTGCGCTGGGTGTCGTTGCGCGAGCCCAGAGAAAACGATCGTCCCGAGACCGCGCTCAACTTGCTACTCCTCTCGCTGGACGCTCTCCGGCCTCACACCGCCGATATGTTGACGGAGGAACGCATCCCGTTGACGCCTTCTTTCGACGTGAAGCTGAGCGGAGAAACCGAGACGGTCGAGATCGAGCTCGTCTTCGCGGGCAATCTGGTTCGGCCGACCATGGACGACGTGCTCCCCGCCTACCAGGCAAACGTCGCCTATACCGATCGCTTCGTCGGTGAGCTCGACGCCCTTTTGGAGACTCATGGCATCCGCGACGACACGTTGTTCGTCATCGTCTCCGATCACGGAGAGGGTTTGTACAACCACACTATCCTGGGCCACGCGACGCATGTCTACGAAGACCAGTTGCGCATCGTCTGGATGATGCGCGGCCCAGGTCTCCCGCGAGGCGAGGTTATACGAGATCGGGCCGGCCTGATTACCGACGTCGCTCCCACGATTCTCGACATGCTGGATCTTCCGCAAGACAACATGGAAGGCCAGTCCTGGGCGGGTTGTTGGAAGCGCGGTGCATGCCCCGAGACCATACCGTGGTGGTCTTATGGCTTGGCCCATGAAACACGAGGGCTGACGGGGATGGCGTCTTATCACTGGCCGTACAAGTGGGTATGGAGGCGCTCCTTCAAGCGGATTGCCTTCGATGTCTCGCGCGACGCTTGGGAGACCGAGAACCTTCTCGAGAATCCGGGCCCGCACAACCCGGAGCCGCTCAAAAAAGCTGCAGAGAACTTCCGAGCTGAGCGCCGCCGACTCGCGAAAGTGCTCGAGGAGACGAGCGGTAAAGGGCCGCCCGACGCGACCGAGGAGCTCCTGCGGAGCCTCGGCTACATCGGCGGTACCACCAAACGCTGATTCAAAAGCGCAACGCAAGGACGCAAAGAAGAAAAAGAAGATATCTGTGCGGTCCGAGGCCCTCCCGCCTGCCAGATTCGGGGAGTAGCCTTTTTTTCCACTAACTTTCAGTTCTTGCTTTTTTTCGTCGCGACTTTGCGTCTTTGAAGTGCCAGGTTAAGCCTGGTCAGTCTATCAGGATGAAAGGAGTCTGCCATGTGAATTGCTCATACGACATGTAGCCAAAGGAGCGGTGACTCGAGGATATCCTGAATCTAGTTGAAATCGGTGAGTAACTCCCTTCAAGATCGTCGGTTATTGAAGCTGGCGATAAAAAAGAAAGGAGCCCCCCGGTGAGAGCAGATACGAAGAAGAGAAAGAAAGCAACTCAGATGTTGAGGG
>CAUZCL010000022.1:0-67551 GCA_963578475.1 Acidobacteria bacterium bin61 | reverse complement strand
TTCGACATCGTTCAAGCGCAAGCGACCCTTGACCTGATTCCGAAGAATCCGATTCTCGACCACAAGATATTCGTTCCGCAGGAGAAGCTCCTCGTCCACGGATCCTGAGATACAGGCCAGCATGGTCTTCCAGTCCATCGCGACTCCTTCCGAAGAAATGGAATACCTATCCGACAGGAAGGGCGGATTCAACCGGCCCGCGGGGTCCGCCGAACTTGCTGACCTGATTGTCGTTCGAGTATTTTGACCCTACGGGGACTAGCCCTTCAAGGAAGGGCTAGGGATTGTCCATTTTGTCCGATCTGTGACAGAGTTCGTCGACAAGGCTGAATCCCGAAGCCGCCAAAATTGGAGAGCGATGTCGATGCAACCGGCGTTTGAGCATATGCCTATGAGTCTCTGTCGGGTGCTGCTGATCGCTCAGTGCTTTGTCGCCTGTTCACCGCGGAGCGATCCGCCCGAGCCTCGGTCGGACCACCCGCTTGCCGACTTTGAGAATCAACTCACAGAGATGCTGCCACCGCTACAAGAGGCCTACCTCGTGCCCGGCGTCGCGGTCGGTGTGATCCATGACGGCGAGATCTTCCTGAAGCGAGGCTTCGGATTTGCCGACGCCTCCGAACAGCGGCCGGTCGATGCGAGCACCGCTTTCAACATCGGCTCGATCTCGAAAACGGTCGCCGCCTGGGGCGCGATGAAGTTGGTCGAGACCGGCAGGATCGATCTCGACGCGCCGGTCGCCCGTTACCTCACTCGTTGGCAACTCCCCGCGTCCGAGTTCGATCACGACGGCGTCACGATGCGTCGTCTGCTGAGTCATACCTCCGGTCTCTCCCTTCACGGTTACTCTGGCTTTGGTCCCGATGACCCTCTACCGAGCATAGAGGAGTCACTGTCCGGCTCCACCAACGGAGCGGGTGCGGTCTATGTGGCGCATGAGCCGGGATCGAAGTGGCAGTACTCCGGTGGAGGCTACACTCTGGCCCAGCTGATCGTGGAGGAGTTGACCGGGAAGTCGTTCGCCGAGTTCATGGAAAGCGAAGTGCTCGTTCCCCTCGGCATGACAGACAGCTCCTATGTCTGGAACGAGCAGATTGATCGAATCGCAGCGACCCCCTACGACGGAGCCGGCAATCCGATCCAAGCATCGAGGTTCACCGCCATGGCCGCGGCCGGCCTGCAGACGACGCTCGACGACTTCATCCGCTTCGCGCTCGCCAACGTCGGCGGTGCTGGCAATGACGAGGACGAGAGCACGTCGCGTCTTCTTCGCCACGAGACAATCGAGGTGATGCACCGGCCGGTCCACCCAGCAGACGACTATGGACTGGGCTTCGAGGTCGAGGAGCGCGATGGAGCGGTCCTCGTCGGTCACAGCGGCAGCAACGTAGGCTGGATGGCCCGATTCAAGTTCATTCCTAAGACCGGCGACGCCGTTGTGATCATGACCAACGACTCGAACGGAGGAGCGATCCGCGATGCGGTAGCGTGCGAGTGGCAGGCTAGGCTGCTCGGCGAGATATGTGACAGGAAACCAGAGCTTCCGGTTCATATCGACGAATCGCTCCTACTGCCGCTCGAGGGGCGCTATCCGGTACCCGACGGTCCAGTGCTCGAGTTCCGGGTAGTCGACGGGCATCTGTTCTCCTATTTCGATAGGGGCTTTCGATACCGGGCTCTGGCCCGCAGCAAGACCGAGTTCTTCCTGCCCGCGGCACCTCTTTCGTTCGAGTTCGAGTTAGATAAAGACGGTCATGCCGCGTCCATGCGCTTCCAGGACGGGGACCAACCCGTGAAGATAGCCCTCAGGGTGGATGCCCCAACGTCCGAACGTTGACGGGACGTGAGTGCACGGATCGATCGCCAAACAAGCGGGCCAACGAAATTACTTGGAGCAATTGGACCAGCAACGCTCCTGCAAGATTCTCGGCGATTTGGATCTCGATCGTCGCCAACCCGTATAGCGGTTTGGCTCCAGCAGGCGCCAATAGAATCGGATGACCGCGTTTTTCTCCGGGGCGCGTGAGGGTCGTGTCGACCGTGCTGACGTCGTTCATCACGCGCCGCCGGATCCAAAACCGCTCGAACGCTTCTCGGTTCGCCAAAAGCGTAAGCTCCTCCGCCGCCCCGCCAGAAATGTAGTCGAAGGTGAGCTTGTTGAGCTTCCTCTTCGCGACATCCTCGAACTCATGCAAATTGATGGGCGCCATAATGTCGGCGTCGTATTGAGGTGGAGTGATCGTCCTGGGGCGCGCGGACACGGTGGAGGGATCCTGGGGTTGTTCCGAATCGACGAGCGGCGAGGCAGCGACGAACTTCGTGAGCGCGCGAAGCGCCGCACGACGGGGCGTGCCCGCAGAGGCTTTGGCCATGAAATTCTCCTCGTGGAGATGCCCAACTTTTGTGCTCGGGCGGCCACCCTGAAGAGACCGGACCGAGCCTTCGAACGTGGCAAGTCTAGCGGATGGCCGGGCCGGATGTTCAATGTTCTCGTCGAGGGGGGTTCTCCGGGGTTGCAATGAGGTCGGCCTCGACCCGAGGTCGAATCCTCAACTTGACAGTACCGTTCTACTGATCGGGCCTGGCCGCCCCATATCACCTTCATCTGTGCGACAATGCCGCCTCTCGAGGAGGCTCCCATGCCAAGAATGTCGAGATGGCTCACGTTGCTCATGGTGGCCGGACTTGCGGTACCTGGCTTCGCTCAGACACGAACTTTCGATTTATTGACGGCGAATATCGCGGACATCCAGGCCGCCGTCGACGCCGGAAAGCTCACCTACGAGCAGCTCGTTCAGATGTACCTGGATCGGATCGAGGCCTACGACAAGAACGGACCCAAGCTAAATTCCGTGCTCGAGATTCATCCACGCGCACTCGAGGTCGCGCGGGAGCTGGACGAGGAAAGGCGCAACTCGGGTCGCCGCAGCCCGCTGCACGGCATCCCGATCGCCATCAAAGACACGGTCGACGTCAAAGACATTCCGTCGGCGGGTGGGAACATTCTGCTGGCAGGAACCTTCCCCGCGCACGATGCGACCGTCGTCCGCAGGTTGAGGGAAGCGGGAGCGATCATCTTTCTGAAGGCGAACCTTGACGAGTTCAACATGGATTCGAAGGGGCTCAGTACGCTCGGGGGGCAGGTTCTCAACCCGTACGACCTCAGCCGCACGCCCGGTGGTTCGAGCGCGGGTCCCGGTGTGGCCGTCAACGCCTGCTTCGCGACCTTGGGCATCGCTACCGAGACCGGTGCTTCGATTCGCAGCCCGGCAAGCAACAACAGTCTGGTGGGTATCGCTCCCTCGCAGGGGCTCGTGAGTCGCGCCGGGGTCATCGCGATCTCTTACACGCAGGATCGCGTCGGCGCGCACGCGAAGTCCGTCTCGGATGCCGCACTGATGCTCAGCTACATGCGCGGGTTCGATGCGGAAGACCTCTTCACGTGGGAAAGCCTCGGCAAGCTGACGAAAGCACCCTATACCGACTATCTCGATGACGACAGCTTGGTCGGTGCTCGTATCGGTGTCTTTCGCGATCTTTTCCGTAAGGGAGCCGAGTTTCAGGAGATCAACGACCTCATCGAAAAGCAGATCGATCTGATGCGCGACCGTGGCGCGGTCATTCTGGATGGTCTGACGACAGGTATGGATCTGATTGAATTCATTCCGAACGCTCGGGCGAGCATCTACGAGTTCCGCTTCATCTTCGATGTCTACCTGAAAAACCGGGGACCGGACACGCCGGTGCGGAGCCTGGACGAACTGATCGCAACGGGTCAGTACCTGAAGAGCATGGATCGGGCGTTCGACCTTACGCGCAGCGTGGAATCGCCCGATTTCGACAAGCGCTATCTCTCCCGTTTGGAGAACCGCCTGACGATCCGCAAGCTCATCGTGGATCTGATGGACGAATATCACATCGAAGCACTCGTACATCCCTTCAAAGCACTCGTAGCACCGCCCATCGGCACGGACGATCGCGGTCCGCGGGACAACCCGATTAGCGCGATCACCGGCCTTCCCGCGATCGTGATGCCCGCTGGCGTCAACAGCGAAGGGCTGCCCATATCGATCGAGTTCCTGGGAAGACCATTCAGCGAACCGACGTTGATCCGCCTCGCCCATGCCTATGAGCAAGCGAGCCAGAAGCGCGTCGCACCTGACACGACACCCCACTTGCCGGGGGAGGTATTTACTTACGATTAGGAGTCAGTGACGCATGCGGGGATGGAGCGGTCCGAACCAATCACACAAGCATCCGCCGACAGTGGCGTTTCCCACGACTCGACGACCTGATTGAGGACTTTGTCGCAGGCGTTTTGCCGTGCTCTGTCTCACCGTTCGAACACGGTCTCACCGTCCACGATCACCCGCGTCGTTTCTCCCCACGTGCTGATGGGATGACCCTCCCACAGCACGATATCCGCGTCCATGCCCGCGGCGAGTGTTCCCAAACGATCCCCTACACCTAGGATGGCCGCGGCATCCGAGGTGACGGCCCGGAGCGCCACAGCTTCGGGAAGACCGTGAGTTTTGGCCAGGACGGCCTCCATTACCACCGAACGCCCCGCACCAGAGCCAGCCGTACTGAGAGCGATGCGAACTCCCGACCGGTGGAGCGACGCCGCGTTGGCCGGCGTGAGAGCGAACGTTTCGTAAGGACCGCCGGATCCGATGCCGATGATCGTCGGGCCAACGACGACCGGAACGTTCGCCTTCGCGATCGCCTCCGCGACCTCGTGCCCTCCGGCCGCTGAATCGAGAACCAGATGCAGATCGAACTCCTCGGCAAGACGAAGCGCGGTGAGAATATCGTCGGGCGTATTGGCCAAGACGCGAAAGGACAGCTCCCCGGTGAGGACCTGAGCGAAGGTACAGCCATCGTCGCCTTCGAGCGCATCTTCCTGAGCTCGAATGAGTGTTTGCCTGAGGATCGCGATCATGCCTTGCCGCGTGGTCGGCGCTTCGAACGCGTTCAACGCCGTCTCGCCAAAGGACGCACTTACGGCGGCCGCGTTGCGAACGAGGCTCCCCGTCAACTTGACGATGGCGCCGAGGCCTCCGACGAGGTTCTGACCGCCGGGACTGACGTAAGTCGTCGTCACCCCCGAGCGCAACCAGTTGGAGTCGCCTGGATTATCCAGGGAATCGGCGATGCGACGGGAGGCGGCCATCAAGCTCTCGCGGTGCCAAATAGAGGAAAATCCAAGCCCGACGTGCGAGTAGGCATCAATGAACCCGGGTGTTGCGTAGAGACCCTCGGCCTCGATGACGTCAGCGCCATCAGGCGGTGAGACATCCGCGCCGAGCGCGACAATCTTCCCACCCTCGAACACCAGCGTCCCGGCATCGATGACGTCTCCCGCTCCCGTGAGAATGGTGGCGCCGCGAATGGCGACCGGCGTGTCTTGAGTATGTGCGGCCCAGCACAACGGGCCAAGGAGAAGCGCAATCAAGACAAGCGCAATAACGAGCTCAAGCATCTGGTTTTTCATTACCAACCCTCCGGGACCCTTTGTCCAAAAGCGTTTTCGCCCGTCGAACGGTTGAAGACTTCTTCGCCGTCGATGAACACCTGCTCGACGAGACTTTCCCAATCGAGCGGTGGCCCGCTCAAGATCACGAAGTCAGCATCTCTGCCTGGCTCCAAGCTTCCGATGCGATCGTCCAAGTGAAACAGCTTGGCAGGATTCAACGTGAGCCCCGCAAGGGCGTCTTGTTCTGACATGCCTTTGCGTACGAAAAGAGACGCACTATGGCGCAGAAAATACTGGTGCGCATCGGGATGGTCCTGGTGGAAGGCGACGACGCCCCCACGCTCGGCAAGATGGACTGGACCCATGAGTTGTAGGTTTTCGCGCCCTAGGTAAGGCAAGATAGGCCCGAAGCTGATGGGGACTCCGGCCGCGATCAACTCGTCGACTAGTTCGTTCGTGTTCCGGGCGTGATGGATGTAGAGGTCGAGGTCGAACTCCTTCTTGAGCGCGATGGCGTGCCGCATACCCGATGCATCGCCTGTGTGGACGCCCACGACCCAATCGTGGCTGAGGAGCTTTCCGAAGGCCTCGTGCTTCAGGTCTCGCGGTGGAGGAGAGCTTCCCGAAGCCTCGGCTGCCCCGCGAGCCTCCAAGTAGGTTCTGGCGGCGCGGAGCTCGGACGCGAGAAGCTCCTTAACCGCGTCTACACTCTCAGGGAAGTTTGCGAATTCCCGGTCGGCACGCATGGCGAACTTCATCCCGCCTTCCGCGAGAAACATTTCCTCGACCGTCCCACCGCGGAGTTTGACAACGACCGCTTGGCCGCTGTTGGGGCTTCTGCTTCCTGTCGTGATGTTCATCGTCGTCACCCCTGCGGCGAGCGCTAGGGAGAAGGCGGCGTCGTTCGAGTTCAGCCCGTCGATGGCCCGCACCTCGGCGTTGATTGGCTTCGAAACTTCGTTATTGTTCCGCCCCGTCGACGGATTGTTGAGCTGTTTGAAGCCCATGTGCGAGTGGCTCTCGACGAGGCCCGGAATCACGGACCGTCCGCCGACGTCGAGCCTGCGTGCGCCGCTTGGCACGGAGACGTCGGTGCCAATCTCCACGATCTTGCCGTCGCGCACGAGCAGGGTGCCGCTCTCGATGGGCGCTCCCGTTACGGGGTAGAGATGAGCGTTTACGATAGCGAGGACGCCGCCGTCACCTCCTTCGGGCGGAGCACACGCTGCGACCGCAAGAAGCGAGCCGACAAGGAGCCTGAAAAAGTCTCTTTCTCGCATGTTGCCTCCTGTGCGTCTTGCTGAAGCTTCCCCTCGTTGGCGCTGCTAGGCGCCAAGAGAGGTTTCTCCAGCACTTAGATCGAAAGGTTTGCCGGGTGATCTCGTAGATGCCCTCGAAGTGTCGCGCGACGGTCGTTGCCGTCCCTCGGGGCCGGTTGCGGCTTACGAAGGACTCCGCGACGCGCCGGTTAACTTTTAAGGATCTCGCGGTTCCGCGCACCGACGACCGGTTGCCCTTAGAAAAACGTTGTGCTACATTTCCGGTCGTCCGCGCTTTTCCCTGGACTAGCGGACTGCAACATAAACGTTTACGATCCGTCACGAAGCATTAAAACCACTAAACGTTCAGTTGTTACAGTCCACTAGGACGCGCGGAGGTGGCACCGCTAGCATGATCGAGAAAGACAAATGATGATGTTTGATGTACTCGAGCGAGCTTCCATTGCGGTCATGCTACTCCTTCTCGCCCTGGTGTTTGCTGGTTGCTCTCTCCCCGATACGGGCCCATCGCTCGTGGTGGAAGTCATCGATCCCGTCAGCGGTGGTGTAGTGTCGATCGGAGACACAGCGCCGCGCTCCATGCTCGAAGCGACGACCGGCGACCCCAATTTGTGTTGTTGCCGCAGCGTGGGTTTGGCGGAAAACCTCAGCACGGTGACGATTCATGCCAGCGTCCGGTTCGAAGCGCTACGAACGAACCCTGACGGGACGGAGCAAACCATCGGGGCGCTGGTTTTCCCTGACGGGATGGAGCAAACCATCGGGACGCTGGTTTTCCTCCGGGATCTAGCTCCTGGGGAACGGAGGCCTTTCGCTGGCGACGGGTTGCTGGTTTCCTGTGCTTCGATCGAGCGTTTGGTGCTCAACAAAGTCGATCTAAGGGGGATCGCTTTTCCTTGAGCCTTCAGGCGGAAAGAAGAGGCTCGTGCGACAGCAAGAGTCTCATCCATCGCACGAAGTGTGTGTAGCCGCAGCTCTCTTGCCGCGGCTGGGGGGAAGCAGATTCCGCGGCTCGCACAACGCGTTTCCTCGAATGAAACCTTCGCTGAAACCGCGAACGAGGCCCGTCAGTAGAGCACGAGCACTGGCGTAGCTGGCCGCTTGTCACGGACGCGAAGGTTGGGGCCAACCGACAGCGCGTTGACGTGCCGACCCGCTACGTCCTCGCCAAAACGAATGATTTGTCTTCGCGATTGACGCCCGTTTGTTTTAGAATACGTCACCATCGGGGAAAAGCAGCGGCGGGCCATCAACGAAAGCCTCCGTCAATGCGGCAGCCGCACCTCAGAGCCCGTGCTGTGGTCCGCTTGAGTCGTCACTCGGATTAGGCATCCAGATATCTTTGACTGGCGGTGAAAGGGGACCTTGTGGGCAAAACTCCAGGGCTGGCGGCCCGTTCCGAGGCCGATCCCGGCGCCGCGATGAGTGACACAGCGCTACGTGTGCGTGCTCTGTCGGTGGAGCAATGGGGAGACTCCGGCGCGGTGGAGATGGTGGGGCGCTCGCCGGCTTTGGTGGCGCTTCAAGAGAAGGTCGAAAAAGCGGCGCGCTTCCGTGAGCCGGTCCTCATTACTGGGGAAAGCGGGGTTGGAAAAGAGCTGGTCGCTCAGGCGCTGTACTTACTGAGCGATCAACGGGGAAAACCCTACATTCCCGTCAATTGCCCCCAGCACGGAGACGGTAACCTCACCGCGAGCGAGCTCTTCGGCCACCGCCGGGGGAGCTTCACGGGAGCGATCGTCGACCGCAAGGGCGCGTTCGAATCGGCGGACGGAGGAATGATTTTTCTCGATGAAGTCGCCGACCTCCATTTGGGCACTCAGGCCATGCTGCTGCGCGCCGTGGCGTCGGGAGAGTTCAAACCGCTCGGAGACACGCGATCGCGCACCGCTGACGTTCGCGTCGTGGCCGCCACCAATCGTCCACTCGACGCGCTCGTCAGCACCAAGGAATTTCGGCACGACCTCTACTTTCGGCTTCGCTATTTCCTTCTCCAGGTACCGCCGCTACGGGAGCGGGAGGACGACTGGCGTCTCATTCTCGACGTCTTGCTGGCAGGTCTGCGTTGCAAGTACGGTGTCGAAAAGCGATTTTCATCCGGCTCTACGAAGTTGCTAGAGCACTACGACTGGCCAGGAAACGTCCGGCAGCTCGTGAGCGTCGCCACAATGGGCTACGCCATGGCGGACAACAACGTCATCATGCCCGACGATTTCGTCACCCAGCTCGAGATGGAGGAGCCTCGCGGCAAAGGACAGGGTGAACTCCTTCTACGCATGACTACCGGTGGGGAATCGTTCTGGGACGTCGTCTATCGACCGTTCATGGAGCGCGAGTTGAACCGCTCCCAGGTGAAGGCCGTGGTCAAGCGAGGTTTGATGGCCGCCCACGGGAACTATCAAGATTTGCTCGACATCGTTCACCTGCCCAGGGCCGACTACCAGAAATTCATGGATTTCCTTCGTCACCAGAAGCTCAAGCCATGAGCAGCTTGCCCTCCTCGGCGCGTGCAGAGCTACGGGCCGTAGTCTTCGACCTCTACGGCACGCTGATCGAGATCGGTCGAGCGCGCTTTCACAAAGGCATTCCAAGGGCGCTGGCGGTCGGATACCGTCCTTGGATGGAGCTCGTGCGTCATCGGCTTCTCACCACCGCCTTCGATGATACGCAAGACCTCATCGAGTTCGTCCTGGACGAGTTGTCCGTCCGGCCGGGTCCGGCTGCCCGGCAGACCGCGGTGGAACTCCTTGATGAAGAGCTGCAATCGGTGGCGATTGCGCCGGGCGCCCTCTCGCTTCTCGCGTTTTTAAAGAACCGTGGATACAAGTTGGGCTTGATCTCGAACCTCTCCAGCCCGCACCGGCAACCGGTTAAAGAGCTTGGTCTATCCGACTATTTCGACGCAACGTGTTTTTCCTGCGACGAAGGCATCAAGAAGCCCACGCCGGAAATCTATTCGCGGCTTTGCGAACGATTGAACGTCACACCCGACCAATGTTTGATGGTCGGCGACTCTCTCAAGAATGACGTGGAAGCCTCGACAGCGCTCGGCATGCGAGCCCTGCTGGTCGGCAACTCGGCGGCCGGGATCCGAACGGTGGAAACCGTGACCGAGATCGGATGGATGGCTTTGGACGTAGAGGAATGTCCTCGGTTGCTCGGAGTGGGCGATCGCCTCGAAGCGGCCGCAGCGCAATCCCCTTCGGTCATCCGGGAGATGATGCCGCTCGATGACCGTGAGCAAGGACGGTATAACCTGGTCGCGCGAGTGCGCGTCGCCGTGGACACAGCGCCGCCGTCCGTCGAGGAGTTCTTCGCCAAGCGTTATCTCTCTCCGGAATCGGCCTACGTCGAGGAGCTCGCCCAACGGGTCGTTCCGCAGCTGGGGCTTCCCTGCACCCGTGCCGTCCTGATCGACGGTGACGAGCCCTGCCTGCTCACGACGCCCGCCAGCGGCTCGAAATTCCGGCGCGAGGACGTGGACGCTCCGCTCGCTTACGAAGTGGCGCGGCATGCCGCGGCGGCCTACATCTTCGCGAATGCCGATTTTCGCGCCCACAACGCCATCGTCTCGCGCCACGAGTCTCGGGTGTCTATCACCATGATCGATTTGGAGCATTCCTTCTTCTCCTTCGCTCTCGACATGACCGGGCTGGCGGATCCTTATCGCCCCCACACCATCGACGCGCTGTCGAAGGCAGAGCTGTCGCGCCGCATTCGGCGCAGGGTGTTGACCGAGCGGACGACTCGGCGTGCCATGCGCTCATTCCTGGAGCTGGATCGCCTGGGCTCCGAGATCGGCCTCGCCTTCAAGTCGGGCTGGGTGGAGACCTTCGCTCAGGCGCGCGCGAACTCCGCGTCCCTCTGCGGTCAACTAGAGGAGCGAATCTATCAGGAGCCGTATCTCATCATCGGTACCCGGTTTCACCGACGTGCCATGGCGCGCGCGGACGTCGAGGACATCGAGAGCCGTATGCGGCTGGACGCGGAAGCCATCTTCCCGAACCTCGTCGCGCTCAAACGCCCAGCCGCCGGGGGCGACGGGTAGAAAGGAAACCGCCTTTGCGACGCTCAGCTCTTTCTTTGCTGCGATGCCCGGCCTGTCAGGGAAGCTTGAACCTGGAGGGCGAGGAAGACGTCGCGGAGCAATCGGGACGTTTGCTGTGCTCTTGCGGTGAATCGTTCGAGATCCGGGAAGGTGTTCCCAACCTCGTCTTCCCGCGATTGCAAGGGTTCACGCTGGAAGATGCCGACTCCTACGACGAGCTCATCGAGTGGATGGGGCGACTGCTCAATGAGGATGCCGGCGCGGCGCGCTCGCGCGCGGTGGATCTCCTGGACGTTGGACCGGGAGCGCGGCTTCTCGAAGTCGCTTGTGGACCGGGCCCGAACTTCCCACCCCTTCTAAAAACGATCGGTGCCAAGGGCGAGCTGCATGCCTTCGACATTTCGCCCGATATGATGCGCGTCGCTCGAGAGAAGCTGCCGTCCGACGCGACGAACGTCGAGCTCTCGCTCGCCAACGGGCTCCACCTTCCGTTCGCCGACGATAGTTTCGACGCCCTCTTGCACATCGGCACTCTCAATCGCTTCGACGACACCCGCCGCGCGCTCGCCGAGATGGCGCGGGTGGTGAAGGTGGGCGGTAAAGTCGTGGCAGGGGACGAGGGGATTGCCCCTTGGCTCGCGGTCACGGAATACGGACTCTTGCTGGACAAATTCGGGGCGCTCTTCCGCGGGCAACCACCGCTCGCTGCCGTGCCGCCGACGGCGCGGGAGGTTCGCCTTCAGTGGCTGTTTGGCGATGCCTACTATCTCATCGACTTTCGCGTGGGGCGTTCAGCCCGAACATTGAACATCGACGTCCCCTTGCCGGGCCGCAACGAGACGGTTCGCGACGTGCTGGAGAAGAAAGCGCGAGCGCCCACGGATTCTGTTTAGTCTCAAGATACGCCGCAACAGCGTTGTGCGAGGCCCTAAGGAATGAATCCTCCATCCACCGGAATCACGGCCGCGGTGACGAAGCTCGCCTGCTCCGAGCTCAGAAAGAGGTAGAGATGTGCCACGTCTTCCGGCTCGCCGATGCGACGCAAGGACGTGCGGGTCAAAACGTGGGCAAGCACCTCGGGTGAATTCGATTCGTTCATCTTGGACCGGATGTAACCGGGGCTCACGGCGTTGACCCGGATGCCATTGGGGCCGAACTCTCGTGCCCACACCCGGGTGAGCCCTTCGAGCGCCGACTTGGAGGCCACATAGGCGGTTTGACCCGGATAGCCGTAGCGCGCCAACACCGACGTGACGTTCACGATCGAGCCTTCACCGCGCCGCTGCATGTACGGAACAATCGCTTGCACGCAGTGAACCGTTCCTTCCAGATTGGTGTCGACCAGGTCACGCCACACCTTCTCGCTCGCGCGCAAAGTGTCGACATGACCGACCGTGACCCCAGCGTTGTTGATCAAAATGTCGATCCTGCCGCATCGAGCATGAACTTCCGCGGCGGTATCGCGTACCGCGGCTCGCTTGCGAATATCGAGCGTACTCAAGTGAAGCCGATCCTGGTCGGCATCGGCGAGCTCTTGACCGACGGCGTCGGTCTCGAGATCCCAGAGGGCGACCTCGGCTCCCTCCGCGAGAAAGAGCCGCACGGCGGCAAGCCCAATCCCGCGTCCACCTCCGGTGATGACCGCGACTTTACCTTCCAGTCGTCCCATGTTCCTCGAATTTGATGGTGCCAACAACGAGATGGTCAACCTAGCACATCAAACGCATCCGGTGTAGCTGTAGCCTGAGGAGGCAGCTATCGGGTTGCGGTTCCCGCGCAGCGCAGCGTATCACTGAACGGAGCTCTCGCTCTATCTTTTGGAGCCACGGTTCGCTGGCGGTGGGTGCGCCCAAAATCGAAGTCCGCATTCTCAAGCACTTACGCGAATCGACGCGTTGGCATCCATATTGCACTAAGGTGGACGTAATGCGACAGGGCAATCGAGTCAGAAAATCCAAGAATTGACTGGTGGCCCTGGTGACACACCAAAAAGCGAATAAATAAATAAACAATATAAGGAGAAAGCAAATGGCGATGACGAGAGGTCAACTGCAAGATCTGGTAAGCAAGTTCGCGACGGACAATCCGAAGTACCGTGATGCCCTGATCCAGGATCCCAAGAGCATTCTGGAGCAGCAGTTAAGCCAGAGCTTTCCGGAGAACTTGCAGGTGAAGACGGTCGTCGAGTCGTCCGACACCGCCTACGTTGTGATTCCCCACATACCTGGCGAGGGCGAGCTCGATGACGCCGACCTCGAGAAGGTTGCGGGCGGAAAGGACGACACATACGATGCCAGTTGCGATTCAGCAATCGGCGCGGCCAATACGGTGACGGTTATCAACCTTTAAGACATCAAGGCAAGACCGGGAGAGCGCCGCCTTCCAAGCGGGAAGGTTGCGCTCTCCTCACCTTTTCCCGGACGCGCACGAAAGGCCCAACCGCCTCGTGAGGTCACGAAGAATCAAAGCAGAGCAAGCCTTCGGGCCGCTCCTGACGCGGGAGCTGGGGCTCGCTATCGTCGAGAAGGCCGAATTTCTGGACGAACGGCTGGTTCGTTTCCGGTGCGGTGCCTTCCCACCCACCAAATCGCCGACCGGTGCGAGAGTATTGCAAGCCTGGCAACGCTCCTACTCACCCAACGACGCAGACGCCTTCCACACGCGGCTCGGGTGGGACGGGCTGGACGAGCCGTTCGTCGAGGCCGCCTGGGCGGAAACCGTCGGTCCACCCGGTGACGAGGCCGGCGCGTGGACGAGCTGGCTCGAGGCATTCGGTCACGAGGCCATCGTCTGGGAGCGCCAGCTCGAAACCGGACCTCCCCAAGAGTTGACGTTGCTAAAATCGGATCCGGCGCGACCGTTCCTCGAGCTCTGGCTTCCGTTCGTTCGAGCCGCGCGCCGTAGGCTCGAAGTCATCACCCCCGAACGACTGAACGACGCCGTTGTGCAGGCGTTGATGCGTCAGTGGACCGGCGAGCTGACGCGTGTAGCCGAGCTCGCCGCCTACGCGGCTTACTCGGAGTTCGTCGCCACCGACCGAGATGCACGCGGCGACACAAAATATCGCGACTTCGTCCACGGGTTGCTCGAGAAGGGCTTGATGCCGTTGTTTGGCGCGTATCCCGCGCTGGCGAGACAGACCGCTGTTCTCGCGGAGTCTTGGGTTCGGACGACCGGAGAGCTCCTGGAGCGTTTGCAGGCGGATCGGGACGCCATCGCAAAGACGTTCGGCGGCGGGACCGATCCAGGAGAGCTCGTCGCGGTCGAGACAGGCCTCTCCGACAAGCATCACGGCGGCCGTCGTGTGTTCTCCCTTCGATTCCGAAGCGGTTTGAAGCTCGTCTACAAGCCGCGCGACCTTCGCTTGGAGAGAGCTTACAACGAACTCCTGCACTGGGCGGAAAAGTGCGGACTCGAGCCCAGCCCCAAAGCGCTACGCGTCCTGGTACGTCCTGGCTATGGATGGGTCGAGCACGTGGAGCATCGCGGGCCGGAAAGTGAACAGGCCGTCCGTCAGTACTTTCGACGGGCGGGGGCCATCACTTGCTTTTCGCACCTACTTCGGGCAAAAGACCTGCACATGGAGAACCTCATCGCGACGGCGGCCGGCCCGGTGCTGGTGGATACCGAGATGCTCTGCCAGCCGATGACCGCCGCCCCGGGCGACACCGACTCTCCGCAAGAGTGGCTATCGCGTGAGAGTTGCCTCGAAACGGGAATCCTGAGCCTGTTGCATACGGCAGGCGATGGAAGGCTCCACGACCTTGGCGGGCTGAAAGGTTGCGGCGACTTCGTCACGCCGGGCAAGCGCCGCGTCTGGCACGGTGTCGGCACGGATTCGCTGCGTCTCGTGGAAGAGACGGAGCGGGCTCCTCACGCCAACAACCGTGTGTTCTTCGGCGATCGCCTTCAGAGGCCTGAGCGCTTCACCACCGAGATGCGGGAAGGCTTCGAAGCCTGTTATCGCTTTTTGTCGAGCCGGCGTGAGGAGCTCATCGCTCCCGGCGGACCTCTCTCTCGTTTCGCCGCGTGTCGCACCCGCGTCATCTTCCGCCCCAGTGTGCAATACGCGCTCCTACAATACGTACTCGCTCAGCCCAGATACCAGCGGGTGGGATGGCTCCGAAGTGTGGTCATAGACTCACTCAACCGCGACGCGCGCGGCAAAAAGGACCCCCCGAGGTTATGGAGCCTGGTGGCGGCCGAGCGAAGCGCTCTCGAAAGATTGGACATTCCGCGCTTCGAGCTTCCGACCACCGCAACCGAGGTGGTCTTGGAGGAAGGAGATAGCCTTTCCGGTCACTTCGCGCTCTCGGGCTTCCACGCGGTGACGGAGCGCGCGCGATCGTTGTCCGAGGCCGATCTTTCCTGGCAGCTGGCCTGCCTCGACGCCTCGCTTTCGAGCTCGGTCGACTCGCGGTTCGGCGCCCGCCTGGCGTCGTCGCAGACGTCGCCGAGCGACGGCGCGTCGAACCTCATGGATCACGCGTGCTGGATCGGTGACGAGCTTCTTGCGCGGGCACGCACCGAAGGAGGACGCCTTTCATGGCATCACTTGGATGCGCGCGGCCCCAGCCGGTCAGATGACGAGCCGGACCGCTTTCAACTCTACGACGGCGCTGTCGGGATCGGCCTCCTGTTCGCCGCCCTGGCGGCAACGGATGGCCATCCACGATGGAAGACCGCCGCCGGCGAGGTGACGCGGACGATCGGTAGCGCGCTCGAGCGAGAGGACGTGCGGGATCGACTCTGCGAAAAAAGCATTGGAGCTTGCGAGGGCATCGGCTCGCTGGTCTACGGCCTCGCCTGGATGGGCAGGCTGCTTTCCGAGTCCAACAGCATCGAGCTCGCTCGACGGAGTGCTGCGCTACTCTCGCCGTTTCGCATTCGCTGCGACCGTCGTCATGACGTCATGAGCGGCGCCGCGGGAGCTCTTTTGGCTCTGTTGACGCTTCATCGTGAAGACCGCGACCCTTCGTGGCTGGCTTTGGCGTCCGAGAGCGGGCGTCATCTCCTCTCGGCAGCAACGATGGCCAACGACGGAACAACCAGCTGGGCATCCGCGGACGGACGCCATCTCGCAGGCTTTGCGCATGGGGCCGCGGGCATCGCCTATGCCTTGTCGCGTCTGTACCTGCACACGGGAGAGGACGCGCTTTTGGATACGGTGCGGTCCGCTCACGGTTTCGAGCGCCGGCTGTTCTCGGAGTCCGCGGGAAACTGGCCGATCGTCGATGAGAGCGGAAACACCGCGCACTCGATGATCGCCTGGTGCCACGGGGCTCCGGGCGTCGGGTTGGCGCGAGCCCTTTCCCTGGACGTGATCGAGGACGACGCGGTGCTTCGCGAGATCAACGTGGCCATGTCCACCACGAGACAGCCCCAGCGGCAGCGATCCGACCACATCTGTTGCGGCAACATGGGGCGAAGCGACGCGCTCCTTACCGTGGGACTCCGGCTCGAGCGTCCTGAGCTGGTGGCTGCGGCCGGCGGCGTCGCCCGAAGCGTGAACGAGATGGCTCGAGAAACCGGGCGATTTTCTTTGCCTTCGACGGAGTTCGCCGCTCAGACCTTCCTGCCCGGCTTCTTTCGAGGCCTGGCAGGAATCGGTTACCAGCTCGCGCGACTCGCCCATCCGACGAAGCTCCCGTCCATTCCCGGGTTCGAGATCGATTTGCGCGGCGCGACTCCCGAGAGAGCTCAGCCGGCGCGTATGGCAACTCGATGAGCAAAGTGATATTGAAGACTAGTGGACTGTAACAGATACTCGTTGCGCAAATCGCGAGGTCATTTTGTGGGCTGGCGAGGCGCGATGACGACGTTATATCTGGATATCACGAGGAATCGCAACGAAGCCAGCGCGCAAAAGGACCCGCGATTTTGGCAGCGAGTATCTGTTACAGTCCACTAGTGTGCGAGGATCCATGTCGCAAGCCGAGATGCGAAAGTTTACCGCACCGGTCCCTTCGGCGTTCGAGACCATGACGTTCCCTACCTATCGGTCGCTATTGAGCCTCGAGCCACAGCCGCGCCACCCGGAGATGGGGCAAACGAAGCTCGTTCAGCCAGTAGCGATCGGCGTGTGGTGGGAGGGTGTACCGGCAGGCCTCCTCGTCGCCGAGATACCGACCGGGGACTCGGGAGATGCTGAGATGTTGTCCCTCTCTTGCCGGGCCGCTTTCCGGAATCGAGGGCTGGGTACGGCACTGGTGAAAAAGCTCGAGGAGGTCCTCGCGGAGAAAGGCGTTTCCCGCGTTCATGCCGTCTACATGACCGGCAAGCCGAGTATCCCATTCGTAGAGCGCATCCTGAGCCGGTGTGGGTGGTCGACCCCTATGGCACGAACGCTCACCGTGCGCTTCACCCCCGAGGAGGCGGCCAACACGCCTTGGTTCGGTCGGGTACGTCTTCTCGAATCGGACTATCAGCTCTTCCCCTGGGAGACGCTCGCGCAGGATGAGCGAGCTGAAATCGCGCGTTCGCACCAGGACTCACCCTGGATCGCGCCGGGGCTCGAGCCTTGGTTTCATGATCGTTACGGTTTCGAACCGGCCTCGAGTCTCGGGCTGCGCTTTCGGGGCGAGGTCGTGGGCTGGGTCATCAATCACCGTCTCTCTTCGGACACGGTTCGGTTCACCTGCAGCTTCGTCCGCAAGCCGCTCGGCCGCCGGGGACGGATCATGCCCGTGTTCAGCGAGTCCATCAAACGAGCGCGGGATGCAGGTTTTCGAACGTGCACTTTCGTCACTCCGGTGCGCTTCAGGACCATGATCTCTTTTATCGAACGACGGTGCGCTTCCTGGGCAGGTTTCGTGGGCGAGACGCGCGGCTCGATGCGTTCGCTCTCCATGAACAGCAGACAGTAGGTTAGGCACAGATAGCAGATAAACGACACAGAAGATTTTCATACCAGTGGTGGAGGTTTCAAATGATGAAACACGGTTCTTGGCGTCCTTCCATTTGCTTCGTAGCTCTTTTGGCAGCGCCGTCGCTAGCCGGTCAGCAATCGCCGGACCAGCAACCTTATCGACCACCCACGTTGCGCTTCGCGCCCGAGGGCGTCGGGCTTCTCGAGGCGGTTCGCGTGACCCTGGAAAACTCACCGAACATCAAGCTCCAGGAAGCGCAGATGCTGTTCCAGCAAGGTGTCGCCCAATCCCAGACCGGCCTGTTTGATACTCGGCTGTTGGGGAACTTCTCGTTCGAGTGGCGGGAACGCGAGCTGCTCGAAAGCGTAAAGGACGCGGAGCGGCAAAAACGGGCGGATCTCGAGGAATCCATCGCGTTCGGGGAAGCGAATCGCGACACAGCGACCGAGCTTCGCGACACGCTGATAGGGGTGAGAGATGGAGGGATCCAGCCGGAAGACGTGCCCGATACGGAGATCCGCGCCCGGCTCGTGCTCATCGACACATTGATTGGCACAATTTCCGATCCCACGGCACAGCAGCGACTTAGAGATGTCCGGGACAGCTATCTCACCGAGCAAATCAACGATAATGTGGGCGAAATCCAGGACCTCATCGACGGGCTCGACGCATTGCAGCAAGAAGCGGCTAATCTCGGCGTGTCTCCCGACGAACAGATCACGCGGCAAGCACTCATGGACTTCCGCGTGACCAAGCTGCTTCGAAATGGGATCGAGGTAACCCCGTTCATCGACGGTGCGTTCGACAGCATCAAGTACAAGGGCAAACCGGTCGAAGAGGAGTTCGGCGGCATGGGCTATGCGGACCTCTACGAGTTTCGCGTCGGTTTCGGCGTCATGGTGCCGCTTGCCCGCAACCGGGGTGCGGATACCGTGGCCGCCGGGGAGCGTGCGGCGACATTGGAACACGACGCGAGTCTTCAGCTCTTGCAGTTCGAATCGTCTATCAACGTGCTCGATACGGCCGTGGCTTATTGGGCGTTGAAGGCAGCCCAGGATAGGGTTCAGGCGCTCACGCGGTCGGTCGAGCTCCAGGTGCAATTGGTCGAGCTGACGCAGGCGCAAATCGACACGGGAGAGTTGGCACCGGTAGAGATCTCACGGGTGCGGGCCAGCGAGTCCCGCTCGCGGGCTCGTATGGAAGGGGTGCAGCAGTCGCTATATGGGGCTCGCGTCAACCTCGCTGTCGTGATGGGCATCAGCGGCAATGGTTCCGACGATGAAACGCTTCCCACGTCCAAAGATCCCTTCCCGGACGTCCCCGACGCGTTGGGCTTGGATGACGCGGAGATTGCCTCGCTCGCCGACGAAGCCATGGACCTGCGCCAGGATCTGCAGGCGACACTCACCTTTCAGGAGGCGGACCTGGTTCTCGAGAGAGGGGCGGGGCTGGATGTGAGGCCCCGGATCGACCTGCTTGCCAGTACCTGGGCATCGGCCCGCGGAGAGAGCGCCTTTGGCAAAGCAACCGATCGTTGGGTGGGCCCTAGCTTCAACGTGTCGGTCGAGGTCGAAAAGCCCGTCGGAAACAATTTTCTCCACGGCGTGTTGACCTCCCGTCGCGCCGACGTGCGTTCGAGCCGCATTTCCACCACCGACCTGGAACGGGTCATCCGGCTGTCGATTGCCCGCCTGGCGGAAACACTTCTGGACGCCGCTGAGCGCACACGCCAGGCACAGGACTCCGTCGACTTCTACCAGAACACCATCGATGCGGCGTTTCAAAGGTTTCAGGCTGGCGATGCCACATTGGTCGACGCCATCTTGACCGAGGATCAACAAACGGGCGCTCGCTTGTCGCTGGCGTCTGCCCAGGAAGCGTTCGCACGACTCCTGGCCGAGCTCCGCTTCGAGACCGGACGTCTCGTGACCCATCGTGCCGGACGGAGTGAAGTCACGCAGGAGCAATTGGTGAGTATTCCGGTTCGAGGCTCGCGGTGAGCGCTGCGGGGCACCATCGAAGGCGGCAGGTCGCGAGAGGCTCCAGCGGCAGGTGGCTTTCGCTGATGATGGCTGTGGCCGTGACCAGCGTCGCCGTCGGGTCGAGTGCCGGCCAGAGTACGAGCCAGAGTGCTAGCAAGATGCGAACACACGCGCTCGAGCCCGCCGAGGCGCTCGAAGTGCGGGCGCCGGTCAAGCTCGAGGCACCGGAGCTCAGTCTCACAGAGGCGGTCCAGCTCACGGTGTTCCACAATCCTAGAATCCAGCTCGCCAAACAGGACCTCGCGCGCTCACTCGGCCAGCTCCAGCAAGCCAAAGGCGCTTTCGATCACGATCTGGCGTTGGCGGCTGGTTTCAGTTGGTTCAACCAAGAGCTCATCGACAGCGAGGTGGATCAAATCCAGGAGCTTCACGATACGCTGGCGATAACGGCGGAAACTTTTTCGGAGCTCCACCAGCAATTTCTAAGCGCACTGGAGAACGACGAGCAAGAGCCTTTGTGTCCGGCCGGCGTGAGTTTCGACAACGACGATATCGTCATCGGGGGGGAGTCGCTTGCCACCGACGTCATCATTCGCTTCAGGGGCATCGACATCGATCTCATTTGCGATTCCAGCGATGTTCGCTTCAGCCGTCGAGTCCTCGAGGCGGTGGCGGGAAGCAACCTGCCGATCGCGGAGTTCCTCGAGGAGCAGAGGTCGGACCTCGTCGAGCGGCGGAGAGCGCAGTTCCGCTTCCGCTCCGAGCTTGCGGAAGAGATCTCGACGAAGGCGGCGCTCGCCCTGGTGCGTCTCGGCCCTCTTCCGATGGATGTGACGTCGAAGGAAATATCGATCGACCTCCGTTGGGTGAAGTTTTTCCGGAGCGGCCTCAGCCTGCGAGGGGTCATCAGCTTGAAAAGCCAGCAGGACAACTTTGATGACAAGCCGCTCGACCCCACCTTCGGAGGCCTCCCGATTCAGAATCGCTTTCCGAATATCGTCTCCTTGGGGCTGCGGTTACCGCTCGGCAAAGGACGTGGCGAGTCCTCGAGCGCTTCCGAGCGCGCCTCGCAGGCGGGCGTCGAAGCTCGACGCGATCAGCTTCGCCACCTCATCTCCGCAGAAGTCTTCCGAACCACTCTCTCTTACTTGAACTTGATCGCTTCTCTGGATGCCGTCTTGTTGCTGGAAGAATCGGCCGAGCGTCATCGAAATCTCGTCGAGATTACCGAGGGCATGATCGAGGCCGACGAAGTTCCGGCGTCGGCGATCAATCGCGTGCAGGCCCAAACGGCGGCCGTTCTCGAGTCGGTCGCCAGCAGCCGGCTGGCGCTCCTCGATGGGCGGTTCGGTCTCGCGGACACCATCGGTCTCAGCGTCGAGAAGCTCGCGGAGGCACCGCTCCCATCGGAGGGCTTCACGATGGCGGTTAGCAGCGAGCCGAATGCCGACGCGCTCATCGATCTTGCGCTCGAAGAGCGTCGCGACACGCGCGCCTTGTCTCAGGCACGGGACGCCCAGCAGTTCCTCGCCAATGCGGCGCGCGCCGACTTGAAGCGCCGGATCGACTTCGTGGCGACGGGCGGCCTCAGCACTTTCTATGAAAGCCCGTTTTGGCGATTTCTACCGGATGAAGTGGAAGATCTGCCTCCGGACACGCCGCTCCGTTTCTACAATCACCGGGGCTTCTACCGCTCGTTGAGACGCGACTACAAGCCTTTTTTTCGCGTTCAGCTCACGTTCGACTTGCCCTTCAAGAACAACGTCGCGAAAGGACGCCTGTTGCGAGAGCAATCTTTGTTGACGACGAGCGAGATAAACCTCACCGACCTGAAGCGCATTGTCCGCAACAACGTCATCGAGGTGAGGGGGACGCTGGATCGAGCCGTGGCGGCGCTCCAACGGCGCCGCGAAACCGTGGCGCACTACGATGACACTCTCGAGACGGCGAGAGCCAGGTATCAGAGTGGTGACATCACTGTGGTCGACATACTGATTACGGAGGAAGATCTACTCAGGGAACAGTTGGAGCTGGTGCGGGATCTACAAATCTACCTCAGTATCCTCTCGCGCCTGCGATTCGAGGCCGGAACCATGATCACCTACCAGCAGGAGAATACGAGCCTCGAGTTCGTCTCCTTCGACCCGTCGCTGTACGTCGTCCCCTAAGACGAGGAGATAGCGCATGAGCGAACAACTATTTCGAAAAGCAGCCCTTGACAAGCTGGCTTCACCGGAACAACTCGACCAGCTGATGCAAGTGACCTCCCCGAGAGGCTGGATCGCGCTCAGCGCGATGGGCGGAATCCTGGCACTAGTGCTCGTGTGGAGTGTATTTGGCAGCATCCCGACGCGCGTGGAGGGGCAGGGGATCCTGATTCGGGGTGGCAACTTGCTGGAGCTTCAGGCGAGCGGACATGGCGTCCTGATGACCTTAGATATCAAGCTGAACGACCACCTGGAGCCCGGGCAGATCGTTGCCACGGTCGCCCAGCCGGACATAGTCGATCGAGTTGCCAACGCCTTTTCCGAGTACGAGCAACAGAAACGAGAATACGAAGCGGCGCGGTTCGAGGATCTGGCGACGATCAACGGGAATCGAGCCGACCTTGAGAGGACCCAGGCGGAGCTGGCGAAGGTAGAAGAAGTGCTCATCATCAAGCGGAAGAGCTTCGAGAACGGGCTCACGACCAGGAACAGTATCCTCTCCGTGGAGCGGGACAAAATCAACTTGGAGGCCAACGTCAACAACTTGCGCGCCACGATGCGTCAAATGGAGCAACGCATCAGGAGCCGCAAGCTTCAAGTCGATGCGGTGCAACGACGCTGGGAAGAGCTGCGGAATAGGGGCGAGCGCGTTTCGGAAATAACCTCGAACGGGAGCGGACGCGTGGTCGAGATGAAGAAAACGGCGGGAGATAGCGTGTCTCCCGGCGAGGTCATCGCTGTTCTGGAGCCGCTGTCCGCGAAAATGCAACCCATTCTCTATGTCGCCTCTACTAAGGGCAAGCTAATCCGACCCGGGATGGAGGCGGAGATCGCGCCCTCGAACGTCAAGAAGGAAGAGTTCGGCTTCATGAAGGGAGAGGTGCAGACCGTGGGCGATTATCCGGTCACACCCGAGGGAGCGCTTTCCGTCATCGCTAACGCAGCCCTCGTGCGGGAGCTCCTCGGCAAGAGCTCCAAGATCGAAGTTCGAGCTGCGCTCGTTCCGAGTGATAGCACGGAGAGCGGCTTCGAGTGGTCGTCCTCGAGCGGTCCGCCTTTCAAGATCGAGAGCGGCACGCCTATTTTGGTCTCGGTGGTCGTGGACCGGAAGCCTCCTTACACCTATGTTTTGCCGATCGTCAAGTCGACACTCGGATTGAACTGAGGTCCGCGCTTTGACGGAAAACGGGAACGCCTCGGCCACGTCCTCGCTCCCCAAGCCTCCGCGGCGGCGGGTAAAGACGCCGACCGTGCTGCAAATGGAGGCGGTGGAGTGTGGCGCGGCTGCCCTGGCCATGGTGCTCGGCTATTTCGGGCGTTGGGTGCCTCTAGAGCAGCTCCGGCTAGAGTGCGGGGTCTCGCGCGACGGAAGCAAGGCGAGTAACGTCCTGAAAGCAGCGCGCAAGTTCGGACTCATCGCCAAGGGCTACAAGTGGAGTGAGCTCGAAAAGCTCTATGAGGCCAAGTTGCCGCTCATCCTCTTCTGGAACTTCAATCATTTCGTCGTTCTTGATGGCTTCAGTGGAAACAAAGTCTTTCTCAATGACCCAGCCCGGGGGCCCACGATCATCAGCGTGGAAGAGCTCGACGGGTCCTATTCCGGCGTCGTTCTCGGCTTCGAGCCCGGACCGGAGTTCAGGAGAGGCGGCGCCCCGCCCGCCATGATGTCCGCTTTGCGGTCCCGTCTCGTAGGATCGGAACTGGCGCTGCTCTTTGCGGTCCTGTGCGGATTATTGCTGGTGATTCCAGGGCTGGTGATCCCGACCTTCAGCAGGATCTTCATCGACGACTTTCTCATCGGCGGGCAGGGCTGGCTGATCAAGCCTCTTCTCGCCGCGATGGCTGTCACCGTCGTCATCCAAGGAGTGCTGAAATGGCTCCAGGAACACTTTCTCCTTCGTCTGGAGACCAAGCTCGCGCTGGCAACCTCGTCTCGCTTCTTCAATCACATCCTGCGACTGCCCGCGGCGTATTTCGGTCAACGATTCGCCGGTGAAATTGGCTCGCGCGTTCTGATCAACAACAAGGTGGCCAAGGTCGTTTCTGGAAAACTCGCGACCACCATGATCGACAGCTTCATGACCGTCTTCTACGCCATGCTCATGTTCCTTTATGACGGAGTTCTCACCGCTGTGGTCCTCGCGATCGCGCTCCTCAATGTCGCGGCGGTGAAGCTCGCGTCTCGCTCCCGAATTGATGCCAGCCGCCGGCTCCTGCAGGAGAAGGGCAAGTTGATGGGAACGGCGATGGGTGGGCTCCAAATGATCGAGACCCTCAAGGCGACAGGCTCGGAAGGAGAATTCTTCTCTCGCTGGGCCGGCTACCACGCCAAGGCAATCAATAGCGAGCAGTCTCTAGGAGTGCTCGCGCAGATGGTCTCGGCGGTCCCTCCGCTCGTTCAGACGATGTCGCGGGTGGCGGTTCTCGTTCTTGGCGGCATCAAGGTCATGGATGGTGAGCTGACGGTGGGCATGCTCGTTGCCTATCAAACGCTGCTCACCAGTTTCGCCCGTCCGCTCACATCGCTCGTGCAGTTCGGCGCCACCTTGCAAGAGCTGCAAGGAGACATGAACCGTCTGGACGACGTCCTCAACTACCCGCAGGACCCTCAGTATGAGCAGAAACCTGGGGCGCTAAGGAAATTCAACCCAAGTGTGATAAAGCTTTCGGGCAAAGTCGAGTTGACGGACGTCACGTTTGGCTACAGCCCGCTGGAACGTCCGCTCATCGAGGGCTTCAACCTCGTGATCGAGCCGGGCCAGAGAGTGGCGCTCGTCGGCCCGAGCGGCAGCGGCAAGTCCACGGTGGCCAAACTCGTGTCCGGTCTGTATGTGCCGTGGAAAGGGAAAATCCTCTTCGACGACGTACCACGTGAGCGCATTCCCCGATCACTCATCGTCAATTCTCTCTCGGTCGTCGATCAGGATGTGTTCCTCTTCGGCGGTAAGTTGAGCGAGAACATCACCATGTGGGATCCGACGATCCCCCCGCCACGGGTTCACCACGCCGCGACGGACGCGGCCATCAGCGATGTGATCGAGGCCCGCGAGGGTGGTTACAACGCTTCCGTGGAAGAAGGCGGCGGCAATTTCAGCGGCGGCCAGTGTCAGCGTTTGGAGATCGCGCGCGGGCTGGTGGGTGAGCCGACCATCATGGTCCTGGACGAAGCCACCAGCGCGCTGGACCCGACGACCGAGATGATGATCGATGAAAGCATGCGCCGGCGCGGATGTACTTGCATCATCATCGCCCACCGTCTCAGCACCATTCGCGACTGCGACGAAATCATTGTGCTCCAGCGCGGGAAGATCGTGCAGCGCGGCACCCATGACGAAATGAAGGACGTCGAAGGACCCTACCGGGCCTTGATCGGCACGACCTAGTGGGGGCGTCATTGATGATCGAAATACCAGTGCGGAGATTGTCCCTTTGACAATGGCCCCCTCTGTTACGCGCGAGTTCCGTTTGCGTGTCATTGCGTCCGGCGTCAAGCGACCCGGCGCCGAGATCTCGATTAGCGGTGGGGTCGCGACCATCGGTCGGGACGAGGCCTGCACGGTGGTGCTGAACGAGATCAGCGTCTCCCGCGAGCACGCCCGCATCGAGCAGCTTCAAGACGGATTCCGGCTCACCGATCTCGATAGCAGCAACGGGGTGTGGGTTGGCGAGACAAGAGTGGCCGGGATCGTGCTCACGCCCAGGCAGACCTTCCGCATCGGGTCCACGGTTTTGGAGTGCTTGCCGGCCGAAGCGACCGCCGAGGCGACCGTCTTTGAGCCGCCGAGCGATCGCCCCGCTGTAACGCCCCGCCCGTCTCCGGCTTTCCTGGTTCGGGTGACGTTCCCCGGCGAAGATTCGCGAAAGAAGGAATTCGCGGTAAACGGAGAATCCGCCGTGGTGGGGCGAGGGAAAGACTGTGAGGTCGTCCTCGACGCCAAGAACATCTCGCGCAGACATGTCCAAATCGAGAGCGCTTCGGACGGATTCCGGATCACCGACCTCGAAAGCGCCAATGGAGTCTGGATCGACGACAAGCGCGTGGAGGAGCCAACACGGCTCGAGGCGGGCGAGCAATTCCGGCTCGGAAGCGATGTTTTTATCGAGTGTCACCTAGCGCCGGATGCACAGACGGGTCCTTTCGCGGAGTCCAAGCCCGCCCCGCGCCCTCTCGCGCCCCCCGCGGTTTCTGCCAAGCCACCTCCGCCCAAGCCTGACCCTCCCGCGCCTTCTCCGCCGGTGGCGAAACCCGTGCCAGGCGTCAACACCACTCCGCCCGTAGTGCCTGCCGCCACGGAAGGGATGAATTTCGATGCCAGCCAGACCATCGTCATGCCCGCTCCGGCAGCCCTCCTCAATGAGACCCGTCGGATCCAGGACGAGGGCGAGGCGGTCGAACTGAGCGCGAACCAGCCCTTTCTCATCGACGATCCGAAGACGCTCTGGTACGTCGTGTCGGGCGGGGTCGAGATCTTCACGATTGCGGTCAAGCAAGGTCGGCCAGCGGGGGGCCGTACCCACTTCCTCGGAATTTTGCCCGGCCAGTGCTTCTTTGGGCTCGATACGCAGAGCTACGGGATGGGGTCCGGTTTTCTCGCGGTGGGAAAGCCGGGGACGAAGCTACGCAAGATCCCTGTGCCTCGGCTGCGCAAACTGGCTACCGAATCTCACCATGTCAAAGCCGTCGCCGGCCTCATGGATACATGGGTTGCGGGGCTCGCCAAGAGTCTGGTGCGGGACATGCCCCGGAAGGAGCCGGACGTCACCATCACCGCGAATGCAAACGTTTCGCTGGAGTCGGAAAAGCGAACGAGCGCTGCGGACGGAGTCGTCTGGCTCGATACCTGGAGCGGTGGACTCCTGTTCGACGACATGGCGACGCCGACCTTCAACGGCAAGCGTACGCTCTTTCCCATCACCCCGGACTCGTGGGTTCAGCCGGTAGGCGACGAATTTGGCGAGGTGTCGCTGACGCCTCTGTCTACGGAGCGGGCGGTCGATCGCGCCGCCCTCTGGGACGGGCTGCAAGTGTTCCATCAGGTGCTCTGTGAGTGCGAGTTTCTCAACAAGAAGCTCGCGACCGTCGACGAGTTCATCCGTCTCAAGGATAAGGCGCACCACGTCGATGCTGCCCACGAAGCGGCCTACGACGCGATCGGTGCGGTCTTGCGAACCGGCGCTTCTACGCCGAAGGAGTTCTTGGCCACCGGGGATTCCGCGCCGGTGGTGCAGGCTTGCAAGCTCGTGGGCGATGCGCTCGGTATGGAAGTCAAGGCGAATCCGGAGGCTACCGAGGACCTGACTTACGAAGAGCAAATCGCAGCCATCTCAAGCTCCTCCGGTTTTCGAAACCGCGTGGTCGCGTTGCGCGGCGAGTGGTGGACTCGGGACCACGGCCCCCTGCTCGGACAGATCGAAGGTACCCAGCGTCCCGTGGCGCTTCTACCCATCGATGCTCGCTCCTGGGAGCTCGTCGACGGCAAGACCGGCCAAAGATCCCCGCTCACCGAAGAGCTCGCGCGCAAGCTGTCGCCTTTTGCCTACACCTTCTACCGCCCTTTTCCCGAAGGCACCCTGAGCGTGATTGACCTAGTCCGATTTGGGGCCCGCGGTCTGGAGAGCGATCTCTGGATGTTGATATTCACCGGGATCACGGTGGGGCTTTTCGGGACGCTCACCCCTTATTTCATCGGACGAATTTTCGACTCGGCAATCCCGCAAGCCGACGGGAACATGCTTTGGAGTTTCGGGTTCGGTCTCTTCGCCTCCGCGCTCGCCGGATCGCTCTTCAAGTTCACGCAGGGTGTTGCGACCGTGCGTCTGCAAGGGAAGATGGAATATGCGATCCAGTCGGCGCTGTGGAATCGGCTGCTCGATCTTCCCACGACCTTCTTTCGCAAACACTCCGCCGGCGATCTGGCGGATCGCGCCGCAGGTGTAGACGCGATCCAGAACCTCGTCGCGGGAGCGGGGATCGGGGCGGTGCTCGGCTCGCTTAGTGGTCTCTTTTACGTACTGCAGATGTTCACCTACGATCTCCAGCTCGCGCTGGCGGCGATCGCGCTTACGGTCGGCTTCATCAGTGTCACCTCTATCGCCAACTTCATGCAGCTTCATTACCAGCGCATCGAGCTTCAAATGCGCGGACGCATCACGGGCCTGGTTCTCAATCTCATCACCGGCGTCACCAAACTCCGCATCAGCGGGGCCGAGCCGCATGCTTTTCACATCTGGGCACAAAAATTCGCGGAGCAGAGGAAGATAAGCTTCAGCATCGGCCGGATTCAGAACGCGGTCACCGTCTTCAACTCGGTATTTCCGATCCTCTCGTCGATCGTGCTATTTCTAATATTGCTCAACGCGCAAGCCGCGGCCGAGGAAGCGGGGACGTCGGGCATCACGACTGGAGATTTCATAGCCTTCAGCGCCGCTTACGGATTGTTCCTGGCGGCAATGCAGGCACTGGCGGATGCCTCTCTCAACATGCTGAGAGTGGTCCCCATCTACGAGCGATTGAAGCCTATTCTCACAACTCCCGCCGAGGCGGACAGATCGAAGGTTTACCCCGGGAAGCTAAAGGGAGAAATCGCAATTTCCCGTTTGCATTTCCGCTATCAGGAAGACGGGCCCTGGGTTCTCAAGGACCTGTCACTGAAGATCAAGCCCGGTGAGCTCGTTGCTTTCGTGGGGAGCTCCGGCTGTGGCAAGTCGACTCTCATGCGCCTGCTACTCGGCTTCGAAATGCCGACCACGGGTGGGATCTACTACGATGGCCAGGACATCAGCTCGCTCGACGTTCGTATGCTCCGTCGCCAGTTGGGCGTCGTGCTACAGGTGAGCCGAGTGATGCCCGCGGACATCTACCGGAACATCGTCGGTGCCTCGTCGCGCACCTTGGACGAGGCGTGGGAAGCGGCGGAAGCGGCCGGACTGGCTGCGGACATCAGGGTCATGCCGATGGGCATGCACACCTACGTCGCGGAGGGAGGCGGGACTTTATCGGGAGGGCAGAGACAACGCCTTCTCATCGCGCGCGCCATCGTGAACAAGCCCAAGGTCCTCTTCCTCGATGAAGCGACGAGTGCGCTCGACAACCGCACCCAGGCTACCGTAACGGAGAGCATGGACCGTCTGGACGCCACCCGCATCGTGATCGCCCATCGCTTGAGCACTATCATCCATGCGGACAAGATCTGCTACCTGGAGGATGGACGCATTGCCGAGATGGGAACCGCTGAAGAGTTGATCGCGAAGGACGGACTCTTCGCGCAACTTGCCCGTCGCCAACAGACTTGACGGCTCACCGGGCGAGGCAACCGCAAATCGCAGTCGCCCGAGGTTAGATCCATGACCGACAAGCTCCGCATCGAGCTGAAAAGCTCTACTGCCGGGGTGGACCAACTGGCCGATAGCTTCGACCGGTTCTCGGCCCGCCACCGCTTACCGGCCGGAGTGCACCGCGCCGTGAGGTTAGCCCTCGACGAAGTCGTATCCAACATCATCCACCATGGTCACGGCGACCGCAGCGATCACGTCATCACCGTGGAGCTGAGGCTGACGCGCGACGCGCTGCGGGTGGAAGTCGTTGACGACGCGGCTGCCTTCAACATGCTGGAATCTGTGCCGCCCGACCTGGAGACGCCTCCCTCCCAACGTCCCGTCGGCGGCTTGGGAATCCACCTGGTCAAGCACCTCATCGATGACATCGCCTACGAGCGGCGCAGGGGAAACAACCACTTGACGTTGAAACAGAAGCTGCATCCACGCCGGTAGTTTCTGCTTCATCGAACCGCGTCGTCACCCGGATCGACTGAAACAGAGCAACGTAATATCGTCGCTTTGTGCCGCGCCACCGATGTGGCTGCTCACCGCGGCGAGCACTGCGTTCAGGACGCCGTTCGGGGTTCCATCGGCATCTCGCATGGCGGCGAAAAAGCGTTTATCCCCGAACAGCTCGCGACTTGCGCTCTCCGCCTCGGTGATGCCGTCCGTGTAGAGCGCGACGACGGCGGACGGCTCGAGCACATGGCGAACGGAATGAAAACGGGCGCCCGCGTCGAGACCGAGCGGCGGGTCGCCGCTTTGCCCCAACATTTGCGGCGCCTCGCCCCTACGCCGCACGACCGGTAGGGGATGTCCGGCGCTGGATACCGTAAGCTCCCCGCTTCCAGGTGTTAGCACGAGGAGGACCAGAGTCACGAAGATGCCCTCGCGAGCGTCGCGGGTCAGGGCTCGATTCAGCCGTGACAGGATCTCCGCCGGCTCGCTCTGCCCGGCAGAGTGATAGCGCATCTCGCTGCTGAGCTTCGCCGCGTAGAGGGCCGCTGAGACGCCCTTGCCAGATACGTCCGCGACCGCGATGCCAATCCGTCCCTCCGCGAGCTCCAGAAAATCGTAGAAGTCGCCCCCCACGGCGAGCGCCGGGCTGCATTCCACCGCGAAGTTGAATTCGGAGACCCGCGGCGGACGCTGCGGCAGAAACTGTTGCTGGAGCCGCCGCGCGAGCATCAAGTCCCGCTCGAGGAGCTCCTGCTCGAGAAGCTTGCTGTGAAGCTTACTGTGAAGCTGGGTATAGGCCAGAGATGCGCCGACCTGTTGCGCGATGTTCAACAGGAAGGCCATGTCGGGCTTTCCGAAGGGCCGTCCCAGATCGGTGTCCACCAGGATGACGCCATAGACGTCGTTGTTGAAGACCATGGGCACGCACATGGCGGATGTCAGCCCCATATCTTGGACGGACGCGGCTTTTTGGTATCGATCATCCGTCGTGACGTCGATGAGCAGAATACCTTCGCGCTTACCCACGGCATCCTCGACGAGCGTACGACTGGCGGTGATCTCCTTCCCGCTCTCTTCGCGGGCACGTGCTCCTCTTGGGATGAGCTGACCGGTTTCCCGATCGCGGAGCAGGATGAACGCTCGCGCCGCTTGGGGCAGGAGCCCGAAGATCTCGTCGAGCACGAAGCGAAGCACGTCATCGGCATCGAAAGACTCGCTGACCACGTTTCCCAGATCGTTGAGGAAGCGATACGCTCTCGAGAGGTTCTCGACCAGCGGGCCGCTTTCTTCCTGGCCGAAGGCCGCAGCGGCAGAATCCTCGGCATCCATCGTCATGAGGACGCGGCCCGATTCGTTCTCCTTTTCCAGCCAGCTGAAGCTGGAGCTGTCACCAAGCGATCCCATTCGGGTAGCCCGTGTATACTTGGCGGTCACGGAGCCGAGGTTCAAGACGTCCCCGTCGCTCAGTGAAGTGGGCTCCGAGATGCGCCGGTGGTTCACGAAGGTCCCGTTCTCGCTATTGAGGTCGAGGAGCAAGCACTCGCTACGCGTCCAATTCAACATCGCGTGGCGGCGCGACACCGTAGTGTCCTCCAGAATCAGATCGGACATGGGGCCGCGACCCAAGACGATGGTCCGGTCGAACTGGAACACCGTTCCCTCTTGGGAACCGCTGACTATCGTCAACTTAGACATGCGCTATTGCGGAACGTGAGAGGTTGGCGATCAGGATTTGGTCTTGCCACGCTCGGAACTTCCCGACGACGTTCCGTCTTGCCGCGTCTTGTTTCGAGAAGATGACGCCGGGCTTCGCGGCGAGCGGGGACGGGATAAGAGCTCCGCCACCTCGAACGAAAGGCTCGGGTTCCGCTTATCGTTTGTGGGAGTCGTCTCCGGCTTGAGCTGGCGCGACTCGTCCCCCAGCAGTTTCATTGCCAGCGAGGCGAGCCGGGAGGGCTTGCCTACCGGCTCGGAGTCGAGCTCGGCGATGGCCTCTTCGCGAGAGCAGACCATGCGGAAGTAGCCGGTGAGTCCAGAGACTTGGAAGACCGACTTCACGTGTTCGTTCAACGAGCAGAGCACCAGTCCTCCATCGATGGCGTCGAGTCGTTTCGCGGCCATGACCAGCACGCGAATACCCGCACTCGTCAGGTGTTCGATCGAGCGAAAGTCCATGACCAGCCATCGAGTGCCGCCGTCGAGCAGCTCCACGACTTTGCGCTCGAGGTGGGTGGACGAGCGCATATCGATGCTGCCGTCGGGTCGAAGAATAACGATATTTCCGTGCTTGATCTCCTTGATTTTCATCTCGTGACTCAGGCACCTTTGCCGCGATTCCGGCCGACGATCGGGCAAGCGAACGATCTAGGTGCGCCGGAAAACGAGCTCGGCGCTGGCAATCCGAATCCGATCGCCATCCTCCAATACGTGCTCCGTGATCCGCTCATCGTTGACGTGCGTTCCGTTCTGCGATTCGAGATCCTTGAGCGTGAAACCTGTCGCGCTAGCGGTGATGACGGCGTGTACACGCGAGACTCCTGGCCGAGAAATCTGGATCTGGTTCTCGGGCGTACGTCCAATGTAGTTGAGACACCCGAGGGCATGCTCGACAGGCTCGTCTCCCTCCGCTTCTCGAACAAGGCTTGCGTTGGGAACGATAAACGTGGAATCCCGCGCCGCGGACGGCGGCGTCTCCTGTGCCATGAGCATCGTCTTGACCTTGGGGACGCCTGCATTGTGCCGGGCGTCACTCTTAGGGCCGGTCGGCAGGATTCTGGCACCGTCGACTACTTTCGGGAGAGTGGGGGCGATGTCCAACTCCAGCTCGAGCTCGTCTTCCGTGTCGAATGCGCTCACGAAACGCTTGTTGAGCTCATCGGAATCAGCCAAGACGGAACGGCAACGCTCCAGGGCCTGCTCGCAGGGTGGTAGCCTTTTCCCCAGCTCTTCCTTTGAGATTTCGCCAATCGCGCTGCGGAACTCGATCTCCTCCTTCTCGGCGCGGGCTTGCTCGAAGGCCTGCTTCAGCTCTTCGCGGATGGGCTTGAACAGCGCGTAAGCTTGCCGCGCGTCGTTCTTGTGCAGCTGGGCGTCCGCGGTGAGTCGCTCCAGCTGGTCTTGGTAGTCGTCTATGACCGTCTGGTAGACCCTTTCGGAAATACTCTCCGCTTTCTCCTCGGCCTTCTTGATGAACTTCTCGAGGCGGAGCCGTTGCTTTTTGATCGCACCGAGCTTCTCCACGGCGGAGATGTCAATGTTAGCGAGCTTCCCTGCCACTACGGCTCCTTTAGTCACGGCCGTCGAGTTCATCAGATGGGAACGTCGGAAGAGCAGGCGTGACCCGTTGGCACACGGCCACAAACCAGTCTTCGAAACCTGTCGGCGCACTCACCCAGAAGTTTTCCAGGGACAGTCGATGGTTGCGGCCTCGCAAACCGAGCACCTCCCTTCCTTGAAAGATACCAGGAATCGGAAGTGCGATCAACCGAGCATCTCGTCCGATTTCAAAGAGATAGGGGGAAACGCCGGCCTTGAGTCAGCAACGGAAAATCGTCCTGACAACACCGAAGCGGACTTCGTCACCGTCGTTGAGCTCGTTCCGCTCGCCGGTCTTGATGCGGTTGCCTCGTAAGTACGTGCCGTTGCTCGTGCTAGTGTCCTCACGAAGATAGAAACCGTCTCCATCCCGGACGATCGTCGCGTGACGGCGGCTCAACGTCCGTTCCGTATCCAACTCGGTAAAGTCGATGTCCAGTGCGATCCCGGTGGAACGGTCGAACCGTCCGATCGACGTCTCCTCCGTTTCGGACAAGGAAAAGTGCTCGCCGCTCGGTAGCAGTACCAGCCCCGCTCGCCGGCGCGCTCTGCCCGGCGGATCCACGGGGGGAGGAAGGCTGGCGCTCCGCTCACCGAGCACTTCCTCGGCGAACCGGGTAGCGCGGATCTCGGCTTCCTGCTGCTCGCGAAGGCGGCGCGAGAGCTTGCGGAGCATTTGAATCGCGATCTCTGTGTTCTCCTGCAACAGCTGTGCGAGTGTGCCGTAGTCGATTTTCAGAAGCTTGTAATCGGTAACCGCGCGCGCGCTTGCGTCCCGGTGCATTCCCTCGAGAAGGGACATTTCTCCGAAGAAGTCACCCACTTCGAGAAGGGCGAGCTGGCGCGGATCACCCGCGAGCTCCTTGACGATCTCGATCTCGCCCGCCTGGATGATGTACATCTCCGCGCCTTCATCTCCCTCCTGGAAAACGTACTCACCGGCCGCACCAGCAACGATGAATCTAGCCAGGTCGTTGGAATCGTTGGATACAGAATTCATCGACAACTACTCTCGCTCAAACTTGCAAAGAAACATGCGCTCTCCGGAAGGCGGCGGATCCGTCTCCAGCCGGATGGCAATTGTGCGCTAAATTCTTGGATGAAGCAACGAGCGCGCTCGACGGCAAAGGCGAAGAGCTTCGCGAACGAAGCGATAAACTGTGCGACGCGATGCGTATCGTCATCGCGCACTGCCTCGGCACAGGATCGGCTTGGACGACAAGACTTTGACACCTGAAAGGTGGCAGAATTACAGAGGTGGGTTGCCAAGAGTTGATGGAGAGAGAATGCGCCCAATGCGGTGCTGGCGAAGAGACAGAGCTCCTCCCAGAGTTCGCATGCGAAGGTAGGTAGAGTTTGGCGGTTCTAATGGACTACGATACTTTGCAGGAATGTCAGCGGGACGACGAAGTCCTGAACGAAGTAGCCCGATACCTCGAGAATCCATACTCCGAAACGTCTCCCGCGCAGAAGCCGAAGTTTCCGCTTCAAGATGAGCCCCATGTGCTTGCTTGGGAGAGCTATGCGGCTCACGCCGAGGAGCAGGGTGCGGTGGCGGTGTTGCGAGATAGATTCGTACAGTTGAGATTTCCCGTTGAAGAAGGGATTAGCCAAACAAAAGAGTATCGGCTAGCGACCAAGAGGGGTCGTTTCGAGGCAGCCGAGCGCTACGCGGAGGGTGTGCCCTTTGCCGAGCCCGGAAACATCACCATGGGCGTGTACTCGAGCCTCGCGGGTCGCGTGCCTGTGATCCTTGCGGGACAGCGTAGCGATTTCGAAGCTTTGGTGAGGGTATTTTCATCGAGAAACGAACCCGAACCCGTCCCGGCTTCCATGGGAGCCTGCATCGTGACTGGCTTCAACAATTGGGATCGAGTGAGGTCGTATCGCCGCAACTGGGAGCACGAGCTCGGGCGCGCGGCGAGTGAGGAAGAATGGCACCAGGAATTTCGCGAGGCCGTCATTCCCAACAAGCGGTTGTATCAGGACCGATTCATTATCTTGAGCTCCGGCTATTACAGCGACTGCTCGGCGGAATCGTTGGGTGTAGATGCAGAAGGATGGCGAGCTCGCTCAATTGCTATTCGGCGTGAACATGAGTTCACACACTATTTCACGTATCGAGTTTTCTCTCAGATGAGAAATCATTTGCACGACGAGGTCATAGCGGACTTCGTCGGGCTCGCGAAAGCCACCGGTGCCTACGACCAAGGACTCGCCGCCAGGTTTTTTGGACTGGAGTCGTACCCGGAATATCGTCCCGGGGGGCGACTCGAGAACTACCTCGGGTCTCCCTCGGTCTCGGCAGCGGCGAGCAAAGTGCTGCAATGCGTCGTCCATAGGAGTATTCGGAATCTTGCCGTATTTGCCCGAGGCCGATTGGAGCGGTTGACAGATCTCGACTACCTCAGTGAGGTGGTTTTCGTGTTGGCTCGCCTCGGCCTCGACGCGCTTGCAGCTACCAATGCCGTGTCCGTCATCGAAGCACGGCTTGGTGAGGGCGGATGATGGAATCCGTGCAGAGGCCGCGCCAGAAGAGGAATCCGCGGTTCGGGAGTCGCGAGAGAACCTTGCGGCTGAAAGAAATGAACCCGGAGAAACAGTGGCCAGGCTAACCGAGGCGGAATTGGCAGCGAACCTTGCCGATCCCGATGAAGTCTCCATCGGAGAGTGCTCGTTCGGTGACGAGCTCGTCGTTTACATAAGTGCCGTTGCGGGATTCCAAGTCTTTTAGGACGAATCCGTCCGGACTTGCGGTGATGAGCGCGTGCTTACGCGAGACTCCCTCGAGCGCGAGACGTACCTGGTTTTCGTCGGTTCGACCGATGTAGTTGAAGACTCCCAGAGGGAACGCTTCTGCATCGCCGCCTCGATCGTCAAGAGTCACGAGTGACGCGGCCGGCACGATAAAAGTAGCGTTGTCGGAGACCGCCGTTCCCGCGGAATTTCTACGATCCATGTCACTCGAATCGACGACAGGGGCCGGGATGCCGTTCACGGTTGTGCCCACGTCGATTTCCGGCGCCGGCTCCTCTGCGACGAGGCCTTCCTCCAACTCGGCCTCGGAGTCGAATGCGTCGACGAATTGCTTCTTCAGTTTGTCGGCTGCCACAAGCTCAGATTTCTTCTTCTTGAGAAGTTTCTCCGCCTCTTTGAGCTTCGTCTCGAGATCTTGGTCGGCAAGCTCGCCCAGCACGTTCCGAAATTCGATTACCTCTTTGTCGATCCGAGTTTGCTCGAACGCGACTTCTATCTGCTCTCTTAGATCGTGTAGCTTCCGATACTGCTCTCTCGCCTGTTCCTTCAGGGGTACCGACTTGATGTCTAGCTCAACATGCCTGGTCTCGTAGTCGCTCCTGACACGCTCATAAACCGTGCTGTCGACCTGTGCATGGAGCGACTCGGCCCTCTCCATGAACCCCGCGACCTTGTTTCGCTCCTGGTTGAGCTTCAAGAGGGACTTGATGGCGGTGGTATCGATTTCCTTGAGCTTAGCTAGCATAGAGATTCTGTAGAGGGTTGAGTATTCACTGCAATGGTGCTCACGGAGTAACAGCGTTCGAATGAAAGATAGCAGCGATGCGGAAGATATTTCAAGTAGCACGGCGGAGCGACGAGAGTTCGCCAACGCCCGTATCGCGGCGCTCCTATCCCTCGACCGCGCAAGGCCATGATCCCTTTGGCCGACCTCGATATGCTCATCGTGCCGATCGGCGGCGGCGGCTTGATTTCAGGGTGCGCTCAGATCGTCAAATTGATCAAGCCGGAGATCAAGGTCATCGGTGTCGAAATGGCTTTGGCACCCGCAATGAAGCGCAGCATCGAAGCGGGACGACTCGTGACACTCGATAGCGTTGCGATTATTATCGATGGTCTTGCGGTCAAGACGGTCGGCGAGTACACCTTCGAAATTTGCAAGGCGTTCGTTGATGACATCGTCACCGTCGACGAAAAGGAGATTTTCACCACCATCCCGTGGATTATGGAAAGATGCAAACTGGTGGCCGAAGGCGCTGCTGCTTCGACGGTCGCTGCCTTGCTGACGGAAACCATCCGGCCCGCGGCGGGTAGCAAAGTGGCCTGTGTCCTGAGTGGTAGGAACCTGAATCTATCTGCTCTACAGAATATGACGTGGAACTGATTCTTTTTGTGTGTTTGGCCACCTCGCGCTATTCGTACCAGGCGTGCCGTCGCCCACGCGCAGCAACGCAACGATTAGGCAGAGCTCCACATTATAGGATGTGTGAAACGCAAGACCCGCTGACCCTCGTGAAGTCCCAAGCCAATTCGGTCCTCGAGGAAACGCAACTCAGCCAGGCCAAAAAGGCCTTAATTCACACCCGAATCAGGGAGGACCCCGCCCCGCCGTGACACTGGCACGCCTTTGTCGAGTTTGGCTTTTGCCTTGTCCGCGGCTTTGGGACGACTCGTCTCGTAAATGCGCTCGGCGAGATCCCGCTCCTCTTGGAGGATTTTCGTGACGGCCTCGGCCTGCTTGACGGCGAAGTCCATCTGATTCAGCTTTTCGCCGATGTGCTCAATATAGGCTTTCTGCTTCTGGAAGCTCTCGATATTGACGTCGATGTCCCGAAAGAGATGGCTCAGGCCATCGAGCTTGCTCTCAGCCTCTTGAATCGCGCCATATTTGCGTTCGACGGAGCTCACCTTCTTCTCGAGCTGTCCTGTCTGCCCCAACAATTGCGCCACCAGTTCCTTGGTCTCGAGGATGCCATTGCGGGCTTCTGCAATCTCCTGCGCCTCTTTGTTGACTCGCTCCGAAACATCGAACACGCCGTCCACGTCGCGGGCTACCCGTTTCACGGTGTTCTGGCGCGAGTTGATCTGCCCAATGTTGCGGTCGAGGCCATCCACCATTTCCTGGAGTGATTGGAATTTTTCGTTGAACTCGCCCATTTTCGAGCGATGCGTCGCGAACTCATGCTCTTTCCTCTCCAGTTCCTTCGTGAGCCCGCCGATCTTTTCGAGCTGAACCGCCGCGGACGCGCCCTGAATCGCGATCTGCTTCTGACGCGAATCGAGCTCGAGCAGCTCCTTTTCCCACTTTTTCCGAAGCTCTCCTGCCTCTTTGAACTGGTTGTCGAAGGTCTCGAACTGCTCGACGCGCGTCGCGGACCGCGAAAGAGCGCTCTCGATTTGTTCGACGATGCCGGCGGTTTGCATCTGTGAGTCGATGAGTCCTTGCTTTTCGACCCCGATCTCTTCGAGACGCCTCTCCGCCGCCTCTAGTCGCCCGCTCAGGGCCTCGGCTGTCTTAGACAGCTGGGCCAACCTGTTCGAACGGTGCATCGAGGACAACTGTTTTTGATGATCCTTGAGCTGGGCTCCGAAGCTTTCCTGCGTCGACTGCATGGACGCGAGGCTCGCTTGCTGCGTGGCCTGCTCCCGAAGCCGGGTCTCGATTCCCTGGCTCAGCTCATTGAGAGCATTGACGCGAGTCTCAATGGTCCGGACCATCTCTAGTCTTTGCTCGAGGTCGTTCGACTTTCCCGCGAGTGCATCGGACAGTTGATGCGCCGTGTCGAGACGATCGCTGAGACCGTCCAGCATCTGGAAGCGCTCCGACAATTGCTTCGCCCGACCTTCCGCGTCGACACTCTCGCTGCGGAACGTAGCGAGGACCCCGTTCGTGCGGTCGACCTCGGCGCGTACTTCGGAGAGCATCGAGAACTTGCCACGGAGCTCGTCCTGGCTCGTGAGGAGCTTGGTCAACCTGGAATCGACCTCCTCCACCACCAAGCCCCGCGCCTTGAGCATGTCCATCTCGTTTGACACTTCCGTTGAGCGCTTCGACAGCGAGTCGAGACGTTCATCGAGGGGACCTAGGCCCTCCACCTTCTCGTGCACGTTTTGGACGAGCGATTGCATCGATTGAAGGCGAGCCTCTAGCTGCTCCGCTTTCCTCTGTGCGGCGGCGAGCTCGTTGTGCTTGGCCGCCAGAGCCTTTGCCTGTCGATCATAGTCGCGAACGCTCGTCGTGAGGTCCTGGACCTTCTGATCGGTGAGCTCCACTTGCTGGCGCATGGAGTCGGCACGAGAGAGCTCGTGGCGCAGGCTGTCGAGCGCGGACGCCATGTTCTTTGTCAGGTCGAGGCTTTCGCTGCCGAATTGCTTCTTCTCCTGTTTGACGTCTTCCACGCGAGCATCGAGCTCATCGTACATTTTGTTCAGTTGGGCCAGCCGGCCGTACGACTTGTCCATGACGCGCTTGTTGTCGCTGAGCTTCTTGACCTGACGGTCCACGTTCCAGAGCAATTCGTTGACCCGCGCCGACTCCGCGTTGGCCCGCTCCACCGTGCCCTCGACAGCCTCGAGAGCGTGGGCCTTCTGACTGACGTGCTCGCACATACCGTTGAGCGTGTGGAGCTGCTTGTCGAGCGACTTGGAACGATCTTCGGCAGAGGCGAGCTCGGAGAGCTTGCCCTCGAGCTCATGAGCTTTCTTCATAGCTCGATCGAGCTCTTTCTTGAGCGCTCCCCCGCCCTTCTGGAGCGTTGAGGTGTTCTTTTCCAGAGAACCGGCGGCCGCGTGGATCTCCTTGTATTCCTTCTGTACGGAGCCCATGCGATCCTTGAATTCGGCCTGCATGGAACCCAAGCGATCCTGATATTCGTCGAGTTGAGCGTGCACGACGCCGACTTGCTTTTCCACTTTTGTCAACTCATCAGATTTCTTACCAAAAGATACGAGCCGATCGTCCGCTTTCCGACTGAGCTTGAGAATCTCCTCGAGCGCTTCGGAGCTCACTCTAGCCTCCGTGGCCTGGGTGGCCGCCTCGCCGATCTTGTTCCGCGCCTCCTCCACCTCTGCCTGAATGCCCTGTAGCTTCTCTTCCGTTTGCTCCAGCTCGCCCGACAATTTCTCGGAACTGCTCAAACGCGTGTCCACCGTCTCGAGGTTCTTCTCCGCAAGCGATATGCGCTCCTCGATCGAGTCGACGGAGCTCGACACCCCAGACAGTTGATCGACCCTCTCCTGGACCTGGTCGATTAGCTTCTTGAGCTGGGTCTTTTGATTCCGGGCCTTCTTTGTTGCCTGATCCAACTCTTTCGAAAGCTCCGGGGAGGCTGCCTTCGAGCCACTTCCTACCAACTTGTTGAAGAGACTATACATCTCTATAAACTCCTTGCTTGCGGGGAAAAATAGCCGCTTATTTAATACCATAAATGAGCAGCTAAACTCAAACGGCGTCGCCGAACGCAGGCAAGATTCCGAGACTGGCGGTCCATCCGAGCCCTCCAGCAAGCGCCGTGGCTCAGGTGTCGCTCGTCGCGCTGACACTAATACCCGAACCCGCTAATCCTGGGTCCTAGGCCATTTTCGGCCGTGACAAGTCGCTGCGACCGGTGCTCGCCATTCACTGTACCTAGTGTGAACTTAAAGCTTTATGATACAGTAGATTACAGCCAATTCGGACCGCGGGCGCGCACTCAAAATGAGCGACAAAAGCGTTTCCTCTCATCTTCCTTTCTTTTCTTGTCTTGGCGCCTTTGCGACTTTGCGACTTTGCGTTACGCTTTTCCTAATATTGATCTAGCGTCTCTCCCGGTGCGAGCGGCTCGAGGGTCCGAAACCTTGCGAGGCTTGGTCCGCTCAGCGACGACCAGAGAAAGGGTCAGCGGCGGCGTAGGTCGTGGTGCGACGGTGCGATCCGAGCTGTCTCGAAGCCGCGGGGAAGACCCGGTTGCGTCCGTTGCGCTTGGCCTTGTAGAGAGCTTTGTCGGCGGCGCGGATGAGCTCCGTGCTCCCGAAACCGTCTCTCGGATAGTTCGCGACCCCTCCGCTGAAACTGAGAAACCCGAGCGGCCGCTTCTCTCGATGCGGAAAGTCGTGTTCGGCAACATGACGCGATATGTTCTCGGCAGCTTTCAACGCCTCGTCGGACGTCGTTCCCGGAAAGATCAGAAGAAACTCTTCTCCGCCATAGCGTCCGAACACACTGGTTTCGCGCGTGTTGTCCGCAACGACTTGAACGAATCTCTTGAGCAGACGGTCACCCTCATCGTGGCCGTTGACGTCGCTCAGCCGCTGGCAGCGGGTCAAGCTGTTCTTCGGCCAGGAATCGAACGTCTGGAACTTCTTCCGCAGCCACCGGTCGAACCTCTCCTTGTTTCAGGTCGCGGTGGCTCGTCCGTCGACGATGGAGCCCATCGACCTCATGGCCGCGCTCGTGTGGGCGCTAAACGAACGAGTCGAAGCCACCGGCTCACGATTTCTCGTAATCAATACCGGACATCGTGGTGAATGAACACCGCTCTTTCACGAGCTCCGTCCCAAGCTCGAAGGGATCCCCCAGCTCGGTCTCGAAGGATTCCTAGGGAAGGCCCGCGATGAGCCGCCCGATAGGCCGTGGGATTTCCCCGAGGACACGCACTGGAATCGAAACTCCTATCAGCTCGCGGGCAAGATCCTCGCCGGGCACATCGTACGTCACGGCCTGCTTCCTTGAGTGAAGGATAGTTATTGTCAAGTGGGTCGTGCGGCCGTGCCGGCGCACCACAATCTTACGCTTCCGATGGTCTGTTCAGCCCCGGGTATTCGACTTGATAGATCCGTCTAATGAGCTGCGCCCAACTTTTCTTACGCGGCACGCTTGTTTGGCAAAAGCTCGGGTTCGGCTGTTGATATCGAGTGGTCGTTGTCACCGGGGGAGTGAAGTGTGAGGCCGCGCTTTTACGGAAACCCGGGACCTCGAAGCGTAGGCTTCCCGCTCGTCTTCGTAGCCTTCGCGGCACGGGCAAAGGGAATGCGCGCTGTAGTACGATTCGTGCCCTCGATTCAGTGGATCGCGTACTAGAGGAGTTTGTGCTTTGAACGGAGAGCCACAAGCTGAGTCCGACGCGTCGCGAAGGTCCAGCGTTCGAACCCTCTGGCCGCGCGTCTTGCTCAGCGTGGTTCTTGCCGCCCAATTTCTGCAAACCACCCCTGTCCCCATCGACTCGCTGCCGCGCAAGCTCGAGGTCGTTTCGTAACCATCGAGGCTGACGAGATGCCATTGGCTTCCAGCCGAGCTCTTCGCCGAGGCATGCGTATCACGCTCTATGTTCTTCTGGTCGATCTCGCCCTCGTTGTAATGACGGGCGGCGTGTCTCTCATCGGCCCGGTCAGCACGATCGGTTTCGCGGCGCGCTCGTTCCTAGCACTCGCACTCGTCGCCTTCGAGGGATTTCGTCTGCGCGAACGATTCTATGCCTACCTAGCTCTACTGCTTCTCCTCCTTCCGATTCTTCACTTTCGCGGATTTCGTCTGCGCGGTGACGGGCTTTGGTATTACTCCTACGCGCATTCGGTCGCTCTCGATGGGGACATCGATCTGCTGAATCAGTATCGAAGACTCGGTATCGATCACGAGAGAGGCTCACAACCGGTACGAGAGACCGGACGAGGTCGCTTTACTTTTCCCGTCGGTGCCCCCCTGTCGTGGGTCCCCTTAATTTGGCTCGGCCACGTGAGCGCGTGGTGGTCGAACGTCCACGGCATCGACACCGCCTATGACGGATTCAGCGATCCCTATTTACATACGGTCGCCCTGGGAAACCTCTTATGGGGTTGGCTCGGACTTCTCGTTCTGGATCGCTTCCTTCGCCATTGGTTCGAGCCGGCGGTGGCTTTTCTCACCACGGTCGGGATCGGCCTCGGCAGCTTTCTCGGCTGGTATCTCACCTATCATTCCATCTATACGCACGCGCTGACCTTTCTTCTCGTCGCCCTATTTTTGATGCTGTGGATTGCTGGACCCAAGAGCTTGCGAGACTTCGCCGTGATGGGCCTCGTGCTCGGCGCGGCCGGGTGCGCGCGTTGGCAAAACGGTGTTTTCGGTGTCTTGCTCGCACCGATCTTCCTCGCGCAGCTCAGCCGCAGAAAACTGCCGCCCGCCATCATTTTCGGCGCCGCGGCCATCGCGACGCTCTTGCCTCAATTCGTGAGGTGTCGGCTATCCATTCTCGTTTCCCATGAACTGGATTTTTGCTGCGCGCTACGACCGGCCGAAGACGCAATACGACATCCTTGTAGGTAAATATCTCTTTCACAGCATGCTGAATCTGGGGGGGGTCATCGATCTCGGCCCGAGCGATCCCGCTTTCATCGGAAACGGATGGAGCGGCCTCAAAAATTGGGAAGAGCTAGAGCGCGAGGTTCGACATGCCGAAGGGCCGCGCGCAATGAAATTTATTGTTTAGTAAAGCACGGACAAGACGACCACTTCAAACAGGAGAACTACTATTCGGGGCAGAAAGCAGTATTCATAAAAAAAGCAAAGAGGCATTTAAAATGGACATTGTCAAAATCATAAAGAGTCTTCCAATGGGAGCAATAAAAAAGTTAATTAATAGGGCGTGAACACGATTACTGCTATTTCAACCGCCGTTGTTTTACCTAGAGCCACGACCTACTTGCATGCCTCGATCACTTACTTTGTTGGTCTGGCACGAGCTCACGGCGAGCCCACATTTTCGAGCGCGAAGACATGCAACTTCTCTTTCTCACCCGCGGAAAAGATCTCTTTCCAGTGAGGACGCCGCTCGAGCTGATCTAGGGTGACGCCGTAGTCCTCAAGGAGGTCGGACGCTACCAAGACGTAACGGACGTGATAGCGCTCGGCGAGATCCTTCATTGCTTCGACATCGCCGTCCACGAGCAACGATCTCTCCAGATCGCGGCGGTTTTCGGAATTTGGTGGAGAATGGATGAATTTGCCCAGTAGTACTCGCCTGGCTCCTAGGGCGGCCACGAATCGAGAATAAGCCCGGCCCGCTATGAAGTTGGCCCCGGGCTCGGTTTCCTTGCGGATGAAAGCAGTCGTTTGCACCAGAGGCTCGCGGAGAGGTGGCACCGATCCCCGGAAGTAGTGATCCATCCTTTGAGGATCCCACCATGACAGCAAGGTGAGAGGGAAGCACACCACGAGGACCGCTGCTGCTAGTGCTGGGCGAGACCAGCCAAGCCGGGGAGCAGCCCTTCGCGCCAGGTTCCAGGCGCCGACGCCGGCAACGATGGCGAAATAAACTTGAATGAGGTGATAGACATCGTCGGTCTCTTTTACGAACTGCAACCACGAGAGCACAACGTAGCCGCACCAAGCGGCCAATCCACCCAGCGCTATGGAAAGCCATATTCGACTGAGTGGGTCGTCGCGGCGATACAAAACAATCCCGCCCCAAACGGCTAAGAAGAAAACCGCCCCCTGATCCAGCGTTACTTGAAGGAAGTGCGCGGGAAGAGATGGAAGAACCTGATGCCTGTGGGGCACGAGGAAGGGGTATCCAGCCACAAGCATATATAGATAGGGACTGACGATAACGAGATTGACGCCCAGCGCCACCAAGACATCCAGAAATGCCTTCGTCGCAATTTTTCTCTGCTCGACCCAGGAGAGAGCGACGTAGACGAGAAGCCCGACTGAGACCACCGCCCAGTAGATAACGAAGGCCCATCCAATCAGGTGAAGTAGGAGACCGGCCGCAACCCGGCCTCGCCAGGTTCGGGTCCGAGCCAAGATCGCCACCAAGGGCGGGATCATAACCAGCCCGAGACTGTGATTCGGCTTCAACAGAAAGACGACGTTCCACGTCGCTTGGTACGGGCCTTCCTGATCCAAAGGCAGGGTGGACATCATCAGAGCGAAATAGGTGACGAGTGCTCTTTCCCATCCCGACCAAGAAGCCCCTTCCTTTGCCGGAAGAAGACTCATATACAAGCTCACGAGGAAGCCCACAAGTATGAATAGTGAAAGGTAGGGATAAAGAGAAAGTGCTCGATCGGGATTCCATCCCGAGGCCAGGGCTACGAACAGACTCCAAAAGGGCTCAAAGTTGAGCTGCCCAACCTGATGGGTCTCGTAAAAAGGAGTTCCTGCCGCCACGGGAATGCTCATTGCCAGGTTGTTCAATCGGTCGTTGCCCACATCAAGAGCATAGATGCGGTTCAGGGGAAGGTTGTTGATACCCCAAAGATAGCAGGCCCAAAGGATGACGCCGCCAAAAAGCCACGAATGCCGGCGAATCCGAACGATGGCGATGATCCATAGAATGAAGGCAAGGGCCGCAATCACCCTGGCTAGAGCCAGTGAACTCGTGACGTTTGGGTCGTCCATGGACTTTCACGGAGCCTTTGGACTAAGTAAACTCCGGCCTGTCGTTAGCGGTGGTCTCCGTCCGCAGCACTCCTCCATCTTATATTTTGGAGTCGTGAACGTCCATAAGCAATGGCCTACGTTTTCCAAAAGCTCACCCTTGAGAAAGGCGGCAAAGGCGGATAGACACCGGTAGTGACTTCCGAGGGTGAATCTCGTTAGGTGATTCCGTTCTCTTCGAGTGCTTTTTGGATCAGCTCGACGCTGGTGATCTTGGAAATTACCTCCGCCCGGAACCTGACGTTGAAAGTTTCTTCGATCCGGAATACAAGCTCTATATGCCGCAAAGAGTCCCAGCTTTGCGTGATCCCCATTGCCAGATTGGGAGTGACCTCTTTCTCGTTCACTTCTAGAATTTCGACCAATATGTTTGTGAGACGGGGATTCACCATGAGCAGGCTTCTAGCTAACTCAGTTCAATCCAAGGGGGAATTGTGATCGGTTGGCGCCTTGGGTCAAGCCTATAGAGGTTGGCCTCTTCGTGCTGGGGCTCAAACCCGTGGTTAGCCAGGAAATCCCGGCCCGGCGCGTTCTTGGATGTGGGAAGGTATTCACCGATCAACGTTTGGGCACCGGCGCTTGCGGCGCGCTCGGCTATATACCCCAAGAACGCGGTTTCTAGGGTCCGACCTATCACTCGGCAGCTCAATAAGAAACTGTCAATCTTCCAGACGTCGCGCTGTTGCTTATTAATGATGGCGGCGCCGACGATCCCGTTGTCACCGAACTTGTCCCTAAGCTGAAGAGAGTAGACCTCGTAGTCCTCCGATTCACAGAAAGTCTTGATATCGGCCTGCGCATATCGGCGAGTGGTGAGGTTGAATTGGTTGGTGCGCTGGATCAGCGTGGTGATTCGCGGGACAGTGAATGGATCGCCAGGCGTGATCGTCGCTTGCATCTGGAGGGAGAAGTAGAACTCCTCGAGGGAGCTGGATGCTTCTCGTAACCGGCCGCGTCGGGCCTCCTGTTTGTATAGGTGAGCACGTCGTCGGTCCTCGTTCGTGAGAGCCAGTGTATTGAAGACCTCCAAGTCCAGGATGCTTCGTCGGTAGAAACTGGGGTCTTCTGGTAGATCGACCACGAGAACTTCTGGGAGTTGGGACCGCACCCATTCCCGTTCTACCGGGCTGTCGTCGATGAAGACGAAGCTGTCGAGTCCAAGTTTCAGTTCGTCTGCGATCTCACGCAAGTGTGTCACCTTGTCTCGCCAGTCGATTTTGATCGATGCAAAGTGCTGTTCACGCAAAATCATGTCCGGATGCCCGTGGATCACTTCAAGCGCGTCGTCAAGGTTGTTCTTGCTGCTTATGGCCAGAACGACACCGCGTTCATAGAGGTTGAGAACTTCGCGCTGGAAGTCCAAAAATGCTTTCCCCAACCCGTCCTGGCCGATGGTGATGCCCCCGAGGCCTTCTTCGCTGGCGATGCCACCCCAAAGGGTGTTGTCGAGATCGAGCACGAGGCACTTCCGCCCGATGCCACGGACCGCTTTGATGTAGGAGGTCAAGAGTTTCGCCAGCGCCCCTACTGCCTCACCACCCATGGGAATTTTAGCGACATACCACATGCGCTCGTCATACCAACGTGTAGCGCCGAAGCGCGCCACCAACGACTCGTAATCGACGATGTACAAACGGGGGTTCGGGAGCGCCAGACGCTCTACTCCAGCGTTGTATTCGCGGACGATTCGCTTGAGAGAATACTGGCTGTTGCCTTCGAGAAGACCCAGAGCGCTGGTGGCGGGCATCGCCAGGTTCGTGAGCAGTACCGTCGACTTGGGAAGCGAGCTCCCAATCCGATCCACCAGGGAGGCCACATGGCTGATGCCTTCAGCGACCAGACTCCCAATGGAATCGGATCGATAGCTCAAAGGCTGTTCAAACGGCTCACTAAACAGGGCTCGCTCGTCGAGCGAGAGTATGGCAAAATCTGGGGCGAATGCGAAGAACGGTGAGGAGTCGTTGAGGATCTCTTGCCGGTATTGGTTGAAGCCGCTGACATAAAATTCGGGAACGAGTCCGTGCCCGACCAAGAATGGCTTCATCGCGTTGGGCAGGATGTCCAGGGTGTAAGATCCGAGGAGCGCGATCCTTACTGTTGCCTCCCCACCTCTCGACCTCGTTGTCGCCATTACACTCGTTCGTCCGCTGCCTCTGCGGCTGGGTCATGCAAAGCTTTCTAGTATCTGTGCGCTTCCCGCCTTGGTGGGGCGCATTAGTATTCTCACAATTCCCGCCGCGACGTGTTCCGTCCCCAGGGTCCCTTGTCGCCCGAGCAGCGTATTGGTCAGGTCCGTACTGAGCCTCGGTGGCCGGACCACAAGAAATCCTACACGTTCGTACTCTAGTGCTGCGACCTTGACGAGCCCCTCGATGGCAAACTTGGTGCTCACGTATTGTGGCATGTCAGCCTGCGGCTCCTTGACGAAGATGGACGATATGATCACAGCTCTTCCCCCAGTATCCTGCAGCACATTGAGAAATGCGGCTAAGGGCACGCTGACCAAAGACACGCCCTGGGCGACGTAGTCGTTGATGCGTTCAGTGGCACAGGGCTCCAACCACGAGGGCTTGGGGCTTGGACAGGCGTTGCACACCAGGAAGTCCAAACGGCCGTGTCTTTCTAGGATCTGCTGTTTCGCCCATCCACACCAGTCAGGGTCGCTGCCGTCGCCCCGCAGGGCCACGATGTTGCCCGGCGATTCCGAGAAGCTCTGACAGAGCCGGTCGGCGTCCTCTTCGCATCTTAGATAACTGAACAAGACGGTGCAGCCTTGGAGGGCTAGGGTTCGGCAGATGGACGAGCCCAGGCCGCGGCTACCGCCGATGACCAATGCAACTTTGCCTGCCAACGCCTCGGAGTTGGGTAGGAGAGCGCTAATGGTCTCATTGGTGACGTCGGAGGGGTCCTGTCGCGAAGCGGCCCAGGCAGCGCCCTCGGCCACTGTTTCACCTGCAGACGAGAAATTCAGCGCGAGCTGCAGCAGACCTAGGCGTTCGTCGAACCGAGAAACCGATGCCTCATAATCTAGACTCTCCGTGTTGACGGCACTCCCGCGAGTGAAGTTAAGGGATAGTTTGCAAAATAAAGCTCGGCGACCTGGAATTTCCATGCCCACAAGGTAGCTGCACCCCATCAACACGGCAATTTCTAGAGGGCGGATACCGTTTTCTTGAAGTCCGTAAAGAGAATCGATGGCGGCAAGGCGTCTCCAGTCGGGCGCGTACGTACCTTTCACTATGTCATTCTCAGCGAACTCTGACGGCTCGAGGTTGCGGGCATGTTCCCTCAATGGTGGAGGTTTGCCGGTGGAGAGGGGCAAGGGCCGGGTAGAAGTATCGGTGGTGGCTGCGAAACACGCGGAACCGCCAAGGAGCAGGCGGCGTCCGTCTTGGATCTTCATACCTACCCGGTCTGGAGTGTTCTCGGTTGTCTCGATCGACAAGTCAAGACCAACCGGAATGGCGTTGTTGAAATTTAGGGAGATTTTTGAAAGGCGCCGACCGGGCCGCGGTCCAAGCGCGCCGAGGCACGCCAACCCTCCGAGCACACCAAACACCACTCGTTCCCCAAAGGGCGTTTTTCGCGCGTATACTTCCGACATGTGGAGGGGGTTTGCGTCGTGACTGGCCGCGCTGAATTGATTGATGTCGTCCAACATGAAACGTATTTTTGCACCTGCGAGTAAGTCTTTCATGGTCGAAGTCGTCGAGTCGAGAATCACTCAGGTATGCGGAGCCTTTTTCGTTTCAAGTAGATGTAATTGTAAGCCCTTTTCAACGATAGTGTGCGGTACACGGTTTTGTTCGTTTTGGCGAGTTCGATGAGCTTCTCCACCGTTGCCGCCACAGAGAGAAAGTACACGCCGAGGTTGCCGATGATACCGACTCGCATGGCACCGCTGTTTAGTAGGTAGGAATCCAGGGAGGACACGACGCACCGAGAGGTCACCCACGGATCGAAGACCCGTACGGGCACCGTCAGCTCTTTTCCGGACCCGTCGATGACCTGCAGGCTATAGAGCGTCTTCAGCGAGGTTTTTAGCGGGAACTGCTCCCCCATGATGTCCTCGACAGTGTGGATGAGGGTGAGGTAGTTCGTGTTCACACCGAGCATTATGGCTTTCCCCTGACGCGCCAACAATTTGTGAAAGGGCGATTTGGGCCCCACAGGACTCGGAGAGAGGTGGTGCTCGCCGACGAAGTCTTTTGCGCCATTGCCCCATGCCGCGACCGAGTGGGTTGGATGCAGGCTGCGCACCACCCCTGGCATCCGCCGGAAGACCTCGCTAAGAAGCCCCATCAGCGAGGGCGAGCGGTCCACGCGGAAGACGGGCGCGGACGCAACATACTCGAACATGATTCCCTTATGGGTGTAAGCGGGCATTGCGAGGAGGCCCTGCTCCGTCACCGCCTGCTGGAGTGCTCGGACGATTTCAAACGCCCCGCCTTCGATATGCGTCAAGCGATCAAAGGAGCTATGGACGAAAACGACGTCGCCACATGTGATGCCCTGCTCGGCAAGAAAGTTTCTGAATTCCTTCAGGCTCACCGGTTTCAACCGGCGCTTCAAGAGGTGAGTCTGCCAGCCGCGGTACCTTCGCGAGAAACTGTTCAAGAACAGAGATCCTCCTTGCCGCATTCTCCCAATGGTTATGGGGCCACCCCTTGGCTGCCAGACGGTCTCTCGCTCCTTGCGGGAGATAATAGCATACACATTTTGACCCGCTGAAACGACGCGGGTGATGGAGGTGATGGGTCAACTCGTATGGTTTTGCGGGTCGAGTCGGAAGTATGTAGTCTGTGTGGGGATTTGGGCTGCCTCGTACTCCTCGGACCGACCTTCCTTTCGGTGGTCCAGAGAAAGGAGCGAGTGTGTCGATGTATGGGGACTATCTTGCACGCGGGCTCGACGCGCTTTTTCGAGATTCGTCTGAAAAGGGCTTCTGGCTCGATTCGGAGAGCCGGATTCTCAAGCAACTCGACCTGTCGATAGAAGATGGTGTGTTCCGTTGGACGAGTGACGAAACACTCGAGTATCGGTACGGTCCCATGGGCTTGATGGGAGCGTTGTACTGGAGGAAGAGCACACTGGGATCGCCCGACTACGACTCCCAGATGGCCGCATATCTTGACTTCCTTACGCACAAGATTAGCCCCGAGCAGGGGGTCCGGGGTGACCGTTCCGCCTTCAACCACGCGATCGTCTTGGCGGCTTTGGCGTTAGGCGCTCTATCGTTGCCGGACGGTACGCCGGGAGTGAAAAAGGGATCGCTTGTGGCCGCTACCGTTGCGCTTTTCCGCCACTGCCGCGAACGATGGCCGTTAAGCGCGTTGCGGGACAACCAGGGGTTATTGCTGCTCTTCGCCTACACCTTGGTATATGAGCTCTTGGCGGGGAGAGATGCCCGAGAGCTGCGTGAAGAGCTTGCACGCTGCACGCGGTATCTTTGTGGCATGCAGTCGCCTGAGGGGGTATTTCAGACCGGCGACAAGCGGTACGTATACCATCAGCGCATGATGTATCCCCTCTGGGGATTAACTAGGGCTATCTCCATTTTTTCGGAGAGCGAGGAAAAGCATGTTTTGCTTGGGCACGTGGAGCGCACACTCGACTTCGTGATCCGTGAGCGAAAGACTTGGGACGCGGGATTCTACTGGCATCCGTATGTCTGGACGTACCCCACCCGCAATGTATACATCCCGTGGTGGGTGAACGCTAACCCAAGGAAGGAACGGTATTACGAGTGCCACCAATGTTTCTTCGTGTATGCCGCCGAACAATATCGTCGGGCGGGAGGACGTCACGATTACAGTGAGGAGGTGATCTCCGCACTCAACTGGATCTTCAAGACTAATCGCCGGGGAACGGACTTGGTGGAGGAAACGGGAATAGGAGTGCCGCTTAGAGTTGTGGTAGGGAGGACGGGTAGGATCGGCGACCGCGACAGCCTGTTCAAAGGTGCCTATGAAGTTGGAGCATATATCATGGCCTTGACGGACATCGCGGAGCGAGAATGAGCTCCGATTCTCCACTTGTTGACTGACGCACCGGTAGCGATTTTTGAGAGCGGGCTCGGTTGAGCCGCCAACACCTGCGGCTTACGAACCTGCGCGTCCCCGGGTTCTCTTCTAAATCTAGCTAGGGATGAACACGAGTTCGTTGTAAAGCTCGCCGACAGGTTATGGGCCGTCAAAAGCGAAACGATGAGCTGGGCGCCGGCGCCAGGGCGCTCGGTGGTGTGGTCGAGGCTATTATTTTATTGCCTTGCTTCACCCCCTCCGGACGATTTGAGGACTAGAGCTACGCCATAAACGCTTTGGTGTTCTCGACTACGGGGCTGCTGAAGAATTAATTGGACATAAAGAAGAGTGCGATCCGATTGCAGCCGCGAAGATGGCAAAGTACGCTATCCGACCGCGGAGGATTTGCCCAGCTTATTGTTCTGCGCCCCCTAAGTGTCAACATGCCGATCGGCGCAAGTCGATCGGCATTGTGATCTACTGGGAGTCGCGAATCGCTTGATTTGCCCCACCTCTATGTCGCAGGCCCCTATGTGCGGACGGTTATTTCCCACTACCAGAGCAACCATGAGCTGGTGTTGTTGGAAAGCATTCCTGGCCCTCCCGAATGGAACGAGAACTTCGTGCCCCGTGCCCTGTTTTCCGGAAGGGGACCTCTAGCAAATCTGCTCTTCTCCTACTTCTTAGCCAGAAAATCCCGGACCGGCGCGTTCTTGGATGTGGGAAGGTATTCACCTGCAAATAGTCCATCGATTGTCGAGACCACACTGATGTGCCCGAACCACGGACTCGCGCGCTCCTCCTTATCTCGTGCCCTGATTCTCTCCTCGACAACCGCGGCACGAATTTTACCTGCTCATACTCCGATCTCCCCACCAAGAGGCACTCTAAGCTCGTTTCACAGTTCCCTGCGACCTGATATCCTCAGCGAGCTTCACTAACCTCGCTGAGACGCATGCAAGCCGAGGAATCTGGAGCAAAACGCTTCACGATGAGCTATGAAATTTCCTATCCTTAATTTCCTATCCTTCAAATGAAGCGCACCCTCCTTGTCTTCTTTCTATACGCCCTCATCACCGTGCTTCTCACCGCGCCCGTTTCCCTGGCCCCCCACCGGCTCGCCGCCAACGAGGGCGATCCCCTGCATATCTCCTGGATCCTCGCCTGGGATGCGCACCAGCTCATTCGCGATCCCCTTCACCTCTTCGACTCAAATACCTTCTACCCTTATCCTCGGTCCCTTTCCTTTTCCGAGCACACGATCGTCCTGGCGATCCTGGCTGCTCCGGTCTACCTCCTTACCGGGAACGCTCTCCTCGCGCAGAACCTGACCGTCCTTCTCATGTATGCCCTCTCGGCTCTAGCCCTCTTCCTGTTCGCCCGCGAGATCCTGGGACGGGACGATGCCGCGTTCATTGCGGGCCTCCTCTTTGCCTTCAACAGCAACGCCCTCTCTCACCTTCCTCGCCTGCAGCTTCTCTCCTTCGCCTGGTGGCCCCTGGCGGCGCTCTACCTCCATCGCTTCCTCAAACGCGGCGACTGGACGAACGCCTGCCTCTTCGGGCTCTTCATCCTGTTGCAGAACCTGTCCTGCACGTATTACCTGATCTACGTTTCCCTCGCCCTGCTCTGGTGGATACCGGGGAGCTTCATCGTGCTCAAGAGGAGGCCGGACCGAGACACCCTGTTTCGATTGGCCGTGCCCCTGCTGGTGGCGGCGGCCCTGACTACCCTGTTTGCTCTCCCATATCTCGGCCGATTTGGAAGCTACGGGTACGAGCGCCGACTGGGCCTGGGGCTGGATCTCATCGAGTACCTTGCGCCGGAGAGGACGCACCTTCTTTGGGGATGGTTACCGTTTGCTGGCCGGGACGCCGTCTCCCACTTCCTCGGCTTCGTGTCCTTGGCCTTGATTCTGACCGGCCTCGCTTACGGCCTCTTAGCGAAGGAAGACAGGGTGCGGCGGGGCATGGTCCTGCTCTCGGCGGCGACGGCCTTCATCGGGATGGTGCTCTCCCTGGGGCCGATCGTCGTCGTCGCGGGAAACGCGCTGGGAGAGGGGCCCTACTGGTTCCTCTACGATCACGTTCCGCTGTTCCGCGGGCTCCGCTCGCCGGAGCGCATCGCGGTGCTGGTTTCCTTCGGGACCGCCGTTCTAGGCGGCTACGGTGCCAAGCGGCTCCTCGACCGCCTCGACCGCCTCGGTAAGACGACGAGTCGCGCCACGGTCGCCCTGCTCGTGCTCCTACCCCTGGAGCATTACAGGAGCCTCCCCGCCCCGGTTCGCATTCCCACCGGGAACGAAATTCCACCCGTATACACGTATCTGGCGACGCTCGAGGGAGACGGTCCGGTGGTGGAGCTTCCCCTCTATCCTAGAGTTCGGCTCCGCTACTACGCGCTTTACATGTTCTACTCCACCTTTCACTGGAAACCGATTCTGTTCGGACGCACATCCTTTTACCCGCCCGTCTCCGAGTACCTGGCCTGGCAGCTCGGCCGCTTCTTTCCCAATGCGGACTCGATTGCCCTGCTCCAGTCGCTCGGCGTGAAGACCCTCGTCGTCCACCCGCGACTGTGGCCACCCGAGGAGAGGGCCGCGAAACTCGCCCAGCTTCGCGCGCTCCCGAGGAGGCTCCGGCTCTTGAGGCGCTTCCCCACGGAAGACAGGGAAGACTACGAGCGGCTGGGGTTCGGCGGAGAGGTCGTTTTTCGCCTCGAGGCGGGGGAAGAGAGAGGTTTCGACCCAGCCTGCACTCCACGAGACGAGATCGAAAGGCAGGGATGGAGCATCGAGGGCTCGGGCGATAACGACCCCGCCAAGGCCATCGACGGCGACCCGAGGACCAAGTGGCGAAAGCGCGCTCCCGCTAGAGAAGACTACCTGCGAGTCGACCTCGGACGCGAGGAGATCGTTTCTGCCATCCGTCTTCCCTTCTCCTACCCTTACGACGAGTTCCCGCGCTATCTCGTTCTGCGAGGGCGCGACGAAACCGGACCGGGAAGACGTATCCGCTTCAGACAGGATCTCTCGACGAAGCTCGAGCTGATCTCCGAGCTGATCAACGACCCCTCGCGGGCAGCGCTCACGCTCCGCTTCCCCCCTACGCGTGTCCGGTGGCTTCGCCTGCTTCTCCGTAATCCCGTGAAGGACCTTACCCTGCCGGACTGGTCCGTCTCCGAGGTCCACGTCTACCGCTCTTGCGAGCCCTGAGAAGCCGCGAACGTCAGCTGGGGCGAAGAGAGGATCGCGCATGAGCTCCTCGTCAAACTCGGGCTCCGAGTCTCACCATGCACGGCGAGAAAGTACATGCCGAATCGAGATCACGGTGGCCACGGCGCTGCACCATTCGTCTCAGCGCTGGGCGGCATTCGTTCGCAATCACGCGAAGGCGATCATCGCCGCCGACTTCTTGACCGTTGTCACGGCGCGATTCCAATTCCTCTACGTCCTCGTCGTGATGGAAGTCGGTACACGCAAGATTGTTCACGTGAACGTGACGACGCGCCCGACCGCGGAGTGGACCTTGCAGCAGTTTCGAGAACATGCGTTGAGATCAATTTCGTTAGCGTCAGCGCGAAGCAATCGGCGACCTCCTCACCAGTGCCCAGCCACCGCGTTTCTTTTTTGCGGACTACAGGTTGAGCGTCTACGAGTTCAGCGAAACTCAATAACGGCTGGCTCAGACTTCCGAGGTCTATTGAGAACCGGAGGCTTCCGCCGGGCTCCCGGCGGGAGCTTGAAGGCGGCGTAGCAGGTCGCATCCGCAGACGAAACGGCCGCGGTAGCGCTCGATGAGCCGTTTCAAGCTCCGGAAATAACTCTCGCCCAGATTGCGCAGGAAGATCCTTGTGCGGAGATCGATCCCGTCGAGCTGGGGCCTGGGGCCGATTTCGTAGGGATGGAAGTAGTAGACCGTATCGCCGGTTTCGAGGGCTCGGTCCAGGGCGGTGACCGTGTATCGGTATCCGGCGATCCGGGTCATGATGCCGGAGCCGGCCGGCAGCTTTCCCCAGGGGAAAACCGGCAGGGGAAACTCCCATAAGCCCGAGCTCCCCCGCTCGGCGAAGCTATCTTCCGCTAGGGGGTAGGGATTCACAGAAGCCTTCGTAAATTCGCCGAACTTGCCCATGAAGGGCCGAGTGGGCGTGACGGAGGAGTCGTAGCGCAGGCCCAGATCGAGCAAGCAGCGAATCATGTCTGGGTGGACGGCGGAGTTCGGAGCGCGATAGCCCAAAATGGCTTGCCCACTCAGGTCTCCTAGCACGCCGTTCGCTTTTTTCAAATGCTCGGTGAACTCGTAGAGAGGCACCTGGTGGTAGTCTTTGTGAACCAGGTTGTGTGAGGCGATCTCATGGCCTTCGGCGGCGACGCTCTTCACCAAGTCGGGGTAAAAGGAGGCGATCTCCCCGGTGAAGAAGAAAGTAGCCCGGATCTCGTTCTCGGCGAAAAGCTCCAATATCCTCTCCACAAAGGGGAGTATCTCTCCCGAGGGCTTGTTGCTGCCGTAGTATTCCCGAAAAAACGTTTGCGTGTCAGGCCAAAGGGCGAAGTCGGAGCCCGTTGCCCAGCGACACTGGTACCATTCGTCCACGTCGACGGACATCAAGATTTCGTTGGCCATGAGTGAGCCTCAGCTTTGAGTGGCTCTCTTAGTTTTCACGGCCCGACACCTTATCACCTCGAGACCGAAGGTGCGAGGCACCCCATCGAGATTATCGAGACGTCCCGAGCGAGACGTGTATAATCCCACCGCTCATGAACATCCTCGGGATCATTGCCGTCGACGTGGGGGGACACCCTTCGGCCTGTTTGCTCAAGGACGGCGAGCTCATCGCTTTCGTGGAGGAGGAGCGTTTCGTTCGGGTCAAGCAGGCGGTCGGCTATTTTCCGAGCCATTCCATTCGCTACTGTCTGAAGCGCGCTAAGCTCGGGCTCGACGATATCGACTGTATTGCCTTTGGCTGGGATGCCAATGCCTATCGGTGGCGCTTTCCCCTTTTCCTGGCCAAGTCTTTCTTGAAGCATAAGGTACGGCGACACACCCGCGCTCCTCATGCTTCTCCGGGAAGGCCGCAGCTCGGCTCGGCCGTGCTCAGCGGAATCAGGAGCCTGGTGAGCTTTCAGCCCAAGGCCCTCATGGAAAAGATCGTACTCGGTCTCGGCGACGCCGGCTTCAAGCACGGACGGATCCCGCCCGTCTCGTTCATCAAGCATCATCTCGCTCACGCCGCCAGCGCTCATTACTGCTCAGGGTTCGATGAAAGCGCGATTTTGGTTTTCGACGGGCATGGCGAGGAGAATACGACAACCATCTTCCGTGGCGAGGGGAAGCGGATTAGCCTCCTCAAGGAAATCAACATTCCCCATTCGCTTGGCTGGTTCTACTCGGCCTTCACCGAGTTTCTGGGATGGAACCCTAACGAGGGCGAGGTGAAGCTCATGGGGTTGGCTCCGTTCGGGAAGCCGAATCTGGAGATAGAGGAGCTCGTCCAGCGAATCCTCGTGATCACCGAGGACGGCATCCGGGTGAACGCCGACTATCTCTTCTACGGAAAGCGGAGCTATGGAAAGTTCTTTAGCGACGTGCTCGTCGACCAGCTAGGCCTGCCGCGCGGGACGGACGAGCCGCTCAACGACCGCCACCGCGAAATAGCTTACGCCGTTCAGAATCGTCTCGAGGAGGCGGGCGTTCATCTTGCCTCGTTGGCCACCCGCCTCGCCGGCACCGATCGTCTCTGCCTGGCCGGCGGAGTCGCTCTCAATTGCAAAATGAACGGTGAGATTCACCGGCGAGGAATAGCCCGGGAGATTTTCATCCAGCCTATTGCCCATGACGGGGGTGTCTCTTTCGGGGCGGCCATGGTGGCGGCCATGGAGCGAGGGGACGACTGCCGTTTCACCATGGACCACCTGTACTGGGGGCCGGATTACAGCAACGAGGAGATCGAGGTGGTTCTGAAGGCGAATCGAGTTCCTCACCGCCTCTCTGAGCGCGTGGCCGAGGAAGGAGCGCGGATGATTGCGGAGGGCAAGATTGTGGGCTGGTTCCAAGGAAGGATGGAGTGCGGGCCGCGGGCTCTTGGGGCTCGCTCGATTCTGGCCGATCCCCGGGTTCCGGAGATGAAAGATCTGGTGAACGATCGGGTGAAGTTTCGCGAGAGCTGGCGTCCTTTTGCGCTGTCCATTCTGGAGGAGTCGTTTCCCGAATACGTGAAAAAGCCCGCTCCCTCGCCCTTCATGAACATGGCTTTCGAGGTCGTGGAAAACAAACGGGAGTGCATTCCGAGCGCCATGCACTGGATCGATCACACCACAAGACCCCAGACGGTGAGCCGAAAAACCAACCCTCGCTACTGGGAGCTCATCGATTGCTTTCGCCGCATCACGGGGGTGCCGGGAGTGCTCAACACGTCTTTCAACGTGAAGGGCGAGCCCATCGTTTGTACCCCGCGGGACGCGCTGCGCTCCTTCTACGGCACGGGTCTGGATGCTTTGATCATGGGAGATTTCGTCCTGGAAAAGACCCTGTGATGCATGAACACGAGCCGCGCGCGGAAGCAAAATAAGCCCCGGGAGGGGCGGGTAGGTCATGTTTGAAAATCGCAAAGTGGGGATCGTGGTTCCTGCTTACAACGAGGAAAAACTCATCAGCCAGGTCATCGAGACGATGCCGGACGCGGTCGATCGGATTTACGTGGTCGACGATGCCAGCCGAGATGCCACCAAGGAGAAAGTCCGTGCATACGAAACTTCGATGAACGGCCGTGTCGTTCTTCTGGAGCACTCAAAGAATCGGGGAGTGGGAGCCGCAATCATAACCGGATACCGCCGGGCGCTCGAGGACGGAATGGATATGGTCGGGGTCATGGGGGGTGATGCTCAGATGGATCCAGCGGATCTCCCGAACCTCCTCCGCCCGGTGGCCCGTGGCGAGGTGGACTACAGCAAGGGCAATCGCCTTTTCAGCGGGGAAGCTTGGAAGATCATCCCCAAGGTGCGATTTTTTGGAAACGCCGTTCTTTCCCTGTTGACGAAGATCGCATCGGGCTACTGGCACGTGGCCGACTCCCAGTCGGGCTATACCGTGATCTCCGGTAAGGCCCTGGCCGGTCTTCCCCTCGAAAAGCTCTACACCGGTTACGGATTTCCCAACCATTTTCTCGTGCTCCTCAATATTTATGGCCGACGCGTCACGGATGTGGCGGTCCGCCCGGTTTACGGGATTGGGGAGCAGTCTGGAATGCGCATTCCGAAGGTGATCCCGAAAATCTCCTGGCTCCTCATCAAATCCTTCGGCTGGCGGCTCAAGGAGAAGTACATCATTCGTGACTTTCACCCTTTGATTTTCTTCTTTTCCTTCGGTTTACTCCTCATGACGTCTGGCATCGCTCTCGGCCTGTACTGCTCCTATCTGCGGTTCACGGTCGGATCCATCGCGGCTCCTGCCGTCGTCTTTTCCGGGTTCTTGATCGTCACCGCCATGCAAGCTCTGTTGTTCGCCATGTGGATGGACATGGAGTACAACAAGAACTTGCGATAGTTCAGACTTGGAGCCTTTACCGTTGGGTCTCCGCCCAAACGGCGATGGTGTCAGCGTTGTACCGATAGTCCCGTGCTTGGAGCCCCAGGAAGAGCAGAAACACCCCGATGACGATCGTGGTCCCCACGCGTCCGCGGCGCGAGATCGCAGCAAGGGTCATCGCGCCGAGGACGCACATGGCGGGGGCGAACAGCAGGTCTTCTTTGACATGGAGCAGAAGCTGGGGGAAGAAAAGCGGGTCCTTCAGCACGAGGAGGACCAGGTAGGTCGCCGTCCAGGCGAGCAGCATGCGACGGGCGAGAGCCCCCGACGTCCAGTCTCGCAGCCGAAAGTACGCGGGAATCGCGAGGAGGATGAAAAGAGGGTAGCCGTGGCTCAGGATCGTCGCCGTGTCCCGCATCTGGTTGCGCAGGACGAAAAACGTTGCCGGAGACCGGTAGCCTTCTTCCGCCAGAATAGCACTTCGACTCACGAGCGCTCCGGGGACAAACCGATGGTAGAAAATTGCGAACGAGCCGAGGGTGCCCACAACAGAAGCCGCAACCGCGCGTCGAGTGGTGCGCGACGGTAGCGCGGAGCGCGATTCCAGCAGCTCGAGTCCCGTGAAGCACACCATGAAGGTAACGAAGTGAAAAAGTGTGGCCGTGTAGGCGAGTGTCGCAGTCAGAGACATGAGCGCGAAGATCACAAAGCCCTGAAGACGGCGCAGCGTTTCGTACCCAAAGAGGAGATAGGTCACGGCAGCAACGAAGAAAACTTGCCCCACCAGCCCGGGCGTATGGACACGGGAGGCGTGGTGCCACGTCGCGATCTCGAGAGCCATGAGCGTGAAGGCGAGCCATGGGGCACGCTCGTCCCGCGCCAGACCGCGGGCGAGAGCGTAGGCAAAAAGCGCCAGCAGCGCTCCCGCCACCATGCCCACGAGCTCGAGCCAGAACCGCGGATGATCGAGTAAGTTCCGTAGACCGTGAACGATGAAGTAAGTCCATGGCGGGTAGGGCGCTTCGTAGTCGACGCCGAAATGCGGTTTCCCTTTTCCTGCTTCGCCGAAGGAGGAGGAGAACTCCCAGAATTGATCCCGGGCAAAGCGGCTGTCGTTCAGCGCGCGGATCTGGCCGAGGTGAGGTCCCAGGTCGGGCGGTTGATGGTCAGGGAAAAAGATGATGGTGGCGTGGGCGAGGAGCACAAAACCGAAGGCCGCGCTCAAGGTGCGGGCAAGCCGAGGCTCAACGGAGATGCCCCATCGAAGCACCGTGTAGATCAAAAGGATGAGAGGGAACACGACGGGTAAGTGCTCGAGGGCACCCGTCGTGGGACCGGGAGCTTGCGCGAGTGCCAAAAACTCGACGAGCATCACCACGGCCGTCGTGGCGGCCGCCAAACCGGGCGACGCACCAGCCCAAAGGAGGACCAGCAAAAGCCCCGCCGGCAGAGCCAATGTGAGAAGCTTCACGTGAAGCGGAAAGCGCAGCTGGGCGGAAGAACCGCCGTAAAGCTCCACCCAGTCGAAAGCAAGGAGAGCTTCGGGCGGCAATTTGTCGCGGCCTTCGAGCGCTTCACCTCGGAACTCCAGGATCAACCCCTCCGGACGGAAAAACTCTTCCGGCACTTCGAAGCGAAAGACCTCCCACGGATAGGTGTCGCTGACAAAAACGATCTGGCCCAGCCGGATCCCGTTTCCGAACACGTGCACGATGCCTGGCTGACCGTAGCGGTGCGCTCGCAGTCGAAGCTCACCGTCGCCCCCGGAGACGAGCGCGGGGATGCGAAGCCCGGCCCCGGGAAAGGCCATGCGCGCCGCGAAATACGTCATGCGCCGCTCGCCGCGCCGGACGCGAAAGGGACCGCTGTCCCTGTAGGCGCGGCCCCACGAGGATTGGTTCCCCAGGAGAAAAGCGTCGTCACTCGCTCCAAGCTCGACGCGATAGACGTCCAGAGAATCGAGGAAAAACAAACTCAAGGGAGTGCATACGACGTATAACGCGAGGACAAAGAGGCGGGGGCGTCGTCCGGCTCTCGAGTCAGCGAAAGACTCTCGAGTCGTTCGCGGCGTTTCGGCGATGAGTCGCTCTCCTCGCCAGAATTATAGCAGGGAGCGCTTGCAGCGCTGACGGGATATAACCACAAAGATGAACCTCCGAGAACCCTCGTTCTGGAACGAGCTCAAGGAGGGGATCAGGGAAAACCGCGAAGCTATACGAGCGGCGGCCTCGGCCGCACCGTCTTGCTGCTCGCCGTTCCCATGACTCGATATGGTCATGCAGTCGGTCTTCGCCGTGGTCGACATTTATTTCATCGGCCGGCTCGGTCAGGATGCCGTGGCAGCGGCGGGGATGACCGACTCGATGCTCACGCTCGTTTTCTCGATCGCCATGGGTCTGAGCATGGCTGCGGCCGCGATGGTCAGCGCGGCGCATCGGCGAGAAAGATCCGGAACGAGCGTCGCTCGCGGCGGTTCAGGCCATAGCACTCGGGATTTCCTTGTCCATCCCGATCGCGATCGCAGGCATCGTTTTGGCGCCTGACGTTCTCCGATGGATGGGCGCGACACCTGCGATCATCGAGACCGGGCAAGGCTTCACCGCCATCATGCTCGGGACGACGTCACCGTGATGCTGCTCTTTCTGATCAACGCGATCTTTCGCGGCGGCGGGGATGCAATGATCGCGATGCGCCTGCTCTGGCTCGCGAACTGGATCAACATCATCCTCGACCCGATCCTCATCTTCGGCTGGGGGCCCATTCCCGCTATGGGGATCGAAGGCGCGGCTATCGCGACGGCGACCGGTCGAGGTTTGGGCGTTTTGTACCAGCCCCGAGCCCTCGGGCGCGGTCACGTGCGTGTGGAGAAGCGGCACTTGCGCTTCGATCTTCCCATAGCGCGTTGCTTGCTTCGGGTATCGGGTGTCGGGATGCTTCAGTTCTTGATCGGGACCGCGAGCTGGCTCGGGATCTTTCGCATCCTCGCGCTTTTTGGAGGCGCGGCTCTCGCCGGCTATACGATCGCCGTCCGCGTAATCATGTTCGCGTTGCTGCCGTCGTGGGGCATTGGGAACGCCGCCGCGACGCTCGTGGGCCAGAATTTGGACGCGCAGAAACCGGACCGCGCTGAGCACTCGTTTGGATTGCCCGCTTCAGCAACCTGGGTTTCCTGAGCTCTGTGGCGCTCTTGTTCCACTTCTACGCGAGGAGCTTCGCTGGGATCTTCAGCGACGAGGCTGAAGTCGTCGCCGTGGCCGCGCTCTGTCTCGAGATCATTGCCTACGGTTATCCGGCTCTCGCGTTCGGAATGGTTATGGTGCAAGCGTTCAACGGGGCCGGGGACACGACGACGCCGACATGGATCAACCTCTTCTGCTACTGGATTGTGCAGACCTCTCTTGCTTACGTCTTGTCGACGTCGATGGGGCTCGGCCCGAGAGGCGTCTTCATCACCATCGCGATCGCACAGACAACGCTAGCGGTGGTCGGCGTGCTCTTGTTCCGCCGCGGCCATTGGAAAGAGCGGTAGATCTAGAGCCTGTTAGAGCCTGACGCGATTACTTCCAGTGTAGACGTTCAGCGACGAGCCCCGTACGAAGCCGACGAGCGCCATCCCGCAGGATTCGGCGAGCTCGACGCCGAGGCTTGATGCCGCGGAGACACCCGCGACCATCGGGATGCGGGCCATCAGCGCCTTTTGCACGATCTCGAAGCTCGATCGGCCGCTCACCATGAGCACGCGCTCCGTCAACGGAAGCTCGCCAGCGAGAAAGGCGGCGCCAATGACTTTGTCGACAGCGCTGTGGCGGCCGATATCTTCCCGGAGGCTGAGGAGGTTGCCGTCGGGGTCGAAAAGCCCGGCGGCGTGGATGGCTCCCGTTTCGTCGAAGCCCGCTTGCTCGCTGCGCATCTTGTCAGGAAGTGCCTGCAGGAGCTTGGCGGAAACCTGAAGCGCGTCCTTCCGTACCGACGGAACGTGAAGGCGCACCGACTCGATGGTGAGCTTCCCGCAGAGCCCGCAGCTCGAAGCCGAGACGAAGTTGCGCTGCCAGCCGCGTTTTTCGAGATTGATGCCTTTGGCGGAGGTGACTTCTACGACGTTCGCGAGCTCGGGATTCTTGGGGTCCTGTTTGAGCTCCACTCCGCCGAGCTCGTCGGCGGATTTTAGAATGGCTTCGGTATAGAGAAACCCGACCGCGAGCTCTTCGTCGTTGCCGGGGCTGCGCATGACCACGGCGACACTCTTCCCGTCGAGGCGGATCTCGAGCGGCTCTTCCACGGCGAGCTGGTCCTCGAGGGACTCGCGGGAGCCGTGGGCGACGTTGATGCGATCGATCCTGCGAAGCGTTGATCGATATCGGCGGTTCGGGATATCGATGAGCCCCTCCTCGTTGTGCCGAGTATAGCAGCGGACTCGCGTTCGTCCGGAGCGTGGTGCTATCCTCGCGCGGTTTCATGCTCATGAACCGGTTTCGGGAAGGCGCGCTCTACCTCTTTGTCCTCGCGGCCTTCGGTACGAGCGAGCTTTTGGGCCGTGCGCTCGGCATCCGCTTCGCCTCGGAGACGCTCGGTACGCTCTATCAATATCTCGACCCTTCCATCCTTCAGACCGACCTCTCGAGGGGGCTTTTCTATCTTCACGCGCAGCCGCCTCTTTTCAACTTGTTTCTCGGAATCGTGGTGAAGGCGTTCCCCGAATCCCATCCCGCGGTGTTCTCCTTTCTCTTCGGCGCGATGGCACTCGCCATCCTCCTCGGGATGGCGTGGCTCATGCGCCGGCTCGGAATTGCCGACGCGATTACCGGCGCCGTTTGTCTCGCCTTCGCACTCACGCCGAATTTTCCCGTTTATCGCAACTGGCTGTTCTATACCTTGCCGATGGCGTTCATGCTGCTCGGCTCCACTATCGCGCTTTGGTTCTTGCTCGAGCGCCGGAGCCGGGCCATGCTCGCCCTCTTTCTCACGCTCGTGACGCTCGTCATGTTGACGCGCTCCGTGTTCCATCCTCTCTGGCTCGTCGCCATAGCACTCGCTTTGACGCCTTTCGTCGAGGGGCGGCGGCGCTTCCTTCTCGCAGCCGCGATCCCGCTCGTTCTCGTGAGCTTGTGGTCTCTCAAGAACTACGCCCTCGTCGGCAGCTACGCTTCGAGCAGCTGGCTCGGCCTGAGCTTGACGAAGCGGTGGCCGCTCTCCCAAAAGGAAGTCGCGGAGCTCAAGGAGCGAGGCGTGATCCCGGCCTATTGGCAGCGGCGTCCGTTCCAAGAGCCCGACTATTACCAGGCCTTCGGTTTTTTCCAAGAACCGCGCTATGTGCACCCGGCGCTCGACGCGCTCTACAAGTCGAACGGTGAGCCCAACTTCAACCACCGGGACTACGTCACCATCTCCGACGCGCTGTTTAGAGCCGATATCGATCTTCTCTCGAGCTATCCCGAGCGCTACGCACGCCGGGTGACCACGGCGCTCCTTCTCTATCTCCAGCCGGGACCGAACGCGGTGCACTTTCTCGTCGACTACGACTTCGAGCGCGTGCATCGCTACCGCGCGGCATGGACCCGCTACTTGTTCTGGGGCGGTCCCATCGAGCGGCCGATCCGGATGCTCGCGCCACCTGCGAACCTCTGGCTCGTGCTCTTCCCCCTCGTCCTTGGCCTCGGCGCGCTCGGCGCGACGCGGGAAGGACAAAGAGGAGTCTTCGTCTACATGGTGCTCACGATCTTGTGGGTCACCGCGGTAACGAATCTCATCGAGATTGGCGAGAACGATCGCATGCGCTGGGAGATCGAGCCGCTACTCGCCATCTTGTTCGGCTACGCGCTCAACCGGTTGCTACTTTTTCTGCGGCGGTTGAAAGGGGCGTAGCTCGACGCGGCTCGCGAGAGCTCGGTGGTCCTGTGCGAGGATAGCCATGACGGCGTCGGCGACGTCTTTCGAGCTGAGCCTCCAGTCATCGCCGTCTCCCGGTAATCTCCCGGCAAAGTCGGTCGCGACGCTCCCAGGCATCACGTAGGCAACTTTGATGTTCTCGTAGCGGAGGTCGAGCATCATTGCTTCGCTCAAACCCTCGAGGCCGAACTTGGACGCGTTGTAAGCGGTTCCGCCCCGAAAGGCATTCTTGCCGGCGAGGCTGCTGATATTGATGATGGCCCCGCTGCCACGTTCTTTCAGCAAAGGAATCGCCGCGTGCGCGCAGTTGAAGACCCCGGTCAAGTTGGTCTCGATCACTTGGTTCCAGCTTTCAGGAGTGAGCTCGGAGATATGTCCGAAGAGACCCACGCCTGCATTATTAATGAGGATGTCGAGCCCGGAAGCTTCGTCGGCGATGAACTTCATCAAGCTTGCGACTTCCTCATAGCGCCGGACGTCGCAGGCCGAGCCCAAAACCTTGAAGCCCTGAGATTGCATCTCGCTCACCGTCTCGGCGACGTCTTTTTCGCGCCGGGCGGAGACCACGACGGTAGCGCCTGCTTTCGCGAGCTCTTCGACGATGGCGCGCCCGATCCCGCGGGTCGAGCCGGTGACGAGAGCGACTTTTTCGGATAGGTGCTCTTCGGTCATATTAGCCTTACTATACGTCCTTCACGCAATCCTAGGAGATAAGAAGCTGTGACAGACACCGAGACCTCGTCGGAGGCCACCCTACCTTACGTGTCCGACCAAGTGGCATTGAAAACCTGGTCCGTGATCGCTCGCGAGCTCCACGAGGGAGGCTCCATCGTCACGCTCCACAAGGCCTGGGATTCGAATCACAAAACACTCGTCATCTTTCCGAGCTACGCGGGCCAAGATCCAGACGCGATAAAGCCCGATGTGTGGATGACCTGGCGCCACGAGCTCAAGCCGCCCAAGGCAGGTCATACGCGGATCGGCGACTATGCCGAGATCGTAGAGACGATCCCGAACCCATCGGCGGGCGCTCTCGGCTCGATTAATTCTGAGCACGCCCTGACTCGTGTCGAGGCGACGCGGCGCTTTCACGTTGGCGAGCCCGGGTTGGTTGCTGTCGTCCTGCGGGTGTACCAGCTTCCGAGGACCTACAAGTTCCGAGACGTGGCGGAAAACGAAGGTGATTCCCGATTCGTTCCGCTGCCGTTCGACGTCGATCTCGAAGGTGCTTTGCCGGCAGTTAACGATGACGATTTCGAGCGTCGTCTCGAAGCACTCAAAGCGTCTCTTTCCTGACGAGCCAGTTCTCGAGCTACTCGAGGAACCCTTCGCGCGTGCGCGAGCTCTCGTAATACGCGTTGTTCTACGAATACGAGCTCGCCGTCCCGAATATCTTGGGTGCCGTCGCCACCATGAGCTCCCGAGCGGTGGGAGCTCTTTTCGCGCGGGCTTCCATGGTTCGTCCGAGAACGGTTACAATAACAGGTTCGGCTCACGCCGTCGTCGAAAAGAGGAGAAAACATTATGGGCGACACGCTCAGCGTCACCGACAACCGGACAGGCAAAACCTACGAGATCGCGATCGAGGATGGAGCCATCCGCGCCATGGACTTGCTGCAGATCCGCGTCGATGATGACGATTACGGTCTCAAGACCTACGATCCCGCCTTCAAGAACACGGCCTCATGTAAGAGCCGCATCACCTATATCGACGGTGAAAAGGGAATTCTGCGCTACCGCGGCTACCCCATCGAACAGCTAGCCGAGAAGTCGAGCTACATGGAAGTGGCTTATCTCATCTTGAATGGGGAGCTGCCGACGGAGTCGCAGCTGAATAGCTTCGAGTACGAGATCACGCATCACTCGGTCATCCACGAATACATCAAGCGGGTCATCGAAGGCTTTCGCTACGACGCGCATCCGATGGGGATGTTCGTGAGCATGGTGGGTGCGCTCTCCACGTTCTACCCGGACGCGAAAAAAGTTCACGATCCTCAGTCGCGGCAGCTCCAGGTCTATCGCCTCATCGCGAAAGTCCCCACGCTCGCGGCGTTCGCCTACCGGCACACGATCGGGATGCGTTTCAACTATCCGGACAACGATCTCTCCTACGCGGGCAACTTCCTAAAGATGATGTTCTGTATGTCGAATAGCTATACGCCGGATCCGGTGCTCGAAAAAGCGCTCGACCAGCTCTTCATCTTGCACGCGGATCACGAGCAGAACTGCTCCGCCAACGCGATGCGGGCTGTGGGAAGCTCGGAAGCGGATCCTTATTGTTCGACCGCGGCAGCGGCTGCGGCGCTCTACGGCCCGCTCCACGGCGGCGCCAACGAAGCCGTTTTGCGCATGCTCAACGAGATCGGCTCGAAGGACAACGTCCCGAGCTTCGTTAAGCGCGTGAAGGAAGGGGAGGTGCGCTTGATGGGATTCGGCCACCGGGTGTACAAGAGCTACGACCCGCGCGCCAAGATCATCAAAAAGACCGCGCATGACGTCTTCGGCGTGACGGGAAAGAACCCGTTGATTGACATCGCTCTCGAGCTCGAGCGCATCGCGCTGCAAGAAGACTACTTCGTGAAGCGAAAGCTCTACCCCAACGTCGATTTCTATTCGGGCATCATCTACGAAGCCATGGGCTTTCCGGTGAGCATGTTCCCCGTGCTCTTCGCGATCCCGCGCACTTCGGGCTGGATCGCGCAATGGGTGGAGATGATCACCGACTCCGACCAGAAGATCGCGCGTCCGCAACAGCTCTATCTCGGCGAGGACGAGCGCGACTTCGTCCCGATGAGAAACCGCGGCAGATCAATATCAAAAAAACTTGACGGTAGAGTAGGGGGGAGGTGACCCCCACCCCCTACTCATACCGGACGTGTGGATTTCCCACATACGGCGCTCCCACTTGCCTTAGCCAGAGGCTTTACGCGAGAAGTTTCGAGTTCGCCATTCATAGGTACGTGAGCCCCAGGTTGGCGAAATGACGGTAGAACGTCATCCCTTTCGGAGGGC
>CAUZCL010000021.1:0-75115 GCA_963578475.1 Acidobacteria bacterium bin61 | reverse complement strand
GATGGATGCGTACCCCTTTACTCGTTTGAACTGTTGCTCGCAGTGCAGCAGCACAGCGGCAAGCCATCGCTGGCGCATTTTGGTGCTACGGTAGCGTTTGATGTTGTGCTCGCAACTGCGAACCATGAAAAACATGCTTTCGATGGGATTCGTTCACCTTGTTCGAGATTCTTCAGAACATCGGCAACTCCCTGTCCCGCACGGATACGCTCACCATTCTGGCGTCCAAGCTCGAGAAGATCGTGCCCTTCACGACACTCGTCATCTATCTCGCGGAGGAAACCACGGAAGAGCTCAAGCCGGCGCATGTCGCGGGCCAGCACAAAGAGGCTTTCTCGGGGCTGTCGATCGAGATGGGCACCCGGCTCGCCGGTTGGGTCGCCGCCAATAACCGATTTCTCTACAACGTCCACCCCGGGCCCGACACGATGGCTCTTTCAGAAGAGATCAAGAGCCTCTACGCAAACTCTCTGCTCGCGCCGCTCGTTCACGGGGATCGCCGGCTCGGAACCATCGCCCTCTACGTTGCCGGTGACGAACGCTTTACTGATGACCATATCCGGCTTATGGAGATCGTCGCCAACCGCGCCTCGATTGCGCTTTTCAACGCCACCCGCTTCGAAGAGACACAGGAAGACGCTTTCACCGACCGGTTGACGGGGCTTCCCAACTCGCGCTTTCTATACATCTTTTTCGAGCAGACGCTTTCCGAGGCGAAACGCTACGGTGAGCCGCTCACGGTCATCGAGATGGATCTCGACGATTTAAGAGCGTGAACGATCGACATGGCCACCACACTGGCGATCGCTTCTTGAAGGAAGTCGGCCGAATCTTGAAGGGCCACATGAGCGACGCGGATGTGCTGGTACGCTATGCGGGTGACGAGTTCATCGCGATCTTGCCGAAGACCACCTACGAGCAGGCGCGCCAGTTCTCCTATCGTTTCCAGGACGCTGTCGAGGAGACCGAGCTCGACGTCGGGATCGGCTCGATGCTCAAAATCGGCATCTCCCTCGGACTTGCATCCTATCCGGCGGCGGGGCAGGACCTCGAGTCGTTGTTGATGGCTGCGGACAAGAACATGTACGAGGACAAAGCGCGCCGAAAGAGGCAGCGCGGCGGGTCTCCGGCGGACGAAAGCTACCAGCCGAACTTGTTCGAGTCCGAAGAGCTCCAGAGCCAGCGCAAGAACTAGTCCTAGTAGTCGCCCGCGTCGGCCTTCATAGCGGGACTCTTGAGCCGGGCGGCGACCGTGTCGCGCTTCTGATCCTCTTCGATTTCGGGCTCGAAGCAACGCCGGCAACGCGCTTCATATGCACCGGCACCCCCAACCACCACGCGATCTTTCGACGCGACGAGCCGCTGCGTCTGGTTTGCCGGGCTTCCGCAACGCATGCAGATGGCCAGAGTCTTGGTGATGTACTCGGCCACCGCGAGCAGCTGCGGCATCGGCTCGAAAGGTTGCCCCAAAAAGTCCGTGTCCAAACCGGCGACGACGACCCGCTTCCCGCCATTGGCGAGCTGGTTACACACCCCGACGAGTGTGTGGTCGAAGAATTGTCCTTCGTCGATGCCGATGACCTCGGTCCGATGATCGAGCTTCTTGAGAATCTCATCCGCGTGATCCACGAGCTCGGCGTCGATGCGCATATCGCTATGGGAGACGATGTGCTCCTGGCTGTAGCGCTCGTCGATGAGGGGCTTGAAAATCTGAACTCGCTGGCGCGCGATCTGAGCCCGGCGCAAGCGGCGGATGAGCTCTTCGCTCTTGCCGCTGAACATGCTGCCCGTAATAACTTCGATGCAGCCTGGATGGGAACGAAAAACGTCCATGCTTCTAAATTTGCTCCTTACTTCTATAGGCCCCCGCATTATAGAACGGCGCGAGCGCGTGCAGCATCGAGTGTACGAACGCTGCCTTGCGGCTCACCATCCCTTGCGTGAGTAGCCCGAAGGTTCCTTCATGTCCCGCGACGTCCCGCCGCTCGAAATAGCGATCGGCGGCGGCCCCGAGATCTTCGCGCTGCGCGAGGACGGCCTCCGAAAGCTGACCGGGGAGCGGTATAGAGCCGCTTCCGCCGAAAAACCCGCGACTACCGTCAGTGACAAAGGACCACGATTCGAGGAAGGCGGCACCGTCTTGCGCGACGACGACGCCCTCGAGCCCGATGCTAAGCGGCGGCGAAAGAATAACTCCCGACTTTTATGCAGGCTGTATAGTGTAGTTTCACTTGGGCATGGCCTCGTCGTTGGTCAGGTCCAACTCGTCCATCTGTTCGCGCGTGATCTTTACGCCCTTTTTGTAGGCCTTGCGGACGAGGTGTGCGCGAACCCGTAGCCCAGTGGTTGTGGTCGTGGTGCGGAGGTACTTGAGGATGGTCTCGTAGCTGTCCAACGGGCGGACAGCCCAGTTCTTGCTGATTTCGCTGAAGAGGCGGTGTTCTATGGGATTCCACTTGGAGGCACCGCTCGGATAGTGTGCCACGGTCACGTTGAGACCGTGGCGGTCGCAAACGCGGGTTTGTAACCCGTACTTCCAAACGCGGCTGGAGGAACTGTTGCTCCCTCCGCCGTCGGCCAGGATCGTTAGGTGCCCGGCGTTGCGATAACGATGTTGGCCCTCGGTGCACCACCATTTTTCAACCGCATCCACAGCGAAGTAGGGGGTGTCGTAGGTGGTGCCGACAAAAACGGTACCTCGGTTCGCCTGCAGATCGTACACCCCGTAGGCCTCGCCGTTTTTCTTCTGCGACGAGTGCGTCTCGAGCGCGATGCGCGGATGGCGTTTCTCCTCGGCTTGCTGTTTCTTGTCGACGGCACCTATCTGAACACGGAGCTCGCCGCGGCCGATCCTTGGACCGCGGTTTGGGTCGCCCTCGCTTATCTCGCGTTTCTCGTCCCCAAGCTCTTCGTCATTCGTAATGTTCTCGGGCTCACGTCGCTCCGAACGCTGACCTTGACGGTCGCACAAATCGCTATCCTCGCCTATATCCCGACCACATTCACCGCCGTGCACTTCATGGACGGCTACGTCCACGCGATGGGCCAAGGACCGGAAAGACTCCCGCTCGTCATCTACGGGATTTGGTGGGTTGTCGGTCTTTTTCCCTTGCTCTTTCTTTGGGCCGACCGGAGGTCCGAGCACGGCGAGCCCCGCGTCGCGCGCGGTGTGAGCCGCGCCGCGCTCTTATTGCCCTTCGGCTCGATACTTCTGCATCTCTTTACGCTGCACTGGATGTACAACCTACGGCTCTCGGGCGCCTATCTGGCACCCGTGCTTCTTTCCATCGGCGCGAACCTCGCCTATACCCTCGCCAAAGACGTCTACGGCCTTCGCTCCTCTTTGCAATGGGGCGCGCCGCTATTAGCACTTTATCTGTCCTCGGGCTCGCCAGCATCTCTCCATTTTCTGCTCTTCGACGTCGTCGTGATGTCGCCAACCCAGTTGGCGCTTTGCGGGATAACGCTCGTGTTCTGGATACATCACTCTATGTCGGGGCGGCCTTCCTTCGCCGCGGGAGCAACGCTTTCGCTCTCGCTCGCGCTCACCGGCCATTCCTTCTCCACGATGCTCACGACGTGGTTGCACTTCGTCCTGGGAAACCAGCTGGAATTCGGTCTCACCGCGATACTCGGCGCCTTCGCGCTTCTCGCTCTAGCGCTCGCGGTGAGTTTGTGGCGGCCACAAGAGAACGGACTGACCACCCTATCCGAGAAAGCGCGGTCTTGAAACCGGTGCGCTCAATATTCGAGCAGCCCGGTATGCATGATGAGCTTCCACTCGGTGCCAATTTTCGAATAGCCCCTGCAAGCGCCGCCCTTCCAATGGAAGTCGTTGCCTTTCTCGTCGCGCCAGAGGGTGTCCACATCGACGACGGCGAAAGCGCCGTCGCCCTGTTCGGAGATGACGACTTTGATCGTCTCTCTTTTGTTGTGGACGAGCCTGTGGGTGTCGAAGAGCTCTTGCCATCCTGAGCGCCAACGCTCTCGATCGTATCGCCCCCAGGGAAAGACCCACCTTTCTGGATCGTGGGCCTCGGAATCGGGCGGCCACGGCCAGACCATGTCGGGGTGAAAGATGGAGACGAGAGCTTCCGCGTCGCGCTCGTTCCAGGCGCGCGTTTCGCGGTCGATAACCGCTTGGATCTCGTCTCTGGGGCTCACACCGGCCAAGCTTCTTGCCGATAGCCCATGTCCCAGAACATCCACTCGTAGCGGGAGGTCGTGACATAGCGCTCGAGCATTTTCTTGTTGGCAGGCGCGGAAGCGTTCGCGGCGACCTCGTCCATCATGTCGAGGATGGAGCGGACCTCGGCCTCGTACTCGTCGCTCGCGTAATTGTCGATCCACCTTTGGTAGAGAGGATTCGGCGAGCCTTTGGCCGCGAGCGCCTTGCCGACTTCCAAGTAGATCCAATAACAAGGAAGAACGGCGCTGAGGGCCTCTGAGAAAGCACCGGAACAGGCGGACGCAATGAGATAGCTCGTATAGGCGAGCGTCGTTGGAGCCGGCTGCCGGTTTTGGATCTCCGCTTCAGAGAGTCCGAAATCACGAAAGTAGCTTTCGTGTAGCGCGCGCTCCGCTTCGAGCGAGCTGATAGCGTCGCGATTCAAGCGCACAATCCATTCGTCGCGAGGAGCCTTCGACGCCGCGATAGACAAAGCGCGGGCAAACTCCGTGAGATAGTAAGCGTCTTCGATGATATAGAAACGGAACGCCGCCTGATCGAGCGTTCCATCCGAGAGACCGGTCACGAAAGGGTGTCGGACAATCTCCTGGAATATGGGCTCGGCCGCCGCCCAGAGCTCTCCCGTAAAACCTTGGCGATTGGGAAGCTGCATCTTCAATGCGCCGAGCGAGGCGGACCAAGGAGGGGCGCGACCTCACGCCGATAAGCGGCTTGTCCCATCGAGTCGATGCGCGCGAGGATGAGCTCCAGCCTGTCGGAAACGAGACCACGATTGCGTCCCCAAACGAACTTCTTCAACGCTTTCTTGATATCGTCCTTGGATATGGTCCGCAACCGTTCGATGAGCTCGGGCGGGTAATGGGTGTCGTAGCGTTCTCGGTCCGCGTCATACTCGACGCCCCAAAAGCGCGCATGGGTACCCGTACCCACGCCGTTCAAATCGTTGAGCAGTCTTTTCTCGATACGGAACGTCTTGGAATTATCGATGAGCATCAGTCGCTTGCCCGGCGAGACCATCGCATTGTTCAAGTGGCGATCGATATTGGCAATCAAATCGTCGAAGAGCCACATGACACTGACTTGCTGATGCCAGGCATCCATATCGGGAAAGCTTTCCTCGTACTCATTCATCACGGTGCCCGTAACCCAGAGCTGCAAACAGCCCTTGCGCCCGCGAATGCTCCGCTTCACCGTCGGCGGCACCATGGCGAGACCGAGAAGCTTGTCGAGCTCATAAGCCGCGATTTCGTTGCGCCAGCTATCGTGCTTCTCGTCGACCTTTTTGTAGACGCCGTTCATGACGACTCCGTCCATCTCCAAGGTGACTTTCTGGGGATTCGTGATGCCCGTGCCTATCTTCTTGCGTTCCGTGATTTTGGCCTTGCGGAGAAAGTGTTCCAGCTTCTCGCGATCCGGCCAAAGCGCGTCATTTTTGACCGCCTCTTGGGCCGCAACCGGGACCGCCAAGCCCAGCAAGACAGCGACGGCGCATAAACGACGCATAAGATCTAAATTGATACACCCCTTGGCGTCATTTTTCAACATAGAATGTCGTATGAGGCCCATTTTTCTCACCGTCCTCCTAACAACCGGAAGCGCCGCGGGTGTCAGCAGCCAGACACTCGAAGCGCGCCTTGCCGCCAAGCTCGACGCGCTCCCTGCTAAAAGCTCACTCTACGCGAAGCATCTCCCGACGGGTCGGGAAGTCGCGGTGCGCGGTAATCAGCTCATGAACACGCTGTCCGTCATCAAGATTCCAATCCTGGCACTCGCCTTTCGCGACAGCGAAGCGGGCAAACTAGACCTCGCCGCGCGCTACACGATAAAGCCTGAAGACCGCCGCCGCGGCAGCGGCCTGATCCAAACCTTTGCCCCCGGTCTGAACCCGACCTATCGCGACATCGTCACTCAGATGATCATCACGAGCGACAACACCGCAACCGACATCATGATCCACCGTCTAGGCCTCGAGCGGGTCAACGAGCTCCTCTCCGAGCGCGGCTATAGCTCAACGCGTCTAATGGCCACGACCGGCGATCTCTTCCGCCGCGTCTGGGAGATGCAAGACCCGTCGCATGAAAGCCTGTCCCACGCGGAAGTCTTCGAAAGAGGCTTCCCCAACGACCCCGGGGCCTCCGACCGGACCTTCGCCTTCGAGGGCAACCCAACAGAGTGGCTCGGACAAACAACCGCAAAAGAAATGTCAAAGCTACTAGAAGAGATATACAACGCTGAGCTAACATCCCGCGCGTCGGCCGACGCGATGATCAGCATCCTTCGACGACAATTCTACAGGTCCCGACTCCCGCGCTTCGTCCGTTTCGACGGCGTCGGCGTAGCCCACAAAACCGGCGACTGGCCTCCCGTCGCCGGCAACGACGTCGGCATCCTGTTCCACGAAGGCGGCCCAACAATAGTGTCCGTCTTCATAAACCAAAACCGAGGCGACTTCACAAAACTCGAAGAAACCATCGGCCAAATAGCCAAAGAGCTCGTCGCCGAGTGGAGCCCGGAAAAAGAAGCCGCAGGAGATCAATATCAAGAAAAAGTTTTTCCTTAATGTTGATCTTTAGCGGACCCTGAAAACGAGAGCATAGTCACCGTTGTACCACTTTAGGTCGGAGACGAGCTCGAACCCCGCGTCTTCCATCTCGGCGACGAGCAGCGTTTTGGCGATGCCGTGGCCGTCGCGCGATTCGGGAACTCCGGACGGGCGGTTCCACTGGCGCCTCGTGTCGAAGTCGACGACGAGGAGGCGGGCGTCGTCACGGAGTGCTTTTCGGAGGCTCTCTTGCATCGCCTCCGGGTCGGTGAAGTGGTGGTAGACACGGCGGAGAAGGATGGCGTCGCAGCAGGCATTGGGTAGGCCGGTGCTGTCCGCTCGGCCTTCGACCACGCTTACGTTTGTCGCGCCCTCGCGCGCCACGCGGTCGCGGATTTTCTTCAGGTCGTTCGGGTCGATCTCGGTGGCATACACACGTCCTTCGGGGCCAACGTGCTCGGCCACGGCCACGGACCACTTGCCGTCGCCCGCGCCGACATCGGCGACGACGTCTCCGCTCTCGATTTCGAGAAGCTCGAACACGCGCGCGCGCTCGTCGCGGTCGACCCGCGAGCCTTGTACGAACGCGCAGGCGAGGGCCGCCATTAGAAGAACGGACCCCGAGAAGAAAGCACGTTTCATGTCACACCTCTTCGCGAATCCATATTGACTCGCGCCTCTGACTTTTCCAAGTGACGCCGAGGCTTATGACAGGAGTACTTTTACCGCTTGGTCCCATTGGACTTCGCGGGTATCCGCTTCGCCGTTTTCCCCCATGCGGATCGCGAGCTCGCGATTGTCGGCCCAAACGTCGAGCTGCGTTGCTATCTGCATCGGCTCTGGGAGAAGCACGTAGCCCGAGCGGCCGACCGACACGAGCTCAGTGGGCCCGCCACTATCTATGCAGGTCATCACGGGTTTTTTCGAGCGAAAGGCTTCGAGCGTGACGAAGCCATAGTCCTCCATGTAAGGCGCGAAGAAGACACCACGGCAGCGCGCGTAATAGTCGACGAGCGTGTCGTCGTCCACGCGCCCGACGAAGTCGACCCGATCGGCAACCCCGAGCTCGCCCGCGAGGGCTTTGAGCGCGTCTTCCTCCTCGCCCGTGCCCGCGATCACGGCGCGGATGTCCGTCTTGACATGCTTCATCGCCTTCACGAGAAGGTCGAGACGTTTCAGTTCATGCAGCCGCGAAACAGCAAAGACGAAGTTCTCGTAGCCCTCGGTTCGGTACGGACGGTCCGGCGGCGGCGGGTAGAGAACTTCGGAGTCCATATCGCCGAAATCGCGCAGTCGCTGGGCGATGGTTTTCGACTGCGCGTAGAGCTTGTCGACGTTTTGTGTGAGCAAGAAATGGTCCGCTTGGTGGATGAGAAAACGGCGCACCGATTCTTTCACGACGCCCGTTTTGGAGATGCGCCGCTTGAGTGCCGGCCACAAGTCGTAATATTCGCGCATGCGGTGATTGAGCCAGCAAATGTGGCGCCGATGGCGGACGGCAAAGCTCGGATAGCGGAGCGATATCAATTGATCGACGGGCTCGCTCTCGCCCGTCTCGGAAACGTCGGTGAACCAGTTGGCCATGTAAGCCGAGAACTGCCGGCCGAATGGATTTTGCGGCGTGCGCACGAGCTCGGCCGCGTGGCCTGACCGCTTCAGTGCTTTCGTGAGCTCTTCGGCAATCACGCGATGGCCGCCCGCTACGAACGGCACGTCCGAGGTCACAACGACGACACGGCGGCCCATCTTCATCATACTTTCTCTGGATTCCGCTCGGTTGCTTTTGCAGCATGGCTGGAGCTGAATCCTTCCGCAGCGTAAATTAATCCGCCGGGAAGATTGCCGATGATGCCGAGCGCGAGGATTAACACCGAGAGCACGAAAGCGCCGTCCAGATCCATCCCCACCTGCGAGAAAAGCGCAACATAAGCGACGTTCGTCGTCCCCCAGCCGCCGATGGAGATCGGGAGCATCGTGACGATGAGGATCGGCGGGATGAAACACAAGAAGTAAATCGCGGGCGTTCCGAGCCCCAGGGCTTCCGAGAGCAAATAAGCCTGGAGCACGCGCAATAGCTGAACGCCCACGGAGAGAAGCAGAACGAGACCGAGTGTCCCTAGCCGCGCGCGGTAGCGGCCCATGGCTCGTGCCGCCTTCGTCCACCAATTGTCTTTACCCGTCGCGAGGGTCTTCGCATGTAGGCGGCGTGAAAGTGCAAGGGCGAGGCCCGACACAAGCCCGATAGAGCCCACCACGACGAATGCGAGAAGCGCGGGGTGCGGGTAGACGCGGTAGAAAAAGCTGAGCGAGAGAAGCCCCGTAAGAAGCATCGAGAGGAGCCCGAGAAGCCGGTCCATCACGACGGACGCGACCGACTCGACGCCGCGCTCCGTGAGCCGCGAGAACGATACCGCGCGCACGGCTTCGCCGCCAACACCGCTCGGGAGGAAGCTCCCGAAGAAAGTGCTGAGAAAGAAGATCTTCACCATGCGCCAGCGCGCTACGCGCACGTCGAGAGCTTCGACGAGCTGGATCCAGCGCGTGACCATGAACAAGCGATCGACGAAGACGGTAACGAGCGTGAGGAAGACAAGAAAGGCATCCGCGCGCCTGAGAAAGCGCAGCATGTTCTCGAGGTCGAGCCGCGAGAGCATGAAAGCGATGAGTCCGAGGCTCACCACCACGCGCAGTGCGAACGAGAGTCTTCCGGAAAGAACGCTCACGAGCTTACAGGTTCGGGCTCACGCTGGGTGTTTCTTGCGGGGGGAACGCGCCACGGCGCCTCGAGAAACTCGAAGTCTTTCGCGTAGTCCCAGCGCGGTCGCCGGCCTTGGGCGCGGTAGCGCTCCACGAGCACCTCGTAGAGGCGCTCCATCGTGTCAACGAAGGTCTGGATGCCGAACCGCTTAGAAGTCGCATGCGCGCCCTCCGCCAAACGCCGCGCGAGCGTTTCGTCCTCGACGAGGCGCACCATCCCTTCCGCGAGTGCTTTCGCATCGCGCGGCGGCACCACGAGCGCGTCTTGATCGTGCACGAGCACTTCCCGCAAGCCATCGACATCCGTCGACAAAATCGGCCGCTCGAGCGCCATGGCTTCGAAAACCGTCAAAGGGGTGCCTTCCCAAAGAGAGGGAAAGACAACGACGTCGAAGCTCGCAAAGCATGCAGCCACATCGCGCTTAAAGCCGAGAAAGATGACGCGATCGCCGATCCCAAGGCGCGTCGCCTGCGCTTCGAGCTCCGGCTGGAGCGGACCCTCACCCACGACGACGAAGCGAGCCTCCGGAATCTTCTTCGCGACTACGGCGGCAGCTTCCACGAAATAGTAATTGCCTTTCGACTCGTGGAGGCGGGTGACCGTACCGAAAAGCTTCAGACCGTCATCCTCGAAGCCGAGACGATGGCGCGCCGCGCGCCGAGCTTCGGGCATGAACGGCTGGAACTCGTCGAGCGGAGCGCCGAGAAAAATTTTCTTCACTCGCTTCGGCGAGAGCTTGCGGCCCTTCACGCAAAACTCGCGCGTGGATTCGGAAACGGCCACTGCGACGTCGGTCAGAGGATCCAAAATCTTGTCGGGGATTTTCTGAAACCACGGCGTGTCGGTGAGGTTCGCGTGCTCGTGGAGCACGTTCGGGATCCCGAGATAGACCGCGGCCGCGCGACCGAAGGTCGTCGCGCCATAGCCATGGGTCTGGATGACGTCGATCTCGAGGCGCTTCAAGAGCCCGATGAGCGCGGGCAGCGTCGAGGGATCGAACTTGCCTTTTTCGAGATAGTAGACGCCGAAGCCATAGCTTTCGAGCTTGTCTTCGGAAAAATCTTTCTTGCGCAAGCTCAGAAGCGATACGTCGAAACGGGTTTTGTCGAAACGGGGGATCATCCATGCAAAGAGCCGCTTGACCCCGTGCATCCGAGATCCTTCCCATCCGAGGTGATCGCAAATCTGCAGAACTTTTATCTTCGACACGCTAGCGATTGTATTTCTTCATGATCGCGCGGAGGCGGTCGAGCGGTAGCGCTTTTCGGTGGTTGCCGTCTTTTCCAGTGACGTCCACTGCTTTCAGCAACGAGTTATAGATCGCCTCTTCCGTCGCTTCGATGGTCGCTTGAAAGATCGGCGAGAGCTTGTCGTTGCGCAGCGAGGGCGCGCCGTCTTTGAGCTCTCGACTCGTAAAGGCGCTTCGGAGCTCGGGCGCGGTCGAGAACGCGATGACGTAGTCGCCGCTTCCGTTCGAAGACGTCGCGCCCGTCCGCGACAGACCGAGCATGGCGCGTTTCGCAACGCGCTCGAGCCCCGCAGAGAGCACGGGTGCATCCGTGGCCACGACCATCATGATCGAGCCGTCGGGATTTTCTTCGGCGCCGGTGGCCGCGTCTCGCAAATAGTAACGACCGAGCTCTTCGCCCACGGGGAGGCCGTCCATCTGCAAGACGCCGCCATAGTTGCTCTGGACGAACACACCCACCGTATAGCCGCCGAGGCTCTCTGGAAGCTTCCGCGACGACGTTCCTATGCCACCCTTCCACCCGAAAGCGCTCGTGCCCGTGCCCGCGCCGACGACACCTTCTTGAACCGGGCCGCCGCTCGCCCTCCGTATCGACTCGAGCACATGCTCTTCTTTGACGTGACGGCCGCGAATGTCGTTGAGATTGCCGTCGTTCGTCTCCCCGACAACGGGATTGAACGAGCGTACGTTCTCGTTCCCCGGAAGCCCCATGAGGTAGCTCAAAACGCCGTTCGCGGCGTTCCACACCGAGAGCGTTCCGGTGAGCACGATGGGTGATTCGATGTAGCCGAGCTCGCGCACCTGGGTGTAGCCAATGAGCTTCCCGAAAGCATTGCCGAGATGGATCGCACCGGGAACTTTCTCCTGAAACAGATTTCCGTCATGCGGCAGGATGGTGGTGACCCCGGTGCGCACGTCGCTCCCGCGCCAGATCGTGACCTGGCCGACTTTTACGCCAGGAACATCGGTGATCGCGTTGAGCTCGCCTGTGGGCAGCACGCCGGGAGCGAGACCAAGCTCGCGCGCCCGGGGGCGTGAGGTTGCATCGGGTTGGGCCGAAAGATTTGCGGCAAAACCGATCGTCAAGATTGCAAGATAGATTCTCATGGGTCACTCCGAAGGTGCCGGTGTCTCGCGCGGCATCGGTAAAGCAATTTTTTTGGACACGTAGTCGAGTACGCGCCGGGTTCTTTCGAGATAACGCTCGTAGCTGTACTCTTCGTCCGAGCGCCGGCGAGCCGCCGCGCCGAGCGAGCGAGCGAGCTTGGGGTCCCCCACGAGGACTTCGATGCCCTTCGCGAAGGGTTCGGGCTCGGGCTCGGTCAGCACCGCGATCGCGTCGTCGAGAACTTGAGTATGGGTGAGGATGCGCGTCGCAACGATCGGCTTCCCTGAATGCAGATAAGAGTAAATCTTGAGCGGCGTATTTTTGCCGTGCGAGCGCGGTGAGACGAGCGCGTCCGCGGCGGCAAGGTAGCGCGGCATCTCCGAAGGCGGTTTCTGCCCGGTAAAAACAACCCTGTGCGCAATACCGAAGCGCGCGACATTCCTTCGCGCCGCTTCGACTTGATCCGGCTTGCCGCCGACCATCAATAGCCGCACGGAAGGATTCGAAACGCGTGCGACGGCGTCATAAAGAAGCTCGAGCCCCTGATAAGCCTCGAACGTTCCTGTGTAGAGAAGAACGAAAGCATCCTCGAGGCCGAGCTCGCCACGGACTCGCTTCGTCTCTTCCGCGCTCAACGCTTCACCCGACTCCGCGAGCGGCGAGTTCTCGATGAGGAATTTGGGCTTCTCGGCGTCGGTGCGATCGACGACTTCACCGAGATAAGGACAAATGTAGATGACCACTTCGGAGCCGCGTATGGTGACGCGTTCGGCGCAGTCGAACAGCCAACGCAACACGCGCGAGCGGCTGTAGCGAAAACTCTCGAGCTGCTCCGGAAGTGACGAGTGCATGTCGTAGATGGTCGGGACCCCGAAGAGCTTCGAGAGGACGACACCCATGAGCCCCGCTTCCTCGTGACAATCGAGAACGTCGTAACGCTCGGAAAGAAGCCGCCTGAGCGACGAGGTGAAGACGAGCGCATCGAGCGGGAGCTTGGCGAGGGACGGTCCAACCCGGACCGAACGGAGGCCGGGCACCTCCGGGGTCCGGAAAATGCAAAGCCCCGGCATCGTGACATCCTCGCCGATCGCATAAGTGACGAGATCGACGTGATGCCCGAGCTCCGTCAGCGCCCGGATCCGATAGAACTCGCTAAACGGCGTACCCCTCGGCTGAAAGAATGGCTGAGGGGCAATCATGAGGATGCGCATACGCCCTGGAATTATAGTCCGCACGGGCGTCCGTGCCCCTCCGTGGACGGAAGACTCAATGAAAGCCCGAGGAAGCTCCCAGCAATCGGAACCGGATGAGTCGGACCGGAGGGAGCCCCTCGGTGAGGAGCCGGCGGGTGAGCTCCGCTCGCGTTGCGAGCGGGTGCTCCAAGGCGTAGTCGGCCGCGAGCTCGTTCAGAGCTAGCCATCCGGCGGCAGGGTTCGAAACGCCGGGATCGACTGCGACACGCGTCGCTTCGCTCCGCGATGCAGCAAGAGACAGAAGTCCTCGCTCTCGAAACAAAGTGACGACCTCTTCGAAGCTCCGGCCCCGCGCGTGCATCTCTACGACGGCGATCAACCTTACGAAGGCGAGCATGCGCCCGTGATGGTGCCGCAGGCGCAGCTCGAGATTCTCCGGTTCGAATCCACCGTCGAGGGCTTCACCCTCGAACTCCAGAAGCCACCCCTCGCTCGTGGTCTCGGTCGCAAGGACGCGCCGCAACAGGCTCGCAGACTCAGCCTGATAAGCGAATTGACGTGCCCGCCCACCCAATTCGCGCAAAGTGAGAAGCTCGAGCTCGCTGCGGTCAACGCGACCGAGCTCCGCGGCGCGAACCATGAGAAACGTGCCTCGAGCTGGCTCGAGTGCCTTGGGACGCCACAACACCACGGGCGCTCGGCCAGGAAAGTAAAACGGTACCAATCGTACCGGAGGCACGACATCGGACGAGAGCGAAAGGTCACGTTCACGAACAAAGGCGGCGACGCGCCCGGAAGCTTCGGCGACTTCGAGCTCGACCGCCTCGAGAGGAGGCTTCGGCGCGAGCAGCGCTGGCAAAGACTTCGACGCAAAGTGGGTCAACGCGAGCTCTGTGAGCTCGTGTGTGGCGCGCTCGAGCTCCGCTTCCGCGAGGGCGAGGATCGTGTCCGGCGACCAATCCAACATGTGCTCGTAGAGAAAATAGCGGCGCAGGCCTTCCTCACCGAGGACGAAACCGGCGGGGTCGTCACCGGTGGGCCCTGGCGCGTCGGCCATGAGCCTCTGCACCGAGCGCGTCGCCGCGCGGCTGAGCTCGGCGAGCTCCGCTACCCTCGGGGGTGGCAAGCGGCCTTCGAGCATCTGAGGAAGGTCGAGCAGCAAACGCCGGCAGCTCTCTAGCGACCGGACGCCATCGCCGCGCCAGATCGGCTGGACGGGAACGAGATTCTCCCGCGCCTGCTCCAAGAGCGGTGTGATGGCGACCAGCCTGCCGACAAGGGCGTCCGCGCGGGTGGCAAGCTCCCCTTCCGCAAGCAGGGTAACGAGCCCGAGGCGGATGTGGTCCCCGTAAAACGCGGCGGTCCGATTCCAAAGCTGCCTTTGCTCGAGCTCGAATAGCTCCACCTTCACGAGGCTCGTGAGCCATATCGCGTCGAGATAAGCCGGCTGCGAAAGCTCTGTGAGCTTCAGCCCCAGGAGCTTGTAATGAAAATCAGAGAGCCATGAAACGCGGGCGTCGATATCCGCCCGCGCGAAGCTTCCAAGGCGATCGTCGTTCCCAGGAAGGCCCGACAGCGTCGACTCCACAGGATAGAAGCGAAAACGTTCGGCGAAATAGACCTCCATCACGTCCTCGAGCAGACGATCTTCCACGGGTAGACGAGTGCCTTTCGGGACGCAACCGAAAGCGACCAAGGCGAGGACCATGAGGCCAATGCGGCCAATGCCGAGAAGGAGCGCGCTGCCGCGATTCGGTGATGTCATTTTTTGCTTCGGTAAAGGACAACTATCGGGTAGATCCTCACCGAGGTCAAGATCTATGGAGCGAAACGAGCCACTGCGATTCTACGGCGGGGCCTATGCCGTCTTTGCACCCTTCGCGCTCTTCCTCACGGGGGTCGCCTGGCTGGGCCTTTCGGGCGCGCCCGACGAACGGGGCTTCTGGCCGATCTTGTTGGCCGCGCTCAGCCTCGGGATGATCCTGAGCCGCGAGCGTATCCGCTTCAGCGAGGTCGTCATCGCCGGCATGAGCCGGCCGCTCGTTATCATCATGATCCTCGCTTGGCTTCTTGCCGGTGTCCTGGGAAAGATCATGCAGGAGACCGGCTTCGTGGAAGCGATGACGTGGCTTGCGACCCGCGCGGGAGTGGAAGGCGGCGCTTACGTGGTGACGGCGTTCTTTATCTGCTGCATCGTCTCGACGGCCACCGGGACCAGCCTCGGAACGCTCTTGGTGTGCGGCCCGCTCCTCTACCCGGCCGGAGGACCGCTCGGGGCAACACCGGCGATCCTTGCGGGCGCCATCAGTCGCGTCCGAAAGTAAAGGACGAAGCCAGCTCTCGGCCCACGATTCTAGCCGGCCGCAAGTCGTAGCAAATTTCCACCGAAGATTGCGGCGGCCTGCTCCGGGGTGACGTCGAAAGCCTCGAGCTGCGTTTGAAAGTGATCCTTGTTCCAGCCTCGAGGAAAGAAGCTCGAATCCGACCCATAGAGGATGCGCTCGGCGCCCATGACCTCGAGCGTGCGCTCGAAGACTCGTGGAAGCGTCAGAGGCTCCGGCATTGAGTCCATCCACGCGTTCGAGCTCGACGTGTCTGTGTAGATGTTGGGACAGGTCGCGGCGACGTCGAGAAACTCCTCGAACGTATCGCAGCCGAAGTGAGGGACGACGAACCGGATCGCGCCGAACGCTGGGGCGACGTCTTCGAGACCGCGGGGCCTCGCGAAGCTCATGTCGAACGGGCTCGGCAGCCCGAGCTTGTCGCGCACACCGATGACGAGGCGGCCGCAATGCACGAAGACGATCCCACGATGTGCGGCGACCTCTTCCAGGATGGGCTTCAACGTATCGTCGGCAACATGAAAGTGGTGCATCGCCGGGAACAGACAGAGTCCCTTCATCCCGTGCTCGCGAAACGCCCGCTCGGTCCGCTCGACCGCGTCGGGCGCTTTGGGATTCAGCAGGAAGTACGGGATGACGCGATCGGGAAAGGCGCGCGCGACAGCGGTGACGGACGCTTCGTCACCGGGAACGCTCGCGATGAGAACGACGCGAGAAACCCCATGGTGGTCGAGCTCGCCCACCCACCGCGCCGCGAGCGTCTCCGGGTCCTTATCGGGAAACTCGAACGGCAGGCTTTGTCCGAGCACGTCGAAGAGCTTGCCTTCGCTGGGCGGCGAGGGGAGCCCGGCAGCAAGTGTTGCGAAGAAGCGGTGCGAGAAGAAGTGCACGTGGGCGTCGGCGACGGTGAGCTCACCGAAACGCGTGTCCATCTGGAGAGTGTATCAAGTTCCCTGTCAGCGTAGACTTCAATCGAAGCGCGGATTCTGAGTGGCCAGCGACTCTGTAACTAAGGGCGGAGAGTCCTGACGCACATGTACCAACTTCTGCGTCGGGGTTCAGTTCAAAGGGTGCCGCTCAGGCACGACGCGCGGACCGTTCCTCTCGCCCGACGGAAACTGGGTCAGTTCTTTCGCGGGGAACCTCCTGAAGAAAGTCTCGATTTTGGGCGGGCCATCTGCAACCCTTTGTGCGCTTCCAGGCGGCCGTCCGCGCGGTGCGAGCTGGGGGACCGATGGCGCCATCGTTTTCGCCACGTGGACTTTGGCGGGTTCCAGCGGGGGGGGCTAGCCCGAAGAGCTGGCCGCGTCCGACCCCGAGCGGAGAGACTATCAATGGCCTGAGATCCTCCCCGGCGGTGAAGGCGTGCTTTTCACCATCATGAGTGGACCCGGTGGAGAACCAGCACAGATCGGGGTCCTGCCCCTTGCAGGCGGGGAGTCAAAAATTCTCGTTGAGGGAGGGAGCAACGCGCGCTACGCGCCCACCGGACACATCAGTTTATGGCGTGGATGGCACACTGCGCGCAGTGGGCTTCGACCTCGAGCGCCCCAAGGTGACGAGCGACCCCGTGCCGGTCCTCGATGGTGTCGTCACCAAGCTCTCCGGCGCGGTTAACTTCAGATTGTCACAGAATGGATCGCTTGCAGTACATAACGGGCACTACCGTCAGCGTTGAGCGCAGGCTCGTTTGGGTGGATCGGGAAGGACGAGAGGAGGCCATCGCTGCCGCGCCCAGGGCCTTCAGGTATCCGCGCGTCTCCCCTGATGGAAGGCGGCTAGCCCTGGACAACGTGGCCGGCGAAGACGCTGACATTTGGATCTGGAACTTCGCCCGCAAGACACTGACGCGGCTGACGTTCGATCCCGGTCGCGACATCTATGCTGCGTGGACGCCCGACGGGCTCTGGGTCGCTTTCGCGTCGAATCGCGACGGTACGATGAATCTATTCTGGAAGGCGGCGGACGGCACCGGCGCGGTCGAGAGGCTGGCCGAAAGCTCGAACCCTCAACGACCGCAAATCTTCTCCCCGGACGGGACGATGTTGATGTTTCGGGAGAACGATCCCCGAACGAATGCCGGCCTGGGCGTGCTCTCGATCGATGCGGAAGGGGCTTTTGAGCCTCTCCTGGCGACCGCGTTCGATGAAATGAACCTCGACATCTCACCCGACGGCCTCTGGCTTGCTTACGAGTCGAACGAGTCGGGACAGAGCGAGGTCTACGTGCGGCCTTTTCCCGACGTTGACACGGGTCGGTGGCAGATTTCGAGAGAAGGCGGTGCCCAGCCGCTGGGCTCCCGATGGGCGCGAGCTGTTCTACCTTTCCCTCACTGGACAGTTGATGGCCGTACCCATTGAAACGGACCTCTTTGCGTTCGGACAAACCGAGGTCGTGTTCGAAAAGACGTACTCGAATGCTGGGGGCAGGCGCAACTACGACGTCTCCCCCGATGACAAGCGCTTCTTGATGATCAAGGAAGGCGGTGGGGACGGTGTCGACGCCACCATGCAGGTCATCCTGATCGTGAATTGGTTCGAGGAGCTGAAGCGCCTCGTTCCCCTGGAATAGCCATAGCCCTGTTCCCCGGAACCAAACTCGGTCAGTACGAAGTCGTCGAGTCCATCGGTGCAATGGAGGTTTAAAGTCGCGTTGGGAGGTGGTGGGGGCGCTGCACGGTGCGCTTAGCAGAAAAACCCTTGGAAGGAAGCTCGTTCAGTCGAGACTGAACCAATTCGTTCCGGACAGAGTTGGCCGATTCCGAAAATCAGCGCTTGCGAGCCGTCAACAGAACGTCGATGGCGTCCGGCCGTCCGTTCACGGAGGAAAGTCGAACGCGTCCATCTCCGTCTCATCGAAGCGATGTTCGGGTGGTTCAGCGCGGCCAGCACCTTCGCCTCGCGCTGGAACCGTCTCAGTCTCTCCATGTCCTGGCGAACTCGTCGGGAAAGACTTTGATCGCGACATCCCGGCCGAGCTTTCCGTCCCCTGCTCGATACACCGCTCCCATCGCGCCCTTGCCGATGGGCTCGAGGATCTCGTAGTGGGCGAGTTTGTGGCCGGGTGAGAGTTTGCCATCTGGTGAGATATCGTAGCTTCTTCTGGGTTCATCGCTCATCCTTGGTGGAGAAATTCGGTCGGGCGGACCTCGGGCGGACCGGCGAGGGGTAATGACGCTGGGCTCATTGAAGATCATTCGCCGCGGAATGGCTTGCCGTGTCCGAAATCATTTCATACGATGTCAGGTCACTATGGAGGCTCGTGCATGATCGCCCTCACCCGATGTCATTTCTCACTCTTCATCCTCGTCTCATCGTGTTTGATAGGGAGCACGGGCGCACAGGACTGGCCGACGCATGACGGGGATCCAGGGGCGATGAAGTACTCGCATCTGGACCAGATCCACCGAGGAAATGTGGATAAGCTGGAGCTCGCCTGGACGTGGGAAACCGGAGAGGAGCCCATCTCCGCGGCGAGCGTGCCCTTCGCGGGGCGCCCGATCGAGCCCGGCAAATTTCAGGGGACGCCCGTCTTGGTGGACGGGACGCTCTATATAGCAACCTCCTATACTCGAGTCGCCGCCCTCGACGCAGAGACCGGCGACGAGAAGTGGAGTTTCGACCCGCGCGCCTATGACTGGGGCCGGCCAGCGCGCGGCTGCGGGTTTTGTCATCGAGGGGTCGCGGTTTGGACAGACGGCAAGTCGGTCCGGGTCTTCATCAACTCGCGGTGGCGCCTGATTGCGCTCGACGGTGTTACGGGCGAGCCGATTGGAGGCTTTGGACACAAAGGCGAAATCGATCTCACGGAAGGCCTGATCTGGGAGACCAACAAGCTGCACTACATCAACACCTCTCCTCCGATGGTCTACGAAGACCTCGTCATCGTCGGAAGCGGCATGCCGGATGGCCGGATCTATCGAAGAAACCCTCCCGGCGACGTGCAAGCGTTCAACGTCCATACCGGAGAGCGTGTTTGGAGCTTTCACACGATCCCCCAGCGCGGCGAGTTCGGAAACGATAGCTGGGAGAACGAATCGTGGTCCTATACCGGCTCGACCAACGTTTGGGGGCCGTTCTCGCTCGACGTCGAGAGAGGGCTGGTCTACTTGCCAATTGGGACGCCCAATAACGACTTCTACGGCGGACACCGCCTTGGCGACAATCTCTTCGCCGAGTCCATCGTCTGTCTCGACGCGAAAACAGGCAAGCGGGTCTGGCATTTCCAAACGGTGCATCACGGCGTTTGGGACTATGACCTCGCGGCTCCGCCCAACCTCGTGACCATCACCGTCGACGGCAACACTATAGACGCGGTCGCCGTCGTGGCGAAGACCGGGTTCACCTACGTCTTCGACCGTGTCACGGGAGAGCCCGTCTGGCCCATCGAAGAACGTGAAGTTCCCGCGAGCGCCGTGCCGGGCGAGCGGCTTTCGAAAACACAGCCTTATCCCACCAAGCCACCCCCGTTCGGCAAACAAGCTCTCACCGAAGACGACTTGATCGACTACACGCCGGAGCTCAGGGAAAAAGCGCTGAAAGTTGTCGAAGGTTATCGGCTCGGGAAGATGTTCGACCCGCCAACGGCCGAGGGCACGGTCATTCTTCCCGGCGTTTGGGGCGTGGCGAATTGGGGTGGAGCGGCCTTCGATCCGGAAACGGGGCTCCTATACGTCAAGGGGATCAACTGGCCTTTTGTGTTCAAGCTCGACAAGCCCAAACCAGGCACCGCGGACGCGGATTACACGATCGCCGGAGCTCCGCCGCTCGAGGTGGACGGCCTCCCTATCCACAAGCCCCCCTACTCAACGCTCACGGCGATCGATTTGAACGAGGGAGAGCATGCTTGGCAGGTCACGCTGGGCGACATGGCGAAGATTCGGAATCATCCGGCACTCGAGGGTCTGGATATCCCGCTTACTGGAGTGGAGCCCCAGCACGGACAGTCCGGCCCTCTGGTGACGGCGGGAGGCCTAGTATTCATCAGCGGCTCGAGCCCGAGTCTTTACGCTTATGACAAAGCCAGCGGTGAGCTCGTGTGGGAGCAGGAGCTCGGCGGCGGCGGATTCGGTAGCCCCATGACATACCGGTCGCCATCGAGCCGGCAGTTCATCGTCATCGCGACGTCTGGAGATCGAGGTGAGGACGCCAAGCTCATGGCATTTGCTCTTCCGAGTGGCTCGTGACGCCACGCACCTTCGCAATGACCATTCAGTCGTTCTGGCACTACCATGTTCCACCTGTCCCTCATCAAAACTCGTGCTGCCTTGAAATCAAGGACTTACGCCTTTCTCGCGCCACTTGAGATCCGGGGCGAAGAAGGTCAAACTCCGCCGCCATGCTCCGCGCTCTCATCTTGCTCGTCACTCTCGGCGCCCGTGCGTTGCGGGCGGTGTGTCGGCGCCGAGCCGACCTCGTGATTGAAGACCTCGCTCTGCGGCAACAAGTGACGGCGCTGAAGAAACAGCGCCCGCGCCCACCGCTCGAAGACGTCGATCGAGCCTTCTGGGTGGCGCTTCGCGAATCGTGGCCAGCGTGGGCCAGTCGTCTAGTCATTGTCAAGGCGGCCACGGTGGCCGAGTGGAATCGGGCCTGATTTCGACGATGCTGGACGCGCGTCTCGAGCACGCGCTACCCGGGACGGCCTCGTTTCGCTGCGGAAATTCGCCGGCTCATCCCGCAGATGGCACAAGACGGCTGGGGCGCCGCGGATCCACGGGGAGCTCACGAAGCTCGGGTTCATCGTGTCGGAGGTGACGGTATCGCGTCACATGCCGCGCCGGCCTGCCGAGCCCAACCAAGTGAAACGCGGGGTCGCGTTCTTGCGCAACCACAAGGGACGACATCGCCGCGATCGATTTGTTCACGGTGCCGACCGCAAAAGTCGTTGCGCTTCCGAGAGTGGGCGGGCTGCACCATCGCTACGAATGGCGCGAGGCTGCGTAGCGCCGTTCCCGTGGCTAACGTCGCGTGGCCCCAAGCCGTGACCGTTCTTGCTTTCCGGTCACCAGGCGCGCAGTCGACGTGACGGCGGCACTGCTCGCGGGCGTCAACCTTGCTTTCTTCGTCGTCGCCGGGGCGCACGAGCCCGCAGTTCCCGCGCCGATTAATAATGCCGAACTACACCCTTACACCCGTCTGTCCCGAGAATCCGCTCCGCGATCGTGTTGCTGAGGGCACGACGCCTAAGAATCGTTATCTTCGCGCGTGGATTTTGAGGTGGCTCCTGGTTAGTGCTTCCCAGTTCGATGCGCCGAGCATGGCAAAGCACCGCGCGAGGTCGCGCTGCAGCATCTTGATGAGGGTTGTCACTCCTTCGGCCCCATAGGACGCAAGCGCCCACATGATCGGTCGGCCGAGAAGGACACCGCGCGCGCCCAGGATCAGCGCGACCAGGATATCGGTCGCTCGGCGGAAGCTTCCGTCCACGAGGATCGGGAGCTCGTCTCCGACGGCGGCGCGGATCGCGAGCAACTCTGGCAACGGCGCCGTCTTGCTTCCCCCTAACAAGCCACCGAAATTGGATATGACGAGACCGTCGATAGCGAACTCAGCCGCCTTCGTCGCATCGGCTTCCGACAGGATGCCCTTGAGAACTACCGGTACGTCGACGGACTTCCGAATCGTCTCGACAAGGCTCCAATCTATCTCGGCGCTTCGCTTGGCGCGGGTGTCCTCGTAAGAAGCCCTGACGGTGACGAAGACAGCTTCCGCTCCAGCAGACGCCGCGGCTCGAGCGCGCGCCGGGCCTTCGTCGTCGGCGTAGACGGCGGTCCACAAGGGCATCGCGGCCTCGGCCGCGATCGCGGCCATCTCCCGGATCGGCGTGCTTGCATGGCTGCTGATAATCGTGATCGCTCTAGCCGCCGAGGCGCCGGTAATCGTTGCCCGCTCGCCCTCGGGGTGGTAGCGCTTCTGATTGGAGATCGGCCCGACCACAATCGGCGTGAAGAGCCTATGGCCAAAGAGGTCCACGGATAGATCCATATCCAAAGTCGACACGTTCATCCGTGGGCGGAACGTGTAGTGGTCGAAAATCGAGCGATCGCTTCCGGCAATGGACGAAAAGTCCTCCTCCGAGAGCATGAGCTTCGCTTGCTCGGCAAACTCGAGACTGTTTACGAGCTCGTCGGCAGGAGCCGAAGGTCCCGGTGTTTGCTCACCCCGCTGCTGCCCGAGAACAGACTCGAGTGCTTCGCGTCGTGTGAGCTTGCCCTTGTACATCGTCGTTCGACTCAACTCAGCGGAAGTCCATCCGGACAGCGGTCGCATCGATGTCGGCCAGAGACAAGCATCCTGCAGCCGCCATGGCTTCGCGGAGCTCCATCTGGACAATCTGCAATAGACGCTCCACACCGCGAGCGCCGAACGCGCCGAGACCCCAGCGCGCGGCCCGTCCAAGACATACCGCGTCAGCGCCCAACGCCAGCGCTTTGAAGACGTCGGCGCCGCGGCGGAAGCCACTGTCGATGAGCACGGGTATGGCTCCGTCCACCTCCCTGACGATTTCCCGCAACACCTCGAGCGTCGACGGAACGTAGTCCAAAGTTCGAGCGCCGTGATTGGATACGACGACGCCATCGAATCCACGGTCCACACAGAGACGCGCGTCTTCGGCAGTCAGGATACCCTTGATGAGCATCGGGATGTTGACGAAAGCCCGTATCTGGTCCAGATATTCCCAGTTGTACCAAAGGCGTCCGGGCACGGGCAGCCCGTAAAGCTCGGAGCCGCTCGTGGGAGCTTCTTCGTCGTCTTCATCGTCCGCGACGCGCTCGCTTTCGCTCGTCGGATTTCCACCAAGATGGCGGTCGTGGAGATCGCGCTCGAACCGCGTTGCCTGCTGATCGACGGTAACGACGATCGCCTGCGCCCCAGCCGCTTGAAACCGCTCGAGCCGCCGCCGGGACAGCACCAAGTTGGGGATTGGATAAAACTGGATCCAGCGCGGGCCGTCCGCCGCGGACGCGATTTCCTCGTGAGGCATGCTCGGACCGTTCGCAACGATCATGGGCACGTGGGCCGCCGTCGCGCCACTATAGGTTCCCGCCTCAGCGTCGGGATGCAGGTGGTGGTGCCGCGTGCTCGGCGCAATCATCAACGGAGAGTCCATCTCGAGACCGAGAATCGAGGTCGTCGTATCGACCGCTTGGGGGCTAACGCGGCCCCGCCCAACGATATCGACCCAATCGAATACCTGGCGATTCCTCCGGATGCTCCATTCGGAGTCGCCGCCATGGGCCATGTAGTCGTACAACCTCAGCGGCATGTTGGCGAAGCAAATCGGCTCGAAGTCGAAAGCCGTCATCATCTCACCGAGCCCAGGCACGCGACGGTGTCCCTTCAGGGATCGAGGGTCGAGCTGCGCGAGGACCTTCGGCGAGCCTGCGAGCATGGCGCCGAGCGCAACCAACGCCTGGCGACGAGACGGGCTACGGATCCACGCGCCTTCAATCGGGCCCATGCGGAGATTCTATCGAGATTTTCGCTGCAGCGTGCGGTCTTTCGAGTAGGCTAGGCGCATGCAACGCTGGGTCGGCTTCGCCGCCGTCGTCCTCCTCTTATCCTGCGCGTCGCGGGAGCCGGCCGAGACGATCCTCACGGAGCCGCGGTTCGAATCTGTCCAACCCGAGCTCTTCGAAGCCTACGGCGCGCAACCGAACGCTTGGGCGGACTACGACAACGACGGCGACCTCGATCTCTATATCGGGTTTCGATACTCGCCCAATCGTCTGTACAAGAACGACGACGGCGTTTTCCGCGATGTTGCAGCGGAGGTCGGCCTGGACGTCATGGACGACACCCGCGTCGCTTCCTGGGGGGACTTCGATGCCGACGGGCATCTGGATTTGTTCATCGGGTTTCCGTTCGAAGAAGGCCGGATCAATCGTCTCTACCGCAACGAGGGGGACGGCCGCGCTTTTACCGATGTCGCGGCCGAGGTGGGAGTTGAGGTTTCAGGCGTGACCCGCCAGGCAAGTTTCATCGATTACGACAATGACGGCGACCTGGATCTGTTCGTGGCCTTGCGCGACCGCGCCAATCGTCTTTTTCGTAACGATGGCGCAAACGATGGCGCACGATTCTTCGACGTCTCGGAAGCCTCCGGGATCGACGATGCTCGACGCACCGTCGGCGTCGTCTGGTTCGACATGGACGAGGATGGCGACTTGGACTTCTTCGTAGCCAACCAGAACGGGGACGCCGACGGGGTGTTCAGAAATGACGGCGGGCATTTTGTCGATGTTGCCGCGGAGCTCGGGATGGATGGGGGTGAGCGCAGCGAAGACATCGGCGGGGTGGGACCCTCGGTCATCGACTACGACGTGGATGGGGACTTGGACCTCTTCGTCGCGATGTACGGTCCGGACGTGCTTTGGCGCAACGAGAGCGGTGGCCGCTTCATCGAAGTGGACGCAGGGCCAGTCAACGAAGACCACCACTCGACCTCCGCGGCTTGGGGCGACTACGACAACGACGGCTGGCCCGACCTCTACGTGGTTTCGTACTTGAGAGATATTCCGGAATACCCGGACCATCTCTTTCGAAACGCGTTCGGTAGGTTCGTCGACGTCACGCCCTCGATCCTTTTGAAGAAAGGTGGCACCCACGGAATCCAGTGGGTCGATTTCGACATGGACGGCGACCTGGACCTGTCGCTCGCTAACAATAATGAGCTCGGTACGCACCCTCTGTACCGAAACAAGCTTCCGGCTGAGCAAGCGCGGCGCTCGATCCAGATCCTCGTCGTCGACGAGAACGGACGAGCCACGCGCGCCGGATCCGAAGTGCGCGTGTCTCGCCCTGGGGGCGTCATCCTCGGAACCCGTCTCGTCGATACCGGCGGCGGCTACTGTTCTCAGAGCGTGATGCCCGTCCACGTTGGTTTGCCTCGAGGCGTCACTCGGGTAGACGTTGAGGTGACGAGCTTCGGCCTCGCGGGTCGGATCACGACGCGCGTCGAAGATGTCAACACCTCCAAGACCGCGGGCGGCGTTCTGAGAGTCATGGTGAAGCCATGAGTCGCTCCGCGCCAGCAGCCAGGGGTGTCTACGGCAATCGCGTAACTGTGGCCCAAAAGTCGAAGTCTTCATCACAGGTCAAGATGCGGTCGACATCGTGACGGTCCATCACGGCAACATGGAGGCAATCTCGTCCGGACAAGCGATGCTGCTGATAACAAATCTGTCGGGCTCGATCTACGTCTGATTTTGTGACGGGAAAGACTTGCGGAACCAACTCGTCGAGCAGCGCAAAGCAGTCGTCGATAGCAGCCCTTCGATCGATGGCGACGTATCGATGGATCACTTCCTGGAAAACTTCCGCGCTTGTGACATAAGTCTCTTCGACGTGCGACCGCAGGAAAGCTTCCACCTAATCTCTATTGGGATGTGGGCACCCGACGAGATAGATAGGAACGTTGGAGTCAACGAAGATCACGACCCTGCTCGATCTCCGCCAGCATGTCTTTAACGTCCGCTGTTGGATGGCCGCAGGCTAGCGCCTGGTCCCGCGCCGCCAGCTTTCGGTCCCTGGTGGGACCGCCCTGGCTCTCTCGGGCTCGATGGAGGACCCGTCGTGCATTCGGTCGCCTCATTCCACCCAGCGGATGTCGGTCATCACCAAGAACGAAGTGATAATGCCGCCGGGACACTTATAGGCTCCTCTAGCCTTTAGGAGGTACGCGGTAATCGCGGTCGTTTGCCAACCGTCCCCTCTCCCGCGGACCACATTGTCGAGACGAGCTGACGGTAGGCGTTTTCTCCGCCGAACGCCCGCACATAAACGTACCTTTCCCTTGACCTGCTCCAGGACGGTTGTACACCATAGAGGACGAAGAGCTTCTTGTCGTCATCGTCACGGCAGGAAACCGCAAGGATATCTACGATAGGCTCAGACGGGCCGGGCTCATTGACTGACTTACTGGCCTCGTTTCCTCCCGAGAGTGCGAGGGTTAGCGAAGAAGAATCTCCAGAATCGTGAGGGGCCGCTCGCCGCGCCACTCGACGGCTATCGCGTGAAGCCCGGAGACCTCTCGCGGTGAGAGCTCGACGTCGATCGTCGTCGACGCCAGCTCGACCGGAACACGCCGGCCCTCGACCACGAGCTCACCCCCACCGTGGCGAGCGTCGACACGAAGGCGCATGCGAAGCGAGCGCGCTTCCGCGCGCGGCAGATAGAGAAAAGCTCGGCGTTCGGAAGCAAGCCGGCGTACGCGGTCCGCGCGGCGAAAGCCCACACCGAGATAGGGTGAGCCTCGGTTACCAAGAGGGATCGTCGCAGGGGTCTTCATCTCGACGATGGGTGGACGGAAGGCACGGTCGCGCACGCGATAAAGATGCTCCGCCTCGTCCGAATAGATCGGCTCGAGTCCGCGCAAAGGGGCGACGTCGCCGCCCTGCTCCCACACGAAGTCGACGTCGAAATGATCGAGCATCCACGCGCGATAGGCCGGATCACCGCTCGACCAAAACTGCGCGACGGCATGGCGCCGGTAGGCGATTTCGTCTCTTCCAACGAACATGTAGTCGTAGCCGACATAGGGGTCGTAGACAACCGCACGTCCCGAGATGTAGGGAAGTAGCGATGGCCGGGAACGGTCGAGCGGATCCAACCAAATAGCGTCCGGTCCCGAGAGCATGCCGGCGGCCTGCGCGGAGCGAACGCGCGACGCAGCAATGCGATCAGGCTCGAGCGACGCCGCGTAGACGAAGTGCTGCACCGTAGCCGTCAAGGCGAGAAGGATCACGATTACGGTAGCGCTCGAGCGGCGAAGCGCGTCCGCGGTCCAGAACCACAGCAACACCCCGCTCGCGGTGGCGAACCACAGCACGTCATTTTGCGATTCGAGTCTCGACAAACCCTCGGATTCCGAGGGCGCGATGCGAAAGACGAGTGCTAACGGGAATCCGATCGCGACGAACCACGCCATCGTCCGGCGGAGTGGCGTCGCACCGCGCCACAAATCCTTCACGCATGCGCCGAGGCCAACGAGGCGCACGCCGAGAAAACCGACCCCCCATGTGAGCGTCGCGACAGCGGCGAGCGCCCATGCGCCCACGGAAAGCTCGAAGCGACCGACCGATGCGAGTGCTTGTATCGCGGCGTTCCAGTCGAGCTTCTCCATCGAGTAGCGTACGATCTCGAGCGGCCTCAGGCCTATGCTCGTATTCGAGCCCCCTGCCGCGAGAAAAGTGTGCGCGAGAAGCGGGAGCGACGCGAGCGCAAGCGCAACGAACGCCACACGCATACGCGCGTCGCGCCAGCTCACGATCGCCGCGATCCCCATCGCTGCGAGCACTTGCGCGCCAAGAAACATCTTCACGACGAGCATGAACGCAATGCAGACGACGCTTCCTACGAGAGCGCCACGGCCCGAACCTCTTGTGTAGTCGTCGAAAAGAGAGAGCCCCGCGAAGAGAAGCGGCAGCGCCGGGAGTAGCGGGTTCGACAGAAATATCGACACGAGGGTCGCGTCCATGAAGACGAGACTCCACCAGTCCACCGAAGGCCGGAAGAAAAACGCGAAGCCGAACCCCGCGCCAAAGACAAGAACGGGCGCCACGACATGCGCCGAGAGGCGTTCCGTGAAGCGCCGAGCGAGCATGAAAGCGCTCGCCACGAGAAGGGCTACCTGCCATACCGTTGCGACGCGTATGAGCCCATCGAAAGCCGCGATCCCGAAATAGCGGGCCCAAGCCGCGAGCTGCAAGTGATAGCCGACGTGGTAGCCGATCGGCTGTCCCGACAGCGACAGCAATGACGGCGGATAGGCGCTCTCGAGCGAGTGGATCACGCCGAGGTGAAACAGCACGTCGGTTTGAAGCGCGCGGTCGAGGAGCATCGTACCGTTAGCATCGATCCGATAAAGGCTCCCCGTCGTCAGGAAGTACGGGACGAAAAGGACGACCAATAGCGTCGCCAAAGCGACCCGGGCCGCACGCGGCCATCCGAAGCTGCGCTTGCGGCGCCAAGGAACGACGACAGCGAGAAGGCCGAGATTTCCTATCAGGATCCAGTAAAGAGGCTCCCAGTCGGCGAGCAAGGTGACGAGGTAGACGGTCGCGGTAATCGGGCCGGCGAGAACGGCGGAGAGAATGTAACACTCTTCGCGATCGCGGCCGATGTCGAGAAGCTTGACGATAACGAGTCCCGGTAGAAACTGAGCGACGGTTAGAGCGAGAAGTGTCAGGAGGAACAGCATCGCGCCGCCCTCGTCAAACTCGAAACAAAGCTTCCTTCGCTTCCATCGGCGTGCCTTTCAAAAGGTGCTTCGCCATTTGGAGCGCCATCTTCATGGAATGGTCGGAGTTGTTGTACCAATAGGCTCCGGTGCGGCCGAGTAGCTTGAGATTCTTGAAGGGCTTCACCATGCCCGAGGCCGCGGCGAAGTTTTCTTTGTATCGAAGATCGTAGATGGGATAGGTGTCGCGGACGCGTTCGACATGGACGCCTCCAAAATCCGAATGGGAGCGTACGAGCTTCAATCGGACGAGGTCGGCTTGTATCTCGGGGATGAGAGCTTCCGGGTCGTTCCAATGCCCCTTGCCTTCGAAGCCGGTCACTTCCACGCAGAGGCCGGTCTTGCCCTCGGGCGCCATGTAATCGGCCATCTCGTTCGTGATCGAAACGCGGGAGAGCACCGTGTCCTGGCCGCCGTAATAAATCCACTGCTCATGCTGCAGCACATCCGCGTTCACTTCCATGTTGTAGAGAACCGTGCTGAGGTAGCGAAGGGGCGGGGGCTCTTCTCCGATAAGATGGGCGAGCGCCTTGAAGTTGCCGCTCCAAACGAGATAGTCGGGCCGGATGCGTCGGCCGCCGGCGAGCACCACGGTCTCGATCCTATCTTTTCCGAGCTCGAGCGATGTAACCGTGTTCTCGAGAAGAATCTCGCCGCCACGCCCGCGCACCTGCTCGCCGAGCTTCTCGCAGAACGTCCCGAAACCGCCATAGCTCGGATAAAGAAACTTCGTGTCGACGGGCTTCGGCAACAAAACGCTGCGCACGAGATCGAAGAGCGTGTCGCTCTTCACGCGTTTGTCGATGACCGCACGGTTGATGCCCGTCTTGGCCCAGTCTACGTGCACGTCTTCGCACGGAATATGCAGAAATTTTTCAGTATAGGGCTTGAAGAAAAGACGGTAGAGCGTGTCGCCGTAGCGCGAGCGCGTGTACTCGGTGAAAGAGTTCTCGTCCTGGGGCTCTCGGCGGCGGAGAAGGTCGAGCCCCGAGGAGAACATGACCTTGAAGGGCAGTCGAAAGAGCGCGCGATGGTCGAGCGGCCACGGAAAATAGCGACCGAATAGATGCACGGCGCTCGAGCGGCCCACAACGATGTAGTCCTCTCCGAGAATCGAGAACAAGAAATCGAGCACTTCCTGGTCTTCGGTGTGGAAGCGTTTCGGCCCGACATCGAAAACGAATTCGCCGTAGTGGTAGGAGCGCGCGAGCCCTCCGACGTGGTCGTTCCGCTCGACGATAACGGTACTGCTTTTCTCGCCTAATACAGTGTGGGCGAAGCTGAGGCCGGCGACTCCAGCGCCAACGACTACAAAATCCTTCTGCTCAGGATTATTTTTCTCTGGCATAGTTTCCGAGCAGGCAGTATACGTTCAAGGCGCGAGCACTGCCAAAACCGCCACGCCGCCTCTCTCGAAGACGGTGCGGAAGCGGTCTTCGGCCTCGAAAAGAGGCCGCGTCCTCTCTCCCCGGACGCGGAGCTCGGCCGCGCCGATGACAAGGTAGTCGATCCCGAGCTCGCGCGCTTTTCGGTGGGCCTCCGCCGCATCACCCGAGTTGAAGATCGGGCGGGCGTGGCGCCGTTCGCGCTGCCGGTATTTCTGAAGGTCGAGAAGAAAAATGGGAAAGCCGACCGCCATGCGACGCTCGCCGAGAGCGGGAACGAGCGCCCATTCCCCGAGCTCGCGCGCCCGCACGTCCCACTGCACGACCGCGTCGGGGAGTGTCTCTCGCCGGATCCAATCGAGCGCGCCCCACTCGGCGTGCGGGACGACCGTCGTCCACGGGAACCCGCCCGGCGAAGGGTTGCGATTCGTCGCGTCCGCGGCGTTGGTGACATCGAGAGCCACGGTGAGCACGGCCGGAGCGAGGATGATGGCGTGGGCCAGGCCGAGCGGCCGCGACAAAGCACGCGCCGCGACGAACCCCAGCGCCACGAGCAGCACGCTCCCCGCGCGCCACGCCATCCAGACACCTTCGTAGCCCCGCAGGTCGACAAAGAGCACAGCGGCCACCGCGAGCGCGGCGAGCAGGACAAGCTCTATTTCTTCCCGCGCGTAACGCCACGCGAGCAGACAGAGCGCCCCGCAATCGATGAGCAAGATGGAGGGAAGCTCCAGAAGCTTCGGTGTGCGCAGCGTGAGCGCCGCGCCCGCGTCTCCGAAAAAGCCGAGGGCTATGTACCATGCGAGAAATGCGAGTGACGTCACCGTCACCGCAGAGGCCGTCGCGAGGAACGGAACCTCTCGGCGGCGCCGCCAGAGCACGAGCACGAGCCACGGCCCGGCGAGCATCGCCGTCACGATGCTCGTCCCAGCCATCCCGCCGAGAAGAACGCCGCAAAACACCGCCGACGAGACCCGACGCGGCTCGCCTCTTTGGACGAGCAGAATCAAAATGACGAGCAGGCTGTAGCTGAAAAGATGCTGCGGCGTATAGAGGAGCCCGCGATGGAGCCCATCGAGCGAGACGAGCTCGAGCACCCAGCGGGAATAGGCGTCCACATTGATGTTCGTCCACGACTCGCTTCGCACCAAGGCGAGGAGGCCTTCATAGCTCACCGCACCCATCATGACGCTCGCCGCGAGGAACGCCCGGGCAGGCGCGAGGTCGAACCGGCGTGCGGCCGCGTATAGCAGCCCGGCGAAGAGCAAGCCACCCGCGACATAGGTTGCGAGAAGCGCGGTTTGATTGCCGAGCCAAACGCCGAGAGCCGCCGGTAGGGTGAAGAAGAGCCAGTAATAGCCGAGCCCACCGCCCGCGTAGAACGGGTCGTGTAGCGGAAAAACGCCTTTTTGGAGCTCGGCGACCACAGAGAGGTGCGTCATCAAATCGGCGCTGAAATAGGCGCGATAGGCGACGCCGTCGGCTACCGAAGCACCGATCCTCCAGAATGGCACGACCACGATGAGCATCACTACGAGCCACGTCACCGCGAGCCACGGGAGCTCTGACGTCTCGATGCGGCCCGCGCCCATTATTCGGAGCGCGAGTGCCAAGACAACGACCGATATCGCTAGGACGGTGGAAGGGGTTGCGAGCTCGACTCGAAAGAGCACGCTCGCCGCGAGCGAGCTCACCAAGTAGCCCAGAGCGGCGCCCACCAGCCAGGCTTCGTGGCCGGTGAACCAGCGGCGGGCGACGGGCACCGCTCTACTTGTTCGCTCGGATCATGATGTGCCATCCGAACGGACGGCGGATGGCATCGGGAAGGATGTTGAAGAAGGGTACGAGCACGTAGTTGTTGAGCTTGCCAGCGAGGTTGTCGAACTTGAGGGTGCGCTTGGGGAAGCGGTCGACGTGGATGCGTACATTCGAGAACTCTCGGAATAGCTCGCGGCATTCCTTGGTCGAATATTTGCGGATGATGGGCGCGTCCTTTTCCGCGTGCTCGATATTCGTTCCCGAGATCCAAGCGACGAAGGCGAGCCACGAAATCCGGTTGTAGAGCATGATGATAGCTTCGCCGCCCGGCTTCAAGACCCGTCGCACTTCAGAAATCGACTTCTCGGTGTCGACGGTATGGTGCAGGACGCCGTGTGAGTAGACGACGTCGAACGTGTCGACGGGAAAGCCGAGGGCTTCCGCATTGCCTTGCTCTATGTCACCGCTATAGCCCTCGCGTGCGAGGTTCGCCGCAGCGAGCTCGACCGCGTTCTCCGTGAGGTCCCGCGCCGAGACATCCGCTCCCGCGCGGGCAAACTGCATCAAGTCGTTCCCAACGCCGCAGCCGATCTCTAGAATTTTCTTGCCCTTGTATTGCGGAAAGTCGACATAGTCGAGCAAGTAGTCGATCTTGTCGTAACGGTACTTTTCGAGGGCTTCAAAAAATTCCCTAGAGCCGACCGGATGTTTGGTGATCTCGATGTCGTTGACGTACTCGTTCCAATAGGAACGCACGTCTTCCAAAGTGTGAGCGGCTGCCATATTCAGAGGCGCGGAGTGTAGCAAGCGAAAGGACACGATTCAACAAATGTGTATAATTTCGCGATGCCTGGAAAGCCACCGGATTCGATCCGGGATTTATTCGCCTTGGACGTCGCGCGCGGCCTTTCAAGCGCACCCAAGTTTCTGGATCCCAAATATTTTTACGATGCCGCGGGATCAGAGCTCTTCGAGCTGATTACCGAACAGCCCGAATATTATCAGACCCGCACCGAAGCAGAGCTCCTGAGACGCTCGGCGCCCGCGCTCGGCTCGATTTTTGGAAACGATGTGAGTGTCGTCGAGCTCGGGAGCGGAAGCTCGGCGAAGACGACGATCCTGCTCGATAGCTTCGCCCTGAGCCAGGACGCGCTGCACTACGTTCCGATCGACATCTCTCCGACGATGTTGCGCCAGACCGCGGAGCGCTTGAGCGCGCGCTATCCCGAGATCAGCGTGACGCCCATCGCGGCGCCCTACGAGTCGGGGCTCGCGCGAGCGAGCACGCTCGTCGCGGAGAACGAGCGCGCCGCGAATCAGATGCTAGTTTTGTTTCTTGGCTCGAGCATCGGAAACATGGAGCCCGACGAGACCGTACACTTCCTAAAAGGCATTCGCTCCCATCTGGAGTCGAAAGACGCTTTCTTGATTGGCTTCGACCTGCAGAAAGATGTGGAGACGCTGAACACCGCCTATGACGATGCAGCTGGCGTCACCGCGCGGTTCAATCGCAATGTGCTCGTCCGCATCAATCGCGAGCTCGGCGGGACCTTCGTAGTGGAGCGCTTCGCGCACCACTCGTTCTACAACGAAGAGGCTGGGCGCATCGAGATACATTTACGCTCGGACGGCGATCAAGTCGTCCACATCGAGGCCTGCGGCACAAGCTTCGAGCTCGCGGCGGGCGAGACCATCCATACGGAAAACTCCTACAAATACACGCGGGCGATCATCGACCAGCTCGCCGACGACACGGGGTTTCGCGTTCGCGAGGTCTTCACCGACGACAAAGAGTGGCTCTCGCTGGCTCTGTTCATTCCCCAGTAACCGCGTTCGGGAACTTCTGTCTTTTTGCACTAATATTGCTCCCATGAGCTCACATCGAGGGCCGCTTCTCGTGATCGCGGCCATCGGGACCCTCCTCGTCGGTTTCGCGCTGACGGTGGACTACCCGCGCAGGGCAGGCGCCTTCTGGAGCGATGCGGCTACGTATTACACGATGGCGCACAGCCTCGCCTTCGACGGGGATCTTCGCTTCGAACGTGCCGATGTGGAGCGAGTTTTCCACGAATTCCGAAACGGGCCGTCGGGCATCTTCTTGAAGAAGGGACGCGAGCGCGACCTGACACTCACGAACCAGATTCCCTTTCTAGTAAGCGTTGGGCCTCTCACTCAAGACCTCTATTTCGCGAAGGCGTTCATCTATTCACTCGCGGCCGCTCCTTTCGTACGTCTCTTCGGGACAAATGGAATGCTGCTGCTCCACGCGCTCTTATTAACGGCGGTGTTGACAGCCGGCTACTTCTTCCTCGCGGCAAAGAATGCGAACGGGATAGCGCTCGCCTTCACGTTGACGTTCTTCTTCGCCTCGGTGGCGCCGGCTTACTTCGTCTGGCTCACACCGGAGCTCTTCAACTTGTGCCTCGTTTTTCTCGGAGCGTTCTTCTGGCTCTACAAAGAACGCGCCGAAGATCCGCCGTGGCCTCTCAGCGGATTGACGTCGGACCTCATCGCCGCGGCGATTTGGGGCGCGGTCACCTATTCCAAACCCAACAACATTTTATTGATCGTGCCCTTGCTTGTGCTTCTCATGTGGCGCCGGCAGTGGATGCGTACGATTCGAGTCGGCGCCGTCTTCTCTTTGTTTCTCGGCGGCCTCTTTCTCGTCACCTTATTCACAGCCGGTGACATGAACTATCAAGGGGGCGAGCGCAAGACCTTCAGCGGCACTTACCCTTATCAGCGTTCCGACCTCACGTTCGAGAACACCGGCCTCTCGAAGAGGACCGACGTCATCTACACGCATCAGCCGTGGGACATCGTTGCTCACGATATCTATTTGTTTCACATCGGGCGCTTTTCGGGAATGGCCGTCTATTTTTTCCCCGCGGCCGCTGCCCTCATCATGTTCTTGGTTTCCCGCAGCAAGGCGCTCGACCAGTGGCTCGTTTTTGGCGTCGCGTCTTTCGGGGGTCTCTTGCTCGTGACCTGGAGTCCGACAAACTACTTCGGAGGTTCAGGGACGATCGGCAATCGTTACTTCATGAATCTCTTCCCGCTCTATTTCTTTTTGCTCGGTACCATATCGAGGCCTCTACTGCCTCTTTTCGCGTCCTGGGCCGCGGCTTCGCTCTTCCTGACCTCCATCCTCGCGGGGCCCTTCGAAGCCGGCCGGCGTCCCGGCGAGCACGCCACAACGGGGGCGTTCAAGTGGCTGCCTCCCGAGCTGTCGCTCATCAACGACTTGCCAACCAACAGCGACCCGAGAAAGTTTCGCCAGAAATTCGACGACGGCTATCTCGGCTACTTCCTGGATAACAATAGTTGGGGTCGCGAGCGGCGAAGCCCCGGTGGTCCAGGTTTTCACGTGCGCGGCGGCTCGACGGCCGAGATGGTCGTGCGTACGAATGTCGAGCTGTCTCAGATCATCGTGCGCGTCACGAACGTGGCGGGAAAACCCAATCACGTTCGGGTATGCGTGCCAGGAGGTTGTGAAGCGCGGGACATCGCCCCCGGCGAGAAAGAGATTATCGAGCTAAAAGCGGGCAAGCCGTTTCCCTACGAGGATTTTGGTCACCGCAGCTACTGCTATCTCGTGACGATCGAGACCGAGACCGGCGCGGTGCCCCTTCTTCAGAGCCGGGCTCAGAAAGATTGGCGCTATCTCGGCGCCTTCGTGCACATCGAGCCGGACCCTTATCCAGGGCTTTGAGCTAGTCCCTGAAGAGCACTAGAGCTCCAGACCCTCTCTCAGCAGGAAGTCCGGCGCGAGACTATTAGCGTCTAGACCCGACAGGCGGCGCACGAGGGAGTTGATGACGAGCGCGTCGAGTTGTTTGAACATCGCGCCCATGTCACCTCGAAAGCTGAGACCCATACCTTCCCGCGCTGCGCCCTCTCTGCCGGTGTCGCGCGTCGTCCAGGCGACTTCCGCCTCTGCCTCGAGCAGCGCTTCTCGTGAAACGTCCGGGCTCGTCAGGTATACGCTCAACTTCGTGCGAACCGGAAGAACCACCGGCGACGTCAAGAAAACACCGCCGCGGCTGAGGTTCACCCCCATCGCCGAGTGAAATTCCGGGTCAGCCCGAAAAATCAATTCGTGCGCGAGGGGCACGCGCAACCGCTCACGCGCCGTCACTTTCTCCTCGACCTCCTGAGCCGTGAAGCGACGCGTCACCGGGCGAGGCCCAATTCCGCTTTTCGACATCAAGGAATCGTAAAAGCTTTTGAGCTCCTGAAAACGCCGCTCTGATTCGGGTGGGAACCGCCCGCCCCAAACCCCCTTGGCGTCGTTCAGCAACCCGAATTCTCCGAGGAGATCCAAGACTGTGTTCATGCGCTCCCCCGCGCGGCTCCAGACTTGGAACGGACAGACGGTTGGGTATCTCACCATTGTGGGGAGTGCGCCGCGTCCCGTCCGTGATCCAAACCGTCCCTGTTCCCCCTATGTGTGGTAAAACACCGATCGTGTTGAGATGGAAGATTTGTGGCGTTTCGTGCGCGCTGCTCCTATGGGCCGGCTCTCTGGAATCCGAAGAGCTTCCGCGCGTGCATCTTCTCGGCACCGGCGGCACCATTTCGGGCGGAAGCTCTGGGTCGCTTTCGGCGAGTGAAATCTCGAAGCTCTTGCCCGGCCTCGACGGCCTGGCCGAGCTGAGCGTCGAGGATTTCATCACGATTGGAAGCTCGCGCATGACACCCGACATCCAATTTCGGCTCGCCCGCCGCGTCCGGGCATTGTTTCGCGAGCGTCCCGAGTTGTCGGGGATCGTCATTACTCACGGAACCGACTCGCTCGAGGAGACAGCATTTCTCCTCGATCTTCTCGGTGTCGCCGAAAAGCCCGTCGTCTTCGCCGCCGCTCAGCGCCCGCCGCGTCGAAGCGATACCGACGGTCCCCGCAATCTCCTGAACGCCGTGCGTATCGCCGTGGCCAAAGGCTTGCGAGGCCTGGGAGTTCTCGTCACGTTGAACGACGAGATCCACGCCGCGCGCGACGTCCGGAAAACGCACTCCGTCGCTTTGAACGCTTTCGCATCACCGTGGGTCGGCCCGATAGGCCATGTGGATGGCGATCGGATCTATCTCTTCAACCGGCCGGCGCGCCGCCTCGAGCTCGATGTCGACCGCGTCGAGCCAAGGGTCACACTCATTCGTTTGTTCGCTGGAAGCGATGGGAGCCAAGTAAAGGCGGCTATACGGTCCGGCCAACGCGGCGTGGTGCTCGAAGTGTTTGGTCGGGGCAATGTGCCGTCCAAGGTCCTCGACCGCGTACGTGAGGCACGCAAGCAAGACATCGTCGTCGTTTTCACTTCCCGCACCGGCGGCGGACGGGTCGAGCTTGGAAGCGAGACGAAGCGGATCGGCGTTCTTTCCGGCGAAGATCTCGATGGGTTGAAAGCGCGGCTCGTACTCGTGGCGGCGATGGGAACAACGACCGACCTCGACGAGCTCGCTTCCTATTATCGGCAGCTTTCTGGCGAGCTCGAGACGGCCGTCGGAAACTGAGGTCTGGAAATTCGCTGCAATGCTCGAGCACAAAGAAAACTTGTTCGAAGGCTGGAGTCAGGTCTTCTCCGTCAAAGAAGTGGTGTTCAAGAAGAAAACGGAACATCAGGAGCTCGTCATCTTCGACAGCACTACCTTCGGGCGGGTCATGGCGCTCGACGGCGTCATCCAGACGACCGAGCAAGACGAGTTCGTCTATCACGAGATGTTGGCACACGTCCCCATCTTGGCGCACGGAGGCGTTCGGCAGGTGCTCGTGATCGGGGGTGGCGACGGGGCGATGTTGCGCGAGGTGTTGAAGCACGCTGGCGTCGCGGAGGTTACCCATGTCGAGATCGATCGCGACGTGATTGACATTTGCGAACGATACCTCCCGCGCCACTCGGACGGCGCGTTCCACGACGAGCGCGTGAAGCAAGTCATCGCGGACGGCGTGGATTTCGTGAACGAGACGCCGGAGCGTTACGACGTGATCATCTCGGACTCGACGGATCCCATTGGGCCGGGAGAGGCTCTGTACACGCGTTCGTTTTACGCCGGATGCCATCGTTGTCTTCGCGAGAAAGGCATTCTTGTCACGCAAAACGGGAGTGCTTTCATGCAGACCGACGAAATCGTGACGACGGCGAAGCGGCTCGAGCCGCTATTCGAGGACTGCGCGTTTTACGGAGCAGCCGTGCCCACCTACGTGGGCGGGATCATGGCGTTTGCCTGGGCGAGCGACGAGACGTCGCACCGCGCCACATCGCTCGCCGTGTTGCGTCAGCGCTTCGCACGAGCGGAGCTCTCGACGCGTTATTACACGCCCGAGATCCACCAGGCTGCATTCACGTTGCCACGATTCCTTGTTGAGGCGATCGAAGGGTAAGGGCGCTCTCTCTATAGGGTGCTCGACAAAGACGACGGTAGCGTAGGGGAAGTGGAATAGAGCTTCGCCCGTAACAACTATTTGATCAAGAGGCTGACATAGCGCGGATTCAAGAGCGATTCGTGCACCAACGCTCCGTGGAGTGGTCATCGGGGAGGACTCTACGGTTAATCAAGGATTCTTTCTCTTTTGAGGCGCTCCGAGCCGAGAAGTGGATCTACTTCTCGGGCACGAGCGACGAGGCCGACATTTGGATGATGACCCTGGCGGAGTCTCGTTAGGCGTACGTCGAACACACGCTCTCTCTCGCTGCCCTTTCGTACTCCCGGTTATCTCGACACGACGCCGACGCACCGTTCAATTCATTTGGCTCGACGCATCACATCCGCGGCACAACATGCTAGAGTTTTGGCCCCAGATGCGTCACTGGATTCTACTCGTGCTGGCAATAGGCTCGGCTGATGCGGCACAGATCCAGATCGGAACCCTCGTGGGCGCTGTCCGAGATCCATCACAGGCGGCTGTAGCCGAGGCGCAGGTCGTTCTTTACGACGCCACCTCGAATTTCGAACGTTTCGCAACGACCGACGATCGCGGCCAGTTTCAGCTCACCAACTTGCCTTTCGGCCAATACGCTGTACGGATCGACGCGAATGGGTTCCGACCATTCGAGACAACGATCGCGGTGCGCTCGAACCTAACCCTAACACTCGAGGTCGCGCTCGAGATTGCCGGCCCGCGTGAAGAGCTCACGGTGCGCGCGGCGGCCCCGCTCGTCGAGCCCGATCAGGTCGGCTCGACGACGAGGCTCGACAAAGGGTTCATGGAGCGTCTGCCCGGAGCGCGCCCGGGAAGCGGCATGCAGGAGCTCGTCGCGACCGCGCCCGGATGGGCGACGGAAGATAACGGCCTCTTGCATTCGCGCGGCGTGGATGACGGCTTCTTGTATGTCAGCGACGGTATCCCGCTCAGCGATCGCATCGATACGTTCTTCTCGAGCGCTCTCGACCCCGACGCGTTTCAAACCATCGAGATCCTCGACGGTCATCTGCCAGTGGAATACGGCAATGCCTCGGGCGGCGTCATCAACGTCGTCCACAAGTCGGGACTCGGGGAGTCCTGGAGCGGCACCACCGCGCTTCGAGCCGGATCACTCCAAAGCGGCGAGGTGGCCGCGACCGGAGGCGGCGCGCTGAACGACAGCGTCGGCGCCTTCTTCGCTCTCTCCTATGGCGGCTCCGGCAAGCGTTATCTCGACCCCGTCGACCCTGACAACTTCAACAATCGCGGCAATGCGTTCCGCTTCGCGACGCGCCTCGACTGGCGGCCCACGCCGAAAGACCTCGTCATCGCCGACATCTCGACCAACGGAAGTGCCTTTCGTGTCACCAACTCACTCGAGCAACAATTGGCGGGACAGCGCCAACGCCAGGTGCTTCGCGACAATCACCAATCCGTAATTTGGCAGCGCAGTGCGTCCGGCAACACCGTGACCGATATCGGATGGTATCGCCACGCTTTCGTCGCCGAGCTTTTCCCCAGCGAAGGCGACACGCCGATTTCGGCGAAGCAGGACCGCCGGCACACGCGACACGGTGTGCTCGTAAACGTAACTCATGCGGTCGGCGCCAAGCACGTCCTCAAAGCTGGGATCGACTATCAGCACGTCACCCCCCGCGAGCTATTTTCGTTTTTTATCACCGACGAAGACGCCGCTGAAGATGCTGGCGTCAGCGCAGAAGCGCTGGCTTTCGATCGGAACAACCCTTTCACGTTCGAGGATGCTGCCTCGCGCGATCAGTTCTCGCTTTACTTTCAGGACACGTTCTCGCTCTTCGATCGCCTGACGATCAATGCCGGTTTGCGGTTCGACCACACCGAAGTCCTCGTGAACGCTTCCGCACTCAGCCCTCGCATCGGTGCCATCTATTTCATCCCGCAATGGAGCGCGACGATACGCGCCTCCTACAACCGTCTGTTCATGCCACCCCAAGTGGAGAACCTTCTGCTCTCCTCGTCGGAGCAGGCGCGTGCTCTCTCGCCCTTCGTCACCGAAGAGGGCGACGGCGGCGCCGAAGTGTCGCCCGAAAGGCAGCACGCTTTCGAGGTCGGCTTCGTCCGAGCTCTCGGCAAGTGGGCTTCGCTCGACGCCGTTTACTGGAGGCGCTCGGTGCGGAACTACGCCGATCCGAATCTCTTTTTCGGCACAACGATCATCTTTCCCAACTCCGTCGCTGAAGGCACCGCCTCGGGAGTCAACGTGCGGGTGGACTTCCCGTTTCAGAAGGGATTTTCCGGTTTCGTGAGCTACGGAAACGCACTCGTCTATCAAGTCGGGCCGATCAACGGCGGACTGTTCTTAGACGAAGAGGTCATCGAGATCGGTCCGGGAACACGCTTCACCCCCGACCACGACCAGCGCAATGTCGGTGCTTTCGGCGTGACGTTCCAGCACGCCCCGAGCGGTCTCTGGGCAGCATTTTACGGCCGGCACGAAAGCGGTACGCCGCTCGAGCTCGACAATGACGATCTCGAAGAAGCCATGGAGCGCCGCGGCGCAGCACTGGTCGACTTCGACCGAGGTCGCGTCAAGGCGAGGACGCTCTTCGATGTCTCCTTCGGTGTGGAACTCTTCGAAGGCTGGCGTGTCGCTGTCGATCTCCAGCTCGATGTGCGCAACCTGACCGATCGAGCTTTCGCGTATAACTTCTCGAATCCGTTCAGTGGGACCCATTTCGGCCATCCCCGGCTCGTGAGCGCGCGTGTACGGTTCTCGTTCTTCGAATCGCGCTAGATCAAGGCACGAGGACGGCCATCACGTCGGGGCCGTCGAGTACTTCGCCCGGCGTAACGAGGAGCTTCTCGACCCGCCCCGCGATCGGCGCGTGGACTTCGAGCTGCATCTTCATCGATTCCACGACGATGAGAAGCTCACCTTCCTCGACGATCGCACCCTCTTCGACGCGGATCTCGAGGACCTTCCCGGCCATCGGCGCACGCACTTCTCCGTCGCTCGCGGCGAGCTTTATGCGGCGGTGGCTGAGCGCACGCGGGTCTTCGAGACGAAGGGTCTCGCCGAAAACGTTGAGCTCCAAGCGGCTCGGATCGATAACCGTCGCCGTGGCCTCGACGCGCACGCGCGAAGGTTCCCGGCGAGCCTGATCCATCGTGCCTTCGAGCGCCGCGGCAAAGCGCAAGTTCATCGTCGACGCCGCCAAAGCGTGCGCGATCCCGTCGCCCCAGATCGTCGCGCGCCCAGTGACTGGATCCACGTCGACCTCGGCTACACGCTGCTCGCGCTCGCTACCAACGACCGCGCGGTCGTTCCCGATCCCGCGAAAACGCGCCGCGAAACGGCCGATGGCTCTCGGGCCGCGAAGCGCTACAGAGAGCTGCTCGCGAAAGCCGGGCGTCGAAAGCCGTGCCTCGAGACGTTTCGGTAGAAGCGGTCGATTGAGCTCCTCGAGGTTATCGCCAATCCAACGGGTGGAAAAATCCCCGCTGCGAAAATCGGGGTGCCGGAGAACCGCTTGAAGAAACGGGATGTTCGTCGTGGTGCCGTGCACGACGAAGGAAGCTAGCGCGGTCGCGAGCCGCTCGACGGCTTCGGCGCGTGTCTCGGCGGTGGCGATGACCTTTGCGATCATCGAGTCGAACTGCGCGTGGACGCGGCCGCCTGAGCGGACGCCTGAATCGACGCGCACGCCCTCACCCGAGGGCTCGCGATAGCGGAGGAGCGGCCCCGGCGTCGGCAGAAAATCCGCGCGAGGATCTTCCGCGAGCACACGCGCTTCGATGGACCAATGACGTGGCTCCATCGGCTCGGAACCTGGAGTGGGGAGCTCGGCCGGCCACTTGCCTTCGGCGAGCTCGAGCTGGGCGCTGACAAGATCGATGTCGTAGACCGCTTCGGTCACGGGGTGCTCGACTTGAAGCCGCGTATTGACTTCGAGGAAGTAAAACTGGCCATCGTCATCGAGGAGAAACTCGACCGTGCCCGCGCCGCGATAGCGTGTCTTTTCTACGAGCGTGAGCGCGGCTTTGCCCATCTGGGTTCGGAGAGGCGCATCAACGACAGGGCTCGGCGCCTCCTCGATGACTTTCTGGTAGCGCCGCTGCATCGAGCACTCGCGCTCGCCGAGAACGACGCCCTTGCCTTGGCCATCGCCGAAGACCTGGAGCTCGATGTGGCGCGGGTTCGGCAAGAAGCGCTCGATGAAAACGGTGGCGTCAGAGAAACCCGCCGCGGCTTCCTCCGAGGCGCGCTCGAGTGCCGCGGCAAGTGCGTCGCGAGTTTCGGCGATGCGCATCCCGCGACCGCCTCCGCCTCCGGCCGCCTTCACGAGATAAGGCGGCTCGATGCCGCTCGCCTCGAGCTCATCGAGCGCGTCCGAGCGCACGGAAGGAAGCGTCAGCACCGCGTTCGCTTCGGCGAGAGCTTTCGCGCTCTCTTTGTTGCCGAGCTGCCGCATAGCACCGGCGGTCGGACCTACGAACTCGATCGAAGCGCTCTCGACAGCCTCGGCGAAATCGGCGTTCTCCGAGAGGAAGCCATAGCCTGGGTGTAGAAGGCTCGCGTTCCACTTCTTCGCGGCGGAGACGATTACTTCCGCGTCGAGAAAGCTCGCGACTTCGAGGACATCGTCTGCTTCGAGGCGCACGAGTGCATCGGCGTCTTCGGGCGTCGAGATCACGGCAACGGTGTAACCGCGACCCCGCGCCGAACGCAGGATGCGTCGCGCGATCTCACCTCGGTTGGCAATGACGAGTTTCTTCACCGAGAAGACGACTTTCTGAGCAGCGTTACCTGCTCGGCCCAGGCCGGCGCCGTCTTGCTAAAAAAAGACTCGAGGCCGATCTGGCCTTCCTGCGAGCAGCGAGCTTGCGCTATCTGGCGCGCGGTAAACTCGATGAGCTCGGGGCCGGGCAAAGGCGCCACCTCTTTAAGGAGCGCTTTGGTGCGGCGCACCGCTTCGGGGCCCGCGGCAAGGAACTCGAGCACGACGTCTTGAAGCGCCGCGGCTCGCTCAGTCGCGTGCGTGAGGCTCTGAACGAGACCCAGCTCCATCGCTTCCGACGCCGAGAGTCTCTTCCCGGTCATCATCATCGGCGCGGCCGCGCCGAGCCCGATCTTCCGGATGATGTAAGGACTGATGACGCCCGGCACGATCCCGAGAAGCACTTCAGACGTCGCGAAGCGCGCGTCTTCCTCGGCGAGCACGTAGTCCGCGCACACCGCGAGACCGAGCCCGCCGCCAATCGCCGCACCTTGGACGACGGCAATTACGGGCGTCGGGAAATCCGCGAGACGATAGAAGAGCTGCGCGAGCGTCTTTGCATCTTCGAAGCTCTCGGCTTCACTCTTCGCGGCGAGCCGCTTCATGTAGCCGAGGTCAGCGCCGGCGCTGAAGACCTTGCCCTCACCTTCGAGGATCAAAAGACGCATTTGCTGCGCGTCGGCTATTCCGGCGAGTTGATCGAGCGCGTCGCGGAGCTCTTGAACCATCCTCTCGTCAAAGGCGTTTCGCACGTCGGGGCGCGCGAAGACGATCCGCTTGACTCCAAGCGAGAGCGACTCGACGCGCAGCGTGGAAGCTTCGGTGAGGCTCTGCTCGACGGGAAAGTCCTTCAAGAAAGCTCCTTCCCCGAAGGCCGATCCTCGGCCGCAATCATCTCGAGAAGCTTTGCAGGGACCTGCACCCGGCAGCGCAGAAGCGCTTGGCTGTAGGTCTTGCCTTGAGCGTCGGTATAGAGGCTGACGGTGCCGCCTCCTCCAAGGGATTCATCGAGCAGAAAATTCAGCGCCCAAAGATTCGGCACAAGATAGCGGTGGACCTCACCATGTACGATGCCTTCGAACCAGCCGCGCACGCGCTCGGCGCTCACGTGCTCCCGCAGCCAGACGTAAGACGCCGCACTCCGACCGATGAGACCGATATTGGAGGTGTCGCCCTTGTCGCCGCTTCGGGCATGGGCGATGGCCATGAGTGGAACTTCCACTTGGTCGCCCGCGAGGGCGTCGAGCATCGACGTCGGATGCGGATCGTCGAGTCCCCCAGGGGGGTCCATCGTGCCGCCCGTCTCGGGCCAGCTCAGATTTTCTCTCTCGAGGACGACCTCCCCGTTCTCGTACACGCCGAGCGTCGCCGGCGCCGTCGCTTGCTCGATGAGGCTCGGCCAGTAACGCACGACGTTCGAGATGTGGGGCGCCCCGCCCGTGACCGCCACGCCGCCGGGTCCACTCAGAATGAGCCCGGGCAGAAGCTTGCGAAAGATCCCGAGCTTGCTCCGTTCATGATCGCGCGCGGCAAGGCGCAACAAGATCTCCGCGGCGCGGTGCTCGGGCGTGAGGCCGCGATGGGTGGCGTCGTCACCGATGAACTCGGTATGGGTGGCTTCGAAAGGCGTCAGGCCTTCACGCTCGAGCTCAGCCGCGAGCCGCGTCCAAAAGATCGACGCGAACATTTCAGCTTTGGCGCGGGCGTCGGGGCCCGAGATAATTAGGGTCCCCGCGGATTTGAAGCCGTCTTCGAGCGCCGTCGATACTTTCAGCTGGTCCGTGGGCTCCCGTCCGCGGGCGCCTGAAACGCGCACGCGATTCTCACCGTTGGTCTCGAGACTCATCGTCGTGAAGTCGGCGATGACGTCCGGGGTGATGTAGACCTGCGGATGGCCCATCTCGTACAGAAATTGCTCGCGAACCGTCTGGAGGCTCACGAGGCCTCCCGAGCCGGGATGTTTCGTTACGACGAACGTGCCGTCGGGCTCGAACTCCACGATGGGAAAGCCCACGTCGATATAGCTCGACACTTTCTCCCAATCGGTAAAGTTCCCGCCCGTTGCTTGGGCGCCGCACTCGATGAGATGCGCGGCGACGATGCCTTGCGCGAGGCGATCGTAGTCGTCGGGTGACCATTCGAACTCATGGATCAATGCTGCGAGTGTGATGCCCGTATCGGTGACGCGTCCGGAGAGCACGATGTCGGGATCTTCTTTGAGCGCGGCGACGACCGGCATGGCTCCGAAATATGCGTTGGCGGAGAGCACTTTGGCGCGATAGTCCCCGAGCGCCTCGCCGGTCTCCATGTTCTCGAGGGCGAGCGTCTCGAGCTTGGGAACGACGTCGTCGCCGCCCACGACCGCCACTTTGAGATCGACGCCGCGCTTTTTCGCAACCGCGAAGAGCGCTTCGGCACAAGCTTTGGGGTTGACGCCGCCCGCATTCGTGATGATGCGGATCCCGTTTTCCTTGATGTCTTCAAGCAAAGGATCGACTTGCGTGACGAAGTCCCGCGCATAGCCGGCGCTCGGATCGCGCGCGAGCTGTTTTTGCAGGATGCTCATCGTGATCTCGGCGAGAAAGTCCATCGAGACGTAATCGATGGGAAGGTCGCCCTGGACCTGCCGGCGCATCGCATAGGGGTCGTCACCCCAATAGCCGCCGGCATTCGCGATGCGAAGCGTTTTTGTTCGTGGCATAGCTACATCCGGAAGACGCCGACGCGGGTCTCTTCGATCGGTGCGTTCAAAACCGCCGCGAGGCTCAGAGCGAGAACGGTGCGGGTGGCGCGCATGTCGACGACACCGTCATCCCAGAGGCGCGCGGAGGCATAATGAGGATGGCCTTCGCGCTCGTATTTCTCTCGAATCGGATCGACAATCGCGCGCGCGTCGTCGCTCGAGAGCGTCTCGTTCTTGCGCGCGAGCTGGTCGCGCTTGACGGTGACCAAGACTTGCGCCGCTTGCTCGCCGCCCATGACGGAGATGCGGCTCGTGGGCCACGTCCAGAGAAAGCGGGGATCGTAAGCACGCCCGCACATGCCGTAATTACCCGCGCCGAAGCTGCCCCCGAGGATGAACGTGAGCTTCGGGACGCGTGCGGTGGCGACCGCGTGCACCATCTTCGCGCCGTCTTTCGCGATACCGCCGCGCTCGTATTGCGCGCCAACCATGAAGCCAGTGATGTTCTGCAAGAAGAGAAGCGGCACTTTTTCCGCGGTGCAGAGCTCGATGAAATGGGTCGCTTTCAAAGCACTCTCGCTGAACAGAACACCGTTATTCGCAATGATGCCGACGCGCATCCCTTCGACATGCGCGAATCCGGTGACGAGCGTCGTCCCGTAGCGTTGCTTGAACTCGAAAAAGCGACTCCCGTCGACGAGGCGCGCGAGAACTTCGCGCACGTCGACTTGCCTTCTCGAGACGCGCGGCCAAACGCCGAGAAGCTCGTCGGGGTCGTAGGCGGGAGGCTCGGGAGATTCGAGAGAACACGCCGCCTCGGGACGCGCTCCGAGATGGCCCACAATGTCGCGCAAGATCTCGAGAGCGTGCTCGTCGTCCTCCGCAAAGTGGTCCGCGACTCCCGAAATCTCCGTGTGGACGCGAGCGCCGCCGAGATCTTCGGCCGAGACGTCTTCACCCGTCGCGGCTTTAACGAGTGGCGGGCCCGCGAGAAAAATGGTGCCCGTTCCGTTGACGATGACGGATTGATCGCTCATCGCCGGAATGTAGGCGCCCCCGGCAGTGCACGTACCCATCACCGCGGAGATCTGCGGGACGCGCGCCGCGCTCAGCACCGCTTGGTTGCGAAAAATACGGCCGAAGTGATCGCGATCGGGGAAGACTTCCGCCTGGAGCGGAAGAAAGGCACCGCCGCTATCGACGAGATAGATGCACGGAAGACGGTTCTCGAGTGCGATCTCCTGTGCCCGCAAATGCTTTTTTACGGTGATTGGGTAATAGGTGCCGCCTTTCACCGTCGCGTCGTTCGCCAAGATCATGCACTGGCGTCCGCGCACGAGACCAACCCCAGCGACGAGCCCTCCTGCGGGAACGGCGGCGTCGTAGAGCTCGTAGCCCGCGAGAGCACAGATCTCCAGAAACGGCGTTCCTTCGTCGATGAGGAGCGCGATGCGGTCGCGGACGAAGAGCTTGCCTTGGTCGCGGTGCCTCAAATGAGATGTCTCGCTGCCGCCTTTTCGGATTGCTTCGAGCTTTTCCGACAAGTCTTCGTTGAGGGCGCGGTTCGCCTCGTCGTTCTGCCGGAACTCTTCGGAGCTCGTCTTGATCTGGCTTTTGATGACACCCATTACTTCAATCTTGTCACCCGCGGCGGAAGTAGGGAAGCACTTCGTGGCCGAGGAGCTTTACAGCTTCGAGAGGATCGGGGCCGAGCGGCGGTCCGAAGCTCAAATGACGCGCGCCGGCCTCGACGAGGGCTTCGAGCCTCGGGATGAGCTCGCGCGGCTCGCCGGTCACACCGATGCGGATCATGCGATCGTTGACGAGTGCGCAAGCTTTGTCCATATCGCGCTCTTGCACGACCGCGCGCTCGATCTCGGCGAAATCCTTCCGGGTCAGCTCGAGCCGCTCGAGGATGAGTGGTGAAAGCGCCGAGCCGTAATAGGCGATCTTCTCCGCGAGCGCCCGCCGAGCGGCGTCGCGGTCCGAAGACAGCGATACCCAGATGCACGCGGCAAAATCGAGCTCTCCCAAAGCGGCGTCACGGTCGCGCGCGCCTTCGGCGAGAAGATCGCGCACGGTGAAATAGTGCTCCGGCGGGAAGAGGAGCGGGAGGGCGCCGTCGGCGATCTCGCCGGTGAGGCGGAGCATCTTCGGTCCGAGCGCACCGATATAGATTGGGGTGACGCGCGGTGCCTCGAACCTCAAATAGGCTTCATCGGTCCACTTCAAGTATTTTCCGTCGAGGCCCGCCTTCTCTCCAGCGAGAAGCTTCCGGATCACGGTCACCGATTCGCGGACGGCCGCGAGCGGGGCTCGGTGCTCGATGCCAACCCAGTTGACGAAGTCCCGCGCGCCGGCAGCGAGGCCCAGATGAAAACGGCTCCCGCTGAGCTCGTCGAGGGTGGCCGCGATCATCGCGATCTCGCTCGGGTCGATCGTATAAGGATTCAAGATGCACGTGCCGAGACCGATGCGCGTCGTCGCGGTCGCGACGGCGGCGAGGATGACGGGTGAGCTCTTGATGAAAAGATCGTTGCTCACCCAGAACTGATCGAACCCCGACGCCTCCGCGGTGCGGGCCAGCTCGACATAGTCGCCAAGCGGAAGGTCGTTATTGAGACGGAGGCTGAAGCGGATGGGCTCGCTCATTCCGAGGTGGCGCTGCCGATGACAGCCTCGGCTTCGATCTCAACAAGATATTCTTCGCCGATGAGGTCGGCGCGCACGAGCGTGTTCGCGGGGCGTATTTTGCCGAACCGCTCACCGTGGACGGACGCGATGGCTTTCCAGTCGTTGACGCTGGCCACGAAGATGCGCGTGCGCACCACGTCGCCGAGTGTACCGCCGAGCGCGTTGATGGCTTTTTCTATTTTGTCGAGTGCGTAGCGCGCTTGGCCCGCCGCGTCGCCGCGCGCCACGAGGCCTTCCGGGCCGGTCGCGGTCGTTCCCGAGACTAGGATGCGGTCACCGACACGAACCGCACGGGAATAGCCAAACTCCTCTTCCCAAGAGACGCCACTCCCGACCATTTTTCGCTCCACCATGGATTTCGTACCTCCGTTATACGCTCAGCCCCTGTATCAGCAAAGGGAGCATGAGCTCGTGGTGGCCGACGAACTCGAAGCCTCGGCCCGAGCCGGTCACGGGCCGCTGCACGACGTTGACGAGCGGCCGGTAGTGGCGAATGAAATCGAAATTGGCCGTCGAGAAGTCGGTCAAAGGGTGCCCCAGGTTTCGCACGACGCTCACCGCTTTCAGGAACACTTCGGGCAGAAGCACTGCCGAGCCGACATTCAAGTAGACCCCGCCGTCGTTTAACCCTCGAACCACCCCGGCAAAGAGCTTGAAGTCGTGCAGACTAGCTTCGCCGATGGCCGCGCCCGACGCTTGCGGGTGCATGTGGATGATGTCCGTCCCCACCGCGACGTGCACGGTGACGGGAATGGCGAGACGGTAGGCGTTCCAAAGGAGGCTCGTCTCTTTGTACGGAGGGTCCTGTTCATGGAGGAGCACGCCGATGGCTTCACCGAGGCCGAGACCGTTCTCGACACCCTTCCGGGTCGCTTCGTTCAAAAGCGCCCCTGTTTCTTCAGCCATCCCGAACTTGCCTTCGCCGAGACCGTCCGCGACTTCTTCGGAGGTCTGGCCCACCATCGCGAGCTCGAAGTCGTGAATGATGCCCGCGCCGTTGAGCGCGAGGCCGGACACGAAGCCGCGATCCATCAAGTCGATGAGAAGAGGTGAGAGGCCGACTTTGATGACGTGTGCACCGAGTCCCCAGATGAGCGCCCGCTCGCTCTCGCGCGCGCGACGCATCCGCTTCACCAGCTCGCGCAGGTCCCTCGCCGCGAGGATATCGGGGAGGCCATCCCAAAACTCGCGGAAGCTCGCCTCTTCGGAAACGGCTTTCCCGAGCTGCTCGCGGCCAACTTTGCTTTTCCGCGAAGCGAGCGGATAAGTGTCGAGACCATCGAGGTCGAGTGGCTTGACAGAATATTTGGACGTCATGGGAAGAGCTCGTCTTCGATGATTTGACAAAAAAAGTGGATCAACATGCCGTGTACTTCCTGGATGCGCGCCGTCTCGGGATGATCCACGGTCAAACACAGATCGACGCTCGCGCCGAGCTTGCCTCCGTCATGGCCCGCGAGGCCTATCGTTGTCAGGCCTTTCTCACGCGCGACAGTAGCTGCTTTCAGAACGTTCGGCGAGTTGCCGCTCGTGCTGATCGCGACCGCGACGTCCCCTTCGGCGCCGAGAGCTTCGATCTGCCGGCTGAAGATAGACTCATAGTCGGCGTCGTTCGCAATGCTCGTCAAGACGGAGGTGTCGGTGGTCAGCGCAATAGCGGGAAGCGCGGGGCGGTCGTTCACGAAGCGATTGACGAGCTCCGCCGCGAAATGCTGCGCGTCGGCAGCACTCCCGCCATTGCCGAAGACGAGAAGCTTGTGGCCGTCCGAGAGCGCTTGGGCGAGACGGCGGCCTGCCTCCAAAACAGAATCCGCTTCCGAGGCGAAGAAAGCACGCTTGAGTGCGGCACTCCCGTCGACCACGGAGAGTAATTGCTCGCGATCCATCCGCGAATTATAGCCGAGGGGGCGGGAGCAGCATGCAGTCGCCGTAGCTATAAAAACGATAGCGCTCCTTCACAGCTTCGCGATAGGCGGCGCGCACTCGGTCGGTACCACCGAGCGCCGAGACGAGCATGAGAAGCGAGCTCTTCGGAAGATGAAAGTTCGTAACGAGCCCGCTCACGACGCGGAACTCGAATCCTGGTGTGATGAAGAGGTCCGTCTCGTGCCAGCCGGGCGAGAAGTCGATGCGGGCGGCCGATTCGAGCGCGCGCACCGAAGTCGTCCCGACGGCAATAACCGTTCGGCCCGAGCGCACGAGCTCGGCGGTCTCGCGGGGTACGTGGAAATGCTCGACGCCCATCGCGTGCTCCTCGACGATATCGGTGCGGATGGGCTCGAAGGTCGCGTAGCCAACATGAAGGGTGAGCCGCGCTACGTCGATGTCGCGCTCGACCAGACGCTTCAATACGTCTTCGGTGAAATGCAGTCCGGCCGTCGGAGCCGCAATGGAACCACGGTCGGTGGCGTAGACGGTCTGGTAGCGGTCGCGGATCGCGGGCTCGCTCTCGCTCGATCGGATGTAAGGCGGGAGGGGCGTCGTCCCGAGTGCGTCGATGACGTCGGCGAAAGCGCCCTCATGCTCGAAGCGGACCACCAGCGAATCGGTATCAGCGCCCACGACCTCGGCAACGAGACGGCCGTCCCCGAAAGTGAGCTGCGCTCCCGCACGTAGCTTGCGCGCCGGCTTGGCGAGCACGCGCCAGCGCGCTTCGCCGCAATCCTCGAGCAGCAAGAGCTCGACACGGCCGCCGCTCGCGCGGGCACCGGTGAGGCGCGCTGGAAAGACCTTCGTGTCGTTCAGGACGAGCACGTCACCCGGCTCGAGAAGATTGGGGAGGGCGGCAAAATGTAGGTGCTCGAGGCGCCGCCACGGCAACATGTGCAGCAGCCGGGAGCCGTCGCGCTCAGGCAGAGGTTCTTGTGCGATGAGCTCCGGCGGGAGCTCGTAGTCGAACTCGGAGAGTCTCAAGGCGTCAGAAGAGGCGCTTTTGCCGATCGACGGGTGTGAGCCCGAAGTGGCGATAGGCCCGCTCGGTGGCGACGCGCCCGCGCGGCGTGCGATCGAGAAATCCGACCTGGATGAGATAGGGCTCGTAGATGTCCTCGATCGTATCCGGCTCTTCCCCAACGACAGCCGCTATGGTGGAAAGGCCGACGGGACCGCCGGAGAACTTCTCCATGATGGTTTGAAGGATGCTGCGATCCATCTCGTCGAAGCCAAGCTCGTCGACTTCGAGAAGCGCGAGGGCTTCTCCGGCGACCTCAACCGTTATCGTCCCGTCCGCTTTGACTTGCGCGTAATCCCTGACACGGCGCAGAAGCCGGTTCGCGATACGCGGAGTGCCACGCGCCCGCTTCGAGAGAGAGACGGCAGCCTCTGGGCAGCACGAGACGCCGAGGATCTTTGCGGAGCGCTCGACGACTGCCGTCAAATCCGCAACGGTGTAGAAGTCGAGGCGGTGCACGATGCCGAAGCGCGAACGGAGAGGCGAAGTCAAAAGGCCCGCACGCGTCGTGGCGCCGATGAGCGTGAACTGCGAGACGGGAATCCTCACCGACTTCGCCGAGGGCCCCTGGCCGATGATGATGTCGAGCTTGAAGTCCTCCATCGCTGGATAGAGCACTTCCTCGACCGAAGGATGGAGGCGGTGAATCTCATCGATGAAGAGCACGTCGCGCGCTTCGAGAGTCGTCAAAAGCGCCACGAGGTCCCCGGACTTCTCGACGAGCGGCCCCGCGGTCGTCTGGATGTTGACGCCGAGCTCGTTGGCCACGACATGCGCGAGCGTCGTCTTGCCGAGGCCAGGCGGCCCGTAGGTGAGGAGATGGTCCATCGCTTCGTCCCGCTCGCGCGCCGCCTGCACAGCGATCTCGAGCTGCGCCAGCACTTTCTTTTGGCCGATATATTCGGAGAAGCCGCGCGGTCGGAGGCTCAAATCGAGGGAGCGCTCCTCGTCGGTGGGCCCCTGAGACACCAATCGATCGGACATGTTCGAGAAAGTCTACCTCATACCTGCTTAATGCTCCCGCCTACGCCCTGCGGGCTTCGGCGCGTGCCGACGATGTCTTGGCGAAGTCGGACGCTCCGAGGGGACCTCGCGCAGGCGGCTAGACTTCGAGGCCGATCGAGCGCATCAAATCGAGCGCGTTGCTCTTCTTCACGACACCGTCCCGCATGATATAGTCGAAATGGACTTTACCGTCTATGATCTCGTCCTCGAAATGCACGTTGGTCGCTCGGTCCCCGAGCGCGTCGGCGAGCTTCGAGAGCGCGAGGTCGTGGGTCGTGATGAAGCCGACGGCGCCGCGATCGACGAGACCGCGCACAACGGCGTCCGCGCCGATGCGACGGTCGTGCGAGTTCGTCCCATGAAGGATCTCGTCGAGCAAGAAAAGAACGGCCCCCTCTTTCGCTCCGGCGAGCTCCATGACTTGACGGAGCCGGAGGATCTCGGCATAGAAGTGTGAGATGCCGTCTTGAAGCGAGTCCACGATCCGGATGGATGCGGCGACGATGAGAGGAGCGAGCGTCAGCTTACGCGCACGAACAGGCGCGCCCGCAAGTGCGAGCACCGTATTGACACCCACGGCGCGCAGAAAGGTGCTCTTCCCCGACATGTTCGAGCCCGAGATGACGAGAAGCCGGAGGTTGCCGCCGAAGCGCACGTCGTTGCGCACGACGAGGTCCTCCGGTATCAGGGGATGTCCGATCCCTTCGGCATCGAACAAGACCCGATCTTCCACGATCGTCGGAAAGTGATCGTCGGGATGCTCGAAGGCATAAGTCGCGAGTGCTAAAAGTGCGTCGAGCTCTCCGACCGCGTCGAGCCAGTATGCCACTTCGCTCCCCGAGTCGCGGCGCCACGATTCGATCGCGAAAGCGAACTGGGTGCCCCAAAGGAGGATCGCCGAGAATGGCAGGAAAAGCTGATTGCGGCGCGCATCGAGGTAGTCGACGAGGCGGCCGAGCTGGCGGATGCGTTTCGAGGCGGTCGAAGACCCCGACGAGGTCAGTGCCTCGTGAAGCACCACGAGGCGCGGCGCGCGAAAGCTCTCGCCTTCGAGCCGCTCGAGCAGGGACGACAGCACGCCGAGATCGCTCGCCGGATTTTCGACCGCCGCGAGTACTCCACGCACGCGCGACCGGTACAAAAACGCAAAGGATGCGCTCATGAGAATCAGCAGAAGAAAAGGCATCCGCGTCCACCACGACGCGAGCCAGCCGATGCCGGCAATGAGCGACGCCGCGCCAAGAGCGAGCGCGAGCAAGCTCGCTAGCTTCGAGGTGAGCACGGGCGGCTCGGTGGCCCAGCCAGAAAGCGTCTCGGCGTCGACCGACTCCCCGAGCTCGTCATGCTCGCTGGCGATGCTCTCTCGGAGATCGACGAGCGGCGCGAGCTCGACCACAGCCGCCTGGCGCGCGCGCACCGTGTCAGGGCTCGCCGGCGCGAGAAGCCAGGACGCGAGTGTTTTCGTCCCCCAAGGGCTTCCCGTCGTCGCCAAAAGCTCGAAAAGCGACGCTTTCCCAAAGATGTCGAGGTCGCCTGCATGAGGATGTTTGGGATCGAGGTAGGAAGCGCCCTGACGGCCCTTCCCCATCCACGCATCCGATAGACGGTCGAGCCCTCTTTGATAAAAGCTCGCCGCCCGCTCCGTCCGCCGCAGTAGCCCGTAGAGACCGCCGTGCCAGTAAAGGAGCACGAAAAACACGATGACGGGAACGAGAAGCCACGGCCACGCAACTTGTTCGGTCTCGAAGACGAACCAGGCAAGTGCTACACCCGCGACGAAGACCGCGAGCCGCGCGTAAGCGACCCGGGCGACGACATTCTGGCGGCGCTCGGCTTTGACCTGTTTCTGCGCGAGCCGGTTCCGGTAGAGCTCTTCGACCTCGGCGCGCGGCGTCATCTATCCGGAGAGCTCGCGCAGTACTCTTTTGAGCGCGTCTTCGAAGGACAGCTCCGGCTCGTCACGCGCGACAGCGAGAGCCGCCTTCTCGGATTGCAGCCTCGGGAAGCCGAGATTCATGAGCGCCGAAAGGAGATCCTCACGGAGCGAAGACGCTACGTGGGTGTCCTCGCGGGCGCCGCCGTCATCGTGAGCCGCAACTTCCGGCATCTTGTCCCGAAGCTCGAGGATGAGCCGCTCCGCCGTTTTCTTGCCTACGCCGGGGATCGCGTTCAAGCGGCGGCGGTCCCCGCGCCGGATCGAGTCGATGAGCGTCTGTGGCTCGAGACCGGACATCACTTTGAGGGCGAGCGAAGGACCAACCCCCGCGACCCCAATCAAACGGTGGAACAAAAGCTGCTCTTTGCCGGACAAGAAGCCGTAAAGGGCGAACGTGTCTTGACGCACATGGGTGTGGACCTGAAGTGCGACGCCCTCGCCTTGATTGGGAAGCTCGTAATAGGTCGATACCGGGATCGAGACTTTGTAGCCGACGCCGCCCGCGAGCACGACCACATGGTCGGGTTTCTTCTCGTACAGCTTGCCCTCGAGGTAGGAGATCACAGGGCCGACGACACTTTCGCGGCGAAGCGAAGCTGATTGGCGTGGCAAATGGCAATCGCGAGTGCGTCGGCCGCATCGTGAGGCTCAGGCGGGCGCTCGAGCTCGAGAAGCACGGCAACCATGCGCTGTACTTGCTCTTTGTCCGCGCGGCCGTAGCCGACGACGGCCAACTTGACCTCGAGCGGTGAATATTCGTGAACCGGGATGCCTCGCTTCACCCCAGCGAGAAGAGCGACGCCACGGACATGGCCGAGCTTGAGGGCGCTCTGCACATTCATGGCATAGAACAGCCCCTCGACCACCATCTGCACGGGGCGATGCTCGTCGAGCACCTCCACGATGCCATCGTAAATGAGCCGGAGTTTTTCCGGAAAACTCCGCATCGAGCGCGTCCGGATGACCCCCTCGGTTACGAGAGCGGTCCGCGTGCCGTCGGACTCGATCACGCCGTAGCCAGTGACTTGAGAACCAGGGTCGATCCCGAGAATCCTCATTGGTTCGAGCCCAAGGCTAATTGGACATCGCGGCTTCGATTTCTTCTTCGTCGATATCGAAGTTAGCCCAGACGTTCGCCAGGTCTTCGAGATCTTCGAGGGCGTTCATGAGCTTCAGCATCTGCTTTGCTTGCTTGCCCGTGAGCTTGACGCTCGTTTGGGGAATCATCGCGATTTCTTCGGCTTCAATGCTGATGTTCTTCGCGGTGAGGGCGTCGTGAACGGCTTGAAAGCTTTCGGGGAGTGTCAAGACTTCCCAGTTCTCGCCATCTTCGTTGACGTCATCGGCGCCGGCTTCGAGAGCGATTTCGAGAAGCGCCTCTTCGTCTACGTTCTCCCGGGAGACGACGATGTAGCCTTTCTTGTCGAACATCCAGTTGACTGAGCCGGACTCACCGAGATTGCCACCAAACTTCGAGAAGAAATGGCGCACCTCGCTCACCGTGCGGTTCTTGTTATCCGTCGTCGCTTCGATAAAAACCGCAACCCCCCCGGGACCATAGCCTTCGTAGTGCACTTCTTCGAGGTTGTACCCTTCGAGCTCGCCCGTACCCTTCTTGATGGCACGCACGATGTTGTCCTTCGGCATATTGGCCGCTTTGCCTCTGTCGACAGCGAGCCGAAGACGAGGATTGCCCTCCACGTCACCGCCGCCGATCCGGGCGGCCACGGTGATTTCCTGGATGATCCCAGTAAAGGCTTTACCGCGTTTGGCATCCACCGCCGATTTCTTGTGCTTGATGGAATGCCACTTAGAATGTCCAGACATAGCCGCGAAATCCTAGCACGTACCGAGCTTTCCCTCAAAGACGGCTCATCCAGAGAGCGTTTTTACCCCCACATCCCCTGGCGTCTCCGCCTCTCCTCGTCTTCCGCTCAATCATCAAAAACAAAAGTCGGCTCCTGGTAGTAGCGGACTTTGTGCTCGGAGACCTTGTGCTGGACCTGATCGGCGAGCCAACGCCTTTTCTCTTCGAGGGGAAGGTTCGACTTCAGAAGCGGCAGCCGCATGTTGAAGCCGAGAACACGACGGGGCACGAGGATGCGGGTCATACCCGAGGGCAGGCGGTCACCCGCCTCGGCGACAGCGCGCACCGCGTCCTTCGAAAAATCCGGAAATATCATGACAGCGCCGAAATGCGGGTGCTGCGCTTTGACCGATGCCATATCAGCGTGATTGATCCTGTCCATCCGTGCTTCACGGCTGTAATAGACGGCGACCATCGCGCGCAAATGGCGCACCCGATCTTTCATCGAGCCCGGAGCTCTCATGTGTAGAGCTTTCCCGTCCTTGGCCACGATGCTTCCGAGATAGTAGGGATCGCCTTCGGGCGCATCGTCAACGAGCTCGATGCCGGCGGCGCTCCGCGCGTAATCGGCGAGCTCGCGCGCTTCGATGTCGCGAACGACATGGTTCCAGTGGCGCACTTCGAGCGCTGGGTCCTCGAAAGACTCGACTTGAACGAGCAGATGGGGGATATCGAGATTCTCGATGGCGGAAACACGATTGGCGCCATCGAGCAGTAGGAATCGATCGCTGCCCGGAAGGCTCGCCACGATAGGCGGATTCTTCAGAATCCCGTCCGCGGATAAACGATCGAGGAGCCGCGCGACACGCTCGAGGTCGACTTCCTCGTGTAGCAGCAGATCGGATACGGGAACGATCCGAATATCGGGAAACCCTCCGTGAGACTGACTCATGAGTAGCGCGACGCTTCGGATGTTCGGGTGACGCCTTACTTTGCAGGCCTCTTCCGGTCGTTCCTTTTGTTCGCCTTTCTCACGAGCTCGTCGATCTCTCTTTCCGAGAGCCCGTCGATGGCGCGCAATACCCGTCCGGCGCTCGCCGGCTGGCGACGGATGATGCGTCTCAAGTCGGTGCCGATGCGGCCGGCTAGGGCAAGGAACTCGTCCGGATTTTGATCGAGCGCCTTCGCTATCTTGATGACTTTCTTCTCCGCGGGAGGCGGGAAAACGTCACGCTCGATGGGCGCAAGATAAGTCGGACTCATCCCGACTTTTCTGGCGAATTGAGCGATGCTGACGTTTTGTTCCTCTCGCAGCTTACGAACCGTCCTTCCGAACTTCATGTTGGGTCGCCTCCCTCCTGAGTTGGCGTTTTCGCAGGCCGCGGCCGCGGATGGGCAAAAGGTCGTACTTGCTCGCAAGGGAGTATAAAACCTTACCTCGAGTCCGGGCCGTGTGAGCTCCAAAACCCTAGGGCCCGATTCTAATCGGGTTGACGTCGGAGCGTCAATTAGCGTCTGGGCGGTCTCAAGGAACGAGCCAGCCCGACAAGTGAACGAGCCGCCCGCCCTCGGCTTTGCTGAGGTGGACGGAATTCAAACCTTGGTGGTTCTCGGCGTCGAAGCTGATGGACGTGCCTAGGAAGTTGTCGGTCCAATTATCCATGCCCTCGAGGGCCAGAATCAATGTCAGCCGGTTCATGTCGGGCCCGGCGCGACGCATACCTTCAACCAAGACTTCAGCGCGCGCGAGGCCCCACATGGCGTAGGTGCCGAACTCGATCCCGTTGCCGTATTTTTCGATGATCGCGCGACCTTTGACAACGCCGGGCTCGTCCGAATTGGTCTCGGGCGCGCTCGAGGCCACGATCGTGCCGTCCCAGCTCTCGCCCGCGAGCTCGAACATCACAGGATCGGCGAGGACCTGGGTCGCCACGAGCTGAGGATCGTAGTCTTCGAGCGCTCCGATCGCGTTCGCGAGGGCGGCCGCGCCCTCTGTGATGGTCCATACGAAGATCACGTCGATCTCTTCGTCTTTGAACTTCTGGGCAACCTCCGCCAAGTCATTGTTGCCGACCGTATAGGGCTCCGCGAGCGCGATCTCGTTCTCGCTTCTGCGCAAGCCGAGGCGCACACCCTCTTGCCCTTCACGCCCGAAGGCATCGTCCTGGTAAAATATGCCGTACTTTTCCGCCTCTAGCTCGTCGGTGACATATTTGGAGAGAATGCGCCCCTCGGTCACATAGGACGGGAAGGTCGAGAACACATAGGCGTTCATGGGAGACGTCCAGACACGCGCGCCGGAGCCAGGGTTTATCCAGGGAAGCAGCTTGATGGCGATGTAGTCTTTCACCGCAAGGCAGTTCGCGGTGCCGTTGCCCCCCAAGAGAGCAAAGACACGGTCACCGTCGACGAGCTCCTCCACGACAGCCGGCGTGCGCGTCGGGTCGTAGCCGTCGTCTCTGATGAGGAGTTTGAGCTTGCGCCCATGGACACCACCCTCCTCTTCATTGACGTAGGCGAAATAGGCCTCCATCCCTTTGGCGATCGTGGAGAGATTGGAGGCCGGGCCCGTCAACGGCGACCACGTTCCGATGAGAATCTCGTCACTCGTGATGCCGACTGCCTGAGGACCGCAGGCTACCGAAACAAGGAGCGGGAGTACCGCGACCAAGGCAAGCATTTGTGTCTTTAGTTCCATCTTGATTCGTCTCTCTTGGCTGAACAGGAGGTAAGCGCTTCGCATCTCGGTCTGAGAGCGGCCCAAGATCGGTGATTTGGCGCAGCCAGATGGCGAATCGTATCACGAAACGGCACTTTCCGAAGTCGACCCCTTGGATGAGGGGATGCTATATTTTTCTAGTTCTTCCGAAACTCTGGTTTCAATCCAAGGAGCGTCCCATGAGCGACGAAATGGAAGTCGAGGACGACATTTTCCTCGAAGAGGGCGTGTTCTACTGCACTTGCGGCAACCCGATCGAAGGGGAAGATGCGAGCAGCATGATCCAAAAGGAGTCCGGAAATCAGTTCGTCAGCTGTCCGACGTGCGATACCAAGCATTTCGCCGAGGGCGGGCAGTTCATTCTCGACGAGTGATCACCTCTCGGCGGCGCCCCCGTCCAGTCAGGCCGAGGGCGATCCAGAGGATGATGGGTTCTTCGCCAAGTTAGAAGACGGGACCTGTCCCGCCGCCCAAGTCATCGTCATTGTCATCCGAGTCCGCTTCGGGTCCGCCATCGCCGGCACTGTCGCTGCGGGCATCGGCCGATTCGGATCCCAAAGGCGATGGTGTCTCGGTGCTCGACGCGCCACTCCCGCTTTCCCACAGTGCCTGGGTAGGTGCAGCGGGCGCGAGGTCTGGCGCGGCGGGCGCAGGTGCGGGCGGCGGCGCAGCTTTCTTCGGCGCCGCAGCAACCTTCCTTTTCACAGCCTTCTTGGGAACCGCTTTTTTCTTGGCAGTCTTTTTCTCGGTCGCCTTCTTCTTCACCGCCTTCTTTTTCTTCGCGACCTTACGACCTTTGCGCGTTGCACTTTTCTTCTTCTTGGCAGCTTTTTTCTTGGCCTTGCGCTTTGTCGCCTTTTTCTTTTTCGTAGCTTTCTTCTTGGCTACCTTGCGTTTTGATGCTTTTTTCTTCTTGGCGACTTTGCGCTTTGCCGCTTTCTTCTTCGTAGCTTTTTTCTTCCTGGCTTTGGTCTTCTTCTTTTTCTTCGTCATTTCAGCTGCCCACCTCCATCTACGTTCAGCAGTTCTTCGAACTCGATCGCGTCAGACGAATCTTCCCGCACAACGAATCGAAAATAACATCGTATGCGGGTTTCGTCATCTCAGTGGCGACAAGGAAATACAGCCGATTCATCTGAACCATCAACTCTCGGACTTACCGAGACTGCTCAGCAATTCGGTCGGAATTTTAAGAGGCATTGATTCCGAGGGTCAAAGAGGTTTCTAATGCACACGCATGCAAGATCGGTTGAAGACCTATAGCCGTTTCGTAAAGATCGAGCACACGCTCTTTTCGTTTCCTTTGTTGCTCAGCGGTGCTTTGCTCGCGGCGGAGGCTTTGACCTGGCGCGTACTCTTGCTCATTCTCGTCGCCGGAACGGGAGCCCGGACGGCAGCGCTCGGGACAAACCGCATCCTGGACCGCGCGATCGACCGCCGCAATCCCCGCACCGCCGGCCGGGAGCTTCCAAGCGGGCAGATGACGCTCGCCGAGGCCTCTCTCGTCACCGGGATCGGCGCAGCGGTTTATCTCAGCGCAGCTTTTGCGATATCGCCCAAATGCCTCTTGTTCAGCCCGATACCGCTCATCATATTCGTCCTCTACCCGCTGATGAAGCGGTTCACGATGTGGGCGCATCTAGGCGTGGGTGCGGCGCTCGCGATGAGCCCTCTCGGCGCTTGGTACGCCGTCCAACTAGATTTTCACGACTACCCACATGTCCTGCTCTTGTGCTTGTTCACTTTGTTCTGGGTCGCGGGGTTCGACATCATCTATGCCACGCTCGACGTCGATTTCGACCAGCGCGACGGGCTGTACTCCCTGCCGTCCCGGCTCGGCAAAAAGAGCGCGCTCGCGATCTCGTTTACGTTCCACGTGGTCGCGTTCTTGCTCTTGGGCGCGCTGTACTGGACGGCCATGGAACGATCCCTCGCTGTGGTATTTCTCGTCGGGATCGCCGTGCTCTTGCTGCTCGAGCACCGCAAGGCTGCCTCCGTCGAGCTCGCCTTTTTCAAAATCAACGCCGCCATCGGTTTTCTCGTGCTAGGTTTCGTCTGGGCTGGCGTCGGGCTCGTTTCTTGAGTTGCGGGAGACGCGATGGCTGCAGGTGTAACTGTGTATTACGGAGAGAATTACGTCGAGGCCCTATAATGAGGCTGGAAACTCTATCGCGGTTTTGTAACAATTTCCGGTCAGGAGCGACCTAGGTGACATTGACCGCACAAAAAGAAATCGTATTTCAAGACGAGGCGCTCATCCCCATATGGGAGCGCGTGCTCTCCGGCCAGCGTCTCGGCCGCGAAGACGGGCTCGCGGTCTTGAATAGCTGGGACCTCACGGCCATCGGCAAGATGGCGGACCACGTAAAGCGAGAGAAGTCGGGCGACCGCGTTTACTTCGTCATGAACCGGCAAATCAACCCGACAAATCTCTGCGTTCTCGATTGCACGTTCTGCGATTTCGCTGCGAAGCCGGGCGATGACCACGCTTATGAAATGTCGATCGACGAGATCCTCGAGAAGCTCGGCCCCGAGCTTTCGGAAGTGCATATCGTCGGGGGCCTCCACCCCACGTGGAAGTTCGACGATTACTTGAACATCGTGAAGCGTATCCACGAGGCCGTTCCTTCCATCCAAATCAAAGCCTGGACCGCCGTCGAGATCGACTGGTTCGCGCGGATCGCCAGGATCTCAATCGAAGAAGTGCTCGAGCGTCTGCGCGAGGTTGGCCTGCAATCGCTTCCGGGAGGCGGCGCTGAAGTTTTTTCGGAGCGCGTGCAGCAAGCAACCTTCAAGCACAAAATGGGCGCCGAGCGCTGGTTCGAAGTGCACCGCATCGCCCACGAGATGGGCTTTCCTTCGAACGCGACGCTTCTCTACGGCCATATCGAGACCTACGAAGAGCGGGTGGATCACATGCTGCGGCTGCGCGACGCGCAAGACGAGACGCCTGGTTTCATGTCCTTCATCCCGCTCGCCCTCCAGCCCGGCAATACGGGGCTCGCGGAGCGGCAAGCCTCGGCAATCGAGGACCTTCGGACGGTGGCTTGCGGGCGGTTGCTGCTCGACAACTTCGACCACATCAAGTCGTACTGGGTTATGCTCGGAGAAGAAACCGCTTCGGTCGCTCTAAACTTCGGCGCGAGCGACCTCGACGGAACGATCGGCGAAGAAAAGATCGCGCATTACGCGCAGGCGAAAAGCGCCATCGGGCTCGCGCGCGACAAACTCGTCGAGATGATCCGCGAAGCTGGCAAAATCCCCGCCGAGCGCGACGCGCTCTATAACGTCCTGAGCGTCTTTGACTGAGGGCGACTGAGGCGACGTGCGACTTCTGATCGGGCAAATCTCGTACCTGAACTCTCAGCCGTTCTACCCGCTCCTCGGAGAGCATCGACTCATCCCGACACCACCGCGAGAGCTCGGGCGAATGGCCGAGAACGGCGAAATCGATGCAGGCATCCTTGCGGCCGCGGATTACTTCGTTCACGAGGACCGCTACGAGCCCATCGCAGGCCTGGGCGTCGCCAACCGGGAAGAAGTTCGCAGCATCTTGTTCCTGAGCCGCCGCCCCATGGCCGAGCTCGACGGCGTGCGCATCGGGATTACCGAAGAGACCTCTACCTCCGTGCGACTGCTCCGCGTCTTGCTCGAGCTTCGTGACGGGATTCGCCCCTCAGAATATGTGCGTGGGCTTCGAGACGAAGGCGCCGCTTTGCTCGTGATCGGAAACGAAGCCCTGCGGCGCAACACGACAACGACGCCCGCTTTTCCGTATCGCTACGATCTCGCGACGGAGTGGTGGAACTGGACGGGGCTTCCTTTCGTGTTCGCGCTCTGGGCTGTTCGACGCTCGCTTCCCGAGGAGACAAAAGGTGAGCTCGCGGAGCTCTTGGAGCGTTCGTTCGTGCTCGGCATGTCCCAAATCGACCAAATCGCAGCAGAGTTCGCGGGAGAGCTTGGAGGGCGCGAAGTCCTGGCCTCCTACCTCCGGAATTTTCACTACCGACTGGGGGCCGAAGAGATGAAAGGTTTCGAAGAGTTCCGGCGTTTGACGCGCGAAAACCATTTTCTCGACCCCATTTGAGCCAACATGACCACGACTTTCGGAGTAGTCCGCGACAAAGTACTCGCCGGTGAGCGCGTCGACCCCAACGACGGTTTGTTCCTTCTAGCCGAGGCGAGCCTCCTCGATCTGGGCCAGCTCGCCGCGGAAGTTCGGCGCAAACGACATCCCGAACCGATCGTTACTTTCGTGATCGACACCAATCCGAACTACACCAACGTGTGCAACGTCGACTGTACGTTTTGCGCGTTCTACCGAACCCCTGGTCACGACGAGGCCTATACCCATTCGGTCGAAGAAATGCTCGAGCTCATCGGACGCTCCGCGGAAGAAGGCGTCACGACGGTGTTGATGCAAGGCGGTGTCAACTCGGAGCTGCCGTTAGACTATTATCTCGAGCTCGTCCGCGCCGTGCGCGAGCGCTACCCGCAAGTCACACCTCATTTTTGGAGCGCGGTGGAGATCGAGGGCATGGCGACGGTGTCCGGACTCTCGTTGCGAGAGGTGCTGCGCGCACTCAAAGATGCCGGCCAGACGACCCTCCCCGGCGGCGGGGCCGAGATCCTCTCCGAGAGGGTGCGCAAAAAGATCTCGCACAAAAAAAATCTCACAGAGAGCTGGCTCGACGTGCACCGCGAGGCGCATGCGCTCGGATTCCGCTCGACGGCCACCATGATGTACGGCCACGTCGAAACACCCGAGGACATCGTCGAGCATTTCGAAGTAATCCGATCACTCCAGGATGAGCACGGCGGCTTCACGGCCTTCGTCCCGTGGAGCTTCAAGCCCGGCAATACGCCTTTGGTCAAGAAAATCCCGCGCCACTCAGGCCCCAATCAATATCTCCGCATGCTGGCAGCCTCGAGAATCTATCTCGACAATTTCGATCACATCCAAGCGTCGTGGTTCTCGGAAGGCAAGAAGACCGGCCAGGTCGCCCTCCACTGGGGCGCGGACGATTTCGGCGGTACCTTGTTCGAGGAGAACGTACACGCGGCGACGGGGTTCGTGAACAAGACGTCGACGGATGAAATAAAGACGCTCATTCGGGAGGCCGGCTTCCGCCCGGCACAGCGAACGACGTTGTATGAAATTATGGAAATCTTTTGATCAAGATCCAGCATTCAGCATGCTCTCACAACTGCGACCACTAGCTATGCTACCAGCAGTCCAGAGAGTTTCCTGAATGCTGAATCCTGAATGCTGATCATTCCGAGCCCACGGGGCGCTCCAAAAGCTCATGCATCGCTTCTCTGGCAGTTACTTCTCCCTTCAGTAGGCGTTCCATCTGGAAGGTTATGGGCATCTCTATTTGGTGGGCGAGGGCCAGGGCGCCGGCGGCGTGCGTGGTGGCAACGCCTTCGGCAACTTGACGCATCTTGGACACAATATCGGCGAGAGACTTGCCTTCGCCGAGCGCGACGCCAACGGTGCGGTTTCGAGAGAGTTGTCCCGTACAGGTGAGCACGAGGTCGCCGACACCAGAAAGTCCGGCGAGCGTCTCGCGCTTGCCGCCCATGGCTTCCGCGAGTCTCGAGATCTCGGCGAGCCCGCGCGTCATCAGTGCGGCCGCAGGGTTGTAGCCGAGGCCGAGCCCGCTCGCCACCCCAACGGCGATGGCGATGACGTTTTTGAGCGCGCCACCCAGCTCAACGCCAATCACATCGTCATTCGTGTAAACCCGAAATGTCTTGGTCGCCAAACGCGCTTGGACCAAGAGCGCAGAGGCGTCGTTCTCGCTCGCGGCAACGAGGGCCGTCGGCTCTTCATGTGCAACCTCCTTCGCAAAGGTCGGACCCGAGATCGCCGCGAGATCGGGCGCAAAGGGTAGAACGTCGGCGACGACTTCGCTCATGCGCAGAAGAGTTCCTTCTTCGATGCCTTTGGTTGCGCTCACGAAACGTTGGCTCGCGCTCACGTGGGGTGCTAGCTCCTCGAGAACACGCCGGAGATATTGGGACGGCACCGCCAGGAGAACGAGCTCCTTGTCTTCGACGCACGCTTGTAGCGCCGGCGTCACCTCGAGTTTCTCGGGCAGAGGCACGTCAGGAAGAAACGTCTCGTTGACACGCCATTCACGAATCCCGGAGAGGACTTCGGGCTCACGGCACCAAAGCGTGACGGACTCGCCTTTATCCGCGATCAACTTCGCGAGCGCCGTCCCCCAGGCGCCCGCGCCCACGACGGCCACCGCCATAGGCTTATCTATCCCGGGTCAGAGATTGGTAGAGGAAGTAGCCAAACCCTCCCCAAGTACCGCCGAGGATCAGAACCAACATCACGATTCCACTGAGCTCCATCCCCGAATTGTACACCGATGCCAAACCGGGCCCCGGACTCTATAATTGATTCATTGACCCCGATACTCATCGCCATCGTCTTGGGACTCATCGTCATCCTGTCCTTGTCTGCCTTTTTCTCGGGCTCCGAGACGGCGCTCATGTCCCTCGACCGATTTCGGCTCCGGCATTTGGAGAAGACCGAGCCGCGCGCGGCGCGCGTCAGGAAAGTCGTCGCACATCCCGAAAGAGTTCTCGGAACGATCTTGACCGGGAACGTATTCGTCAACACGGCGGCCGGCGCGCTCATTACTTACGCCATCACGGTCCTCGTCACTGCTCCGGACCGGCGGGGTCAGACCATCTGGGTCGCCACCATCGTGCTTACTGGACTCATCCTCGTCTTCGGCGAGATGGTCCCGAAAAGCTTCGCGGCCCGCCATCCGGAGGCGTGGTCGTTGCGCGTGATCCGGCCCCTCTCCGGCCTCATTCGCTTACTCTCCCCCGCGGTCACCATCCTGACGACGGTCTCTAACGGCTTTCTCGCGCTGTTCGGCGTCAGTACGGGGGCTCTTCGCTCCGTGGTCACGCTCGAAGAAATCAAAGCGATCCTCTACGCCGGCGGCGTTCCCGAGGACGAGCGCGGAACCCGTCGGCAAATGCTCCGCAAAGTCATCGAGCTCGCAGAAAAGCGTGTGGCGGCAGTCATGATCCCGCGTACGGAGATGGTGACCGTCGAAAAAAGCATGCCGCTCGAGGAGATCGTCCGCATCATCCAGAACAAGCGGTTTTCCCGCATGCCCGTCTTCGACGAGAAACTCGACAACATCATTGGTCTGCTCTTTGCCAAAGATGTTCTCACCTATTGGGGCGCCCGGGTCCCTTTCCAGCTCGAGCAAGTGCTCCGTAGGCCGTACTTCATCCCCGACTCCGCCAGAGTCGAGCAAGCGCTAGAACAGCTACAGCAGCAACACACGCATATGGCGCTCGTCGTCGACGAGCACGGGGGCGTGGAAGGCCTGATAACGCTCGAAGATCTACTCGAAGAGATCGTGGGCGCGCTCTTCGATGAAAAAGATGTAGAGGAGTCTCAGATCTTCGAGCTCTCAGATGGAAGCTACCTATTGGACGGGGTGCTTTCGATCACGGAGGCCAATGAGCAATTGTCGCTCGAGCTTCCGGAGCACACCGACTACCACACGCTCGCCGGTTTGATCTTGGACCGCTTGGGTCACATCCCCGTCACCGGCGAAGAGCTCAACACGGGGAGCGCCATCCTCTCCGTCGACAAAGTGGTAAGCCATCGCATCCTGAGAGTAAGGGCAAGAAGAACCGCTACCAAGCGAGACTAGTCCTCATCCCCGTCCCCGAAAAAGAAGAACTGGGAGCACTGCTTGGCGCAAAAAGGCCGACCCCCGCGATCGAACCCGCACTTTTTGCAGTAGTAGCGGAAGCAAATAACGCACTTCACGACCGCGCGCTCCTCCTCACTCATCCCGTAGTGGCAACACTTATTGTCCATGGTGCTCGGCTCCGGCTTCGTTCTTGACAGATAGCCCTAACTCTCATATTATATTACACTTATACAAAAAGCGCACTCGGATCCCGCAAAACCCGTTCGGTCATGCTGCTCGATAAAGTCCTCAATACGATCACGCGGGTCGGCATGGTCCGCTCGTCGGACCGCGTCCTCATCGGGCTGTCCGGTGGGGCGGACTCCGTAACCTTGGCGCACGCGCTCACGGAGCTTCGCGCGAGGCTCGAGATCGACATCGAGCTCGCCCACCTCCATCACGGGCTCCGGCCCGAGGCCGATGACGACGAGGCTTTCTGTCGGGGACTTTCGGAGCAATTAGGTTTGCCTTTTACTTCCGAACGCGTCGACGTCGAGAGTCTTGCCGCACGTTCGAAGCGTTCACTCGAGGAGCAGGGTCGTGTATCCCGCTATCGATTCCTCGCCGAGCTCGCGGCCCGTCGTGACTGCACTCGGGTCGCCGTCGCGCACACGATGAACGACCAGGCTGAGACGTTTCTCATGAGAGCTTTGCGCGGGTCGGGCGCACGAGGCCTCGGCTCGATGCGCCCGGTTACGGCTGAGCGCATCCGCCCCCTCATCGAGCTCCGCCGGGACGAAATCCTCGCTTTTCTGAGCGAGCACGAGCTCGGCTATCGCGACGACCCGAGCAACCGCGACCTGCGGTTTACGCGTAACCGTCTGCGGCACGATATCCTCCCACGCCTCGGCAAGCTCAATCCTCAATTGATCGAGACACTTGCGCGCAACGCGGAGATCCTTCGGGACGAGGATGACTTCATGGATCAGGCGGCGCGCCGCGCTTTCGACGAGCTCGCCTCGGGCAACCCGAAGAGAGGCGCAACAGTCACGCTCTCGGTCGAAGCACTCGGCGACCTCGAGGGCGCAATCAAACGCCGTGTCGTGCGCCGAGCCGTCGAAGTGCTGCGAGGCCACACCCGCAATCTGAGCCAGCGGCATGTCGAAAACGTTCTCTCGCTTCTCGACAACGGCAAGAGCGGGCGAGAGATCCACCTCCCGGGGCTCGTGGTGGCGCGTTCGTTCGATCGCCTGTCCCTTTCTCCGGGATCAGGGCGTTTCCGGCGCAAACGCCCCCCAAACGGCTATACTGTATATGAGTACCGGCTGAGGATCCCTGCCGAGCTGCCAATCCTGGAGAGGCAGGGTCTGCTGACGGCAGATCTCATAGGGCCGATTCGAAGTGGGGACGAGCCTCCGAAAGTCGCGGGAAACACGGTCGTAGTCGGCGTCGAGGGTGAGGCTCAGGACCTCGTCGTGAGAAGCTCCCGCAGCGCGGACCGGTTTCGACCGCTCGGCGCCCCGGGAGCGAAGCCGCTCGCACGTTATCTGATGGACCGGAAAGTGGCTAAGGAAGAGAGGCAAGGGGTGCCGTTGGTGGTAAGGCCAGGATCTGAGAATCGCGGAGACGATATCCTCTGGGTCGTGGGACACGGGGTCGCGGAAAGTGCGCGGCTCGGTGCGGGCCGGCTGCACCTTCGCCTCGAGTGGGTGGGCCAATGAGCCAAGTACCAAAACTATCCGTCGTTTACGACGAGAAGACGATCCGCGCACGCGTGGCCGAGTTCGGCAAGCAGATTACCGCGGACTTCCCGGACGGGAACATAGCCTGCGTCGGTGTTCTCCCGAACTCGATGGTCTTCATGGCCGATCTCATCCGTGCGATCAACTGTTCGCTGACCTGCGATTTCATGAAGGTCGGCACACAGGACTCGAAACGGGTCGATATTGCGTTCGGCCAAGCGAACGATTTCAGCGCTCGTGACGTATTACTCATACAGGGTGTGGTCGACACCAGAGTCACTTTGAACTTCATCGCGGGGAATATCCAGGAATCATGGAAGCCTCGGTCGCTCAAAGTGGCCGCCCTCATCAATCGCGAGAACCACCGGAAGGTCGACAGCCCAGTGGACTACACATGTTTCGAGCTCGAAAAAGAAGGCTTCGTCGCGGGCTATGGTTTGGGCCTCGCGGAGCATCATCGCGGCGAGCCTTATCTCGGCCTCGCCGAGGCTTCGAGCTCATAACGAAGGAATTGCCAGAAATTTCTCTTATCGGAGGCGGCTTTTGAACTCGACTATGAAGAACTTGATGTTCTGGATGGTCGCAGCACTTGTGATCTTTCTGTTTTACAGTGTTTCGTCCCGTATCCAGAAGAACGAACGCCCGCTCAGCTTCAGCGATTTTATGGCTCAGCTCGATCGAGGCCATGTCGCCAAAGTGAGCATCACCGGAACGGGCGCCGGGAGCCAGATCGTCGGCGAGTTCAAGAACGGCCAGGCGATCCGCACTTTCGCTCCGCCGCAGATGGAGAACCTGGTCAACTTGATGCTCGATAAGGGGGTAGAGGTCCACGCGCGAGATGCCAACAGCTCGTCGTGGCTCGGCCATATCATAAGCTGGACGCCCATCGTCATCATGATCGCGTTTTTGATCTTTTTCATGAGGCAAATGCAAGGATCGGGCAATAGAGCTCTGTCTTTCGGCAAGAGCAAAGCCAAGCTGTCTAGCAGCCAACAGAAAAAGGTCACGTTCAAAGACGTCGCGGGCGTGGACGAAGCCAAAGATGAGCTCCAAGAGATCATCGACTTTCTGAGAGAGCCACAGAAATACCAGAAGCTCGGGGGCCGCATCCCCAAGGGCGTCCTTCTCATGGGACCTCCTGGAACCGGCAAGACGCTTCTCGCGCGCGCCATCTCCGGCGAAGCCAGCGTGCCGTTCTTCTCGATCAGCGGCTCCGATTTCGTCGAGATGTTCGTCGGCGTGGGCGCAAGCCGCGTGCGCGACCTCTTCGAGAACGGCAAGAAGAACGCACCGTGCATCATTTTCATCGACGAGATCGACGCTGTCGGCCGCCATCGCGGCGCAGGTCTCGGAGGTGGGCATGACGAGCGCGAGCAGACACTGAATCAGCTCCTCGTCGAGATGGACGGGTTCGAGTCCAACGAAGGCGTCATTCTCATCGCCGCTACCAATCGTCCCGACGTCCTCGACCCGGCACTGCTCAGGCCCGGCCGCTTCGACCGGCGCGTCGTTGTTTCGCTTCCCGATGTCGGCGGACGCGAAGGTATTTTCAAGGTCCATACGAGCCGCATCCCGCTCGCGAACGACGTCGATCTCACCATCCTAGCGCGAGGGACCCCGGGCTTCTCCGGCGCGGATCTCGCCAATCTCGTCAATGAGGCCGCGCTCTACGCGGCGAAGCACGGGCTAAAAGTCGTTCGGATGGAAGACTTCGAAGAAGCGAAGGACAAAGTCCTCATGGGCTCGGAGCGCCGTGCCATGATCATGAGCGACGAAGAAAAGCGTACCACGGCCTATCACGAAGGCGGACACGCCCTCGTCGCGGCGCTCCTCGAAGATGCGGATCCGATTCACAAAGTCACGATCATCCCGCGCGGTATGGCGATGGGCGTCACTATGCTCTTGCCGGAAGCGGACCGGCTTAGCCACGATCGGAAACACGTAGAAGCCAGCATCGCCGTGGCCATGGGTGGCCGCTTAGCGGAAGAGCTCGTTCTCGATCAGCTCACGACTGGCGCAAATAACGATCTCGAAAAAGCAACTGAGCTCGCCAGGAAAATGGTGTGCGAGTGGGGCATGAGCGAGAAAATGGGGCCGCTCACATTCGGACGTAAAGAAGAGCAGATCTTTCTCGGTCGCGACATCGCGAGGCATCAGGATTATAGCGAGCACACCGCTCTCCAGATCGATCAGGAGGTCAAACGCATCGTTAGCGAAAGCTACGAACGGGCGAAGATGATTCTGACCGAGAATCGTGACGTGCTCGACAGAATCGCTGCAGCGCTCCTCGAGAGAGAAGTGCTCGACGCCGAGGATGTGAAGATGCTCATCGATGATCTTCCGCTCAAGGAACGCGAGACGGCCGTAGACGAAGTCGTTCGCGACGAACCGGAGGCCAAGGAGAAGGAGACAAAGCCTAAAGCGCCTCTGACGCCCCCGATCCTCCAGAACCCGTAGGGTTCCCAAATAGTTAACGACGACTCGAGCTCCACCAGCCTGTCCCGCGGATGCGGGGCGGTCGCCCGGATTCATTTGATCGTGTGTTCTAAAATATTTCGAGCCAGGGTTAAGCGCCTCGATCTCTCAGGTCGAACCGCTATCATGGGCGTCGTCAACGTCACAACGGACTCGTTCTATACCGGTAGCCGCTATCCCGACGTCGACGCTGCGACGTCCACGGCTCTTCGTCTTGCGGAAGCGGGCGCGGACATCCTCGACATAGGGGGCGAGTCGACGCGGCCCGGCGCGCCGCCGGTCTCGATACAAGAGGAGTTAGATCGAGTACTACCGGTGCTCGACAACTTGCGAACGCAGACGGATCGGATGCTCTCAGTGGATACGCGAAAGGCCGAGGTCGCCGAAAGCGCTCTCGCGAACGGTGCCGATATCGTCAACGACGTCACCGCGCTCGGAGGCGACCCGCGCATGGCTGAGGTCGCGGCCCGTGCGGGGGCCGGCGTCGTGCTCATGCACATGCAAGGTACGCCGGAAACGATGCAGTCCGAGCCCCGATATGGCGATGTCGCGGCCGAGGTGAAAGCCAGCCTCAGCGAGGCGGTAGCGCGCGCCGAGCGCGCGGGCATCGCAAGCGACGCGATCGTGGTCGATCCCGGCATCGGTTTCGGCAAGACGCTTTCACATAATTTGACGCTCTTGAACGAGCTCGACACGCTCGCAGAGCTCGGCAAACCCATCCTCGTGGGTACGTCTCGAAAAGGGTTCATCGGGAAGCTACTCTCGAGCGAAGCCGAAGCTCGGATATTCGGCACGGCGGCGAGCGTCGCCGCCGCCATCCTTCGCGGCGCGAGCATCGTGCGCGTCCACGATGTCTCCGAAATGCGGGACGTTGCGACCGTCGCCGACGCGATTCGAAATAATGCCACCTCGGCGTCCTCAAATGGTGGCGTAAATGGCGGGCCGGGAGCCTGAGCTGATGGCGGCGTTTGTCGAGTTTTGGCAGAGCTTGTCGCGGGAGCTCTCCTTTAACGACGCCATCGACATCCTGCTCGTGAGCTTTCTGTTCTACAAACTCTTTCAGCTCGTCCGGGGCGGGCGCGCGTTCCAGATGGTGGTCGGCACGTTGCTGCTCATTCTGCTCTTTTTCGCTTCGCGTTGGGCCGACCTGACAGCCGTGAATTGGCTGCTGCGCAATACGCTGGCTTATATCGGATTTGCCATCATCGTTCTCTACCAGCAGGAGCTCCGGCGGGGGCTCGCCAATTTGGGACGGGCCCCACTTTTTCGATTCTTGAACCCCACGAGCAGCAAGGGAACACTCGACGAGGTCGCTTTTTCCCTGCTCACGCTCGCGGAGCGGCGCGTGGGCGCCATTCTCGTCCTCGAGCGAGATATCGGCCTTCGCAGCTATGTCGAAGCCGGCGTCATGCTCGATGCCGTCGTGACCTACGACCTTCTCTTGTCCGTGTTCAACCCGAAATCGCCGCTCCATGACGGCGCGGTCATCATTCAAGGAGACCGCGCCGCGGCCGCGGCTTGTTTTCTTCCGATCTCGATCAATCCGCAACTCGGCAAAGAGTTCGGGACCCGCCATCGCGCCGCCATCGGCATTAGCGAAGATACGGACGCGATCGCGATCGTGGTCTCCGAAGAGACTGGGCTCGTGAGCTTCATGGAGGACGGAGCGATCGTTTCAGGCCTCGACGCAAAGCAGCTTCGCTCGAAGCTCCGGGACGCGATGGGACAAAAAGACGCGAGCCCTACTGAGACCCGCACCGGTTCTGTCTCCGCGACCGAAAGGCCGATCACATGAAGTCGTTTCTGACCGACAATGCCGCCCTGAAGCTATTCTCGCTACTGCTCGGCTTCACGTTCTGGTACGCGGTGGCACGGGAGTCAGGCGTCGAGTTCGCTTTCTCCATCCCTTTCGAGCTCAGGGACGTCGCCGAAGGGCTCGAAGTGGTCGCGCAGTCCGTCCAACAAGTGGACGTGCGCTTGCGAGGTCCCGCTGAGATTCTTCGAGGCATCTCGGCTCAGGATTTGAGCGTGTCGGTGGATCTCTCGGACGCTCAGCCTGGAGAGCGCATCGCTTATCTCACGCCAGAGGACGTCGCGGTGCCGTTCGGCGCCCGCGTGATGCGCGTGACCCCATCGAGTCTCAAAATCGAGCTCGACCGCACGATGGGGCGCACCATCAACGTGATCCCGCGTATTCTCGGCGCGCCGGCCGACGGGTTCGAGCTCCAGAACATCGCGCTTTCACCGCAGGTAGTCACGGTCGTGGGACCGGCCTCGCAAGTGCGCGGGCTCGAGCAAGTGACGACGGAGCCCGTATCGGCCGAGGGCCTGCGCCAACCTTTCTCGCGCGCCGTAGGTCTCGAGCTCCATCCTCTCGTCCGGCTCGCATCCGGGACGAGCATCGAGCTCACGCTCGACGTGCGCGAAGTCCGGCTTCGGAAGGAGCTCTCTGAAATCGAGGTCATTACCAGGCCCGACGCCGTGAGCGCAAGTCTCGAGCCAAAGTCCGTTCGCGTCGTCGTAGAGGGCCCGCGAAGCGTGATCGAGCAACTGGGCGTGGAAGATCTAGAAATCGAAGTGCGCCTCGACGGTCTCGGGGCCGGTCGCCACAAAGTCATGCCGATCGTCCACGTGATCCGTCCGGACGAGTTAGCCGCCGTGCATATTGTCAGCGTCACTCCCGACGAGCTCACGGTCCAGGTCCGATAAGTGGCAAAGCTCTTCGGAACCGACGGAATCCGCGGCGAAGCCTATTCGCCGCCTTTGGATCGCACCACCGTGCAGCATGTGGGCCGGGCTCTCGCAAACGAGCTCTCGCCGGACGCACCTCGCATTCTCATCGGCAGGGACACCCGTAGCTCGGGAGCGGATGTCGAGACCTGGCTAGCGACAGGCATTGCGGCTTCTGGGGGCACTTCGGTATCCGCGGGTGTTCTGCCGACTCCCGCGGTAGCCTTTCTGACGCGGGACCAGGGCTTCGACGCCGGAGTCGTCATCTCGGCCTCGCACAATCCGTATCACGATAACGGCATCAAGGTTTTCTCCGCCGCCGGCGTAAAGTCGAGCGAGGCGTTCGAAGAAGCCATTGAGCTTGCCATAAGCGTTGCCGGCGCCGACGCGCAAGAGGTTCCGGAGGCGAGCGGAGTCTCGAAGACCCCTAGCCTTCACCTCGAAGGCCTCTATTTGGAGCATTTGAAACAGAGTCTGGGCGATGACGTGTCGCTGCCTCCGCTCAAATTGGCTCTCGACTGCGCCAATGGCGCGTGTTATCGCACCGGTCCAAAGCTTCTCGAATCCATCGGGCTCGAGCCCATCCTTCTAGCAACCGAGCCCGACGGCGAGAACATCAACCGGGATTGCGGCTCGACGCATCTCGATGGGTTAGCCGAGGCGGTTCGGCGCCACGCATGCGATTTCGGAGCCGCTCTCGACGGCGACGGAGACCGCCTGTTGCTCGTGGATTCCACGGGGCGGTCGGTGAACGGGGACGCCATGTTGCTCATGTGCGCCAGACGTCTCAAGAAAGAAGGTCGACTGACTGGATCCGGCGTCGTGGCCACCGTCATGAGCAATATGGCCCTCGAAGTGTCTCTGGCACAAGACGACATCACGCTCTTTCGAACTCAGGTGGGTGACAAGTTCGTTGCACAAGATATGGACCGCCGTAATATCATTATCGGCGGCGAACAATCGGGCCACATCATTTTCTCCGATTACGCTGCGACCGGCGACGGTCTATTGACGTTCATGCAAGTGCTCCGAACGATCGCCATCGAGCGAGACACCCTGGATCAGCTGACACAGCTCGATCCCTTTCCTCAAGTTCTCGTTAATGTTTCCGTGAGCTCGAGGCCGGATGTCCGCACCGTCCCGGAAATTACCCAAACGATCGAGGCGGCAGAAGCTCAGCTCGACAGGCGCGGGCGGGTGCTGATCCGTTATTCGGGCACCGAGCCACTGCTTCGGATCATGATGGAAGGTCCAGACTCAGAAGAGATCGAATCCTTGACAGCCACTGTGCGCGACGCGGTGGAGCGCACGATTGGGAGCTCTCGTGATTGAGCTGGGTGTCACCTTAGGGCCCGCGAACAAATAACTCCAGTCGAATAGGCGTAACCGTGCCTCGGTCAGGCTGTGAGGTTGCCAGTGTAGATGAGCGCCTTACCCCGTAAGTAACGCCATATCCATCGATCTCGAGTGGTTGTCAAGGTGCGCGAGTTATGGCACCATCACGCACATATAAGCGCAAAGGTGCCATTATGAGACTGACCGATTTCTCTGCAGAGGCCATCGCCAGGTTACTGCGCAAGCAGAAGATCGCCCGAATGCCGAAGCTGATGGGTGCGATGGGGACCAACGCTAGACGCACCGTCTTCCACAAGCTGAAGGAGTTGGCGTACCGCACGAGCTACTCTCACTGCGGCCGCTACTACACTCTCGATGAGGTTGCCGAGTTCGATGAGCAAGGTCTGTGGTCGTATCGTGAGGTGTGGTTTTCGGTCTAC
>CAUZCL010000020.1:0-75309 GCA_963578475.1 Acidobacteria bacterium bin61 | reverse complement strand
CGTTTGATGCGCGACTTTCGGTCGATCCGCAAGGAGTTCTGGGGTCGGCACCTTTGGGCCCGTGGTTACTTCGTGGCGACGACGGGCAATGTGACGGATAAGGGTGCGATGAAGCGCGAAATTCGAAGTCGACACCAGGGCTGGTCGTCATCTCGATATGAGTCCCGAGAATCCAGGAAACGTCATTATCTGTAGTGAATGCCACCAGGCGGTCGATGCTTTGTTGAAGGCTTCGAAGTCCCGCACGTAGAGCCTGCCCGGATAGAGCGTGTCTCCGGTGAGTAAGAGCCCGGTCTGGAAGTCGTAAATCGCGATACTCGACGGCTCGTGTCCGGGTATCGCGATAATGGAAAGATCGCGACCTCCCAGATGGACGACTCCCCTTTCGACCGGCCAATCGCTGATACCAAAGAGGGAGGCCACGTCGTCCCAGGAGTGGCCGACGATCCGCGTATTCGCGCGGGTACGAAACCGGTCGTCACCGGCGACGTGATCTCCGTGCGCATGCGAGTGGGCGACCAACAGGGGAAAGTCGTCCCCGATGAGGTCGTCGACCATCTCCCTCACAGGGACATCGGCCGTAGCCCCGGTATCCAATAGGAGGGCCTCCCGCTCGCCGGCGAGCAAGTAGAGAAACGGTGCCTCGAAGTGGGTGAGAACGGACTGCCTAAAGATCCACGTGCGCGTTGAAAACATGTGAACTTGAAGCGCCGGCTCATCCTCGGTCGTGCCGTTGATCCACCGCTCTGGGAAGGAGCCGGTCTCGATTTGGGCTGCGTGATAACTCCCTGCCAGCGCAAACAGTACAGCGATCCCGATTACCGTCCGCGCCGCGAAGCTTGCCATCGGGTGCCTCCTCATCTGACCCGTCAGAAGGATTCTTTTCCGCGAAGGTACGCCAAAACTGCTTGCCAGTCGGGAAACCGATCCGACCCGAATAAAAGATGCTCGCCTTCGAAGCGGTCGGCGCCATTCTTGGAACGGTCGTCGATCAGAAAGTGGCCAGAGTTCAGGTTTTTGTGGTGACTCAAGATAAGCCGCTTGTAAGCGGACGAGCCGAGATGCTTCTTCACCCATAGCAATTTGTCAGACCATGCCGAAGGATTCTCCCAGAGCGACGTCGAGAGGATGTAAGTATCGAATCTCTGGGCCAATTTCTCGAACGCGTCGATCGCTCCCGGCATCGGATCCATGAGCGAGAAGATTCCCGGCACTTCATCGAGCCTTCCCTCGTATTCCGACGCCGACTCTTGCGAGATACGCGAGATGCCAGAGGAAAAATCAACGAGCACATTATCCATGTCTACGTACACGATTCTATTCATGGGTTTCGGCCGTAATTCGAAGAGTTCTGTTTTGTTGAAGCGCGCCCTCCCTAAAAGCGCGCAGGTCAAGATGGCGCATCCCAGCAAGCGGCTCGCGCTGCGCGCGCTCGATCGCGCCGACGCGATCCTCGGGCCGCTCAAAAAGCGCCTCGAGACTAACCGGCAGCGCGTCGACGATTTTATCGCGCAACAGGGATCGCTCTCATGGACAACGCCTCGTGCGGGCTCGGTCGGTTTGGTCTACTTTCAGGACGGCGACATCGACGCGCTCATCGAGAAACTCGAGGCCCGCGACGCTCTCGTGGTGCCAGGTCACTTTTTCGGTGCGCCCAACGCTTTTTGCATCGGTTATGGGATGCCGAGCGAGATACTCGAAGAGGGGCTCGCTCGCCTCGGGGATGCGCTAGTGAGCTAGAAGAATCGCGTCCAGCTCGTTGAGCGCTTGGAAATGAAATCACCGAGCCGCTCGAGAAAAGGCCGGAGTGAGTCGAGCAGGTCGTCGAAGTGCCGGTTGCTGGAGCCAGGCGCTTCGAAATCGGGTGAGACGAGGATGCGGCGCAACCACAGCCCGGAGGACTGGCTGGGGAGCTCGAAAGCGATCCCCGTGAGCGCGCCGCCATAGAGCTTCTCGTCTCCCACGGATGGCCGGGTCCAGGCCACGCGCCCCTTGTTCGCTAAGGCCGTCGAAGAAACGGCACTCGACGGTTCGCGAAAGGCGCTCGTCCCGGGCGCGCAGCTCGGTGAGAGCGTGGTCCAGATCGAGGAGCCACTCGGCCTGGGCATCACTACCGACACGCTCCTCGTCGAGGGTCACGGGCACCACCCCTCCGCCGCGCTTCGCCGCGAGACGAGCGCGCGCACGGCTTATGATCACCTGGCGCATGGCGCAGGCTGCGATAGCGAGAAAGTGGCCTCGGTCTTCCACACGCATGCCTTTTTGCGAGCTTGAGATAGGCTTCGCGGACGAGAGCCGTCGTGTCGAGTGTTGCTCCTCGGTTGGTACGGCAAAGATGGTTGCGCGCGATGCGGCGAAGCTCGTCATAGACGAGCGGCACGAGCTCATCGAAGGCCTCGCGATCTCCGCCTGCATAGGCCTGAAGAAGATCGGTGATGGAGTCCGTTTCAGTCATGTCAGTCACGGTCGAGGCGCCGAGAATATCGCGCGAATGTCAGCTCTCGCAAGAGCTCGGGCCAACTGCTATCATCCGCGCATGCTACACGCAATCTTGCTCCTAAGCCTTCTTAAAATGAGCGATCCGCGGGCGATCGAGGTCGCCGACCAAATGATGACGGCGCTCGGAGGGCAATCGAATTGGGACGAGGCCCGTTTCATTCGCTTCACCAACGTCCGGCGCAATCGCAAGGCGACGTTTACGTGGGACCGGCAACTAGGGCGCTTGCGGCTCGAAGCGAGAAACGCCTCCGGCGTCCCCTATGTCGTGTTGATGAATTTGAACGCCCGCCAAGGAAGCGTCTACGTCGAAGGCAGACAACTGCACGGCAAAGAGCGATCCGAGTACGTCAACCGGTCTGCCCGAATGTGGACGGGCGCCACTTATTGGTTCTTGATGCCGTTCAAGTGGAAAGACCCAGGCGTCATCCTCGCTTATGACGGTGAGGAATCGATAGGCAGCGTCACGTATGACCGGATCCACCTCTCTTTCGCTAACGTCGGACGCTCACCTGGCGATCAATACTGGGCCTACGTCAACCGCGAGACGCATTTGATGGATCGCTGGAAGTTCAAGCTCGAGGGCGGCGCCGAGGGGGAATATCGGTGGACGAATTGGCACCGCTATGGCGGTATCCGAGTCGCGACCGAGCGGGTGAGCGCGGACGAAGTGATCCGCTTCGAGGACATCGTTGTCGCGAGCTCGATGCCCGACGAATTTTTTTTCTCGCCCGCGCCGGTCGAGCTTCGCTAAGCGCGGTCGTCAGCCGGACAGAGAGAGCGCCGCCCGCTCGTTTCACGTACTACCGGGCACGAAGCTCATTGCGCGCCGCCGCCTCACCGCGACGACGGACGCACCTCTCGAGCTCCTTGTATGCTGAAGCGATCCCGGTGATCTGGATCACGCTTTGCGGCTAGAATTTTTGGGGCGATTCCCGCAATGCCGTTCGTCGTCGAGCGCAAGGGAATCGTGCACGTTGAGAGAAGGAGACCGTGAGATGAGCTCCGCGAAGTCGGCGTACCCTAGATTTGAGCACGACTCAGAACAGCGACTGGTAGAGTCGCGGAACGATGGCGACAACATTCGTACCTTTCGAACGCATCGGGAGCGACCGAATCACAACAACGATTGGTACTGACAGGGAAGTCGGCGGGTACAAACGCTGCCCGAAGCGCTCCGCCTGACTCGGTGGGGTCCGTGGAATTGGCCGTTTGTCATCTCGACTGCAGAGCGCGCGATCCTCGAGCTCGTCGATGAGCTGCCTCGACACGAAACCTTCCATCAGGTCGATGCGCTCATGGAAGGCCTCGCCAATCTCAGCCCCCGCCGAATGCAAAACCTCCTGGAAGAGGCCACGAGCATCAAAGTCAAACGGGTGTTCTTTTTCTTTGCGGACCGACACCATCACCGCTGGTTGAATCGCATCGACCGTGAGAAAATCGATCTCGGTCGGGGCAAACGCATGCTCGTTAAAGGCGGGAAACTCGACCCAAAATACGAGATCACGGTGCCCGAGGGTCTTGATGCCGTTCGATGAAATCTTCCGGCGTCAGGTGGCTCTTCTGATTCGTGCGCTTCCCCAAATAGCGGAGGAGGATTGCTTCGCTTTCAAAGGCGGCACCGCCATCAATTTGTTTATCCGGACATGCCGCGGCTCTCGGTCGACATAGATCTCACGTACTTGCCGATCGAGGACCGGTCCAAGTCGCTAACTGAAATCGAGTACGCTCTAAAACGAATCGGCACGCGCATCCCCGCCGCCATTCCCGGAATCTCGATCCATGAGAGCGCGCCCTGCACGCAGTTCACGATCAATAAGCTGGTTGTGCGGACGTCCGACCGAGTGCAGATCAAGATTGAAGTGACGCCAGTCCTTCGAGGCTCAGTCTACAGGCCGACAACGATGTCGGTGTCTGAGACGATCGAAGACCAATTCGGTTTCGCCGAGATGAACGTCCTCTCTTTCGCCGATCTCTATGCAGGAAAAATCTTGGCGGCGCTGATCGTTTATCTGATAAGTCACAATCACTCTCCGCAGCATCTCCTGGCACCCGCTGCCAGAGACATCGCTCCAGACTTCGAGCACAACTTCCGCGGCATGGTCCGTGACGACATCACCATGGAAACGCTGTACTCCGCACGCGAGGCGTTGGTGAAGGACGTCATTGTCAATATGCCGGAAGACCACCGGCAGTTCCTGGTCTCATTCTATCGACGGGAGCCGAAGTGGCACCTCCTGGGGTTGAGTGATGCCGATCGGCTACCCGCGGTCCGATGGCGGGAGCTCAATCTCGATAAGGCAGGTGCGGAAACCCGTGCGGAAATCGTTCGCAAACTGGACGAGGTCTTGTCGAGCTGAACACCGGCTGCGACAAGTGAGCCGTTTCGTGTGAATCGGGTACATCGCTCCGAAAAGCCACGGCGCGTCCCGAAAAGGGCGGAGGTTAGTTTTAGTGACAGGCGGCTCGGCCGTTGCGATCCCGCGCCGATTCGCATATACAGGTGTCATTGTGACCAACCCTATCGTCTCACGCCGTCGATTTCTTAAAGCTGCCGGTGCCGCGGGCATCTGGACAGCTGGCTCTTCAACAACTGCTCGAGGAGCTGAGCCGCGCCCCGTAGCCGTGGCGTCCGCCCGCGAGGTGGGAATCTCGAAGTGGGATCTCGACACTCCCGCGCTCATTGTCGAGCTCGATGCGCTCGAAGCCAACCTGAGCACGATGCAGCAGATGGTCCGCCGCAACCGCATCGCGAGCCGTCCGCACGTCAAAACCCACAAGTGCCCCGCCATCGCTCGGCTCCAGCTTGCTAGTGGCTCCGTGGGGATCTGCGTTGCCAAAGTGAGCGAAGCCGAGGTGATGTTCGAGCACGGCATCGACCAGATTCTCATGACGACCACCAACGTGACGCCGTACAAGATCCAGCGAGCGATGGCTTTGCGCAAATGGTGCAACCAATTCATCCAGGCTACGGACAGCCCTGCCAACGCGCTCGCGCTCTCCGAGGCGGCCGTGGCAGCGGGTCTGGTGGCGGACGTTGTCATCGATGTCGACCCCGGAGGGCATCGCACTGGTATCACGCCCGGCGAGCGGGCTCTCGAGCTCGCGCGTCAGGTCGACGGGCTCCCCGGTTTGAAGCTCCGCGGCATGCTCTGTTACGACGGCGGGTCTCAGCACGTCAAAGGCTTCGAAAAGAGGAAAGCACAAACGCTCGAGCGGCTCGCGCCTGCCGCTGAAACCCTGGCGTCGTTGAAGCGGTCCGGGCTGAACACCGAGATCTTCAGCGGTGGTGGGACGGGCACTTACAACATCGACCACCAGACCGAAGGCTTGACCGACGTGCAGGTGGGAAGCTACGTCTTCATGGATGCCCAATATCTTGCCATCGGCGGTGAGAGCAACCCCGAGCTGTACTCCGATTTCGACCCGGCCTTGACGATTTTGACCACGGTGCTGAACGACCAGTACGAAGGCCGCGCCACCACGGACGCGGGCGCGAAGGCGTGCACGATCAACCGACCGTGGCCGATCGTGAAAGGCGAGAGCGGTATCACTTATCGATCGGGCTCGGACGAGTTCGGGTCGATCCGCTACGAGAACGCCAGCCGCACGTACCGAGTCGGCGACAAGCTCGAAGTGATCGTCTCCCACTGCGACCCCGTCGTGAACCTCTACGACCGCATCTACGCCATACGAAACGAGCGTGTCGAGGCGGTCTGGCCGGTGGCCGCACGCGGGATGTCCTCGTAGCGGAACTTGCACCGGCGGCGCGGGAGTGCGTCTTGCCAGAGCCAGTCCCGCCAGTCCGGTTACTAGAATTTCTCAGTGCAAAGGGGCGATTCGTTCCGAATGGGCAGAGGGTCGAGCGTGCCGAGCGCTTATCGTCGTTCGCTCAGCTACTTGGCAATACTTGTGGCGTTGCCGTTTCGAGCAGATCGGGGCTTGGCTATTGCGGCGGCGGCTCGACACTCGCAGCAGGTTTGGTTCCTTTGAGGATCCACCGTTGTATCCGCCTACCGTTCCCCGCCTCGCCCGTGTACATTCTGTTCTTCGAGTCGATCGAGATCATGTGCGCCCTAATGAACTCGCCCGCCTGGCGACCCGGCTTCCCGAACCTGTCCAGAATCCGCAAATCCTTGCGACGTAGCACCCAGACACGCTGGTTCGTGCCGTCCATAAGGTACAGAAGGCTCTGTTCTGGATCCCGCGAGAATTGGAGACTGAATCCGCTCCCCGATCGGCCTGTCTCCGGACGAACGAACCGCTCCATCAAGTACTCGCCGTTTTGCCGGAAGACCTGGATGCGGTTGCCGCGGCGGTCGGCTACATAGATCAGACCGTCCTTGGTACCGGCGATGCCATGAACGGTGGAGAACTGTTGCGGCGGATCGTCCACCTTGACCGGATATTCATGTTCGTAGTCGTCGTCCGGCGGCTTTCCGTACGCGCCCCAGTGACGGAGATATTTCCCGGTCGCGGCGTTGTAGACCACCACCCGCTTGTTGCGGTATCCATCCGCGATGAAAATCTCGTTCGTCTTCGGCTCGACGTAGAAATTTGCCGGTCCGCCCAGGTGGTCCGGATCGTCGCTCCCCTTGTTAACGCCCGGCTCGCCGATCGTCAGCACATGCTTACCGTCTTGCGTGAACTTCATGACGTGGAACCCGTTGCTCGTGCCCGTCCAGACGAACCCGTTGTGATCGATGTAGATCCCGTGCTCCTGTTCATACCAGGTGTAGCCCTCACCGGGGCCACCCCAAGTTCGAAGAACCTTGCCCTCAGGATCGAGCTCGAGAACTGGCGGCGCAGGGAAGCAGCAATCGGCGATCGGTGGCTCCACCGCCGCCCCGATCTCCTGAGGCGTCAAGCTCGAGGGCATGTGAAGCACCCAGAGGTGATCGTTGTCATCGACGAAAAGCCCTCTGATGTCTCCCCAAATCCAGTCGTTCGGAAGCGTCGGAGGCCAGGTTGGATCCACCTGGTAGATGGGAAGATGGTCCGCTGTCGGCGAGCCGGGCGCCGCCGGGGCGTTGGCAGTCTGGGCACCGGCTTGGCTGGCCACAAGAAGCACCAGTGCCAGGGTGACGAGTCTCAAGGAAGATTTCATGATCGTGAAGCTCCTAGACGATGGCCAACCACCCGGCGTTTCGTGTCCTAACGGTAATTTTCGATGATGTAGATGTCGAAATCGTCTGTGTCTTTGGTGTAGACGACGGCCTTTCCGTCCGGCGACCAGCCGCCGCTATGCGTGTCGAAGACTTCGCCCATACCGCCGCGGCCAATCTGTTCCAGGATCTTGAAGTGGTTTAGTAGGCGGCCGATCATGAGGTCCTTATTAGTCGATGGGGATTGTACCTGCGCCGGACCTCTTGGCGCAATGGAGGTCCGCCTCATTCCTAGGCGTCAAAAACAAACCGCATCTTCGAGCTCTCGTCGAGGGCGAGAGCCGCTAGGATGCCGCTCAAGTTATAATGGAGACGACATGAAGATCCTCACTGGGAAAGTTGTTGACGGAAAGGTCGAGGTATCGGGAATAGCTCTCGAAGAGGGCGCCAGCGTCACCGTCGTAGTTCCGGAGTCCGAGGAATTTTCTTTAACGCCAAAACAGGAAGCCGAACTCGTGAGAGCCCACGAAGAAATTGAGCACGGCGATTTTGTTGAGGGTGGCGACCTACTCGCACAACTCCGGAGCCAGACCGACGATTGATCTATAGGGCTAAGGTCTCCGAGACCGCTGCCCGTCAGATCCGCGAAGCAACCGATTGGTGGCACGGCAACCAAGCACCCAACTGAGGCGCTCGGGTGGCGCGCCCATCGCGTGTCGAACGCCATCGGTTTTTGTGCAACACTACTTTCATGTCAAGGCGTCCTCGGCACGAGCCCGAATCCTCCTCGGTGAGCATCGCCTGGTTCCTTGCGCTCGCCGCCTATTGTGTCGCGCTCCCGCTTCTCCTCGAACTGGCCCTTCCTGCCGACTCCTCCGGCCAGCCGTCGGTATGGGAGCTCGGGGCGCGGGGCTTTCCTGCCTCAGCCCTCGCCTTCGGGGTCCGGACTTTGATCCGGATGACGCTACTCGTCCCCATCGGCTTCTTCGCCGCTCTGACCCTTCCGCGCCAAAGCCGCTGGTTCCGGCGCGTGCTCATGGTGAGTATCCCTGCGGGCGGGATCGCGGTGGTGCTCGCGTTCGTCGTGTCAGGATTCGCTGGTGGCTCCGGATGGGAAGCGCCCAGACTGCTGACGCTCGCCCTGCCCGCCATGGCGGCGCTCGTGGGCGTGTGGATTGGCGTCTGCGCAAGCAACGGTCTCGGTTCGTTCATCCTGTTCTTCCCCAAGTTCGCCGTGCTCGTTGTGGCTGTCGGGCTCATCGCGGTCGCTTTCTTCTATCTCGCCACCGAGGACTACCCTCTCGATCTGAAGACTCCCCAGCTGAGCACTGACATCCGGCGCGAACTCGTCACACGCTTTCGCGGGCACAACCCGATGAAGCTCCGTCTCGGCGAAACGAGGACTCTGACGGTCAGCGCCCAGGACCTCGAACGTCTCGCCGCGTGGGGCGTTTCGGTCACGCCGGCCACCTCTCAGCTTGCCATCCAGACGAGCTCCGAGTCCGGCATACTTGCAGGCGTCGACCCAGGTGCCCTATCTCGGCCGCTACCTCAACGTGAGCGCCGTCGCCTCGGGCGGGGTCCAACAGGGAGAGCTCCAGTTCTCGGTAAGAGAGCTCCGCTTTGGGTCCATCGAGACGCCCGGCATCCTCCTCAGTCTCATCTCCTCACTCGCGATGAACGCCGCGTCGCACGACGAGGCGGCGCGCTCCGTCCTCGACAGCATCGAGGAGCTCAGCTTCGAGGTCGACGGCGTTTCCGTGACGTATCGCCGAATGGACGTTCGCGGCGACATCCTGCCGCGCGTTCTCGCCCAACTCGGCCCCGATGAGGCGGTTCTCGAGGCAGCGCGGGCCCAGCTCGAGCACTTGCACTTGAATGCGCGGAATTGGCCCGAACACGGGCGGCGGTTCGAGGCCGCGGTGCAGTCCGCGTTCGCCCTTGCTCACGATCGGTCGGCAGCGAGTAATCCGATCGTCGAGAACAGCGGCGCGATTCTTGCACTTGCGGCGGTGCCCGGTCACCCGCGGCTGCAGGTCTTCTCGGGACTCAACGGCGAGGAACGCATGATTCGTGACGTCCGGGGCTCGCTTCGAAACGTGAAGCTGCGCGGGCGCGCCGATGGGACCCAGCACTTTTTCGTCAGCGCCGGGCTGACGCAACTCTCGTCGGTCGCGGTGAGCGATGCGGTCGGCCGTCCTCAAGGAGGAGCTCGACGCGGATGTGGCCGAGGGCGGCAGCGGGTTCTCGTTCGCGGACCTTCTCGCCGAGCGGGCAGGAACGCGTTTCGCCGAGCGGTCTACTTACGACGCGACCCGCGCCGAAGCGATGCAGCTTCGCCTTAAAGACGGATTCGCCATCGGAAACATCTTTCCCGAGGCCGACGGGCTCAGAGAAGGAATCTCCGACGATCTCCTCAGGGTGCGTTACGGCGGCGTGGGTGGAGCGGAGGACCAACAGGTCTCCCAGGATATCGAGAGACGCCTCGCCACGTGCGACGCATTGCGTTGACTCGGTAACGTGAACGACGCAGACCTGCTCTTCTTACTCATGACACTTCAAGCGGCGCCTTCGGGGCTCATGTACTCAGTCCCAATCAGTTGGCCGAGTTCCGCGTAGGTGCCAGTTGCCTTGCCATCCGTCAACTGGCGCGCGGGGCCGCCGCTCACCGGCGTGACCCAGATATCACCGGATGCCTCGAAGGCCAAAATCCGTCCGTTCGGTGACCACGTGGGAAAGTCTTCGACGCCCACCGCCGAAGTGATCTGGACGGGGTTCACTAGAACTAGCCAGGTAAAACCTGAAAGCGTTTGAACCGCAGAGGCGCGGAGGACGCAGAGGAAAATCCGGGATTTCTTCTTCTCCGCGTGCTCTACGCCTCTGCGGTGAGATTGTCTTGCTCTAGATCTAAAACGCGAACAAAATCCTCGCTTCCGACGGGTAAGAGCCTAAGCTAACACTGGCTGACGCTTATTGCTTCGCGCAGGATTTCGTAGCAACCTAGAAGGCTCTCAGGAAATAAAGCCCCACTTTTCATCGCGCTTCGCACCGCCTTGGCGGTGTCGGCGATGGTCTTCCTCGTATCTTTCGGGTTGGTTGTCTCGCTCAACCCGGACCAGACGAGCTTTCCGTCCTTTGTGTCGTAGATGTTCGTCTCGATGCCGACGAGCCGGTCCTGACGGTAGTAGCCCGGAGAATAGACGACCGGGTACGCCCAGCCGTAGTAACCGTAGAACGAGTTGTAGTACGTGGGGTAGGCACCGGGGACGTAACGCGTCTCTTGCTCGTCATACACAGGACGCATGACGATGATGGCCTCGACGCCGGACTTCACGACCGCGGCACGCACTTTGTCCTCATCGGCGAGATCGCTCTCCGGTAAGACCGTATAGGACGCGACCGCGTCAGCCTGCCGGATTTGGCACGAGCTCGTCCTCACCGTTCCGGCGAATGAGCGAGTCTTGCACGAGGACGAGCGCCATCACGCTTTCGAATTGGAGTGGCCCGCGCTCGGGATAGACCCAGGCCTTCGTCATTCTGGTCGAAGGCCCACAGGCGCACATCACTAGAAGAAAAACTACCGCGAGTCTCGTTTTCATGAGCTCTTCGGAATGGCCTCCATCAACATCGCGAGGGCCTCGTTCAAGGCTTTACCACTCTCCCGCGCACCCTTGTAGTGACTGAGCTTCACGACCACGAGATCGTGAGACGGGATGATAATCGTGTGCTGACCGCCAGCGCCCGACATGAAGAAGGCTTCTTTTGGAATGGGGAATCCTTCGGTACCGTTGATCCAGAAAAAGGCTCCATAAACCAGCCGACCGTCGGCTTCCCACGCTGGAGCTACCGTGCTCACAAACTCCACGAACCCTTCCGGTAAGAGGCGCTCGCCGTTCCAAACGCCGTCTTGCAAATAGAGGTTTCCGAGCCGCGCCCAATCGCGGGCGGGACCAAACTCGGCACCTTGAAGCAGAAAGTTCCCATAGGGGTCGGTCTCCGCGACGATGCCACGGATGCCAATCTTGTCGAAGAGCTCTCGTTGCGGAAAGGACAAGTACTCGTCGCCGCGCCCTTCGACAGCGAGGCGTATGAGATAGTTCGTCAGAACGGGATCGGAGTTGCGGTAGCGGCCAATCGTGTTCGGGGGCCACTGCTGCGGGCGCGTGGCGGCCCACTCGAAGGAGTTCACCGTCCCCGCATAGACATAAAGATGATCGGGATAGCCGAGGGCGGGGTCCCATTCCGGGTCGCCCATGTTGCGAAAACGCAGACCGCTCGACATGCGCATGATGTCGGCGATACGGATCTCCGCGCGCGGGTCACCTTCCTCGCTCCATTCGGGAATGGGCGCCGGCTGGTACAGCTCGTACTCGTCTTGCTGGATGAGGATGCCCATGAGGGTCGCGGTGAGGCTCTTCCCCATCGACCAACTCTCGAGCGGCGTGTGCATGTCGAGGCCTTCGCGATAACGCTCGCCGATGAGACGGCCTTTGTGGGTCACGACCAAAGCCGCGGTCAACCCTTCCGGGCGCGAGAACGCGACATCCACCGCTGCTTGAACCTTCGCCGCATCGATGCCTTCCGGGAGCGGCTCGTCGGAGAGCACGTCGCCCATCGGCCAAGGCGTCGTTGCGGGATCGGGAAGCGCGCTCTCGATCTTCACCGGCGTGAAGTAGGCATCGTCTTCACCTTTCGGGAGCGGAACACATCCCTGGTCCCCGTAATATTTCGCCGTGCGAACGACGCCGCTCGGAAGCGTCAAATGCACCGCTTTGTTCTCGCGGTCGATGACGGTTTCGGTCACGTGCGCGCGATGCTCGTAAGGTGCGGAGAAATAGCCGATGTTCTCCGCGGCGAAGTCCGGGTCGAGCCCGGTGATGAATACGGCCGAGCAGAGAATTTTGGCAAATCCCGCAGTGTGATGCTCGAGCGCCACACCGGGCGGAGCGTTGTACTCCGTGTCGAGCTCGAAAGAAGCCGCGCGCGCGACAAGCGCGTCTTTGGACGAAGGGGCGATATCGGCTTCGTCTTCGGGCTCGGTGTTCGCGGGCCCGCAGCCCAGCGTCGAGAACAAAAGAAGAAAAATGGCGCTCGGGAGCAGCGTTCGATAGGACATGACACGTGCCTCCAGGAACGCGATTCTAACGGTTCGAGGCGCGGATTGCGAATGGATCGGATCTGTTTCGGCTCCAGCTAGTGCTAGCCAGGTAAACCTGAAAGCCTTTTGAACCGCAGAGACGCAGAGGAAAATCCGGAATTCGAATCCGAGGCTAGGGATACCTTTTCTTCTCCGCGTGCTCTGCGCCGCTGCGGTGAGATTTCTTGCTCCAAAGCGTGAACAAAATCCTCGTTTCTGACTGGTTAGAGCCTAGTTTCGCTCGAAAACAATTCGGCCATCCACGATGGTGATCATCGCCTGTATCGACATGAGGTCTTCGGGCGAGACCGAGAGCGGGTCTTTCGAGAGCACGACCATGTCGGCGAGCTTCCCGGGCTCGAGGCTTCCTTTGATGTCCTCCTCGAAGCCAGAGCGCGCGGCCCAGATGGTGTGCATGCGGATCGCGTCCATGACGGAGATCGCTTCGTCGGGGTCGACTTCGCTTCCGAACTTGCTCGTGCGCAAAACGGCGCGCGTGAAAGAGAACATCGGGTTGATGGAGAAGGGCTGCGTACCGACCGAGTCCGCGTTACCCGGCGGTCGGAAGCCGCGCTCGATGAGCGTCGAGAGTATGTAGAGACGCGGGCGGCCCTCTTGATAGAGGAGCTCATCGGTGGCACGCCAGATGAACGACGCTTGCGGAACGGGGACCACCCCAAATCGCTTCATGCGATCGAGAATCTTGTCGTCGACGAGGAAGTTCGCGAAGTGCTCGATGCGATGGCGGTGGTCGGGGCGAGGGTATTTCTCGAGCGCTGCTTCGAACGCGTCGAGCGCGAGGTCCTGCGCGCGCGGTCCGTTGCAGTGAATCCAGATCTGCTACCCCGCGGCGTGAGCTTTCATAACCTCTTCACGAAGCTGCTCGCCGCTTCGTGACAAGTTGCCGTAATTGTCGGTCGTCCCGTAGTGAGGCTCGTAGGTCGCCGCCGTCGTCCCCCAGACACCGTCGAAAAGAATTTTGATGGCGCCAATCTTGATCCAGTTATCTCCGGAGCCCGTGTGGATACCGGGGCTCAGAAGCCCGTCCAAATCGAAACGGCTCAACATGAAAGAGATGGACAAACGCACCGGTGGAAGCTCGCCGCGACGCCGCAGCTCTTGGAGAGCGCGCACACCTTCGAGCGTGTCCATCGTGTAGACGGTGGTGACGCCGTTCTCGAGCCACAGCTCGTGCAGGGTCGGCGGGATGACGCGAAGCGTGTCCGCGTAGGAAGGCTGCGGAAGGTCGAGCAGCTGCCGCGCGTCGCGAAAGATCCCAGTGGGCTCGCCATCCGGTCCGCGCTCGATGTGGCCGCCGGCAGGATGCGGCGTGTTGCGTTCGATCCCCGACATCTGCATCGCTTTGCTGTTTGCGATGACGTCGTGCGCGCTCCAGCGGATGACGACAGGGTGATCCGGAACCGCCGTGTCGAGCTGCTCGCGCGTCGGCATGGGCTGGTAGTACGTCCCTTGCCCTTCGATCCAGGTTCCCGGCGGAAGCTCGCTCGCACGTTCTCGAACCTTGTCGAGCACATCTTCGGCCGTCTTCAGCGGAGGCACCGAGACCGGAAGACGGAAGAACTGGCCGTGTGCGCTTCCCTCGACGTGGTTGTGAGCATCTATGAAGCCCGGAAGAAGGGTCCTGCCTCGAAGCTCGATAACCAGCGTGCCGGGCCCGACGAGCTCGTCTATCGCTGCATTGGTACCCACAATGGCAATACGGTTGCCCTTCACAGCCATCGCTTCCGCAACCGTACCGTCGCCGTCAACGGTGACGACCTTCCCGCCGCGCAGAACCAGGTCGGCGTCCTGCGCGATCGCAAACGTCGCGGACAAGACGATACAGAGTGCCCCAACGAGCTTCATTGGGCGTTCAATCTTTGGCGGCAAGGCAGGGATCAGGATCCCTCCCCCAAGATGAGGAGAGGGATCCATACCTGTTAGAAGCGCGACGCGGTCAAAACAACGTCGGCGCGGGCAAAGGCCTTCATGTAGCGCTTCTCGAGGAGACGCGCTTCATCCATGCGACCCTGCATGCGAAGCGAGGTCATGAGGCCGTAGAGGGACCAGCCATTCTCCGGCCACTTCCGCAGATCGTCACGATACACGTCTTCGGCTTGCTCAGGACGGCCAGCCTCGAGGAGCACGGCACCAAGCGAGTGCCGCGTGGGATAGTGCCACGGCGGAGGCTCGGTATAAGCGAGCTCATCCTGAAGGTTCACGGCTTTCTCCAAGTAGTTGATCGCCTCTTCCCAGTTCTTTTGTACGGCAGCGATCTCTCCCGCCATGGCGTTGCCAGCGAGGTTGACCATGTCCTTCGTGTTCCGCTGATAAGGCGAGCTCGGGCGCTCCTCCCGGCCCATGGCGCTCAGCGACGGTCCGCCTAGAATGTCGCTATTCGCGATCTCGTTGAGGGCTTTGTGCTCGGCCCAAGCCTTCTCGTACTCTCCCTGGTTCGCAAGTGCTATCCCCCGGGCGTAGTGCCACATGGCGTTGAGGTAGCGAAACTCCTTCGGCGGCGCCGGCTGGGCCACGATGTCGTTCCAGTAGCCGTAGCGCGTCAACGTGTAATAGGTCGACGCCATGTAGTTTTGGTAGCGGTGCGACTGCTGGATGACTTGATGCGGGATGGTCCCAAAGACTTTGTCGCGGAGCTTCTGCGCTTGTTGCAGCGCTACGAGACTCCGGCCCTCCATCGAAGCCGCGACCCAGACGAAGTGAACGTTGTGCTGATAGGAGCCCAGCGGATAGCGCCCCTCTTGATCCGGCTGGCCGATATAGAGCTCGTCCGCCATCGACGCATCGATATTGGTGTCAGCTGCGTTGTCGTAGTCGCCCGTTTGGATCAGGATATGCGAGCCCATGTGGACGAGATGCGCGAGGTTGGGCGCCGTCGAGGCGAGCTGGCGCGCAGGGTCACGGGCGCGGAATACGTCATCGGAAGCTTCCACGCCGTGTAGGTAGTAGTGGATGGCGCCCGAATGTCTCGGCTCGAACTCGAGTGCGCGCTCTAGCGTTTTGACGAACCAGTCCGTGTCCTCGTTATTGGCTTTCCCGCTCTCGTTCCAGTAGTTCCAGCGGGATGTGTTCATCTGGGCGGCCGCCGCGAGCGTCAGCACGTTGACGTCTTCGGGATGCTCCTCGGAAAGCGCGCGCATGGCTTTGGCGTAAGCGGCGTCCAGCGCCTCGCGGGGTGCTTTGGGATCTTCCGCGATGCGCGTCGCCATCGCGTCGATGAGCCCTTTCTCGAGCGCGGTCCCTTTGGACTGGCGCGCGAGAGCTTCCTGGATCGCTTTATAGGATGTTTCGAGGTCCCGCTCGGGCGGGGCCGCGTTGTTGTGATAGCGGCCAAAAGCCCAGGCCTTGCCCCAATAGGGCATCGGCGCTTCCGGATCCTGCCGGATGGCCTCTTCGAAAGAGCGGCGCGATTCCGAGATCCAGAAGCCGAAATGCAGACGCAAACCTTGATCGAAATATTTCTGGGCTAGCTCCGAGCTCGTCGTGATGGAGATATGGGCAGAGCCCAAACCCTCATGCAAAGGAACCTTGACGTCCGCTGGCGCCTTGGCTGGCGTTTCCGCACTGGCGAGCGAGAGGCAGCCCAACATACAAACGCAAACCGCGAATAACTTCGTACACTTTGCCAACGTCCTAACCTCCTGAGATGGGCGTCATCATAAAGCTTTTTACGCGTCAAGGCGAACAGAGCTATTCTTTCGCAACGTGGACGCGCGCGGTGCCGAAGCCGCTCCCCCGGCGGCCTGTGTAGCGCGCATCGAGAAGGTACACCGTGCAACCCGATGAGGTTTCCTCGACCTCCGCAAACGGAAACCGTGCCCAATTCATGAAGCCGCGTGCACCGGGCGACGCGATCGCCACGCGCACCTCGCTTGATTTCGGAAGGAGCGGAATCTTGCTCGGCGCTAGATCGAGCTCGAAAGCGGGAAACAGGTGTGCCGTACCGTGCATATAGCCTTCGGGTGTTTCGACGACGACGTCTCGCACGAAAGGCGTCACCAAAACAGGGCCGACCATGATCCGTTGCACATCTTCACCACGCTCGGCCAGGGTCTGCCGAATCAACTGACGCGCGTCGCGCGTGGCCGCATGCATGACACCGATATAAGTCACAAGTATCAAAAGCGCTCCGGCCGCAACACGGCGCGCAGACGACTCGTCATAACCGACGCGCTTCACACGCAGAACGATGAGCCCTAGAATCGCCACACACCAAATCGCTTTCGCGGGCACGAGCCCTTGAACGGCGCCAAACAAAAGGTAAGCGAAAAACGTGAAGAAGAGAGCGCACGCTACGAGACTCCAGAGGTGGCGGGAGCGAAACAAGAACGCCGCGCCCGCAAGAATCAGCCAGAACCACGGGTCGACGACATAGAGCGTATCGCCGTAGAACCAAGTTCCGTCAAACGGCATCAGCCAGCGCAAACCGTAAGTGTTCAGCCAGTCGAGCGACGGGTGGGACCACACCGCGAGATAAGAAAGGCCCAGCAAGACGCGCGGACGCGGCGGCGGGCCGCCGAACGCGCGACTCCAGGCGATGAGGATCGCCGTCAGAAGGAGCGGCAACAGAACGAGCGCTAGGATCCCGTGCGTCCAGCCGCGCCGCCAGTAAAGCGCGCTGTCGCCACTCAGGAACATAGCGACGCCGTCGATATCGGGCAGGTTGGCCCCGATGACGAGGGCGGCCGTGGCATAGGCCGATCGGCGCCCGAGCCCTGTTTGCGCCGCCGCGGCGCCGAAGAGCGTATGTGCGATGGGATCCATGCGAGCGCGCATCATCTTCGATGTCGACAGCGGACGCAATGAGATATTCTACGGTTCGATTTACGGAGGAAAGCATGGGAACGAAGCTTTTTATCATCCTGAGTGTTGTTGCACTCGGGCTCGCGAGCTGCACGCAGCCGGAGACGAGCGATGGGGGCTACGACGTTGTCGTGCTCGGCGGCCGCGTCATGGATCCCGAAACCGGCCTCGACGCCATGCGCAATGTCGGTATCCGCGATGGCCGCATCGAAGCCATCACCGAAGACGCGATCGAAGGTGAACGCGTGATCGATGCGACAGGCCTCGTGGTAGCGCCAGGCTTCATCGACCTCCATGTCCACGGCCAGCACGACGAAGGTTTCTCGTTCATGATCCGGGACGGCGTGACGAGCGGGCTCGAGCTCGAAGTCGGCACCGGCGACGTCGCGAAGTGGTACGAGCAGCGCGAAAGCGGTCAGCGCGCGCATTACGGCGTGAGCGTCGGACACATCCCGGTGCGTATGATCGTTATGGAGGATCCCGGCGACTTTCTTCCTAGCGGCGCCGCCAATAGCAAGGAGGCTTCGCAGGAGCTAATCGACGAGATGGCCCGGCGCATTGCCGAAGGCCTCGATCAAGGCGCCGTGGCCGTCGGGTTTGGAATGGCCTATACGCCCGCCGCCACGCTCACCGAGCTCGAGACGATGATGAGCGTCGCCGCCGAGCGCAATGCTTCGGCGCACATCCATGTGCGCGGCGGACTCCAGGGTTTGATCGAAGCTATCGAGACCGCGAAGAAAGCCGGAGCGCCACTCCACATCGTGCACGCCAACTCGAGTGGTGGCGCCGAAACGCCGGCGTTTCTCGCGAGGATCGAAGAGGCACGAGCGGCCGGACAAGACGTCACGACCGAGTGCTACCCGTATAGCGCGGGGCAGACGCGCATCGAATCCGCCCTGTTCGACGACTGGGAGAGCTGGGACGACGAACGATTCGGCATCCATCAGTGGGTGGCCACTGGCGAGCGGTTGACGCGCGAAAATTTTGGTCAGTATCGCGAGCAAGGTGGTTCGGTGATCATTCATAGCCGCACTGAAGAGATGACGAGGGCGGCCGTCGAAAGCGCTTTGACGATGATCGCGAGCGACGGCGGGATCTCGAACGGCCGCGGCCACCCGAGAGGCTCGGGAACCTATTCACGCGTGCTCGGCAAATATGTGCGTGAAGACAAAGCGCTCACGCTCATGGACGCGTTGCGTAAAATGACGATCGAGCCCGCGAAACGGCTCGAGACCTATGTCCCCGCGATGCGGAACAAAGGCCGTCTGAAAGTGGGCGCCGATGCCGACATCACGATCTTCAATCCTGACACCGTCATCGACAAGTCCACCTATACGCACTCGGGCGTGCCCCCGGACGGCATCCCCTACGTTCTCGTAAACGGCGTGCTCGTCGTTGACGAAGGCGAGCTCGTTCCTGGCGCTCATCCGGGCCGCGCGATCCGCGCCGCGCAATCCTCGTCCTAGGCGGCCCGCTTAAAGAATGACACCAAGCCTCTTGACTTTTGCTCCCGTCATCACTAGAACAGCGAGCGCAAAGGAGATTTCAATGAAAAAGACCGTTATTCTGTCCACACTCACGATGCTGGCGCTTGGCGCCTATTCCCTTTTTGCTCAAGACGCGGATTCCCAAATGAGCTTTTTCCTCACGAGCGCGGGTCCGGGCGAAGGAGCCGCTTTGGGCGGGCTCGACGGCGCTGACGCCCATTGTGCGAAGCTCGCCGAAGCTGTCGGCGTCACAGGCAAAACCTGGCACGCTTATCTGGGCACGACCGGCGACAGCACCGTCCACGCGAAAGACCGCATCGGGAGCGGCCCTTGGCACAACTCGAAGGGCGTCAAGATCGCCGATGACGTCGCCCATCTCCACGGTGAGAACGGCCTCACGAAAGAGACGAACATCAACGAAAAAGGCGAGGTCGTGAATGGCCGCGGGGACACCCCGAACCGCCACGACATCATTACGGGCACGAATGCCGACGGCACCGCCTATACGGATGGCGACGACAACAATTGCTCGAACTGGACCGGAAGCGGCGAGGGCAGCGCTCGTGTGGGGCACCACGACCGTAAGGGCGGCGGGGATGACGGCTCGTCCTGGAACTCGGCACACGACTCGCGCGGCTGCAGTCAGTCCGATCTCCAAGGAACTGGCGGCGACGGCCTGTTCTACTGCTTCGCGACGAACTGAGCCCCAGAGAGGTTGCCCGGGACCCGCTTGTATTTACCCCGGTGCATCGTTTAGCTTTCTAATGGGTCTATGTCCCGCTCGAGGGTTTAAGAAATGGCAAAGACCGCCAAAATTACACTTTTACTCGTAGCCTCTCTGATTTTCGTGGCTACCTTCGTTTCCGCGGAGACGGGCACGGAGCGAGCGACCTTTACCAAGGATATTGCCCCGATTTTTCAGCAAAAGTGCGAATCGTGCCATCGGCCGGGCTCCATCGCCCCCATGTCGCTCATGAGCTATCAGGAAACGCGCCCATGGGCCGCTTCGATCAGAGAAGCGGTCGCGAACCGTCAGATGCCGCCGTGGCACATCGACAAAACGGTCGGCATCCAGGAGTTCAAGAACGATCGCTCGCTCAGCGACGAACAGATCGCGACGATCGTGAATTGGATCGATGACGGCGCGCCAGGAGGCAAGACGGAAGACATACCGCCTCCGGTGAGCTGGCCGGACGGTGAGACGTGGATGTTCGCCGAGCTCTTCGACGAGCCCGATCTCATCGTCAAGTCGACGCCGTATACGATGCCCACCCAAGCAGCGGATGTCTGGTATCGCCCCGTGATCGAGACGGGACTGACGGAACCTCGCTGGGTGCGGGCGATCGAGATCCGGCCCACGACGGTGAAGGGCCGCCAGGTGATCCATCACGCGCTCGCGAGGCTGCAGCAGGAAGAGCCAGGCGCCGACAACACGAACGTCGACGACGATGACGCTATCGGTTCGGGTCTATTTATGGAATGGGCCGTTGGCAAGCAAGGTGAGCTCATGCGTCCGAATAGCGGCAAGCTGATGCTTCCGGGCTCGTCGATCGCTTGGGACATTCACATCCACGCCGTGGGCGAAGAGATCGTGGCGCAGACCGAGATGGCGATCTATTTCTATCCCAAAGGTGAAGAGCCCAAGTTCCGTCAGAACCTGGCCCTCTTCCATGCGATTTCCGGCGTGCGAGACTTGGACATCGCGCCCAACGAGATCAGCGTTCATCAGGGCTTCCACGTCCTGAAGTCCGCCGGTCGCGTCGAGAACTATCAGCCGCACATGCATCTGCGCGGCAAGGCAATGACGATGGAAGCGATCCACCCCGATGGCAAACGCGAGATCTTGAGCCACGTCGACAACTTTCAGTTCGATTGGCACAACAACTACGTGTATGCGGATCACGTGGCGCCGCTTCTCCCCAAGGGAACGATCCTGAGCTTCACCTCGTGGCACGACAACACGTCCGCGAACCGCGACAATCCCGATCCCGATCAGTGGGTAGGGTGGGGCGACCGCACCATCGACGAGATGGCGCATGCCTGGGTGAACATCACCTACATGGAAGACGAAGACTTCAAGGTCGAAGTCGAGAAGCGGAAAGCGCTCGACGGCGAAGAAGCCACCGATCAGTTTCAGCAATAGGTCTCACGGCGGGGAGGGCGCCTTTTGGCGCCCTCCCCGCCCCATCAACTCAGGGGTCGTCAGATGCAGTTGTTTCGTTTCGCCGTCGTCATCCTTTCGATGGGAGCACTCGGTACCGGGCTCGCCCTGGCCCAACTTCCTCTCGCACCGGTCAAGAAATCTGGACAAAGCATCTCGGCTGCTTATGAAGGCTGGTACAAAAACGGAGACGGAACCTATACGCTCCTGGTTGGCTACTTCAACCGCAACAAAGAGGAATCCATCGAGACCCCCGTGGGGCCCGACAATCGCTTCGAGCCCGGCGATGCGGACCGAGGACAGCCCACCCACTTCCAGCCCAAACGTAATTGGGGCGTCTTCACCATCGTGATGCCCGCGGACTTTGCCGGTAAAGAGATCACGTGGCACCTGACGGCGAACAACAAATCAACAAAAGTACCCATGCGCCTGAATCCGCTTTGGGAAGTCGACCCGTTTCTCGACGCAGCGCAAGGCAACACTCCGCCGACGGTGCGCCTCGAAGTGGAAGGCAATGCGTTCCAGGGACCACCGGCAGGCATCGCCGCGAGCTACGAGGCGACGGTCTCAGAACCACTCACGTTGACGACGTGGGCCAACGATGACGGCGTCGTCGACGAATATCGTCGCGCCCGCGCGATCGACCCTCCCGCCCGCGTCACCTGGAACAAGTTCCGCGGACCCGGCGAGGTGACTTTCGAGAACACGAAGCCGGAGGTGAGCAAAGAGGACGGAAAGAACACGACGACGGTGACGTTCTCCGAGCCCGGCGACTACACGCTGAGGCTGCAAGTGAACGACACGTCGGGCAATGGCGGTGGCGGCTCGCAGTGCTGCTGGACCAACGCCCACGTGAAAGTCACCGTCAAAGCCGCAACCGACAGCCAGTAGGCGCTCGCTGCTCCACAAAGTCCCGATAGAACAAATGCTGTTGCTATCGCTGACTCTTGCGAGCTCAAGCCAAATCGACGAGCCAGACTCCCCTTCCGCGTATTCCCTACCCCACACGGAGGTGCTTCATATCAAGCCGTCCGAGAATCGCTTGATCGAGCAGGTTCTCTATGTCAGCCTGCCACGAGATTACGCAAGCGAGCAGAAGAGCTATCCAGTGGTGTTTCTGCTCGATCCCGACTACTCCTTCGCGATCGCACATAATGTTGTTCAGCACTTCGTGGACCGGCGAAACATGCCTCCCGTCATTCTCGTCGGGATCGGCTACGAGGGACAGAGCCAAGACATCCCGACCTATCGCCAACACCGCACACGGGACTACACGCCCACGCACACACTCGTCGGTGGTTATGGCCGGAATCTCCAAAAGTTCTCCGGTGGCGGACCCGCGTTTCGCTATTTCTTGGCCACGAAGGTCACTCCGCTGATCGAGAGCCGCTATCGCACGAATGGCGAGCGCGCTCTCGTCGGCCATTCCTACGGCGGACTCTTCACGACCTATGTTCTTTTGACACGGCCCGAGCTCTTCGATCGCTATCTCGCCATCAGCCCATCTTATTGGTATGACGAGCGGTTCATTTTCGAGCTCGAAGAACAGTCAGCGCGAGAGCGCACGGACCTGAAGGCGCGGGTTGGGCTTTTCATCGGAGGGCGTGAGAACCCGCCCCACATCAGGGTGCCGATGGTCGAAGATCTCGAAGCCCTTGCTGGACGCTTGGAAAGTCGAGGCTACCCGAGCCTGGTCCTCGAGACGCTCGTCTTTCCGGACGAGACGCATAACAGCGTTTTCCCCGCAGCGCTTACCCGAGGGTTGCTGTGGCTGTTTCGACCCGAGTGAGGCCCCGCTGATATAAGATGCGCGGCGTTTGGGCCAGCGTCTCGAGCGGCACGTCGACAAAATTAAGATCGCAGACGTCGATGACGGGCGGATTCACGAGGACCACCTCGCGGCGACGCCTCAGAGGAACGCCGAAAGAGCGAGAGATCAAGGGCCGCGCATCGTAGAGCTGGCAACGCCCCTCAGGATCCAAAGCCGGACACATTTCCCGCGTTTTGTCTCGCGCCCGTCGCGCAAGCTCTTTCCGTTCCACCTCTGACAGGCGTGCCAAGCCGCGGCGAAAAAAACTCTGCTTCGACATGCGTGATCGAAAGTCGCGCGCGGCAGCTATCGGTGCATCCCGCACGATATTGCATACACGCCTCCTGGCGCGCTTGTATGCGCGCGAAGGTCTCGTCGACCGAGTCGGCAAGAACGGCGAGACGTGCCAGCGGGTCTTTCTCGTGATCAGCCACTGTGATCACTTTGACACAAAGGAGCGCCTCTTGCTGATAGGCTCAGGCCGTGAGCCCGTCCACTTCTCTGCCGTCCGGCCTCGTCGCTTTCGTCAAACGCGATTGCCCGACCTGCGAGCTCGTCGTACCCGTTCTGCAGCAAATCTCCGCGAAGGCATCGCTGACGGTTTATACACAAGATGACCCGACATTCCCGCCCGGTATCCCGGCGGTGGACGACACGGCGCTCGAGCAGTCGTGGCACCACCAGATCGAGACGGTACCGACCCTCATCCGCGTCGAGGGCGGCGAGGAGCGCGAGCGCGTACTGGGCTGGCAGCGCGAGGAATGGGAAGCGCTCACGGGCATCCCCGCGCTCGGCGACGGCCTTCCCGCGCTTCGCCCTGGGTGCGGCTCGCTCAGTGTCGATCCCTCCCGCGAAGCGGAGCTCTCGGTGCGCTTCGGCGGCTCGAAGCTTCATGCACGCCGCGTCGAGCTCGCTGCGCTCGAAGACGAAATGGAAGCGATGTACACCCGCGGTTGGAGTGACGGGCTGCCTGTCGTGCCACCGACAGAAAAGCGCGTACTCGAGATGCTCGAGGGAACGACGCGTGCGCCCGACGACGTTATCGCAACGGTGCCGCCCGATCTCGTGGCGTGCACCGTCGAGAAGGTCGCGATCAACGCCGTGATGGCGGGCTGCAAACCCGAGTACTTGCTCGTGGTGTTAGCAGCGGTGGAAGCCGCGTGCACCGATCGCTTCAACATGCACGGCGTTATCGCCACCACGATGGGGGTCGGGCCGATTATCGTTGTGAACGGTCCCATCCGTCGCGCGATCGGAATGAATTCCGGGATGAACGTGCTAGGGCAAGGCAACCGCGCCAACGCGACGATTGGACGCGCGCTGCAGCTCGTCGTCCGGAACGTCGGTGGTGGACGCCCAGGAGAAGTGGACCGCGCGACTTACGGCAACCCCGGGAAGCTCGGCTTCTGTTTTGCGGAAGACGAGGAAAGCTCACCCTGGGGACCTTTATCCGCAGACCTCGGCGCCGAGCCGGGCACAAGCACCGTCACGGTGTTCGCCGGTGAAGGGCCGCGCAACGTCATCGACCAGCGTTCGCGCGAGCCGATGTCTCTGGCGCGCAGCCTGGCCGCAACACTTCGTACCGTGCAGCACCCGAAGCTCGCGATCGGCTTTGACGCGATGCTCGTCATTGGCCCGGAGCACGCGCGCGTTCTCAAAGAGGCGGGCTGGAGTAAAGAGCAACTCATCGAAAGACTGACAGAGCTCTTGACGATGCCGGGCGAAGAGATGATGCGCGGGGTGGACGAAATGGCGGAAGGCATGCCCGAGTCTTTTCGCAGCCAGCCTGTGACCAAGTTCCGTCCGGGCGGCCTTCTTGTAGTCCACTGCGGCGGTAGCGCCGGCCTCTTCTCCGCCATCCTCGGTGGCTGGGCGAGCGGTCCGAAAGGAAGCCAGCCCGCAGTTCAGGAGATTCGACCATGACGAGCGAACAACGTGTAGTGCTCGACCCGACGAGCGAGCAAAAGCCCAAGAGCATCCCGCGCGCCCCACGCCTCGCGTCTCTCGAGAAGCGCACCATCGGATTGCTCGATATCAGCAAGCCGAAAGGCAACGTTTTTCTCGATCGCGTCGAGCAAGAGCTACGCGCGCTAGGGGCCACCGTCGAGCGCTTCCAGAAGCCGACTTTCGCCAAATTAGCGCCCGTCGATCTACGGCACGAGATCGCCACGCGCTGCGATGCCGTCGTCGAAGCGCTCGCCGACTGAGGAAGCTGCACGTCGTGCAGTGTGCACGACTCGGCGGACCTCGAGAGCCGCGGCGTCCCGACCGTCTTCATCGCGACCGAGCCCTTCGTCGACAGCGCCGAAGCGCAGGCGAGAGCGCTCGGCGTCGAGCCTCTCGGTGTGTTCGTACCCCACCCCATTCAAGACCGAACCAACGACGAAGTTCGCGGCATTGCGGACGAGGCGGTGGCGAAGATCGTGAACGGCCTGACCACGGGCGGAATATCGTTCTCGCGGAATTGAAAGCCGCTGCCGTCTGGCGCCTGACACCGGGTTTGGTTAGTCTAGGCGGCTGTCGATGACCGGACCCGACCACGCCCACTCCCGCGCTCACTTTGTCGAGTTCGTCGCCCTCATGGGATTCATGATGTCTCTCGTGGCGCTGTCGCTCGACGCGATGCTTCCCGCGCTCTCCGAGATCGGCGCCGATCTCGGCGTGACGCGCGCCAACGACAACCAGCTCATCGTCTCGCTGCTCCTTCTCGGCATGGCCTTGGGTCAGATAATCTATGGGCCGCTTGCCGACAGTCTGGGACGCAGGCCGGCTATCTTTGCCGGCCTCGGTCTTTTCATCGCGGGCTGCCTGGTGTCGTTTCTTGCCCAGAGCCTCCCTGTCATGCTCGTTGGCCGCGTGATGCAAGGCGTCGGCGCCGCCGGTCCGCGGGTGGTCGCAATTGCTTTGATACGTGATCAATATAAAGGTCGCGCCATGGCTAGGGTCATGTCGTTCGTGATGGCGGTATTCATCATCGTGCCGATCATCGCACCCGCCCTCGGTCAAGCGATCTTGTTGGTGGCGAGCTGGAGGGCGATCTTCGGGCTCTTTCTATCGCTGGCTATCGTCGTCGCGATATGGTTCGGGTTACGTCAGCCGGAGACACTCGCAAAAGACCAGCGGATCCCTTTGTCGCTGGGTCGCGTCGCGAGCGTTTTTGGAGAAGTCGTGGCGACGCAAACCACGCTCCGCTATACGGTCGCGGCCGGACTCATCTTCGGCGCCTTCGTCGGCTATTTGAGTACAGCGCAGCAAATCTTCCAAGAGCAATATAGGCTCGGCAAAATGTTTCCCCTCTACTTCGCGCTCCTGTCGGTAGCGATCGGCATGGCTTCTTTGGTCAATGCGCGGCTCGTTTTGAAATACGGAATGAGGCCGCTGTCCCAGTTGGCGCTTGTCGTCATCGCCTCTCTCTCCATCGGTTTCGTGTTTTTCGCCTACGCATCGGCAGGCCTCCCTCCCCTTTGGACTCTCGTCACTTATCTACTTATGGTGTTTTTTTGCAACGGGCTTCTATACGCGAACATGAACGCGCTCGCGATGGAGCCCGTGGGGCATATCGCCGGCGTGGGCGCAGCGGTTGTCGGGGCGCTCTCGATGTTCATTTCTATCGTCTGTGGCACGGTAATCGGACAAGCGTATGATGGTACGGTCCTTCCTCTGGCCGCCGGGTTCGGGCTGCTCAGCGTCGCCGCATTCGCGCTCGTGCGTTCGACGGAGTCCGAAACAGGTGTGGAGGCCCATGAACCGGTGTAAAAGAATGCTTCGGAGTCTCTATCGTGTTCACTCTTTCTGAACGTCAGCTCGAACTACAGCAATCCGCCCGCGAGCTGGCCGAATCTGAGTTTCGCGGCCGAGCCGCCGATATCGATCGCACGGAGGAATATCCTTGGGAGAATGTGCGTCAGCTAACCGAGGCAGGCTTCATGGGAATGACGATCCCCGAAGAATATGGCGGGCGCGGGCTGAGCTACCTCGACACGGTGCTCGTCGTCGAGCAGATGTCCCGTGTTTGCGGGCCCAGCGGACGTATCGTCGTCGAAGCGAATATGGGCGCCATCGGTGCCATCATGGCCTACGGCTCGGAGAAACAGAAAAAGCGCGTGGCTCCCCTGGTGCTCGAAGGCGACAAGCCCGCGATATGTATCACCGAGCCGGACGCGGGGAGCGCGGCGACGGAAATGACAACGACTGCCGTCAAGAAGGGCGACCACTACGTTATCAATGGGCTCAAACACTGGATCACCGGGGGCGGGGATCGAACCCCACACCTTACGGTAGGGAATTTTATTGTTGTTGAGCCTAGAGGTTAGGCAGATCCTTGATCGCGCACAGTGCTCCGTAGTCCCAATAGTGGTTCGATAGTTCGGCACAAGGTGAGCACAAGCCGGTATTCCGCGATTGGATCACTCACCTACGGATTACGAATCTCAGCCCAAAGTTCTACGGTGTCGGACTTGGGTTCAACGGCAGAGGCCCTGACCGATAATCAAGATCGCGGTTCGAACCCTTGTCCCATTACCCGGTTGGTGGCGGTTGGTTCGACTCGCTCTCCGGCACGATGAAAACCGCTACGCGTAGTGCTTCTTGTACATTCCACGGCGAAAGAGCCAGCCTCCGAGCCAGCCCAGGTACTTGAGGGCCGGGTAGCGGTACTTCAAATCGATCAGTTCGATCAGATTCCCGTCGCAGTCCTTGACGAAAAAGAACGTGTGCCCGTGCTTCGACTTCTCGACCTCGCTGACGATCGTAACTCCCTGCTTCGCTAGATAATCGTGCCACTTGTAGGAGTTGTTCACGTCGAAGCTTATGTGCGTCATTCCCACGCGGCTCCACACTACGCCCTGGGCCGGCTGCTGCGGGGTGAACTCGAAGATCTCGAGCATGCCACCACCCGGAGCTCGCAGCCAGCCGATCTTGCACTTCGGCTCTTCGGCGTCGACGCCGAAGAACGTGCGCACCTTGGCCGAGTCACTCTCTGAGACGCCGACGAGGCGGCAGCCGAAGTGCTCGGCGTAGAACTGAACGAACCTGTCGAAGTTAACTACCGTGATGGCTGTGTGACTCAACGATCGTGCCTTCATACACTCCTACCTAGCTCAAATGGAATTCCTGGATATGGTCGGCTGTCCTGAGGGCTTGGGCAGCGATGGTGAGGGCCGGGTTCACCGATGCCGAGGACGGGAAGAATGATGCATCGACGACGAAAAGATTCTCGACGTCGTGGGAACGGCACCAGGAATCCAGCACCGATGTCCTCGGATCGGTGCCGAAGACCGCGGTGCCGCACTGGTGCGTGGTATTGAAGTCACCGGTAGGGATCGCCATGACAAACCAGGCTCCAACCTTGCGAAGCAATCTCTTGGTGACGGCGACGAGCTCACGATGGGCCTCGACGTTGGACGGCTCCCGTTGAAGGCGGATGCGCCCGTCGGTCGTGACGCTCACGCGGTTGTCGGTACGGGGCAGATCCTCGCTCATGGCCAGCCACTCGACGCCGCGGGCAAACCACGCGTCGTAGGCCCAGTTGGGCACTTGGCGGGCCCCTGGAGGCCCAGCGGCCCTGGCGATGGCGGCGTGAGAGCGGCCCTGCGACTGAATCTGTCCGAGGGGGTAGTCGGCATCGGGACCGCGCAAGTAGAAGTCGTTGATGGCGACGGTCTTCTGAAACATCGTGTCGTGGCGGGGCGGCATGAAGGCGCCGAGCATGGTGACGACGTGGGACATGTAGTTGCGCCCCACCAGGCCCGACGAGTTCGCCAGTCCGTCGCGATGCACCTGGCTGGCCGAGCGCAGGAGTAGCGCGGCAGAATTCACCGCGCCACATGCGACGGCGAAAAGCGGCGCTTCGACGCGGACCGACTGTCCCTCGCGTGTGACCTCCGCCGCGACAACCTTGTCGCCACTTCCGTTAGTCACCAGGCGCTCGGTATAGGCGTTGGTCCACAGCGTCACGTTGTCGTGCTCGAGTGCGGGTGTCACCGAGCAGACGTCGGCGTCGCTCTTCACCCGTAGCTTGCAGGGATACGAATTGCACGTGCCGCAGAGAATGCAGCCGCCGGGTTCGCCCGGGTGCAACACCCCAAGGGGCAGATAGGACGGGTGCAGCCCGAGAGCCCGCAGCCGTTCGACGATGACGGCAATGCGCCCCTGGTGCTCCACGGGTGGGTACGGGAACGGTCCCCGCGGCGGCTCGGTCGGGTCGGACCCTTCTCGGCCATGGACGTGATAGAGCCGCTCGGCACGATCATAGTAGGGGACAAGCGTCTCGTAGGTAATAGGCCATGCGGGTGAGACTCCGCCTCGATGCTGGATCTCGCCGAAGTCCTCGCGTCGTAGACGATACAGCACGGACCCCCAGAATTTCGAGTTGCCACCAACACAATAGTGAGTGTAGGGAACGAACTCCTTACCAAGCCGGTCGAGCCAGCGCTCAGACGTTCGATACCGCAGTTCACCCCATACTGCTTGGGGACTCCAGTTCTGGTCTTCCTGAGGAATGAAGTCGCCCCGTTCGACGATGAGAATCCGCGCTCCAGTAGCCGCCAGGGTATTGGCCAGCGTGCCACCCCCCACGCCGCTACCGATGATGACGATGTCGAAGCGTTCGGTCACGTGCGGGCGAGCTCCGAGGAATCCGCGCTCGCGTACACCGCGTCCAACAGCCGGTGGTCGTCCATCGCCCGCTCGAGACTCATCTCCGGTGTGTGTCCGTTCCTGATGGCGCCGACAAAATCACGATACATGGCACGGTATCCGCGGATGTCCCGCCAGCCGGGCAAGAGGGTGAATCGGGGCAGACGTCCACCGCGCACCAAAATGAACGCGCCGTTGGACTCGAAGGTGATGATGCCTTCGCGGCCGAAGAGCTTCGACAGGCGAAACCCGCGGAGCAGTGACGGAATCTCCCGCGAATAATACAGGGCGCCCACCGCACCGTTGTCGTACTGGAAGGCGACCAGCATGCTCTTGCGCCGCCTGTCCCCTCGCAGCGGTCCGTCCCCGGATGCCGGCGGGCGGTAACCGTGGATGGTGCGGATCCGGGGCCCCAAGCTTCCGGCTATGTGCAACCAGTGGATTCCCTCCTCGAAGAACGCATCGCCGCCAGACATTTCCTCAACGTTGCGCCAGTCGTCGGCCGATTTAGGCTTCTTCATGATCGTGACGAAGTGTCCGAAAACCAGTTCTCCGATGACGCCGCTGGCCAGGAGTCGGCGAAGCTCGACGCAAAGCGGTTTGTAATGATCGTTTTCACCCACCAGCACCACGCGACCGCTCCGAGCGCGCGCCTCAATGACGGTCTGATAGTCATCAAGGTGGGGAAAGGCAGGCTTTTCCACCAGGACGTGCTTCCCCATTTCCAGCGCGCGCAGAACCAGTTCGACATGATAGCGCGGCGGCACAGCAACCACCACGGCGTCTACCGCGGGGTCACGAAGCGCGTCGTCGTAGCCCACGTAGTGTGCCACGCCTGCGAATCGACGCTGATACTCGACTGCGCGCACCGGGTCACGACTCGCATAGCTACACGCGACGTCGGAACGCATCTTCTGCAGGTGCCGACTGTGTACACCGGTGATGAATCCGCATCCGAGGAAGCAGAGGTGAACCGGCTTCAACCAGCACCTCCGCCCAACCCTGGGAGCCGGCAGCGCACAACCGAGCGATCGCGCTCAAGGGCCTTCAATTCCAGGTCGTCGTAAACACTGCGCTGCAAGCCACCCCCATAGAATCGACATGGTAGCAGATGATTAGAATGGACCGCAGTGGCGGCTTTTCCTCGCCTTCCTGCCGCTGCCCTGGCGCATTGACTCTAATCGGGAGCATCCGAAAACGGACGCGATGGCGATGGTCGGCCAACTGACCGAATCCATTCTTGGTACCGGGCGCGGGACTCGAACCGGCATGCCCGAAGACAGGAGATTTTTGGTCCCCAGATGGGGCGGGACTACGACGTCCGATGTCCCATCTGACCTCAACGCAGGCATATACGCATGTTAGACTCACTTTCGGCTACGCCAAAAAGCGAGATAGATGGGCGCAGAACTGGGCGGCAGCTTTGTTGGCCTGATTCCGTCGGATCCGACCACAAGGCAATAGCGGTGCTTCCGCACTAAAGTGTTGGTGGCCAGGCGATAACCCATCTGCGTGCTAGAGTTTGAGCCCGATTTCGAGAGACGCAGTTCTTTCGTCGACAAAGGCCAAGTCGAATTGAAGAATCGCAGGTGTCTCAATCCCGCATGTACATTCCACGGAAGAGTCGGTTCCGGGAACATCGTCCGCCACGGTTTCTACAGAACGAGATCCGGGAAACGCCGTCGATACCGGTGCGTCAGGTGCGGAAAGACGTTCTCTTCGACTAAGGGCACGCCCTACTACCGTCTCCAGCATCGAAGAGTTACTTTCGACACGGTCGTCGCTCTCAGAGTCGAGGGTGTCAGCATTTCCGCGATTGCTCGGGTCGAGGGGATTGCCTGGAACACCGTCGCGCGCTGGCTCGAGAAGGCAGCCCACGTCTGTTGTCGATTCAACCAGAGAAGGATCGCCGGGTTCGCCGTCGAGGAGCTCCAGGCGGACGAGATTCGCTCTTTCGCCGGGAGCAAGAACCGGCCGAGTTGGATCTTCATCGCGATCGAAGTCTTGTCTCGACTCTGGCCTTCCACCGTCGTCGGACGTCGAAGCTACCGGAACACCCTTGCCCTCTTGCGCGATGTCGCGAACCGGATGGATTTCGAGCGTCTTCCCCTAATTGTCACTGACGGATTCGATTTCTACGAGAAGGTGGTGCGTCGCGTCTTCGGACCGGCGGCTCTCTACGGCCAGGTGCTCAAGACGCGAAGAAATGATCGCATCTGAAGGCCGAACGACGAGCATTGATGGGCGCCTCGTGGCGTTTCGAGGAGGCGCTCAACCAATCCGAGGACTCGTCGACGTTGAACACTTCGTTCATCGAGCGGCTGAATCTGACGATCCGACAGGGCTCGGCTTATCTGGCTCGGCGAGCGCTGTCCCATGCGCGCCTGAACGACAAGCTCGAACAACATCTCGAACTCCTGCGATGTCATTACAACTTCGTCCGCCCGCACCGAACTCTGAAGTTCGGGAGCAAGACCCGGACGCCGGCGATGCAAGCTGGGCTCACGACGCGGCGGCTGACGCTCAGGGAGGTATTCGTGTGCACGCGTACATCCGCATCATTATTAATGGAGTACGACGTGATCACCTTCGGTGGCGCTCGTAGGCAGGCAACGGACACGAGCATTCAAATGCCCGTCGCGGCGTAGCAACAATCGATGGCGGAAGCACCAGTCACGCCGGAATGTCGTCCAATCCCGTAAGTTCTCGGAGATGCTGGACGCACGCTGCTCGGCTACCAGAACCGCACCCTGGAGACGGCGGAGATCATCATGGAATTGATCCGGCTCGCCAAGGAGATGCGCGACACCCCGAAACAGGGAGACGAGCTCGGACTCACCGAGGACGAGCTGGCCTTCTACGATGCCCTGGCAGACCACGAGAACGTGAAGGATCTGATGAGTGATAAGGTGCTCGCCGCCATTGCCTATGACCTCGTGAAGGCGATCCGGTCGTCCGACACCATCGACTGGACCCAGAAGAAAGCGGTGCGGGTAAACATGCGGCGCAAGGTGAAGCGGATCCTCTTCAAACACGGCTACCCGCCCGGAAGCCCTGGTGACCGTCATCGAGCAGGCCGAGGCCGTGTGTCGGGATTGGGCCGAGGCGGCATGAGACCGGCCGTCTCGCTCTACCACTCGTTCACTGGCACCGCCTGCTAGGCAACCCGAAAACTTCGGGTTGCCTGTCGGACCGGTCGAGCGGTGACTGTTTCCCTACGCAACGCCTCGCCCGCGCGTGAAACGCCGCGCACCGGCGTGAGCCGTAATAATTTTTCGATCCCGAACCTCATCCTACATTTCTAAATTTGTTCGATAAACTCTCGATCAAATATGTAGTTATTCAGTTCCTTATCTTCCAATTGTAGATGTTTTGACATGACGCTCCATAAAATACAGATGCAGCGTGAACGCTACCATAGCGGCCAGGGATCGCGAATCCTTGATTGGACGCAATTGCTCCGGGCAATTGGGAGGTAGTATCGTGCATCTCCACACTGGAGGGGTTTTATGAGTTTAGCGGGACAGGTCAACCAACTTATTACAAGGCTCACGGGACTGGAAGTTCGAAGGGTGGAGCCCCCATCGAGAAGAGTCTTAAGCCCGAACCTATGTACGAAAAGACCGTGCGACGAACGATCCGCTTCCACGAACTATACAAAAAAATAGAAAATATTGAGGGTGATGTAGTCGAGTGCGGAGTTGGGACCGGTAGAAGCTTTATCATCTTGTCAACGCTGGTAAAACAATCCGATCGCCGCAGAAAAATATTTGGCTTCGATACTTTTACAGGATTTCCAGACCCTAAAGAAGTGGACCAAGTTTCACTTAGGTTCATCAAGAAACATAGAAGAAAGAAATTCCCTCCCAAGGAGATCGTCATTCAGAGGATGGTCAATTGCGGCTTCGATAGAGAATGGATCGACCAAAATGTCACATTGCTCAAGGGAGAGTTCAAGGACAGTCTTCCTAACGCACCCTTGAAAAAATTGCATTTCTCAACTTGGACTGCGATCTCCACCAAAGCTACGTGGACTGTCTCAATCAGCTCTACCCAAAAGTAGTAAAAGGTGGCGTCATTATTTTTGATGAATATCAATCAGGAACTAGATGGGCAGGCGCAAGAATCGCTATCGACAATTTCATGAAGGACAAGTCCGCGACCATCGAACGTAGCCCCTACATGGAACGCTATTACACCATTAAGAACTAGCCTTTAACTTTCCTTAATAAACCGAAGACTAGGTCTCTCAGTCCCATCACAAAAGACCGTAGGCAGAGAGTTTGTCGTACGCGAGTTGCAGGGCTCCCCCGCGTCGAATCTACCCCGCTTTGCATCGGCGATGAGGCGGTTCAACTCGGGTCTTTGTTCCTTTCTGCCGCTCACCCCCCAATCGACACACTCCTCCGCGATCTCGAAGCCACGCGCGTCAGCCATTTTGCGAAGATCTGAAAGCTGTAGCTCGCAACTCTGATCCTTGGTGGAGACTCTCGCATATATCGCCGCGTTCATTGTCATTTGTGCTTCCTCCTCGTTCCCCATGTACCCCTGATCAGCTCACGGATATACTCGGACCAGGAAAGACCCGCCCGCGTTGCGCCCTCGTCGAGCCGCTCCACATCCTCTTCAGTCATTCGGAGCCTGACGACACGATCCTTCCGCTCCTCGGGCAGAATCGGAGGGCGTCCCCTGCCTCTCTTCTTCACCGTCGTAAGTTTATTATTGTAGCTACATAAAATCAAGACTTGTCTTACGGTCAAATACCTCGTCGTTGGTCCCATGGTGACAGCGAGTGCGGACGACTGTTGTTGGCCCGGCAAAACCCGCAGCAACCCGGACAGGCTTCTACAGTGCGGCGCAGCAAGTGGACACGGCAAGGATGGTGAGTTCGATGAACATGGGCAATTGTCTTGAAGGCCCGGAATTCGAAGGCTTTCTCTGGTAGTCACTTCCGCATTGTTGTTGGAGCCCTCAACAACATCGGGGAGACGGTGCCTTTGGCACGGAACCCAAATAGCAACCGATCCGGGATAGTTGCCCGCGGTGTCAACTTTGCTTCGTCACTCCACTCTGCCGCCGAATCGTCGGCTGCATCTAACGTCGAACACTCGAGGTCTAGTAGAGCTCCGAACTGCGGCCTGTGGAAATGAAAATACTGGCAATTGATATCTTCTAGTTGAAGTGCTAGCCTCGTCGACCAATTCCCATCGACTTGCCCGCGCGTTCATTCTTAGATTTCAGCGCCAAGTCGGCGTCGTTCGTCGATGCACTTGCAAAGGAGTTACGCATGGACCAATTACTGCTTTCCGTTTTTGTGTTTTGTTTGGTCTCCTTACCGGCAGGATCGACGGAGACAAATCGGTCTGAGCCCGCACTCCATGACGCGACGAGCGAACCGACCGTGTATGAGTATCGCGTCCTTGCGACGAGCAAGACGTCAACGATGGAGAAGGAACTGAACGAGGGAGCGGATGCAGGCTACCGTTTTGGCGCTGTGATGGGTGGCGAAACATCATTTGGTGGTTCGGAGGTCGTGGTCGTGATGTCGAGGGAAACTTCGACGTCAGGCGAGCCGCGCTTTCAATACAAGCTGCTCGCGGCAAGCAAAACTTCGACAATGCAAAAAGAACTTCAGGAGGCGGGTGATGCTGGGTTCGAAGCGGTTGGGCAAACGGTCTTCTCGTCGACGTTCGGCGGTGACGAGATAGTGGTCATCGTGGAACGAGATGCAGACAACCCCGCTCCTAGCTATGAGTACAAGCTCTTGGCTACTAAGAAGACGGGCACGTTGCAAAAAGAACTTCTCGAGGCGGGTGACGCTGGATTTGATCTCGTCGGGTTGACCGTATCCAAGACGAGATTCGGAGGAACGGAGCTCGTCAGCATCATGCGTCGCAAGCGAGCGGAATGAACTTTCGACTGCGGCTCTTGCTACTGCTTCCAGGGGCCACCTTGTCTGTGGCCAGCGCGGTCGCTTCGTTCGAACAAGGAACTCCGGCGGACGACCGCAGCTACCTCTCATGGAGTGAGAAGCAGTGTATGAAAATAGGCGACGCCCAGCGCTCCAAGGGCAGGGTGGGCGGCTTCTTCGATACGCGAATTCTTGGCACGAACAAGTCCTATAACTACAAGCTGCGGGCGACTTGGCTTACGCCAGAGGTCATTCGCGCGGGCGCACGACTCAAACAGTTTGAACAAGGCCTGACTGATGAGGAGACCATAGCTCTCGTCGCAAAAGCGGAATCGAGCGGCGATACCATCATCATGATCGAGATCGACCCGCGAGAGGGTTCTGGGATAATTCCTCGCGAGTGGGTTGCGCTTCTGCGCCCGAAAACCGCGCAGCCGTTCATCGGTGTACGCGGTGCGAAACAGCCAGGACTGCGCTCAGCCAAAGGCCTTTCGGGAACTAGAGACCGCGACTACGCGTATGACGTCTTTTGGTTGGTGTTCCCTCTGCTTGATAATGATGGCCAGCCGTTGCTACCAGAAACAAGCCGTGAAGCCGAACTGGTCGTTCGCATTCGCAACAAAGAGGGCCGGGTGAGCTGGCCGATTCCAGCCTCGATAAGGAGACGAGCGACCGAAATCGCTAACAACCGTGCAGAAGGTCGATAGCATCGCTGCTTCGATAGTTTCACTCATCTAGATATTTCGCCTCCTCAGTGAAACTGTGGGTCAGCTCTGGCTCTCGTAGGGGTGTGCGAACGAGGGCGACTTCTTGCAGCTTTGAGGCCCGGAATTCGAAGGCTTTTCTGGTGTCAATTTAGCTTTGTTGTTGAAGCCCCAAACATTTCCGGCGTCTGTGCACCTCAGCGGCTCGGATTCTTAGCTGCGACTTAGGACTAGTGGCTCCAGCTGTCACCGCTAGCATGACCGCTGCGGCGGTACTACATGTCAGAACTACTCGCTTCCCGAAAAGCGCGCTAATCACCATCAGTGTCCTCCGTCTCGTTGCCGCGGCGGATTCAGGAACCGCCGCGCGAACAGCTGGATGGGGGGGGATTTTTCACGCTCTCGAGCGTGTCAAGGCGGGGGGGTTGCGTGGAGCTCCGGCTGAGGCTGGAAACCGTGCCTGCGCGAGCGTCCGGGGCGTGTGGCGTGCATGCGGTGACTGGCGCTGATCTCGTTACGCTATCTCGTGCTGAATCGTAAACCGTATTCAAATACGGTTTACGAATGATAGAGGGGGCCCCATGCCGGTTTATAGAAAAAATTTCCGCGGGGACACTCTCCGTGCGTGCGGGCGCACGCGGGTGCGTGTGGATGCGGGCGTGTGGAGCTGGCGTGCCACGTCGCCTCACAAACTCTCAAGACTTGCGTCGACTCTCGAAGCGAAGACGGTGCCGCGCCTTCCAAGACTCACCAAGACTCACCAAGACTCACCAAGACTCACCAAGACTCACCAAGACTCACCAAGACTCACCGAACTCGATGCGCGCCCATGCCTAGGCCAGGTGAACTCGCCCAACTACGCCCGCTGGCAGTGTGAGAGGAGGCTAGGCGCTCTCCGCGCGTGAGAGCAGCTGCAGTGCCACAGTCGGTGGCAGCGGTGCGCTGTCGACTGTCGGAAAAACCCCCGCGGTAGAAGCGGTAGAGACGATCTAAGTGAAACGGCTCTGAGGGCGCTTGGAGCGCCTCAGAGGGCCAATTGATATTTCAGGTTCTCTGGTTTTGGCCGTCTCAATAACAATAGTTTTCTCGACGGCTGACGCCCGGTCAGATGAGGTCTCGCCCAATTGGAACCGTTCGACTCAGACGAACGCATCAGGTCCACACGACGCACGAGTTCGAGCTCGACGCCAACCTCGCGACGGCGTTGGCGAGCTCCCGAAGGCTCAGAAGAGATATCAGCGCTCGATGTCGCCTGATATTCGTTGCTGCTGCTCGGAATGCTTGGGTCTGAAAAGCGCTCCTGCCAGGAAGGCGAGCCGACAACGTGCCGAAGCGCTCGAGAAGCAGCTCGCGGAGATCGAAGCGAAGCTGCGGCGAGCTCGGCAGCGGTGTCCGACATAGTGCCTCAAAGTGCATTTGAATACGGAAACTTGGGCACTACAACGAACGTCGATTTTGAGGTGGACGATGGGACTGAGGCCAATCGAAGCGCTCCTTGATACGAGGCTGTTACCGTCCGACTTCGCATCTCGTTCCTCACGCGAAAAACGTGACGGCTGTGATCGTGACAGCCACAAACCAACCACACCGACTACCCAGCATCCAAATTTGTAGACGGCATCCAGCTCTTAAGTCGTTGTATCATAAGTGGTACCGGGGGCGGGGATCGAACCCGCACACCTTGCGGTAGGGGATTTTAAGTCCCCCGCGTCTGCCATTCCGCCACCCCGGCGTGAGTAGGACGATCATAGCGCAGCAATGGTGCGGGCGTGACTCCCGTCACGTTGTTAGACGCGTCCGTACGGTACGCTTCAATTACCGTGACCATTCTCGTCCTCGCTTTCGTCTGGGGCGCTAGCCTGCTCGGGTGCCGAACGGCCTCCGCGCCTTCTGCGGTCGAGCCGGTGGATATGACCGCGGTTCTGGCCGGCGCAAACGCCGTCCTGCTCGAAGATCTCACTGCCGGAGCTCTCTACCCTCCCGGTAACTGGTGGGGCGTGGATATCACGAACGCGCCCGTGGATCCCGCGTCCGATGACATGTTTCGATGGATTGGGGGAAGGCAGCTCCATCCCGACTTTGACCGCCGCCATACGGCATCCCGTATCTCACGGTCTCCGCAAGCACGCCCCGTGTGCCCATTACTTTTGTCGATTATCCCGAAGAGCGCGACGCGGGAGCGCCGGGGAGCTCGGGATACCCTGTTCCCGACGAGGCGAAGTCGCAGCCAAACTACATCGAGGGCGGCGTGCCTGGGGGTGGAAGCGACGGCGACCCATCGATAAGCTGGTACGCAGCGATCTCCCCCAGAGTCGCCCGAGCAAGGGTGCATACCAGAGGGCCCAAGAAATGCTGGCTCTGGCTTTGGTCCTTTTCATCGTCGGCCAGGTTCAGGATGTCAGACCAGAGCCGTTCCCAGTGCTTCTTCTTCCAGGAGTAGCTCCTTTGGAAGAACGGAATGAGGTATTGGTCCCCGGATTCGAGTATTTTGCGGATGGTTTTAGCACTTGCTTCCATTGCGATCTCACGTCATATGTAAACTTTTCGGGCGCTGAGTTTGAATGAAAAAGCGCAATTTTTCAACAGACATCTTCGCTGAAGTGGTGGAAGCAAAGTCATCCCGAATACTGAGTGCTCGATACGGAGGCTCCTGTTCCCAGACGAACTCGGAGATCGCTACGTTGTGGGCGACGGGAGTATCGCCTGCGGGCTGGTCCGAGGAGTCGGTACTGTTACCCAGCCGTTACCCGATTTTGAATTTAGCCTCTAATCTGCTGACTCAATTGGTGGACGGCACAAGGATCCAACCCGTAGCTTCCTGAATGCCGTTGAGGTCGCCCACCGCGCTCATCGAGCGACTCCAATCCCAGAGAAAAAGTGTAGTGAAAAGAGTAGTGAAATGCACGTCAAAACGCGGGTAATCACGGGTAACCGTGAGTAACGTGCGCTCCCGCTAAACCGTTGCAATTGTTCGCAATGGTGGAGGCGGCGGGCGGATTCGAACCGCCGAATAGAGGTTTTGCAGACCTCCGCCTTAGCCACTTGGCTACGCCGCCTTGAAATTTGTGTTCGGCGAGTCTTTTTCGGAGCAGTTAGTTGGAGCGGGACACGGGATTCGAACCCGCGACTTCGACCTTGGCAAGGTCGCACTCTACCACTGAGTTAGTCCCGCCCAGCTAACAGGCGATCTGTATATGTAGCACGGGGATAAGGCTTTGTCAAAGTTAGACATACGTCAGGCTTCGAAAGCCGAGCGTAGAACGGTGATTTCAGGCTTTTCGTCGGGGATGCAGGCCACGCCGACAACGTCGAAGCGGGACGATAACGTCCCTTAGCCGGCGGGCACGTAAATAGGCCTCGGCGAGCTGGATCAATTTTCGCCGCTTGCGGGCGTCGACGGCGTCCGCTGGGGCGCCGTAGTCGCGGCGGGAGCGGGTCTTGACTTCGACGATGACCAGCGTATCGCCGTCCTCGGCGATCAGGTCTATCTCGCCCAGACGACAGCGCCAGCGACCCTCCAGTATCTTGTAACCGCGCTTTCGGAGCTCTTTGGCAGCCAGGCGCTCGCCGTAACGGCCTAGGTCCTGTCGCCCGAATCGATGGTGGAGTCGAAAGTGGTCGAATATTCCGATGTTTCCCTCACAGCGCTCGTCGCTACTTCTGCTTCCAGCGCGTTCCGGTGGGGGTGTCTTCTAGAACGATCCCGCGGGCGTCGAGCTCGTCGCGGATTTCGTCCGCGCGAGCGAAGTCGCGGCGGGCGCGGGCTTCCTTACGCTCTTGAATCAGCGTCTCGACCTCATCGTCCAAGGTCATTTTTTTGCCTTGGTCGAAGACGGCAAAAACGGTGTTCATGCGCTCGACCGCGCCCTTTAATCCTTCCGCATCCCCCTTCGTCATACTAGACGAGGAAAGAGCCGTATTCCCTCCCTTGACGAGGTCGAAAAGTGCTGCGAGTGCCGCCGACGTGTTGAGATCGTCGTCTAGCGCGGTCTCGAAGCGCTCGAGGGCCGCCTGGACGGCTTGGTCTGTCTCGGGGGAGGCGTCGCCCTCGCGGGTGACTTCGCCGAGACGGTCGAGAAAATCGTCTACGCGCCGGATCGCTGTCGCGGCTTGGTCGAGGCCTTCGCGCGTGAAGTTGAGCTGCTGCCGATAATAGACGGAAAGCAGGAGATAGCGGATCGCCATCGGTGTATAGTTTTCCGCGATCAAGTCCGGCACGTTGAACTGGTTGCCTTTGGACTTCGACATCTTCTCGCCTTCGACGATCAGAAATTCGGTGTGCATCCAATGGCGTACGAAAGGCTTCCCCGTGGCCCCTTCGCTTTGGGCGATCTCGTTCTCGTGATGAGGGAAGACGAGGTCCACGCCGCCCGCGTGCAGGTCGAAGGTCTCGCCGAGGATCTTCATTCCCATCGCGGAGCACTCGAGGTGCCATCCAGGACGGCCGGGCCCGATGGCGGTGTCCCAGGAATCCTCTCCATCTTTCGAGGCTTTCCACAAAACGAAATCTCGGGCGTTCTCTTTTGTATATTCGTCCGCGTCGACGCGGGCGCCCGCTTTCATACCGGCGACGTCGATGCGCGAGAGCTTTCCGTAATCGGGAAAGGAGTCCACTTTGAAATAGGTCGACCCGTCGCTCTCATAGGTGTGGCCGCGCTCTTGGAGCTTCTGTACGAGCGCCACCATGGCGTCGAGATATTCCTGGTCCGTGGCGCGCGGATAATATTCCGATTTATTGATGTTGAGGACCGCGCAATCCTCGAAGAAAATATCGATATATTGTTGCGTGTACTCACGTAGCGGCATTCCGGCTTCGCGCGCGCCGGCGATGGTTTTGTCGTCGACATCGGTGAAATTGGTTGCTTGCGTAACCTTGTAGCCTTTGTACTCCAAATAGCGTCTCAGCACGTCCTGCGAGACGAAGGTGCGAAAGTTTCCGATATGCCCCCGGTTGTAGACCGTCAGCCCGCACGTATACATGCGGACATGTCCTTCCTCCGAGGGCTCGAAGGGCTCGACGTTCCCGCCGAGAGTATTCGTGAGCTTCAGCTGCGACATGTAGTGCTAGCTCCTCTGCACGATCATCAACGTCAAGTCATCCGCCAAACCGGCCTCGGCTGCATAGACCCGCACGCCCGAGACGAGGCGCGCCATGATCTCACGCGACGGCTTGCCCCGGCAGCTTCGCATAATGTCCACGATCCGATCGGCCTCGAACTCCTCGCCGTCGGGGTTCGTTGTCTCGTAGAGCCCGTCGGTGTACAGAACGAGCATATCCCCCTGATCGAGCTTCGTCTCGCCCGCGCCGAGGGTGAGCTCCGCGAGCATCCCGACAACCGCTCCGCCCTTCACGAGCCGCTCGACGTCGCCGTTCGCTCAAAGAAGCCACGGATAGCAGTGGCCCGCATTGAGGTAGACCAGCTCGCCCGTCTTCGCGTTGAGCGTCGAGAAAAACGCGGTGACGTAGCGATTGACTTCCGTGCTCGAATAGACGAACTCGTTCAAACGCTCGGTCAGCGCTTCGAGCGAGATATCACCCACTCCCGCGAGGGCGTGAAGCGCCGCATGAACCGACGCCATGAGGAGCGCCGCCCCGGTGCCCTTTCCCGAAACGTCGGCGATCACGAGCCAGTGTCGGTCATCGCCGCGCGGAACATAGTCGAAGTAGTCGCCGTCGACCGTGAGACAAGGAATATTGATGCCGGCGATATCCCAGCCTTCGATGCCAGGCTCGCTATCCGGGAGCAAACGGCTCTGGATCTCGCGTGCGAGAGCCCTTTCCTTTTCGATTTTCTGCTTCTCGACCCACTCGCGCGTCAGCCTCAAGTTGTCGAACGCAGCGGCGGCCTGCGAGGCGAGCGAGCGCAGAAAGTCGCGGTCTTCCTCCGCGAGGGATTTTCCCGCGGCCCTCGCGCCGAGTAGGAGCGCGCCATGAGAGCTCTCTCCCGAGCGCAACGGGACGACCGTATCGAGCTCGAGTCTGCTCAGAAGATCCCTCATAGCGCCCTCGGGTAGCTCGGAACACTTCTGGGCCTCGGGGATCTTCGAGAGCTCGCGACTTACGCAAGCGAGCTTAACACGCTCTTCGGGGGAAAGCGTGAAGCCGCGCTGCTCGGCCACTTTGCCGTCGTGTAGCAGCACCGCGCGCGTCGTCAAGACGTGCCCCATAGCGTTGGTCATCAGCACTTCCCGAACTCGGTCGACATCGGGGCTTCGATTGAGCTCGCGCGCGATGTCGAACAACGAATCGAGCTGATAGACCTTGAGAGAGAGGTTGCGGTTGAGTGTTTGGAGCTCTTTGTAAATACGGCCGTTATCGATCGAGGCCGCCGCGGTCACGCAAAGCGATTCGGCAAAGAGACGGTCGTCTTCGCCGTATGGCTCGCCGCGGCCGCGACGCGCGGACGGTACGAGGTCGAGAATCTCGGGAAGCTCGAGCGAGAGGTTGAGCGTCGAGTTGAAGTCGAGAAGTGCCAAGACCTCGGAGAGCTTTTTCTGGACTTTGGGATCGTCGATGCGCCGCGCGAGCGGAGCTAGCGCTTCTTGGTAGCGATACGATGCGGGCGTTGGGTCCAAAGACATGGGCTCATCTTACTATCTCTAGGCTATCTCTAGACTCGCCTAGCCTTCGTCTCGACCACGCTGTTTGTAGAGGACCATCACGCACATGTTCTTGCCAGTGCCGTCTTTGGAGTGCTCGACCTTATCCATCATCTGGCGCATGATGGTCAGGCCGAGACCGCCGGTCCGGCGCTCCACCACCAGCTTGTCGAGATCGAAGTCCGGTACCGGCATGGCGTCGAGTGGCTCTCCCTCGTGAAAGATCACGATTTCGAGGCTTTTACCTTCAGGGTCGAAGTGGATTTCGATTTCGTGGTCCGCCTCACCGCCATAAGCGTGTTGCACCACGTTCGTCGTGGCTTCGTCCACAGCGAGGGCAATTTTCTCGGCCTCTGTTTTTTCGAAGCCGGTCGACTCGGCCATGAGTCTCGCGAGCTCGTAGACCATGTTCAGATATTTGCTGTCGCTTGGAAAGCGAAGCTCCATAAGCGCGCGCTTGTCGGAACCGTCGGACATAAGCTCAGCTGGCTGGACCCGCCTGATAGCTCTCCACCCCCTCTTGCTCTGAGGCTAGGACCTGGCAGAGGTGGTTGAACCCGAGGACTTCGAAGATATTGAATACGGTGTCGTTGAGCTCCGCGAGGCAGATATCGCCTCCTTTGGCCCTGACGTCCTCGATGAATCCCATGATCACGCCAAGTCCTGCGCTAGCGATATAAGCGAGGCCGGAGGGAATTTTCTCGTGACCGTCCTCGAGAGCCTGGCTCAGAGACCGCTCGAATTGGCGGACGGTATGGGCGTTGATGAAGCCGCGTGGCGAGATCACGGTCACGTCACCGACTTGCTGGCTTTCCATCTCCAAATCAGGCAATTAAGTCTCCAACCCTCTTAATGTGGGTTACGGATTCTACACCACAAGGTTCCGACCTGTGTCACGAAAGAAGGCGCGGGCAGCCTCTTGGTCGCGTTCGAGCTGCGCTCTGAGCGCCTCGGCGGAGTCAAAAGTCACGGTTCCCCGAACGCGGCGGTGAAAGTAAAGGCGAACTTTCGAACCGTAGATTTGCCGATCGAAGTCGAAAAGATGCGTCTCCACCATTCGCTCCTCGAGCTCGAAGGTGGGGCGACGTCCGACATGGGTCATGCCTGCGAACCGGTCGGTGTCCACGACGGCGTCGGTAATGTAGACGCCGTCATCGAGCAACAGATCCCCGTCCATTTTTATATTTGCCGTCGGGAAACCCATCGAGCGCCCGCGGCCGTCCCCCTCGACGACCTCGCCTTCGATAAAGAAGGGCCTTCCCAGCATGGCCCCAGCCTCGTCGACCTGGCCGGCTCGGAGGCTCTCCCGAATGCGGGAGCTCGAGATCATGGCACCTTTGTGGATCGAGGCTTCGAGCTGGTGCACGAAGAACCCGTGCCGCTCTCCAAGCTTGCGGAGTGCTTTGAGATCGCCCGAGCGGCCCCGTCCGAAACGAAAATTCTCTCCGAGCACGAGCTCGCGCACCCGCAGGTCTTTGACCAGAACTTGCTCCACGAAGTCTTCCGGGCCGATTCGCGAGAACTCTTTCGTGAAATGGATGATCACAAGAAAATCGAGGCCCATTTCGCCGATGACTTCCTGCTTGAGCGCGGGTGTCAAGATGCGCTTCGGCGCTTTCTCGGGGCACAGAACGCTCACGGGATGGGGCTCGAAGGTCAACGCGGCCGCTGGACAAGACAGGGCCTTGGCCCGGACTTTGACCAAGTCCATCGCTTTCTGATGTCCGAGGTGCACGCCGTCGAAGTTGCCGAGCGTCAGCACGGGGCTCACGTACTCGGGCAGATCGATGCCAGGGAAATAACAGATTCGCATACAGACTCGGACCCGACCTTACGGGTCTTGAGATCCTACCGGAGGAGGACCCGGAAGGATAACCTCATCGGGTAGGACTCCGCGAATTACATCCAGATAGGGCTCGCCACTTGGGCCGATGGCTTGTAGGATGATTTTATCCGGGCCATACTGGTAGCGATAAGTGTCGCCGCCGGCACTGCGCAAGTCCTCGGCAGTCATTAGAGGCGGGTTGGTATTGACGAGATCGTCGAGCGTGGTGGGGTAGGAACCGAAAGCCATGTAATAAGTGCGTAGGGCGCTCGCGAGACGCTGCATCCGCGCCAAGTCACGGCTCCTTTGGATCGTCGTCGATTCCTCCTCGAGGAAACTCGGAACGGCCGGGACAGAAAAAGGGGTTCTGAGCGAAGACCGGAGGCCAACCGCACTCACAACGAGACAATCAAAAGCGTTGCAATCCCAACAATCTGGCTCGGCCCTACGCCGACACTGTCCCGCGGACCCGAACGTCGCTCGCTTCGAACTTCTGCCTGAGCCAAAGGAGCCACGAGCTTCCGGTCGATGAAGTCGAAAAGTGTTCGGCAGACGTCGAAGTCTGACAGCCCGGTCAAATCCATAATGACGGCGACCGACCTCTTGCCATCGACGAGCTTGTAGATATCGTTTCCTTGCGGGTTCAAGACGACTTCGGAGCTCGAGGTAGTGCTCGCCTCGTCGGCGCCGCTGTCATCGAGGCCCCCGAAGGCATCCTCAAGCGTGCCTCCCTAGGAAGCGTCCACGACTTCTTTGATTTGCTTTGGAGATACGAGCGGCCGAAACACCACCTCGAGCGACGGGATGCGTTTTTCGATGATCGGCTATTCGTCGACGCGACGGATCCCTTCCATCAAAATGTGGTCCGTGCTAACGGGAGCCACGTTCTCACGGTCGTAATCCGCCTCCGCTGTCGGGTCGAAATGGTAGTTGCCCGATTTCCATCGAAACACGCGAAAGACGATCTGCTGAACTTGCTCGGAAAGAGCCGTCTTCAGAGCATCCTGATCGATATATCCCTGGTCCGTGAGAATGAACCCGAGTCGTTGCATCGAGACTTTCTGCTTCGCTAGAACCTCTTCGAGATGCTCTTTCTGAAGCTTTCCTTGTCTCACGAGGACGTTTCCGAGCAAATCGTCGAGCCGGCGGATAGTGGAGTCGGAATGAACGACCATTCCTTGCTCGAAGACGACGCTCACCGTTTCGCGGTCGCTCTCGAGGGTCAGAAGGCCCGTTTTTCGCTGCATCCCGATGAGCTGAAAAATATCGGAAAGAGCGAAGTCTTTTAGAGTTCCCGAACCCCCGATAGACCTGCTTCTGGCCATTGATCATGACCTCGAGCTCAATTTTCTTGGGCATGGAGAGCCTGGCAGAGTTTTTCCGGAAGGATGGGAAGCTCGGTCAAAAACAAACCAGTGGCGTCGTAGACGGCGGCAGCTACAGCCGGAGCGGGGACATCCATGGGGAGCTCGCCGACGCCCTTCGCGCCGAACGGACCTTTGGAATACGGCTTCTCCACGATGGTGACATCCATCGGAGGCGTATCGAGCGTTGTCGGGATGATGTAGTTCGTGAACTGCGCGTTTTGCATGACCCCGCGATGGAAGATCGCGTTCTCGAGGAGTGCGTAGCCGAGCGCCTGCGACGTGCCCCCAATGATTTGTCCTTCGACGAGTAGCGGGTTGATGGCTTTACCGACGTCTTGCGCGGTAACCACGTTCTTCACCGTGATCTCATAGGTGAGCTTGTCGATCTCGAGCTCCACGACCATGGCCGCGTAGCTGAACACACCATAGGCGTCGCCACGATAAGTCACCTCGTCCCACGCGATGTCACCCGGCTTCTCGAACTCCTCGACGAAATTGAGTTCGCCTCGCTTTGAGCAAGCGCGCGCCGCGGCACGCTCGAAGGCCTCGCGCCTGAGCGGCCAGTGGGCGCCCGCATTCAGAAGCGCGAGCTTGAGCTTCTTTGCCGCGCGATACAACAGCCCGCCCACGATCATGCACGTGCGGCTGGCCACGGTGGGGCCGCTGTCCGGCACTTTGCTCGTGTCGGGCGTTTCGACCTCGACCCAATCGTAGGGAACTTCGAGCGCATCGGCCACGATTTGAGCGAGGATGCTCGTTGTGCCCTGGCCGATCTCGGTCGCAGCCGCGTCCACGCGAATCCGTCCATCCGACGAAAGCACGACGCGAGCCTGGCTTCACAGAAACACTTCCCCACCTCCCGTGAACCCGTCTCCGTGAAAGACGGCGGCAACCCCGATGCCGTGCCAGCTCGGCCGGCGCTTCGACTGGTTCCACCGGGCATATTTTTTCTTCTTGTCCGCAAACCGGCTTCGTACAAGTACTTGCTTGAGCACAGTCGACGCCCCTACGCTCTCTCGAAGCGTCTGTCCCGTGGCCGTTAGAGCACCTTCGCGCAGCAAGTTCTTGCGACGTATCTCGACCGGATCGAGCGGCAATCTTCTCCATCTGGAGCTCCGCCGCAAAAAGTGTCTGTGGGGCCCCGAAACCGTGAAACGCTCCGTTCGGCGGCGTGCTCGTCGCCACTACCCGACCGACGACGCGCACGTTCGGACATTCGTAAGGACCCGTGGCATGAAGGATGCCGCGAGAGAGAACCACGGGGGATAAGGTGACATAGGCGCCACCGTCCATCAACACGTCGATATCTTGGGCCACGAGCGTCCCATCCCTTCGAACACCCGTGCGGTGCCGCACCCGCGCGGGGTGGCGCTTCGTTGTCGCGAGCATGTCTTGGTGACGGTCATAGATGAGCTTGACCGGACGCTTCACCTCGAGGGCGAGCAGCGCCGCGTGGCCCGCGATCATGTTCGGATATTCTTCCTTGCCGCCAAAGCCGCCGCCCGTCGTCGTCTGGATGACTCGAATTTTTTCGGGCGCTCTCGGAAATAGCAGCGACATCGCCTTGTGCACATAGAAGGGGCACTGCATCGAGCCCATGAGGGTGAGGGTGCCGTCATCTTCTTCCCAGGCCAGGCCATCCCGTTATTCTCGATATAGGCCTGCTCTTGGTGAGGCACACGGTATTCTTCCTCTACGATGAAGTCGGCCAGGGCAAAACCCGCATCGAGATCTCCTTTGACGATCTCGATGCGCTTGAAAACGTTGTCAGCGGCGTAGAGAAGGCGCTTGGCGTCGAGCGACTCCTCCATGGTCGAGACCGGGTCCCATTCGTCGTATTCGACATGGATATGCGCAAGAGCTTCGTATGCTTTCGCTCGGTCGGTATGCCCGATAACGAGGATCGGCTCCTGGGCGTGACGGATTTGGTGCTCGGCTAGAAGCGGCTGGTCCACTTCGAGGAGATAGACGTAGTTCTGACCGGGAATGTCTTTCGCGGAAACGACCGTGACCGGACCCCAATCGAAAGCGGGGTCGAAATAAATGTTCTTGATGACGCCGCGCGCGATGGTAGAGCGCAGCGTGACGCCGTGAATGCAGCCGGGAAGCGGATAATCGTCGATATAGTTCGCGACGCCGGTGAGCTTCTCTGGACCTTCTTTGCGGCGGAAGCTCTCTGAAACACTCGGCATTCCACTAATCTTACAAGAAGCTTGGCGGTTCCGGGAGGCCCTCAGAACTTCATGCTGCTCATCAGCGTTCACCCGTCCAGATCAGAGATGTAGCGTTCTTCCTCGCGGTAGTACTCACCGAACCCGACATCCTCCCTCAACTCTTTAAACGAGATTCGGTCCTCGGGAGTTCCGCCCATCTTGAGCTCGGCGAGCGCTTTTTTCATTGCCAAGATGCTCGCGCCCAGGGCGGCAAATGGATGAGCCACGAGCTTGAAGCCCATCGACGTGAGCTCGTCATCGGTCAAGATCGGCGTATTGCCATCCTCGAGCATATTGGCGAGATGATAGCCGGGCGCCCGGCTGATAATGGTCTCCATCTGCTCGTGGCTCGTCGGCGCCTCGACGAAAAGCATGTCCGCGCCGACGTCCGAAAAAGCCTGCGCACGCCACAAAGCCTCTTCGAGGCCGTCGGTAGCAAGCGCATCAGTCCGAGCAAGGATCAGGATCCCGGCACCTTCTTCGCGAGCGTCCACCGCGGCGCGCACGCGGGCGACCGCTTCTCCACGCGCAACGACGCGCTTGCCGCGCGTATGACCGCAGCGCTTCGGCCATTCCTGATCCTCGATCATGATCGCCGCAAATCCCGCCGCCGCGTAGCCGCGCACTGTGCGCTTGACGTTGACGGGGTTACCGTATCCGGTGTCTCCATCTCCAATAATGGGCATCGAGACGCACGCACAGATGCTCCGTCCCTGGTCGATCATTTCTCCGTAGGAAATGAGCCCGGTATCCGGAAGGCCCAGCCGCACGGCGGACACGGCGAAGCCGCTCATGAACGAGAGCGTGAATCCCGCACGCTCGATGAGCCGGGCCGAGAGCGCATCGTAGCAGCATGGAAAGGAAAGAATTCCGGGGCTTTCGAGCATCGCGCCCAGTTTGTCGGCGACAGGAGTGCTCATTTTCCACCTCTGCTGAAGAGGACCGTAAAAGGCCATCCCCAGAGCTCAGACTTACTGTCCGGGGCAAACATTTTTTTTTGACAGTCTCGAGCCGAAAACCACGAGAGAACCGTAGAACAAAAGGCCGAACGACATGATGGCGATCGAAGCGACTGTCTGGAGGCCGCTAATACCCTCCACGGAGGAATCGAGCGCAACCCAATCCCAAAGAAAGTGAATCGCGAAAGCGACGAGCGCGCAGCGCAACAGCTTGCCGGGCCACCCGGGGACGTCGGCACGCGCGAGACCCACACCGAAGCCAAGAATCCCGGCCATGACGAGGTGGCCGAGAAGCCGAACAATCTCCACAGGAAAGACGAGCGGGCCCGGCGTCTGGAGAACGCCGAGGAAGTAGAAGGACTCCTCCACCGCCATCCCGAGCCCAATCATCTACCCATAAACGATGCCGTCCATGGGATCGTTGAACTGACGACGAAAGATGACGGCGATCGCCACGACCATCACGAACCGGGAGAGCTCCTCGACGAGCGCGGCGACGGCCGCGATGGCAACATGAGTCTCGACGTAGCGCAGCGCTAGGAGCTCGAGAAAGCCCGCGGCCTTCATCGCCGCATATCCAAGTGCTATGGCGAAAACGAGCATGTACCAGGGCTCACGCTCATAGAGATCATAGCGGTAGACAAGAAGCGCGAAGAGGAAAGCGCAAAGGGCAAGGGCGATGTAGAGTGCCATGGACTCCGAGAAGCCTAACGAAGAAAAGGACTAAGTGCTAGTTACTTTTTACAGAGAATATTCCAAGTTCTTCCGTCTAGTAGTCTGAGGACACTGACAGATGATTCCCTCCTGTCAGCCGTGGCCGGGGGTGACCAGACCCTCGGCCACACCCGAATGGGCTGCGGAGTTTTTCCAAGGAAAATATGGTAGCGGGGGGCGGAATTGAACCGCCGACCTACGGGTTATGAGTCCGTCGCTCTAACCATCTGAGCTACCCCGCCACGTTCTCATTGAGGGAAGCCCACTATTGTAGCCTAAGCTCCACCCGGCTCAACGACGGATGAATTTAGCAACTTCCCAAACGCCAGATCCAGTTGCTATCATCATTAGTAACCACTGACAACTGACACCTCTTTCCTCGAGCGCGGCCCTGACGGGTCCGTGCAGGAGTAGCTCCTATGGAAACGATGACCCCGGATGACGTTCAACTCGACACCGTGCTGCCCGCGCTGAAGTCCTGCCCCTTGTTCCAGGCACTCAAGGACGAGCGCTTCTCGCAGATTCTGAAGATATCGGACGTGGTCCGCTTCGCGGGTGCACAGCCATAGCTGAGCACGGCAAGACAAAGCAGGATTCGATATCGGGGCACTTTACTCTCCTGGCGCATGGGTTTGCTCGAGCAGCGCCTCTAGCTCTTGTTTCACCTCCTTCAGCGCATCTTCGAAAACACCGAAAGCGCGCTCCATCTCCTCCATCGTGCCCAAAGAGATCCGGGCGCGCTTCGGGTAGAGCTTCGACCCGCCGCCAATGCGCACGCCGCGCTCGCGGCACGCTTTTTTAAAGTCCTCGTTCGAGCTGCGGATGTCGATATAGACGAAGTTCGCTTGCGAGTCGGTGTCTTCGTAGCCCGCGTCATGGAAAAACTTCCGCGTCGCGCGACGTACCACTTCGTTTCTCTCGACCTCCTTCGCGAGGTACGGCTTATTGCCGAGCGCCACCACCGCGCCGACACGCCCTGGAACGCTCGTGAACATATCCATACCTCGCCAGTCGGACATCTTTTTGATGGTGTCCTCGTGCGAGACGCCGTAGCCGAGACGAAGGCCCGCCATCCCGTAGGCTTTCGAGAAAGTGCGCGCCACCATGACGCGTGGATTCTCGAGCGCGAGCGGGATCATCGTCGCGTAGCTCGGGTCGGTGGCATATTCGTAATACGCCTCGTCGACCAGAATCGTCGTCTCGGGAGAGATCTTCAGCATCTCCAGGATGGCGGCGCGCATGTCGGGCCCCGACCACGCCGTGGCCGTGGGATTGTTGGGATTACAGAGGTAGACGAGACCCGCCCCCTTCGCCGCGCTCACCATCCTTTGCAGATCCACACGGAGAGCCGCATCCAGACCAATGCGCTCGACGGGATGGCCAAGCAACGCAGCCCGGCCGGCGCAAGTGCCGAAAGTCGGGTCGGGTGTTACCACCCCCCGGTCCGGTGTCGTGAACACGTCCGCGGCAATGAGCAGGATCTCCGACGAGCCGGCCCCGACGACCACGTTCGACTCCCGAGCGCCGTGAGCGGCTCCCAAGACCTCGCGCATTTTCGCTTGCTGTGCGAAGAAGTAACGCCCGGCGCCCGCGCCGCTTTCGCCAAGAATGCCTTGCATCGCCTCGAGGACGTGTTGTCCCGGTCCGAGCGGGTTCTCGTTGCTGCTGAGAAGAAGGTCGCTCGTCGCGGACGGCACGAACGCGGATGTCGCTGATTGGGTGCCCGCCCACGCCTCGCGACCGCGCGCTCCGACGAGAAGGGCGGCGGCGCCCGTCCCCATGCTCTTGACAAAGCTTCTTCGTGAAACAGACATGGCGCTTGTCATTCTCATGCTCATTGCGCTCATTGCACACCTCCCGCGGCGTCCGTGGCCGCAACGTCGAGCACTTCAGCGAACACGTCACAGGCGCGACGCATCTCCTCCATCGTCCCGATCGATATCCGGCAATGGATTTTCTCCATCGGCGGAAAGTCGCGTCCAACGACGACGTTCCGCTTGCCGCACGCGTCGCGAAACCCTTTCGCGGGACGGCGGAGCTCGACGAAGAGAAAGTTGGTCTGGGACTCCGTCGAGCGATAGCCGGCCTTATCGAAGAACACGCGCGTGAACGTGCGCGCCTCGCGGTTTCTTTCGCGCTCCCGTTCAATGTGGCCGGGGTCGCGCAACGACGCCACCCCGGCGGCAATCGCGAGCACGTTCGCGTTGGCGGAGAGCTTGTAGCGGCGAAGCGTCTCGACAGCGTCACGATGGCCGATGCCGAACCCGAGCCTGAGCCCCGCCATGCCGTAGGCTTTCGAGAAGGTTCGAGCGACGACGACGTTCGGCTCGCTCAAAGCAAGCGGGATCATCGAGCGATGGCCTGGATCGGTAACGTAGTCGTGATAGGCCTCGTCGACGAGAATGAGCGCCTCGGGCGCCGCGCGACGAATGGCCACGATGAAATTCTCGAGCGCGGCTGGCGGATGGATCGTCGCCGTTGGGTTGTTCGGATTGCACAAATATACAAAGCCCGCGCCGCGCGCCCGAGAAGTCATGCCGTCGAGGTCGAGCCTCAGCTCCGAATCGACGGGAACTTGGAGGCAGGTATAGCCAAGCTTGGTCGACTCCGTCACGGGAGAGCCGTAGGAGGGGTCGGCGGTGACGACGTGTCGACCACCACCCGCGAAAACCCGCACCGCGTTCCGGAGGATCTCACTCGAGCCCGCTCCGACAACGATTTGCTCCGGGTCGGCGTCGAACCTTTCTGCGATCGCCGCGGTTAGGTCGGTGCCTCCGGGATGGCTGTTGAGGGGATAGCGGCCGGATTGCTCGAGTGCGGCAATAACCGCTTCGAGCGCCCTTGGTCCGGGGCCGAGCGGGTTCTCATTCCCGCTGATGCGGATGGCATCGGCATTGGGCGGCGCGGGCGCCGCGCCGACCGCGAGTGATTCTTCGTGCCCGCGAGCCGCGATCATGGTGGCCAGGGCGGAAAGCGTGGGCTCTGGGCGCGGCCCACGGAACAAAGCTCGTCTCGTTAACGGCATCGGGACCTCCTTGCGCGCGACACTCTATCAGCATTCAGCATTCGGGCCCGCGGTTCGGTGCTGATGCGTCCCTCTGTCCTTTGCTACACTCCTTGGATGGTTCGGCGGGAGTTTTTGGCGTCCCTCAGTCTTCTTGCGTTTCAGACGCCCACGATCTCTGAGGTTCGGGTTGACGGCGGACGGTTGAATCGACATCTTGGGGCGCTCGCGCGGTTTGGGCGCACGCCCGAAGGCGGTATCAGCCGCGTCGCCTATAGCGATGCCGATCTCGAAGGACGCGCTTTTGCGATGGAGCTCATGCGGGCCGCGGGGCTCGACGCGAGTATCGACGAAGCCGGTAATATTCTTGGTCGCCGCAACGGTACGGATGCGAGCTTGCCGCCGCTTATGTTCGGATCCCATATCGACTCTGTTCCTCACGGCGGTAACTATGATGGGCAAGTCGGTTCCATGGGCGCCATCGAAGTCGCTCACACGCTGAGCGACACCGGCACCGCCACGCGCCACCCTCTCGAAGTCGTGCTCTTCCAGAACGAAGAGAACGGGAAGACGGGAAGCCGCGCGCTATCGGGTGAGATCCGAGACGGCGAGCTCGACCTTGTGTCTCACACCGACAAAACCATCGGCGAGGGCATCGCGTTCATCGGCGGCGACCCCGCGAAGCTCGATGAAGTGCGGCGTGAGCCCGGCGACATCGCCGCCTATCTCGAGCTTCACATCGAGCAAGGAGCTATCCTCGACCAGGAGTCGATCGCTATCGGCGTTGTCGAAGGCATCGTCGGCATCAAACGCTGGAACGTCACGGTTACCGGCTTCGCGAACCACGCGGGGACGACACCGATGGACCAGCGCCACGACGCCATGCTCACGGCAGGCCGTTTCGTCGACGCGGTGAACGCTGTCGCGACCGAGATGTCGGGGCGCCACGTCGCAACGGTCGGCAAGCTCGAAGCTCACCCCGGAGCGCCCAACGTCATTCCTGGCCGCGTCGAGCTCAGCCTCGAGATCCGCGATCTGGAGATGAACAAGATCGACCGCGTCTTCGAAGCGGTCGCCAAGGCAGCCCGTGAGCTTGCTGCGAGAAACGGAACGACGATCGCAATCGAGCAGTACTATTCGAGCCGCGCGGCGCCCACCGATATGCGGCTCCGCGAGCTCGTGGCGAGCTCCGCCGAGGCGCTCGGGCTCTCGACGCTTTGGATGCCGAGCGGGGCCGGCCACGACGCTCAAAGCATCGCGCGACTGGCGCCCGTGGGCATGATCTTCATTCCGAGCGTCGACGGCATCAGCCACTCCCCCAAGGAATATTCGCACCCCGAGGCTATCGAAGCGGGCGCGAACGTGCTCCTCCAAACGCTCCTTGCTACCGACGCGCTCGACCTCTCCGGTTGAGCTATACTCGCTCGTTTGTCATGCAAGAGCATTTTCGCACTAGAATGGCCCCGCTCGAGGACGAGCATTGGTGGTACCGCGCCCGCCGCTCGATCCTGGAGCGCGCCGTGGACCGCTTCGTCGGCAAGACCGGCCGCGCGCTCACCGTAGGCGTCGGCGCCACGCGTGAAGCCGAGATGCTCGCCGCGCGTACGCGCCTCGTCGCCATCGACCGCGCGCCCATCGACCCCCGGTGCAAGGACTTCGCCCTCGCGGCACGCGCCGACGCGCTTGCGCTTCCCTTCCAAGATGGTGTTTTCGACGCCGTTTTCATCTTCGACGTGCTCGAGCATATAGAGGCCGACGACCTCGTTCTGAGAGAGCTCTGCCGCGTGCTCAAGCCAACAGGCCGCTTACTCTTGACCGTGCCCGCGTTCATGTTTCTCTACGGGCGCCAAGACGTCGTGAGCGAGCACAAGAGACGGTATCGGCGCGGCCCCCTGCGCAAGCTCCTGGAAGGTTCCGGTTTCGAAGTGGAATACGACACTTATTTCAACACCGTGCTCTTTGCCCCTATCGCCGCGATGAGGTTGGCGCGAAGAGTTTTTCCCGAGCCGGCGTCGAACGGCGAGAGTGATTTCGACACCCGTCTCCCCAAGCCCATCGAGAAAACCCTCGAAACGCTCTTCTCGCTCGAGCAATATGCTATCGGCCGTGCCTCGCTTCCCTTCGGCGTCTCCATTCTCTGCTCCGCGCGCCGCAACTGAACGTCCCCACTAATGAATTTCGAAGACGAAGTGCGAAGGCGACGAACGTTCGCCATCATCTCGCATCCCGACGCCGGAAAGACGACGCTCACCGAAAAGCTTCTTCTTTACGCGAAAGCCATCCACCTTGCGGGATCGGTCAAAGCAAAGCGCGCCGCACGCTCCACGATCTCCGACTGGATGAAGATCGAGCAGGAGCGCGGCATCTCGGTGACCTCCTCGGTGCTGCAATTCAACTATGACGGGCGCGCCTTGAACCTCCTCGACACGCCGGGCCACGCGGACTTCTCCGAGGACACCTTCCGTACGCTCGCCGCCGTCGACTCGGCGGTCATGCTCATGGACCACGCGAAAGGCGTCGAGCCACGCACGTTGAAGCTTTTCGAAGTTTGCCGCATGCGCTGCCTCCCGGTCGTGACTTTCATGAATAAGCTCGACCGCTACGGTCTCCATCCGCTTGAGCTCGTCGACCAAGTCCGGGACAAGCTCGACCTCGAAGTCGCTCCAGTGAACTGGCCGCTCGGGATGGGGACGGATTTCAAAGGCGTGGTCAACCTCGCTACCCGGGAAATCATTCTTTATGAATCTGAAGGCCGGCACGGAAGCGAGATCGTGGAGGCGGAGCGCGCGAGCTTCGACGAGGCCGAGCGCCTCGTCGGCGCGGAAGCCTTCGAGCGCGTATCGGAAGAGCTCGAGCTCATCGAGCATGCGGGCGACGTGTTCTCCCGCGAGCGCTTTCTTGCTGGCGACGTGAGCCCGCTTTTCTGGGGATCGGCCATGAGCAATTTCGGCGTCGAAGAGCTCCTCAGCTTTCTCGCAAAGGAGGCTGCGCCGCCCGGTCCGAGAACAACGGAAGCCGGCGAAGCGATAAAGCCCAACGAAGATCGCTTCACCGGCTTTGTCTTCAAGATCCAAGCGAACATGAATCCCCGCCATCGGGACGGGATAGCGTTCATGCGTGTCGTGAGCGGCAAGTTCGAGCGCGGGATGGACGCGGTGATCGGACGCTCGGACGAAATCTTGCGCCTCTCGAAGCCGCATACCTTCATGGCGCAAGAGCGCTCGCTCGTCGAAAAAGCCTGGCCGGGCGACATCGTCGGCCTCTACAACACGGGAAAGCTTCGTGTCGGCGATACGTTGTCAAACGGGAGCGGTATCAAGTTCGCGGGAATCCCGCGCTTCGCGCCCGAGCATTTCGGCCAGCTCAGGCTAAAAGACCCGATGAGGCGCAAAGCGCTCGATACGGGGCTCGAGCAACTCTCGCAGGAAGGCGTCATCCAGCTCTTTTTCACGCCCGGACAAGGGAGGCAGAACCCGTTCCTCGGCGCAGTCGGTATCTTGCAGTTCGAAGTGCTCAAAGAGCGGCTACGCAACGAGTACAAGATCTCGGTGATTTTCCAAAAAGCGTCGTTCAGCCGCGCGCGCTGGGTAAGCGGCAAGCCCGAGGGCCTCGAGTGGCTTCGCACAACGCACGGCTACCGCGTCGTCGAGGACCGCAACGGACTGCCCGTCGTGCTCACCGACTCGAACTGGAACTTGAGCTATGCGCTCGAGAACGCGCCCGGGCTCGAGCTCTACGACATCGAGCCCCTGTAAATCAATGTAAACCCGCTATATTGGTCCTGTGGGACCACGACTCATCCTGCTCGGGGCCATCGGCCTAGCCATTTCCTTCGCGGGACTCTGGCTCGACATCGGCTTCATCGCGCAGCCGTTCTACACCTATGCGTGGTGGAGCTACATCTTCATGCTCGATGGCTTCGTAGCTTTCCGACGCGGCAGCTCACTTCTCACGACCCGCCGCCGGCATCTTCCGACCATCCTTCTTTGGTCGGTCACGTTCTGGTATTTTTTCGAAGTCCTGAACCTCCGCTATCAAAACTGGTACTACGTCGGCGTTCTCGGAGTGGGCTCGGTAGGGGACGCGCTCTATGGTGCGCTCTTCGCAGCGGCCGCTTTCGCGACCGTGTTCATGGTACTCTTCGAAACCTACGAAGTGCTGACGGCGCTCGGGCTCGCGAGCCGGGTGGTGATCCGTCCGCGCCAGCTCGCACCCTGGGTTAGCTACGGTGTGCAGAGTCTCGGCGCGGTGATGGTTACGCTATCGCTCGTGTTCCCCTACTACCTCGCACCGCTCGTTTGGGGAAGCTTGACCTTTCTCGTCGACCCTTGGAAGTACCGGCGCGGGGCTCGATCGATCCTCTCCGATTTCGAGCAACGGCCATCTCGGCGTTGTGGTGCGCTTGCTCGTCGCTGTTCTTCTTTGCGGTCTCGTCTGGGAGAGTCTCAATTTTATCGCCCTGCAAAAATGGATCTACACCGTCCGTGGCTTGGAAGAGCTCAAGATCTTCGAGATGCCGGCTCTCGGCTTTCTCGGTTTTCCCGCGCTCGCGCTCGACGCTTTTGCCGCCTACGCAGCAATCGCTTATCTCTTCCACGCGAACAGAACGTGGGAGCACCCCGACGAAGTGAGCCAACGGCTCGAGCCGCGCGCACCTCTCGCTACGAGAGCTTTCGCGGCCATGCTTCCGCTGCACCTCGTCTTTTGGGGCGTCGTCGGCCTTCTGGCGATGACAACGAATGTCGGCTCCCTTCAGCTCGAGCTCGAGCATCTCGACACGCTTCCGCCTAGCGGCGCGGCGACCCTCGAGGTCCAAAACATTCGCCGTCCGTAGCATCTTCTCCCAGCGCTCGAAGAGCCCGGCAGACGGGATCGTATCCGAGAAAGCCTCGAGTTCACCGACAACGACATGAAGGAGCTCTACGAAGAGATCCGGCTGCTCACCCACAAAGGGATCGGAAACCACCACGGTGCGCACTTGCGGCGGCTCGGCTATCGCCGCGTCGAAGATCTCCGCGGCGCGGATGTAGAAGCACTCTACGCGAAGCTCAAGGCGGCCCGCGACGGCGCGCGCTTTCCCGCCTTACGCCCGAGCATGGTCCGCGTCTGGGTGCTTGCCGCCGAAGCAGAACGCTAGCCGGTAATTTCTGTCCTCCCGCGGGGACAGCATCCAACCGGTCAGCAAACTCGGTTTTCCCGGCGAACGTCATAAGGAACAACCAGTTACGGGGCTTCCGCCAAGTTGGTACTCGGCTTGCTATAGCAAGAAGTCGAACCTCGCCAGAGCCCGAGGGGGCGTAGGCGAGACACAAAAAGGAGAATCATCATGAAGAAGTCGGTAGGGTTTCTCGGCGCGCTTTTTCTGAGCTTCACCGCCATGGCTACGGCTGACGGATTGGGCGATGAGACCGTCCGGCTGGTGGTTCAAAGCGAGCTCGAAAAGGCGCACGTCACTCATGGAGGCGGGCCTTTCGTTGCCGTCGACGAGAGCGTCGTCACGCTGACGGGGCGCGTCGAGAGCCTTTGGGCCAAGAAAAAAGCCGTCAAGGCTGCAATGGATGTCGACGAAGTCGCCGCGGTCGACGACCAGCTCGAGATCGCGTTCGGAGAGAGCGACCAAAAAGTCGGCGAAGCGATCGCCAAAGAAGTCAGACGTTACGCGTTTTTTACCGTCTATGACGACGTCAACATCGCGATTCACGAAGGGGCCGTCGTCTTGACCGGTCGCGTCACCATGCCTTTCAAGTCGGAAGAGATCGAGACCCGCGTCTCCAAAGTCCTGGGTGTTCAGAGCATCGCGAACGAGATCGGAACCCTGCCGACCAATATCGGCGATCAGCGGATCCGGGCGAATCTGTCCTATCGAATTTACAGCGACTCGCTCTTTCGCGACTACGCGTTTCGCGTCAACCCGCCCATTCATATCATCGTGGAACGCGGCAAGGTCGCTTTGACAGGCGCGGTGCGCACCGAGGTGGAAAAGCGCAAAGCCGAGATCATCGCACGCTCCACCTTCGGAGTGTTCCGAGTGGAGAACCGCCTCACGGTCGACGACTAGACTAGACAAGCCTGCGTGGAGCCGTCTCCGGGCGGCTCCGCGCAAAATAGGCACTCCGCCCTTTCGGAGCGCCTATTTGTTTTGGCTGGAGGAGCTACTCGTAGTGAAGCGCCGTGACCGGCTCCACACGCATAGCCCGGTATGCTGGGACGAGACAAGCGACAAGAGCAACCGCGAGCAGGATTGCCGGGACGGTCACGAATGTCGAAAGATCGGTCGCGCTCACGCCAAACAGGAACGACGACACGAAGCGCGAAAGTGCTGCCGCCAATACGAGCCCAAACACCAGACCGATGCTCGCGAGAATCAACCCTTGCGTCAGCACCATCTTCACGATTCGCGACTCTCCCGCGCCGAGCGCCATGCGAATGCCAATCTCGTTCGTTCTCTCGGCCACAATGTAGGACATGACGCCGTACGTCCCCACGGCCGCGAGGAGCAAGGCGAGCACGGCGCGAGGAGTACGGGGAGCTCGAGGTGGCTCGGAATCACTGAACGTGTTTGCGGGTCGCCTGGAGCTCGGCGAATGGCAACGTCTCTTTCTCGTTGAGCTTGACGGGCCGCGGACCCGATCCTTCTCGATCATGGCAATGGGAGCGCTCGAGTGATTTAATCTAGATCCATGGAGATCCTCGGCATCGACGTCGGCGGCTCGGGAATCAAGGGAGCCCCAGTCAACACCGAACGGGGAGTCCTTCTCACAAAGCGTTACCGGCTGCCGACGCCAAAGCCCTCCACGCCGGAAGCCACCGTCCGAACCATCGTCGCCATCGTGCGTCACTTCAAGTGGAAAGGTGCGGTGGGCTGCGGGTTTCCCGGCGTGGTGCGCGGCGGCATGGTGCTGACGGCGGCGAACGTGTCCAGAAAGTGGATCGGTGTACAGGCCGATGTGCTCTTGACGGAAGCCTCGGGCTGCGAATTCACGCTCACGAACGACGCCGACGCGGCGGGGCTGGCCGAGATCCGCTTTGGCGCAGGCCAAGGCCGAGAAGGTGTTGTCATGATGATCACTCTAGGGACGGGAATTGGCACCGCGCTCTTCAAGGACGGCAAGCTCGTCCCGAACGTCGAGCTTGGACGCCTCGAGCTCGACGGCAAAGTAGCGGAGAAGTGGGCTTCTGAGAAAGTGCGGCGGGACAACGCGCTCAGCTGGAAGAAATGGGCGAAACGCGTCAACACCTACCTCGACCGGATACACACCTATTTTTGGCCGGACCTCATCATCCTCGGCGGAGGCGGCAGCAAGAACTTCGAGAAGTTCGCGCCCTATCTCTCGACGCCATGCGACGTTGTGCCCGCAAAGCTCCACAACGGCGCCGGAATCGTCGGCGCAGCCCTGATAGGAGCGAACAAAACTTGAGCCAATCTCGTCTTACTGATAGGCGGTTCAGCAGAGGAGGGCTATGTCTCTACGGTTGCGGATAAGCGGCGCCGGCCAGCATGAAGAGATTCGCCGGAGTCTCGAAGAGCATGGCGCCGACGTCTCGAGCGCGGAAGGAGCCGAGCTCGTGCTCGTGGCAGAAGACGGTGCCGAGCCATCCGTCGCGACGAAGTTGTGACAAAAGCGCCATGACGAGGAGCTGCTCATCGCCTCGTGAGGTGCCTCGAGCGGCGTCTGGAACCGCATCTATCGAAAGTGGCTCGGCCTTCCTTACTTCGATTACACAAGCAGCCTGCGGCTCTACCACGCATCAGCGTTGAGGCGCGCGGGAGCGGAAGTTGCGCGGCCTCTCGAAGCTCTCGTCAAACTTCACGTGGAAGGGTTCAAAATCAAGGAGCTGCCCGCACCGACACGAGCGAAAGAAACACGACTAGGAATCATTGAGCTCGCGAGACTTCGCAGTGTGCGGCGATCGCCGGACGCTGCCGATACCGAAGAGCTGAGCTTTGACAAGCATCTCAAGAAACGACAAGAGCTCATCGTCAGCTATCTGGAGGTCGACGTCCCATTTCTCAACGTCGGCTGCGGGTCCGATCGCTTGATCCAGAGTGTGGCGAAAGGTGTCGGGCTCGACGGTGACGTTCGCAAAGTTCGCTACCTCAGAAACCGCGCCCCCGCCGTGGTTTCTGCGACACGCTGAACAGGCCGCCCTCGAGCCGAACAGATGGATGCCATGGAATTACATGGACCAGCTGACGTCATTACACTCCGAATGACCGCCAGACAAGCGCTCGCCACACGAAACGATCGGGCCGCGTGACCAGCGACGCCACCATGTGAGCCTAGGCATCCTTACCGAAAGGACACCCTCGACGAAATACCCGAGCACGTCGTGAGAATCCCCATAGAGCCACTGAGTGCCGGGCTGAAACTGCAACGGTTCCCGCGCTAGGCCACTCATGTGCTGGGCGAGTGTTTGGTACGTGTACTTCTCGAGACGGGTGAGAGGATCTTTCACGCCCGACGTGTGCGTGAACAAGTCGTGTGGAGAGAGCTCTCGTCGGCGAGAAGCACAAGCGCGAGACGCCGAACGGCATGAAGCTCGAGACGATCGCCGAGCGCGAAGGAAGCGCCATCGGCATCGAAGAGAAAATGGAGCGCGGTCAGATCGATCGCAAGTTCGAGCTTTCGCCCGATGGGGCCACGATGATCATGACTTTGACCGTCAAGTTCGGCCGGATGAAGGATCCGGTCGTCATTCGGACGGTTTACGAGAAGGCGGGAGCCGCAGACTAGCCGCCTGCGGCTTTTTTCTCTGCTTCTTTCTTAGCGGCTTCTTGCTCTTCTTCGATCGCCATCCGGTCGGCGTCCGTCAGGACGTCCATGAGCTCCCAGGCCAGCTTCTGCGGGCCGGGAACCATGCCGAGAAGGTCGGGGTCCTCTCCCGTCGCGTCCAATTTGACGCGGTCCGTATTCCGCTGGACCCGCCGTTCCGCTTTGATCCGCTGTTTCTCCTGACGAGCACGTTCTTTTTGACGCTTGATGAACGTCTGTCGACTACGATTCGCCATAGGCAGACCTCCTGTTTTGAACTGTTCTTTGGCCGGGGCAGTTGAGGATGCCTTTCAAGGCCCACCGAACAAAGGCGTTAGCCAAAGATGTATTTTAGTACAGTAGAAACGCCCGAGCAAGGGCGCATTAATCCGTGGGCGAACCGTCCAAGAATCCCTCAAGCGGGCGCTCCTCGGCGCCATTCTCGTCGCAGGCCGCGTAGACTAGCTCGCCCGACGCGTACATCGCGACCCCTGCATATTCGCCCTTCTTGTTCAGCACGAAAAAGCGCAGATTGAAGCTCGGGAGCACTCGTGCAAGAGGTCAGCATGCTTCTCGCCTACGAAGTCACGCGCGATTTTCCGCTGAGCCCCCTTCCTATAGAGACGCCACTCGAAAAAATGACGGCGTACGTTCTCAACGGCAAGAAGATCGTCTTCGTGTCCATCCTGCGAGCCGGTAATGGCATCCTTGACGGAATGCTGCGCATTCTGCCTTCAGCCCGCGTAGGTCACATCGGGATCTATCGCGATCCGAAATCGCTCGTCGCCGTAGAGTATTACTGCAAGATGCCGCCAGACATGGAGAGCCGCAACGCCATCATCGTCGACCCGATGCTCGTAACAGGCCACTCGGCGATCGCCGCCGTGGACCGTCTCAACGAAACGAAGCCGCGCTCGACAAAATTCGTTTGCCTTGTGCGTCGAAGGACGGGATCGCGTCGTTTCACGAAAATCACCCGGACGTCCCCACCTACACCGCGGCGGTCGATGACGAGCTCGACGAAAAAGGCTACATCTTGCCGGGACTCGGCGGCGCGGGGGACAGGCTGTACGGAACGCGGTAGAGATCCTCGGTCCGAGCGTCCACGTTGTGGTGAACCTCACCGCTGATCTGGCTAATGACGAGAAATCGTCCTCGATGGTTTGATTTCTCCGAACGATCTCCCAAGCCTTATAGCCTACCGAAGCTTGCTTTGATTATCATATTATCATATAATCTGATCATTGTGGCACGGAAAAAGCGCGTCACCGATCGAGTGCGTGAAACCCCGCGGGACTATGGGCCACCTAGGAAGATCTCGGCTACGGAAGCGTCGCGGAGCTTCTCCGAACTATTGAACCGGGCGAAGTATCGCGGCGAGAGTTTCATCATCGAGCGCGGCGGCGAGCCCATCTGTGAGATCGGGCCGGCCGCGCCGACGCGATTTACTGGCCGAGACCTCGTCTCGCTATTGAGCTCCCTTCCTTCGGTGGATGCGGGCTACCTCGAAAGCGTGGAATCAGCAATCGAGAATCAACCGAGGCTACCTGGTTCACCTTGGGGGCGTTGATCGACTCGAGTGTGCTGATCGCGGGCGAGCGTGGTGAGCTCGACCTCGACACGATCCTCGAACGGGACGCTCACACGGAGCTCGCGCTTTCAGCCATCACCGTCTCCGAGCTTCTTCATGGAGTGCATCGCACAAATACGGAATCGAGGCGCACTCGGAGAGAAGCCTTCGTTGAAGCGATACTGACGTCGTTCCCCATTATCAGCTTCGATTTCGTCGCCGCGCGTACCCATGCCCGACTCTGGGCGCGCCTTTTATCCAAAGGGCGCACGATTGGCGCGCACGATCTACTGATTGCTGCAACAGCGATATCCAGAGGACTCCGCGTCGTGACTCGCGATCAGAGAAGCTTTCCGGACATCCCCGGCCTCAGCGTAGACGTCTGGTGAACTACCCGCTATTCGCTTCGCTTCAATGCCTCTGAACGAAATAGGAGCCCGTTACGACAAGCAGCGCTCCAACGAAGAGCTCGGGGCCCACTTGCTCCCCCAGGACGAGCCAGCTCAATAGAACGCCGAAGAGCGGCTGTGTCAGATACACGGTCGCGACGCGCGACGGCGGAAAGTTCTTCAGAAGCCACGTCTGCAAGAGAAAGGCGAAGCCGGCGATCACGATGCCTTGATAGAAGAGCGCCATTCCGAAGCGGGCCGTGTATTGTGTCGGGTCGGTCTCGAATAACGCGCTAGCGGCGAGAAAGCTCAACGTGCCCACGCCCGCCTGCGCAAGCAAGAGCTTTTCCACCGCGATCCCTTGCGCCGAGCGCGACAGGACGATCTGCCGCCCGCCGAGTAGAAGCGACGAGACGACGAGTAGGCCGTCACCCAGAAGCGTTCCACCTTCGCCGCGAAGGCTCGTGATGAACACCACGACAACACCGCTATAGGCGACGATCGCGCCGAGCACGCGCGGGCGTGTAAGCCTGTCGCCGGGCACGAGAAAGTGAGCCAATACCGAGGTCCATAGGGGATAGGCGCTCATGATGACCGCGGCGTGGCCGGCGCTCGTGTGGTTTTGTCCGATGTTCATGAAGGCGAGCTGGGAGGCGAACAGGCATCCTAGCCCGATGAGTGCCGCCCACTCGTGGCGTTCCACGCGGAGCGACTGGCTGCGAAAAGCCGCCGCCGCAAGCACGATGAGCCCGCCGAGCACGAAACGCATCCATCCCAAACGCAAGGGCGGGCAGTCCTCGAGCCCGGCTTTAACCGCCACGGGATTGCCTCCCCAGAGCACGGAAAGGGACAGCGCGAGCCCGAGCGCGCCTTTCGTCAGTTTTTCGTGTCTCAAGCCCGCACATCTTATAGGATCGCACGCCTGGACTTGACGATGCACGAAAACGAAGAGACCAATCTCGGCGCCTTTCGAGAGATTCCTTTCATGGGCGTCATCTTCGTCGTCCCGAATGGAGCAATCTCGGCCAAGGCCAGCCCGAAATCGGCCCGATGGCGGGCGCACCGGCGCGGATTGCCGACGTCCATATCGAGCCCGAGGACCATGCCTACGGGCCCCTCGAAGGCATTCCCGAGCTGCGCGAAGCCGTGGCAGCGCATTACAACCGTCTCTACCGCAAAGGCATGAAGAGCCAATATTCGGTGGAGAACGTTTGCATCGCGCAGGACGGACGGCTCGCGCTTTCACGAGCCATGATGGCCCTCGCGGCGACGAGCGTCGGCTACCAAACGCCCGACTACACCGCTTACGAGGACATGTTCAACGTGCATCTGGCGCGGATCGACACCCATCTCGTGCGGGCGCGGCCGGAGGACGGCTTCGTCATCCCAGCGGAGCGGCTCGAGCAAGAGCTTTCGGAGAGAGACCTGGGAGCTTTCATCATCTCGAATCCGTGCAATCCCACCGGAGCACTTCTCGAGGGCGACGAGCTCGAGCGATGGATCGCGATAGCGCGCCGCTTCGAGCTCTCGTTGCTTCTCGACGAATTCTACAGCCACTTCATCTACAAGGCAGACGGCGCGCGGGAGACCGGCCGGTCAGCGCGGCAGCCTATATCGAAGACGTGAGCCGCGAGCTCGTCCTTCTGTTCGACGGGCTCACGAAGAGTTTTCGCTACCCCGGCTGGCGTATCGGCTGGACGCTCGGGCCTCCCGATATCATCGAGAGTCTCGCCCGCACCGCCTCGGCGCTCGATGGCGGTCCGTCCCGGATTGCGCAGCGCGCCGCACTACGAGCGCTCGAGCCGGAGCGAGCCGATCAAGAAACGACGCGCTCCGTGAGGTCTTCTCGCGCAAGCGAAACCTCATGCTGAAGACGCTGAAAGATCTCGGGATTGGCTTCGCGCACGAGCCGCTCGGGACGTTTTATTGTTGGGGCAGCCTCGAGAGCTTGCCCGAGCCTTTCAATGACGCGATGAGTTTTTTCTGGAAAGCGCTCGACCACCAGGTCATGACCGTCCCTGGACAGTTCTTCGACGTCAACCCCGGAGGCTTTCGGAAAGCGCCGTCTCCTTACGAGAAGTGGATGCGCTTTTCTTTCGGCCCACCCATGGACAACATGGTGATGGGCCTCGAACGCCTGACCAAGATGCTCGGTTCTTGACGTTTAGCCGATGGGCTCGCCGTCCGCGTCGAGGTGTGTCAGCTCGCCGAACTCGAGCGATGCCACACCGGCCGCAACCTTCTCCGCGTCACCGATGACGAGCAAGATCGCGTCTTCCGTGCTCAAGTACTTGGACGCAGCCGCTTCGAGCTGTTCCTTCGTGATCAACTCGATTTTGTCCGTGTAGCGGCTCATCTCGTCGAGCGGAAGCCCGTAACCGTTGAGCTCAGCGACTTTCCCCGCGACTTGCGCGAGCGTCTCATAGCGCTGGGCGAACCCGCGCACGAGATTTTCTTTCGCGTGGGCGAGCTCTTCGTCGGTGACGGGACGATCCCACGTGGCGAGCGCGTCGAACTCCGCGATCAACTGCTCGAGAGCGTCCTTGGTGACCGAGCTCTCCACCGGCGCCGAGCCGACGAGGATACTTTGAAGCGTCGCGAAGCGGATCGACGAGGAAGCACCGTAGGTGAAGCCCTTGTCTTCACGAAGGTTCAAGTTGAGACGACCCGAGAAGCCGCCGCCAAGGATGTTGTTGAGCACCTCGAGGATGTAATAGTCCTCGGTGTTCCGTGGGGGCGCAAGCTTGGCGAGGCGGAGCTCGGATTGCGCCGAGCCCGGGCGGTCGACGAAATAGGTGACGCGGGACGGAGGGGCGACTTTCTCGACCTTTGCTTCACCGAAAGCCTCGACCTCCCAATGGCCGAGCGAGCGCTCGGCGAGGGATTCCGCTTCCTCGAGACCGATATCACCGACCATGATGAGCACCACATTGCTCGGCGCGTAATGCGTCAAATAGAACTGCTCGAGCTCGGCGCGCTGCATCGCTTCGACGGATTTCTCTTCTCCCGAGATCGGCCAACCGTAGGGGTGGCTCTTTCCGAACAGGGCCCTGCGGATCGCCTTTCCGGCAATCGCGCCCGGGCTCACGCGGTCCTGAAGAAAACCGTCGAGTCGCTGCTTGCGACACCGTTCGAGCTCCTCTCCGGGAAAGCCCGGATGGAGGAGCACGTCCGCCATCAACTCGAGCGAGTCGGGTAAGTGGCGTTTCAGCGCGTCGAGCGACACCACGCTCCACTCACGGCTTCCGCCGGTCGAGAGATGACTTCCCATGCGGTCGAGCTCGGCTTCGATCTGAAGCGACGTTCGCGTGGTCGTCCCTTCTTCGAGCATCTCGGCAGTCATGGATGCGAGGCCACTTCTCTCGAAGCTCTCGGCGGTGGCGCCCACTTTCACTACGAGCGCGGTGGCAACTTTCGGAATCTCACGACGTTCGACGACGTACAGCTTGAGCCCGTTCGAAAGCTTGGTCGAGGCGACTTCGGGCACGTGGAAGGCGGGGCTCTCCTTGAGCACGGGCTTGTTTGAGCGATCGGGCTCATCGCGATCCTCGGTCGTCGATGTCTCGGGAAGATAACTCACTACGAGCCGCGGCTTGAGCAAGTAACGCTTGGTCGCTTTTCGAATATCTTTGGCCTGGACGTCTTGATATCTCTGGTAATCCGCTTCGATGAAATCAGGCGAGCCGAGAAAGGTTTGATACATTGCGAGACGGTCGGCTTTCCCACCGAAGCCTCCGATGCGCTCGAGACCGGACAGGAAATCGAACTCCTGTCCCGCCTTGATGCGCGCCATCTCGTCATCCGTCGGCCCTTCCTTGGCAAGGCGGCCCACCTCTTCGTCGATGAGCTGCTCTAATTTCGCGAGCGGTGTCCCTGGCCGAGCGGTGGCGACGATGCCGACGAGGCCGGCAATCTCGAGGCTGTAATTGAAAGCACTCACGTCCGACGCCAATTGCTCGTCGTAAACGAGCCGCTTGTAAAGACGCGAGTTCTTGCCGTCCGCGAGCACGGTCGAAACGAGGTCGAGCGCGGCATCATCGGGCTCGAAGAAAGCCACAGCAGGCCAAGCCATGTAAACACGTTCCTGCGGTACGCGGTCATAGACCGTAACACGCCGGTCCGTGTCGAGCGTCACTTCGTAGCGCTCGGGCCGCTCGAGCGGTGGGCCGGGGGGAAGCGGCGCGAAGTAATTTTCGATGAGCGCTTTGGTCGCTTCGCGATCGAATTCCCCCGCGATAGTGAGCACACAATTATTCGGCGCATAGAACTTCTGGAAAAAGGCGTGGATGTCCGTAAGAGACGCGCTCGATACGTCCTCCATACTCCCGATGATGTGCCACGAATACGGGTGGCCTTTGGGAAAGAGGTTCTGGAAGAGCACTTCGACGGCGCACCCGTAAGGAACGTTGTCCATGCTCTGGCGCCGCTCGTTCTTGACGACGTCGCGCTGGTTGTCGAGGTTCTCCTGAGTCACCGCGTCGAGGAGATAGCCCATCCGGTCGGACTCCGCCCAGAGCACGAGCTCGAGCGAGCCGGAGGGAACCGTCTCGAAGTAATTCGTGCGATCGAAATTCGTCGTGCCGTTGATACCGCCTTGCGAGATGTTCGCGCCGGCGCGCTCCATGAGCGAGACGTACTCGCCCTTCACGTTGCGCGAGCCTTCGAACATCATGTGCTCGAACAGATGGGCAAAACCGGTCTTACCGGGCTGCTCGTTCTTCGAGCCGACGTGGTACCAGAGATTGACGTGCGCGACCGGGAGCTTGTGGTCATCGTGAAAGATGACCTGAAGGCCGTTCGGGAGGCGGTAGGTCTCGAAATCGATGCGCGGAACAATACCAGCTTTGGTGCCAGCTTTCGTTTCCTGACTCAACGAAACTCCCTCCAGTGTGGTGAGCTTGTTCTCTAGATGCGGGTTCTCTATATAATACCGTTTCGGGAGGCATTATGGAGCTCGCGATTTTAGCGTGGTGGGTTCTAGCCCAAGACTTCTACACCGCCACAAAAACGCCGGAGGAGATGGCGAACCGCCAGGCGGTTTTCGAGACGACGCGGGGCGAGTTCATCATCGAGTTTTTGCCCGAAAAGGCTCCGAATCACGTTGGCTACGTCATGAAGCTCATCGAGGAAGGCGCCTATAACGGCACCGCCTTCCATCGCCTCATCAAGTACGGCATCGTGCAAGGTGGCGATCCGAAGACCAAGGACGTGGACGCGGTCGCCGAATATGGCACTGGCGGGCTGGGCTTTTTGAAGCGCGAGCTCAGCGACGCGTTGCACTTACGGGGCGCGCTCTCCGCAGTTCAAGTCCCCGGCGACCCGGACAGCGCCGGCTCGCAGTTCTTCATCGTCGTCACCGACCAGCCGGCTCTCGACGGCCAGTACACCGTCTTCGCCCGTGTCGTGGAAGGCATCAATCTCATCCAAACGATCTCGGAAATGGAAACGGACGAGAATGGCCTCCCCACGGAGCGCATCGAGATCACTAACGTCACGCTGCGCGACAAGCCGCCGCCGGAAATCCCGCCGTTCTCGACAGAGACGGTGGAGGAGCTCGCGACCTATCGCGCAGTGCTCGAGACGTCGTTCGGCGAGATCACCATGGAGTTCTTCCCCCACCTCGCGCCCAATCACGTGCGGAATTTTCTGCGTCTCGCGAAGATCGGCCTCTATGACGGGGTCACGTTCCACCGCGTGGTGCCCGGATTCGTGATCCAGACCGGGTTCGTCGAGACCCGCGCCGAGCCCCCGTCGGAGCGCCTCATGAAGTATTTTGGGAACATGGAGCCTGAGTTCAACGACACGTCCCATGTGGCCGGCATCGTTTCCATGGCCCACGGCGAAGATCCCGCGAGCGGCAATTCTTCTTTTTTTATCGTCACCGGAAACGCTTCGCCGCTCGACAACTTGTACACCGTCTTCGGCCGCATCGTCGACGGCATGGATGTCGTCCAGCAGATCGAAGCCGTGCCGGCAGAGAACGAAGCGCCGCTCGAGCGCGTCGAGCTCATGAAGGTCCGCATAGAGCAAATAGACGAACATTAAGGGCCCGCGCGATATGATGCCACGATGACACGGAGAAACACGTCTCATGCCTGACATAGACGTCGCCATCATCGGCGGCGGGCCAAGCGGGCTAGCGGCTGCAATCGAATGCACCAAGAACGACCTCTCCTACGTGGTGATCGAAAAAGGGTCGCTCGTGGATGCGATCCGCCGCTTCCCCATCAACATGGTGTTCTTCACGACACCGAACCTGCTCGAGATCGGAGAGCTGCCGCTCGTCTGCTCCCGGGAGAAGCCGACTCGCCTCGAAGCGCTCAAATATTACCGGCGTGCCGCGGAGTACTATCGCTTGTGCACGAAGCTCTATGCGCGCGTCGACGCGGTGCGAAGGATAAACGGCCACTTTCAGGTCGAGAACTCTTTCACGCGCGGCCAGGTCGGTACACCCGAGCTACTCACCGCTAGAAAACTCGTCGTCGCGACCGGCTATTACGACAACCCGAACTATCTCGGCATCCCGGGTGAAGATCTCCCCAAAGCGTCGCATTACTACGTCGAAGCGCATCCTTACTATGGGCTCGATGTCGCGGTGATCGGGGGCGGAAATTCCGCCGCCGAGACGGCTCTCGACCTCTTTCGCTCCGGCGTCAAGGTGCGCCTCATCCATCGCAACAAAGAAATGTCGACGCAAATCAAGTATTGGGTGCGCCCTGATATCAATAACCGCATCTCCCGTGGCGAGATCGAAGCGCATCTCGAGACCGAGGTCGAAGCGATCTTGCCCGACAAGCTCGAGCTAAAGAACAAGAAAGGCGAGCGCTACACGATTCCGAACGATGCCGTGCTTGCCCTGACCGGATACCGACCGGACTACACGTTCCTCGAATCGATGGGTATCACGATCGACAACGAAAGCAGCAAACCGCACACGGATCCTGAAACGTGCGAGACCAACGTCTCCGGCATCTATCTCGCGGGCGGCATCGTCGCGGGACGGCAAACGAACAAGATCTTCATCGAGAACGGCCGTTTTCACGGACAAAAGATAGTCAAGCATCTGTCCTCCTCGTGAGCATTAATACCGTCACCGTCATCCGAAACGCTCGGATCATCGACGGGACCGGTGCGCCGGAGAGGACGGGCGACGTCGGGATCGAGGACGGGCGAATCGTTGCGCTCAGCCCAAATGACGCCGACGCCATTAGCGCGGAGCACGTGCACGCGATCGATGCGGGTGGCAGAGTCCGGGCACCGGGGTTCGTGGACATCCACTCGCACGGGGATCTCGTGCTCGCTTGGCCTTCTGAAAAAAGGCTCGCGCTCATAGAGGGCCGCATCGCTCAAGGCATCACGACGGCAGTGATCGGCAATTGCGGCCTCGGCGCCTCGCCCCTCTTCGGCCATGGCAGCGAGCTCCTGCCTCAAATCAATAGCTGGATGACGCCGGCGCCGTTCGACTGGAGCTGGCGCGACCTCGACGGCTACTTCACGCATGTGGAGACGCTCGGGCTTCCCATAAACGTCGCAAGCCTCGTCCCTCACGGCGCGCTGAGACTCGGCGCCGCTCATCTCGCCCCGGGAGAGACAGACGACGCCACACGGTAGATGATGACCGCGGCGCTCGATGGCGCGCTCGCACAAGGCGCTTTCGGCTTGTCGGCCGGACTCATCTACCCACCAGGCAACTACACATCGACCGACGAGCTGACCCTGCTTGCCCGCCGTCTGGCTTCTTACGACCGCACCTTCACGTGCCACCTTCGAGGCTCGTTCCTGCGCATGGAGCAGGACGCGCGCGACGAAGGCGTGCATCTGACCGCGGACATGTTTCCTTATCCCGTCGCGGCGACGATGATGCTCGCCATCTACCCGCCATGGTCGCTCGAAGGCGGGCTGCCGCGTCTTCTCGAGCGCTTGCAGGACCCTGCCACTCGGGAGCGCATCCGACACGACATCGAGACGGTGGCGCCCGAATGGCCGCCGTGGAAAGACAAAGGCTGGCCGCACAACCTCGTAATGGCCGTCGGCTGGGACCGCATTCATATCTCCACCGTGGGCTCGGAGACGAACCAGGCCATCTCCGGCCTCTCGCTCGCTGCGCTCGGGGCGAAGCGACAGGCATCTCCGTTCGACGCGATCTCCGACCTCATGGTCGAAGAAGACGGCAATGTCGGCCAGTTCGTTCTCGACATTACGGGCGAAGAGGGTCTGCGCGAGCTCATCCGGCGACCGGATATCGCGTTCATTACCGACGCCAACGACTACGGCAAAGGCAAGCCTCACCCAGCAGCTTATGGAAGCTTTCCCCGCGTGCTCGGACGCTACGTGCGCGAGGAATCGATCCTTAGCCTTCCGGAAGCCATTCGCCGAATGACGTCTTTGCCGGCCGACACGATCGGGCTAAAAGGTCGGGGCCGGATCGAGAAAGGCGCCTTTGCCGACCTCGTCATCTTTGACCCCGCTGCGATCCGCGACGAAGCCACGCTCGAGCAGCCGCGCCAGAAAGCGAAAGGAATCGAGACGGTCATCGTGAACGGGAAGGTCACCTACCAAAACGGGCATCCGACCAACGAGCTTCCGGGGCACGTTCTTCGCGCTTAGCCCGGTGCCTCCAGTTGGTACGGGGAAGAGCAAGAGAAAAGAAAGGAGAGGTGGGGATAGGGAGATAAAACACGGCCATTCTTTCTTATCCCCACATCTCCTCCTATCCCCACCTCCCCTTTCTCTTTTCTTTTCCAGTGGCCTCCCCGCTATGGACGTTGCGATTGCTGGCTTTTACAATAGGCGTCATGGCCTTTCTCGACCGCTTTGTTTCTGACATCATCAAAAAGTCGACCGGATTCAACGCGCGCTCTATCGTGCGCATGGTCGGCGGCAAGAACATTCTGCTTCTCGGAGGCGCGGCTCTCGCGGCGGCGCTTGCGGCGGATAAAATGGGCGGGTCGGAGAAGCCGACTCAGCCCGCTGTCCCGCCCGTCCCAAATGCCACGCCCCCGCCGCTCCCAGCGGCGCCCCCGCCACTGCCTCCTCCTCAGGAGCTTCTTTTTGCGAACGTGCGCACGATGGTTGCCGCGTCTCTCGCCGATGGTCAGCAGCACGACGACGAGAAAGAGCTCATCAATAAACGCCTCTGAGAATCGGGGCTCTCGCTCGAGCAGATCCAGCAAGTCCACGCGGATCTCGCGAAGCCGCCCACCTCTGCCGAGCTCGCGGCGCTCGTCGACAACGCCCACGACTCAGAGCTTCTATACCGCTTTGGTGCGCTCGTGGTCCTCGCGGATGACAACGTTAGCGACGGCGAAAAAGCCTGGCTCACCGAGCTCGCCAAGGCGCTCGGCATCGACGCGGCGCGACATCAGGTGCTCGATGGCGAAATCTTCGAATCTACTTGATCAGCAGAATCCTTTGGTTAACCGGATAGAACCACTCGACGCCTCTCGTGGTCACGATGGCGTCGTCTTCGAGAGGGATCCGCACTTTCGCGCCCCCGAACTCATCAGCCTTGGTATAGGCGAAAAGCTCGATCGAGAACATGTTCGACGGCTTAATCTCGTAGGTGAGACGCGTCGGGTTGAACCACGCGATCGAAGGCCCTATTCCGTGGCCGAGATTACCTACGGAGTGACAACCGATGACAACATCGGTCGTGTCCGCGTCCGTTGGCTGATTGAACTCGATGAGCGAGAATCCCGCTTCTTCTAGAGCGTGGTTGACCTGCTCGAGCATCTCACCCGCGGTAGGGCCGGCCTTGATGCTTCGCCGCACTACGTTGCGCGCTTTTAGTGCTTGATCGAAAGCGTTTTGAATTCCTGGTGGCACGGCTGTCTCGCCTTCCTTCAGAACGTAAGCGATGCGCTTCATGTCGGTAAAGAAGTTCAGATAGCCGACACCCCAATCGACCATGAGGAGCTCGCCGCGCTGAATGATGTGCTCGTTCGAGCTCGCGACGATACCCTCGGGGCCGGTCACATAGACCGACGGCATGCCGAAGGAAGATTCTAGTCCTCGCTCGAACTGCTGCTCCGTCATCCACCACGCGACGTCCTCGAGAGTCGTCACCCCTGGCGTGATGATGGCGTTCGAGAAGGCACGCTCCGCTATCTGGCGGGACATCTCTCCGGCCTCTCCAAAGGCAACGATCTCGCTGGCCACGCGGCGCGAGCGAAAATCAGAAACGAGCTTCTCCGCGGACGTAAACCTCTCCGCGTAGTCCTCCCCGAGCGTGCGCACGAGATACCCGAAGCCAGTATGGGACAGGCCGTCCGCCGCACCGATGCTCTCAGACATATTGAGGCCGATGCTCTTGGGGTCGCGCTCGGCGACAAAAGCCGCGAGGTCGAAACTTCCGCTCACGATGTCGTAGACACCGCAAGCTTCGAGCCGGCGTCCGCCCACACCGAGCGCCGCGCGCTCAATCCGCTCGTCACCACGGTCGGTGAAAATATAGAACCCGACATTCCCGACATAGCCTTCGCCGAGATCGTAGTAGAGCGGATCACGCAACCCCTCTTTTTGCATGACGATCCACATGTCGATAGCGTTCTCTTTCATGACCTCCGGGAGAATGCGGTCGAATTTCTCGTGCCGGATCTGGCACATCCGCTCCCATCGTCGGCGCGCTTCCTGTGAGAGGGCCGCTGAAACGGTGAAAAGGGACAAGAGGATGACAACGATCGAGAATCTCATGGTCTACTCCAAGCGCTCTTTTGAGGCGCAGCGGCATCCTATAGGACGAGCAGTTGCTTGGGAAGTCCGCAGCTGACAGAATCGCGCTTCGTCGGAGGAGTGAATCGTTGAGCAAGAGCGAAACAGAAAGCAAGAAACCGGGCCGGCGCTCTCGAGTGAATGAACGCCCGGGGCAAATTCTGGAAAAAGCGGCGCAACTATTTTGCGTCAAAGGGTATGACTCCACCTCCATGAGCGACATCGCTGACGAAGTGGGCATTACCAAAGCGGGCCTCTACTACTTCGTTGAGGGCAAAGAGCACTTGCTCTACTTGATTACGGATTACGGTCTCGACCTTCTCGACGAGACCGTCGTGCAACCGTTGAAAAAGCTCGAAGACCCGAAGGACTTCCTCACCGAGCTCATCAGGCTCCATACCCACATGGTGTTGAACCGTCCGAGAGAGGTCACGATCATCCTCCACGAACGAACGGCATTGACTGGTGTCTACCGGGAAAAGATATTGCAGCGGAAGAAAGAGTACATCAATTACGTGCGTAGTCTACTCATCCGACTGCAGCAACGCGGAGAGGCTCGGCAAGATCTCGACCCCACCGCGGCGACGTTTTTTCTGCTCGGCTCCCTCAACTGGATCTATCAGTGGTACAAGGTCGATGGCCCTCTCGCGGAGGAACAGCTGGCGACTGAGCTCACGAAGCTGTTTACGAGGGGCTTCTTGAAGTGAGAATCCCCCCTCTCGACTCGAAAAGGACCCTATTGGCCTTTTTGGCGCGACTTAGCGGCGGCGAAAGAATAACTCCCGATTTTTATGCAGGCTGTAGGGTGTAGTTCCACTTGGGCATGGCCTCGTCGTTGGTCAGGCCCAACTCATCCATCTGTTCGCGCGTGATCTTTACGCCCTTTTTGTAGGCCTTGCGGACGAGGTGTGCGCGAACCCGTAGCCCAGTGGTTGTG